>NZ_CYGX02000065.1 GCF_900019265.1 Paraburkholderia ribeironis
GCCAACATAAAGCCGCGTGACCGGCCTCTCCCTGACCTCCGGTGTCAGACCGTAGCCCCTACCGCGCGAGCGGTTTAGTCCGTCGACCACGAACGGTCCATCAGCTTGTGCGGACCGACGACCGCAATGCGGCCAGTAGCCGCCACCAACGGTCCGTCTCATTTGCGGTCCCCGAGCATCATCACTTGAATGCTGCCAAGCGGCATATTCGCCCAAGCCATCTTCTCGATCTCCTGATACATCACCCTCAGCTCTGCGCGGATGGCCGGGATATCTGCGTCGGGGTCATCGGTCGCATGAAAGGAATAGCTCGGGGGAGGAGGCGGACCGGCTTTTGCGGAGGCCATGACCGCGGCCTTCATTGCGCTGACCATCTTCGTGTGCAAGGCAACGTGCGCTGGGGCGCCCATCGCCCATTCCTTGAATTGCTCCAGACTAGGGACACGCTGATCTATGAACTAGCCGCCTGCGGCGCTCAATCCGAGGCCGAACCGGCAGGTTCACGCGTAGGCGAGGGCTGAGCGCCCAGCAGTTGCTCCGTGCTCCGTGTCGAGCGGGCAAGCGACTGGTATTGACTGGGCCCCTACTTGAACATGGCCGGCATCCGGTTACTCTCGCTGATCCGCAACGAGATGGAGCTTGCATATGAGGCTAGAAAACAAAGTGGCGTTGATCACCGGCGGCTACGGCGGCATGGGGCGTGCCTCCGCCCGGCTTTTTGCCAAAGAAGGCGCGACCGTATTCATCGCCGGGCGCAGCGAGGAGCGCGGAGATGCCTTGGTCGTCGAGATCAACGCAGCCGGAGGGAAGGCCCACTTCCTCGCGCTGGATGTGGTGAACCAGGCGCAGTGGGATGCCGCCGTCGCGCACATCAAGGAGCAGGCAGGCGGCCCGCACGTGCTTATGAACATCGTCGGCAGCAATGCGCTCGTGCGGTTCCCCAAGGTCGACATCGAGGAATGGAACAAGCTCTTCGAGATCAACGTCACCGGCACGCTGAGGGGCATCCAGACCTGCGCTCCTCTTATCAGGGAATCCGGAGGTGGCTCGATTGTCAACATCGGATCCGTCGCGGGCATCACGGGGAACTTCAGCTCCGGCTATTCGTGGTCGAAATGGGCGCTTGAGGGACTCTCGAGGTCTGCAGCTTACGTGTACGCCGACTGGGGCATTCGCTGCAACGTTATCCAACCGGGGTTCATCGAGACCGACCTTACGGCGCCCGTGACTTCGAATCTGTTGTTGAAAAAGATGCAGTCGAAAGTGATGAACAACACGGTATTGCTGCGCAGGAGCGGCAAGGCCGAAGATATCGCCTTTGCAGCGCTGTTTCTCGCGAGCGACGAGTCTTCCTACATCACTGGCACCGACATCGTGGTCGATGGCGGATGGTTTTCCTCAGCGCCCTACCTTGCCAATGAGCGCTCCCACCACATGCTCAAGCTTCTGGATGCCAAGGCCAAAGCGAAGGAACTCATGGATGATTTTCTCAAGAATTTTCACTAGCGGTTGACGAGGGCGATGTGCCAGTTAGCCTCTGGGCTGCGGCAGCAGCTTTCTTGTGTCACGGCTTCGCGCAGTCGCACGCTGAGTGCGATTACGCTGTTGGTCGTTACATTGCTGACGACGGTCGATCGCGTGCTCCACCCAGGGGACTTAGCCCCCCCGATCGCCGCCGTCGGCTTGGTCATGTGTTTGCTCATGATCGCGCTGATCTGGTGGGCGACCAAGCCCCAGGCGAATGACCGCAACGCCTGACCATCCGTTGAACCCAGTGACCGCTGCGAGCGCGAAGCAGCCTTACGCGGCTACAACTTGAAAGACGGCAACGGGTCGTAAGTATGCGTTCGCCTATCTGAGAGTCGCCGCTCGAAAGCCGGGTCGGGCAAACGACCGGTTAGCAACGTGGAGCAGCCCGATGAGGGTCGGTAGCTGAGCGTCTGCAATGGCCGAATTGTTTGCGTAGGTCGCCCGTCAGGTATTGGCCGGCAGTACGCATTCGTCCACCTCGCCGGAAACCTGACATTGAAGACTCCAACGTCACCTCTGTAGTAAGTTAACGTAACTGGTGCTCTCAGCCAGTTGCAGACCCTTGAACCGCTCGGCTTCCTGGAGGTGTCAACGGAGCGCTCAACCGGGAAAATGCGTGAAAATCAAGGGCATTCCAGACGAGAGCGTTCAGACATCGAAAGGTAACAGGCGATCGATTTCTACGAAGAGCTTTGAAGCATTCCTGCAGGTGCTCGCTGAGACCGATTTGGATCAAGCCGTACCAGAGAGAATATTCGTTCGAGAGTGACCTGATCATCAGGCCACTGCATGGGTGCACTAGTACACACTTTCGATCCGGCGCGTTTCGATAGTCCGAATCGCGCTTTCACAAGCGGGCGCACCGGTTTTCAGATGAACGACGAGATCGTAGGTCGTCGAAGGTCGCGTCAGCATCAGGCAAGTCGCCTCGCGTTCACGAACCCGTGTCGCATGCCAGATGTTCGGCCGCATGCAAAGGCCCATCCCGACGGGAATCGTGAAGGCTCGCATCGTGTCCATGTCCGGCTCGCCGTCTTTCGTCGAAGTCGCGACGATATGGACGACCGGCGCCGTCAGCGGCACGATAGCCTGTTGCGTCAAATGATGAACCTCAAGTGACGCAACGCTCTCGTCACGATTACGGTACGTCACCCACAGAATTTCTGTTTCACCCGGCGCGCCGGTATTGAACAGATGTTCGCGCCAGAAGTCCGACGCCGGGCTGATAAATGCAGGTGCATCGCCGTCGGCACGCACCGGCTTGCCAAGCATCCAGCCATAGGGTTCGCAACGTGTCGCACGGAGCGGTTCGACTGGAATGGAAAGGGCAGTGAGCATGAGGGGATACCCGTTTTGATGTGCAGATGTTCATGTGTGCGAGACAGAGTCGTCCGTGGGCGGGAATAGCGCAAATTCGGGTCCGTGCTTCAGGCAGAAGTCGAGCACGACGTTCAGCGCGAGCCGCGTGATGGATTCGGAGAGCAGGCTGTCGGGCGTGCGCCGGTACGCGGCAACGAGTGGCAATGCAGGCACGCGATGCGTGACTTGCAGCAGCTGCAACTTCCCCGCTTCGAGTTCGCCCATCACGAACGCGGGCGGCAGCACGGCAATACCGAAGCCGTCGACGACGAGCCGGATGATCGCAGCCACCGACGACAGGCAGTTGATCTGCACCTGCACGTCGCCACTCGCGGCGAACAGGCCGGTCAGAAACTCATGCGGCGGCGAGTGGCGCGCGAAACTGATCACGGGATAAGTGGCCAGTTCCGCCTCCGTCAACGCCTGGGCCGACAGGTTGAGCGCCGGACTGGCCATCCAGCGCATTGGCAGGCCGCCTAGCGGAACATTCATCATGCCGGAGCCTGCGACGCTCGTCGTCTGAAACGAAACGTCGATATGGCCATTGAGCAGTTGGGTCGACAGATTGGACGATGTGTCGCTGGTCAGTTCGATCACGAGATTCGGATACGTTTCGCGGATGTGCTTGAGCAGATCCGGCAGCCACGTGTGAACGATCGATTCGATGGCGCCTAGTCGTAACAACCCTGATACCTTCGAGCGGTCGCCGACGCTCGCGATCATCGCCTGATTCAACTTCAGCATCTGTTCGGCGAATGGCAGCGTCTTCGTGCCGTCCTGCGTGAGCGTTGCTTCCTTTGAGCCGCGCTCGAAGAGTCGCACGCCGAGTTCCTGCTCGAGCGCGGAAATGCGGCTGGAAATCGCCGCCTGCGTGGCATTCATCCGCTCGGCCGTCAGACGAAAGCTGCGCAGCCGGGCGAGCCAGACAAAGGTCTCGAGAAATCGCAGGTTCATTCGCGCCCCTGAAAGGGCAAGCTGGAATGCCCCAGTGTATCGCCACGCCTCACGTGACGGGACAAGAAAATATTTCGCCTCGCGACAACTTTAATTTGTTGGACACGGGTGCGCCGCACGCCAAAACTTTGCAGCGAGCGCCGATGAAACGATACAGCCGGGATCGGTGAGACGACGATTGAAGGAAGGAACGTTGCGATGAAAACAGTGGCATGTGAAATCGAATCCGGAACACCCGTCCACGTGAGGGTGAAGCGGCTCGTGATCGCGGGTTGGGCGGGCAGGGACAGTGCCGAGGTCGAGCATCATATTCGCGAACTTGAAGCAATTGGCGTACGCAGGCCGTCGGCCGTGCCGTGCTTCTACGAAGTCTCGCCCGATCTGCTGACGACTTTAGCACGCATCGATGTCCTAGGCGCGCATTCGTCAGGTGAGGTCGAAGTCGTGCTCATTCAGACCGAGGCAGACGGGCTGCTGGTCGGCATCGGTTCGGATCATACGGATCGCAGGGTCGAAAGCTACGACGTCGCCGTTTCGAAACAGATGTGCGCGAAGCCACTCGGCCGCACGCTCTGGCGTTATTCGGACGTCGCAGCGCATTGGGATGCACTGATTGCGCGCAGTTGGCGCATCGATTCGTCGGGCGAACGGGTCCGTTATCAGGAGGGCACGCTCGCGCGGCTAATGCATCCGGAGCATCTGATCAGGCGCGCGTTCGGCGCGATGTCGATGATTGCAGAGACCGTGCTGTTCTGCGGCACGCAGCCGGTGATTGGACCATTGACGTCGGCTGGCGTGTATGAGCTGGAACTGCACGACCCCGTACTCGGCCGCAGTCTAAGGCATCGCTACTCGGTCGATGCACTCACGCATACGGAGTGATCGCGATGAGGACCCTGCGTCAAACGGCCAGCGCGTTTGCACTGCGCACCACCTCGGCACTCGAGTTGCTCGACAACAGTCTCGCTGCCATCGATGCCGACCAGGAGCGCGGTGGCGTGACTTACACACACGTCGATCGCGAGGCGGCGCGCGAAGCTGCGTCCAGCAGCGACGCGTTCCGCGACCGCGGCTATGTGCCTTCGGCGTTGGCGGGCGCGCCCATTTCCGTGAAAGATCTCTTCGATGTGAAAGGCCAGGTGACGGCTGCCGGTTCGCGGATCTTGCGCGGCGCAGCACCTGCCGTGCGGGACGCCGCTGCAGTCGCACGCTTGCGGGAGGCGGGCGCGGTGTTCGTTGGCCGAACGAACATGAGCGAGTTTGCGTTCTCCGGACTCGGACTCAATCCTCACTACGGTACGCCCGTCAATCCGTACGATGCAAGCCGTCTTGCCGGCGGATCGAGTTCCGGCGCGGCGACATCCGTCGCACTCGGGCACGTCGCAGCCGCTCTGGGCACCGATACGGGCGGCTCCGTGCGGATTCCCGCTGCATTCTGCGGTCTCGTCGGTTTCAAGCCGACGGCACGCCGTGTGCCGCTCGATGGGGTCGTGCCGCTATCCAGGTCGTTCGATTCGATCGGTCCGATCGCTCGCAGCGTGGATTGTTGCGCGCTCATCGATGGTGTGATCTCGGCACAGACGCTCGATACCGCACCACGCCCGCTGACCGGACTGCGCTTCGGCGTCACTTCCGACTATGTCGCGGACGAACTGGACGAAACCGTGAGCACTGCGTTTAATCGTGTCATCGGAATGCTAAGGCGTGCGGGTGCTTCTGTCGAACACTTCGCCTTTCCCGAGCTGCATGAGATTGCAGGCCAGGCGACAGGACGTAGCGTCGAGGCCTTGCTGCATGCGAGCACACACGTCGCGACGGCATAGGGTTTGTTTATCGGCGCCGAAAAGAATTTGTCGTTGGACGTGCAATTACGGCGACTGAATACTGGTTTCCAGGCGCATCGCATCCGGCACAGCGCCATTCGATACATCCACTCTTGAAGCGAGGCAGCCTTGAAATCTACTTATCGTTCCTTCGCCGGCGTGATTGCGCTGGCCGCCATTTACGCTTCGGCGCATGCGGCCGATGCAACGCCCGCCGTCGTGCTGATCGGCCACGCTGCGCCGCTTACCGGTCAGCTCGCAAACATGGGCAAGGACAGCGAGAATGCGGCGCGCCTCGCCATCGACGAAATCAATCTGCAGCATCCCGTGATTGGCGGCAGGCCCGTGCAGTTCAAACTGGATTCACAGGATGATGCGGCCGATCCGCGCACGGGCACGCAGGTCGCCCAGAAACTGGTCGACGACGGCGTGGTGGCCGTGGTCGGCGACATCAATTCGGGTGTGTCGATTCCAGCGTCGCGCATTTATAGCGAAGCACAGGTCGTGCAGATTTCACAGGGCTCGACGAACCCGGCATATACGCAGCAAGGGTACAAGACGACGTTTCGCGTAGTCGCAACCGATGCCTTGCAGGGGCCAGCGCTTGCTCGTTACGCGCTCGGCTCGCTGCACGCGAAACGTATTGCTGTGATCGACGATTCGACCGCATACGGGCAGGGCCTCGCCGACGAATTCATCAAGGCTGCGAAGGCGGACGGCGGGACGATCGTCACGCGTGAGGCAACCAACGACAAGGCGACTGACTTCCGCGCCATTCTCACGAAGATCAAGGGTTTGCGGCCCGACGTGATCATGTATGGCGGCTCGGATGCGACGGCTGGGCCGCTGGCGAAGCAGGCCGCAAATCTGGGCATCACGGCGAGCGTGTTGGGCGGTGATGGAGCATGCACCGACAAAATGATCAGCCTGGCAGGGGACGCGATCGGCAACGTCGTATGTTCCGAGGCGGGCCTTGCGTTGTCGAAGATGCCGAAGGGGCAGGAGTTCGACCAGCGCTATACCTCGCGCTACAAGGTGCCGATCGATGCGTATGCGCCATTCGCGTATGACGCCGTTTACGTGATCTACGACGCGATGAAGAGGGCGAACTCGACCGATCGCGCGAAGGTGCTCGCCGCGATGCCGGCAACGCAGTATGAAGGTGTGATCGGGAAGATCGCGTTCGATCCACACGGTGACCTCAAAGATGCGGCAATCACGATCTACCGGTTCAAGGACAAGAAGAAGACGGTGATGGATGTTATTCGAATGTAGGAGGATGCGGTCGGAAGTCTGGGTGTGAGCAGGCTTCTGACGGAGTTTCGCGATACAAGGGCGCGAAGCTCTGTCATCGCGCTTCGTCCGTTGCTCAGGACTGGATGGCAGGCGGGAGTGAGCAAAAAATTGAACAGTTCGAATCCAATTGCGACCGCCCCGCCATGAGCGTTCCCGGCGCCAAGGGGCTCATGCAAACCCCGCCGAATACACCGCTGAATTCTGCAGGAATTTGTGGCATAGGTGCGCCCGGATTTGGCTCTGACGATTCCCAGCACGGAGGCTTTGTCGCGGTAAGCAACGAGAGGCGAGCGCGGTCGATACGCGAAGTACAACTTAAGTTACGAGGTCGTAGAATTGATCTGCGGCGGACGGATGGGTTCCGCGAGCACACTTCGTCTGCCCTTTCACGATCATGTGCATCAGTTCGATGCCGGTCAGAAGGATCCGGGCACCGCGGAAACTTTTGAACCCTAGCATGGGCAGCGTTTGTCGCTTGATCGCCCGATGGTCCTGCTCGACCGGGTTGTTGAGATATTTCGACTGGTGGACCTTGATGGGCGTTTTACGATCGGCATTGGTTTCTTCGAGCGCGGCGAGATTGGCGCCGCGTTTGTCGAACCCGGCACAATGAGGACGTGAAACAGAACGAGTTGAAACTCGACCTGGCGAACCAACGCAACCGTTTGCATTTCAACGACCAGACAACTTCTGGAAGCTGCCGTTGAGATCGTGGGGATCCATCGTCCGGAGTGCGTCGTGAGTACGCGTTCGTGGATGTGAGAGTCACCGCTCCGGATCCGGCTCGGGCGAACGGCCGGTTGGCAGCGTGCAGCCGCCCGATGAGGATCGGTAGCTGAGGGTCCGCAATGGCCGACCAGCCGCCGGCCGGCTCAGTTAGGCAACTGTGACCTGACGGTATCGCAGACGGTATCAACCTCCGAAGTCATCTCGAGATGCATCGCTTAGACGATTTTTCTTAAGCAGACGGCGCCGATTTTCCGATGCGGCCCACCTAAGGCCGTTAAGTGCCGGGCGGGAATGCCGGTATAGCTGACGGTATCGGCGGGCGCCATGCGATCCGAGTCCGACCCAGCGTTGGGTTTGCGGCAGGTGGTTGCTAATCGAGTGGGGATAGCGAATGGGAGCGACCTATGAGTTGCTGAGACGAGAAAAGATGGAGTACTCCGGGCGGCGACGATGAAGTCGCCACTTTCAGCGAACTATGCCTTTACATCGCAGAGTCGGTCGATGTAGTCGGCCCACTCCTGCATGACTCGGCAACGGTCGTCGTCGAACGTCGTTCTATCATAGGCCTGCTGCACCTCTCCTCGTTTTGCATGTGCTAGCTGCGCTTCCAGAACATCGATATCGATGCCGAGCCGTTCCCGGCCGACAGTGCGAAGCATGCCGCGAAATCCATGCGTTGCATGCTTTCCTCTGAAGCCCTTTTCACGCAGGGCTTTGCTTAGCGCGTCCCGGTGAACATGTGGTGTTTTCTGCTTCGCGGGCGACGGAAACACATAGTCGCCGCGGCCAGTGAGCGCCTGAAGCTCGTTGAGCAACGCAACCACTTGCCGGGGAAGCGGCACGATATGGTCGTGATTCATCTTCATCCGGCAAGCGGCAATATGCCACTCGGCCGTATCAAGATCGATCTCTTGCCAAGGGGCGGCCGCGACCACCCCGGGCCGCAAACCGGTAAGCATGGTTAATTTCAACGCGGCCCGCGTGATGGGAGATTTATACGCATTAATGGCGTGCACTAGGGAAACGCTGATTAATGAATCTCGGCGGTCATCGCTGACGCAGCCGAGGACGTTATAGAAGACAGCTCACGGAACGTACCCACGAGGATGAAGCGGCAGATCGGCTTTGCGGAAGCGG
>NZ_CYGX02000131.1 GCF_900019265.1 Paraburkholderia ribeironis
TTGGATACACACTTCAGGGCATCTCCAGCAGTAACATTCCAACACTCAACTGGCAGAGGTGCATTATGAAATCACCGTCGGGATTCCCAGCGGACGCCTCTTGCCGTTACTCTTGGGAATGTAAACGCGTCTCAGCGGCATCACATGATAGCCGTGATGCCGAAGCGACATCATTCCGTTCCGTCTGGCCGCCGGAGATGACCATATCTTGCCGTCCACCCCTGGCGTTCTCTTACCGCGATTCTCCGTCACCCGCTTCACGGCCAACATTTTGCCGCTATGCGAGCGGGTCAGCAGACGTTGCAGTGCTTTCACCTTGCCCCATCGGCCTTCCCGGGTTGCTTTGGCGATACGCACCTGAAGTCGTTTCACATCTGCCTCAATGTGTGACCAGTTCACCTGATCCCACATTTGGGCAGAGCGCGAGGGCGCACCGGCGCCGGTCGCTTTCGCGCCGGTCGCCGTCATCTGCCTTCCCTCGTATAACGATTGGTCAAAGTTCTCTCGCCATGAATGACCGCGCGGAAGTCTGCCCGCTTTCGCGTCGGACGATGTCTCAGCCCGTATCCCGTCCATTACAGCCGGGCATTCGCTTTCTCCGCATTCCTTTACCCACAGTACCAACAGCGTTCCTTACGGTTCGCCTGCCGTTGCCGGCGGTACTATGGGCTTACCCTGTTCCGCATGAATTTCCGAGCGGGGCGGACCCTTCTGCTTCGCCGGCGGTGGTTCTGTCCATGATGGTCCAGTCTTCGGAGACCATTCCTCACCGCGTACCGTTTTGGTTCAAGCCTTTCAGCACATTTGGCTTGTCAAAGATCACGACGTTAAACTGAAGTTCACATATGTTGGTCGTACCCACTCATCCCTTGCTCCTCTCCGCCTTTGTGTTGGCAGATTCCGCTCTGCCTCGCGGCTCGGCGTACCGGATAACCGGCGGCTACGTTGTCCCCGAAGCTTCATACCGAGCTGTTACCGGCTCCGCATGTCCGGGTAGCGAACGGTTGATGGAACAACCGGTTTCGTCAGGTCATACCTGCTCCTGTGAAACAGAAACTCATGCGACTTGCAGGTCGCACAAAGACGCGCTTAGCGATGTCAACACCAACCACGGTCTTACTGGAAATCATCGCCATCTCCCGGTTGTCCTCGATGAACCCTTCATCATCCGCCTTTCATGGCCAGGCCGTTGCGCTTCGCGAATATCATGAAGCCGGTTTTTAAAAAGTCGAAGATTTGATAACGGCCTTCATTGCTCAGCCGCCGCGTGGGGGAGGCGTCCATACCATTTGGTTTGGTCTGTCAGACCCGGCGATGGAAGAGGCGCTTTGTGAGGTGCCGATGTATCGTGAGTTGCGGGGCTGGGAAAAGATATGACGCGGTTGCCGGGCGAGAGCGCGACTCTGCGGTTCCGTCACCCTCTCCACCGTGGCTGTCTCGAATGATGTCCGTCGTGAACGACCGGGCTTGTTCGCCAATACGTGCAACTTTGGGCGTGGGGTTCGGCGCCCCAACCCCCAATAGTGAGCCACTTCGCGCGAGGTAAATCTGAGTGGCCCGGTCTTCACCTATCCACTCTGACAGGTTGTGCTTTCGGGGCGCGTCTCTGCGCGACGCGAATGGATAACCCTTGAGAGGCGTCACGCGCTTGTACGCAAGGCATGCCTCGCCAGTCTGGCGACGCAAACCCATCGATCATCGATTCTCTTTACTTTCTGTAAATACATTTCGCATGCCGAATCGTCCCATATAGTGGTTGACTCCCCGTCTATTGGCTCCTATGATGCGGTCACGACTTGTATGAGGAATTAACGTGTACGGGACGTGGGCACGCGGCAGGACCGTGCGGCATTGGCCGGACCGTGGACGAGAGTGGCACCAGTCAGGGAGAGCCCGGTCGTGAAGCGGTGAGCACATTTGCCACGGCCGGTTGCCTTCACCGGAGTGCCGTGTGCAGTTTGGGCAGGAAGAGGGCAGGGCTCAACGAGCGACCCGGGTTACGGACATCTGGCTTTCACACGATCAGACGCCCGGCAATGCAAATCCAGACTCTAAGAATCCAAAATGTATTTCGATGCCGGTGACGTCGATGCAACTGGCACAGTAAGCCGCCTCCGACTGTTTGCGGGTGGCCAGTATCGTGGCGAGCGGGCATTCGAGATGCGGTTCAGTTTAAATAGCCGGCGGGAAAGCCGACATCCCGGGATTTTTAGGTAGCGCCAGAGTTTCAGTATGCATTCATGCGCACGTGTGCGATACGCCTGTCAAGGGCGTTGCCTTGCCGGGCGCGAAATTGTGCGTTCTGCTGCGCGTAGAGGGTTGATGTCTGGAATGCGTGACGAGTGTTCTGTCGTGAATTGTGACTGGCTAGAAGGGGAAAGACATGTTGATTGACAGAAAGACACTTCGTCCGCTTTCAAGCGTCGCGCGGGATGCGAAGGCCACATCGCCCGAACTGGTTGGCAAGTGGGAGAATGAACTGGGCTCGATCATGACGATCGTTCAGTTTGACGGCGAGAATTTCAGTGGCAGCTACGAGAGCGCCGTGAGCAGCGACGGGCAGTATGCTACAGGACCACTCTCCGGCACGTTAGCCGGAGACGCGATCGCATTCACGGTGAACTGGGATACCGCGTACGCCTCGGTGACGGGCTGGAGCGGCCTGCTGCTTGGCAACGGGAACCAGGTCTGCATGTACACGCTCTGGAACCTGTCGAGCACGCCAGAGAAAGAAGACGACTTCTGGCAGTCCATCCAGGCCGGCGCGGATCTGTTTGTGCAGACCTGAGGGCAATCCGTCCAGGATAGTCATGGTTCTGTTCACATCCACGGACAGGGTGCGCCGGGCGCTCGTTTCTGAATGGACCTCCTGCATGCGTCGGACAGCGAGCGTTTGACAACACAGCGTGCCGAACGTCGGACCCGGGAGAAGTGGTCCATCATCGGACGGTATTTGGTCCAAGGGAATGCAATGTACTTCTGCAGTATCTGATGGCGATCGGCATGTGAGGTCGGGCTTTGGTTCTGATGGTGCTGTGCGGCGCAAACCAGACCTCTCTGATTCGCTGAAAATGGCGGCAGGCAAGCCGGTGGTGCCTGCGAAACTACGGTAAATATCAGCGGGGAGCGGGCATGAGCGCCACGATTGAGATGCGTGATTCACCGGCGGCGGTAACGCTGATCACGAAGCTCTATGCCCGATTCGTGCTGGCTGGCTTTGCGCTGATGCCCGCCTGCCTGATCGCTTACCTGTTTTTCTTCCAGGATCTCACGCTCAGGTTCGAGAACCACCTGTTCCACGAGATCGCGATTGCGGCCGCAACGCTTGAAGGGCTGTTCGTCGCCTACGTCACCTGGCAGTGCTACCGGTCTTCCGGCGAGCCGTTGTTACGCTGGCTGACGCTGGGTTTTCTCGGCTTCGTCCTCATTTATGCCCTGCACGGCGCCTTCACCAGCATGGCGCACCACAATATCTGGCTGTTCCTGCTCTATGGCCCGGCATCGCGCCTCGTGATGTCGGCCCTGCTGCTGGTCGGGCTGCTCTCGTACAGCCAGCCGGCCGATTCGATCGAGAGGCGCACCGACTGGCGCGGCTGGCTCAAATGGATCGCGCTGTTCGTTCTCGTTGACCTGGCGGTCGCCGGGATCGCCTACAGCCCCGTCGCCGGGACACTGGCGGTCCGCCTGTCGATGGAAGGGGGCGCCATGATCCTTTCCGCGCTGAACGTCCTGGTACTGCTGCTGCGACGCATCCGCACACCCCTGATGGTCATGTTCGGCATCTCGGTGACGTCGTTTGCGCTGTCGTCGCTCGCCTTCATTCTGGGGCGGCCGTGGAACCACATGTGGTGGCTTGCACACGCGATTTTCGCCGGGGGATTCTTTCTGCTCAGCTATGGCGTGGTGCAGGCATTTCACACGACGCGCTCGTTTGCGACGATCTACAGCCAGGAAGAACTGATGGCGCGGCTTGCCGAGGCCATGAACCGCGCCGAAAGTGCGCTGCAGGAACTGCAACGGACCAATGACAGGCTCGAGCACCTGGCTGCCACCGATCCGCTCACCGGCGCGGCCAACCGGCGGCAATTCATCGAACGTGTCGAAGCCGAGATCGAACGCGCACGGCGAGGCGGTGCGCCGTTTTCGCTGCTCGCGCTCGACCTCGATCACTTCAAGGCGATCAACGATGCGTACGGACATCAGGCAGGCGACACGGTGCTGCGCGAATTCGTGCAGAAATGCATTGAGGCAATCCGCCCCTACGACGGTGTCGCACGGGTGGGCGGTGAGGAATTCATGGTGCTGCTGCCGCGGGCGGGTCTGGACGCGGCGCTCGCGACAGGCGAACGTATCCGCTCGATGATCGCCAGCAGTGTTTTCGGGGCCGGCAGTGGGCGGTGCGGCGAAGTGACTGTCAGCGTCGGTGCCTCGCAGTTTGGTCGCGACGGCGACACCATCGACACGATCCTGCGTGCGGCCGACGAGCGGCTCTACCGTGCGAAACATCTGGGGCGTAACCGCGTCGTTGTCGCATAGGTGCCGGTTGCGCACTCGTGCTTCCGATTACTCATTGAGTCAACCCGGGCGCAGCCGATGATTGAGACGTTTTGACGTACCGGGAAGGCCTGCAACGCTGCCGGACGGTCCACTCAAGTTTCTGATGTCGCCGCCTGACTGCCGCTTTCAATGGAGGCGATTCACGGCTCACCTCGGCAGCGCATATACGTGCCCATTGCCTTTCAACAAGAAAATATCGATGTCAGACGATCTGTTTGCCAGAATTACGGACGCGCACTGGGCGATTCGCCCGCAGGTTGCGCTCACGCCCCTTTCGTACAGTCCCGGCCCTGTCGAAGCTCGCCGGCTGCGAAGTCTATCTGAAATGCGAGCATCTGCAGCACACAGGCTCGTTCCAGTTTCGCGGCGCATGGAACAAGGCGCGTCTGCTCGACGTCGTGGCGACGTGCCCGTTACCGTCTCCGCGGCATCGCCAGTCAAGCTCGTTGCGATTCGCGCGCTGGGGGCGACCGTCGTGACGATTGACGATACGTCCCTCGCCGTTGAACTTGAAGCAGCCCGCCAGGCGCAGTTGAAGGGCATGACGTTCGTGTCGCCTTACAACGACATCGACGTGATTGCCGGGCAGGGGGCCGTTGGCATGGAGCTGGACGGGCAGGCCCGCGAACATGGCCTCGACCTGTCGGCCGTCTTCGTCGCGGTGGGCGGCGGGGGCTGATTTCAGGCGTCGGAACCGTGCTGCGGAAACTGCGTCCCTCGACGGCAGTGACCGGTTGCTGGTCTGCCAACTCGACCGCCCTCTACCGTTGCCTGAAAGCCGGGAGGATCGTCGAGTCCGAGGAACTCGACACCATTTCCGATGGCACCGCGGGAGGGATCGATCCGGACACGATCACCTTCGGTATGAGCCAGCAGGTCATCACGGACACCGCACTCGTCACCGAAGAAGAAGTCCGGGCAGCGATGAAACGGATCGCCCAGACCGACGGATGGATGGTGGAGGGGGCGCAGGCGTCGCGCTGGCGACGTTGCTCAGGAAGGCGCCAGAGTATCAGGGGAGCGCGGTAGCCGTTGTGCCCTGCGGCCGGAATATCTCGCTGGAAAAATTCATCCTACTGGTTGCAGGTTTTT
>NZ_CYGX02000123.1:0-408 GCF_900019265.1 Paraburkholderia ribeironis
CGTCCGCAAGCCCAGCACGGCCATTCGCAAAGTCAGCCCGCGTAACGCGCCGGCGGTCTTGCCTCTGCCGCAAAGCAAAAAGCCTCGCAATTGCGAGGCTTCAGACTGCTGACAAAGTCCCCCTCAAAGCCTGGCCACGCGCCGGGCTTTGTCGTTTAATGAGCGTCATGCTCAAGAACCCGACACCGATCCAGCACGAACTCGAGATGGTGACGCTCGAGGAACTCGTGCCGAAGGACCACCTGTTACGCAAGATCGACGCGGCGGTGGATTTCGAATTCATCCGCGGGAAGGTAGCGCACCTGTACTGCGCGGATAACGGGCGTCCGGCGCTCGATCCGGTGATGATGTTCAGACTGCTGTTCATCGGCTATCTGTTCGGCGTACGTAGCGAGCGCCAGCTCATGC
>NZ_CYGX02000123.1:418-1590 GCF_900019265.1 Paraburkholderia ribeironis
GCTTCACGGACACGACGGTCTACCAGGAAATCTTCGACGCCATCGTTGAGCAGGCGATCGGGCGCGGCATGGTCGAGGGCCGTGTGCTTTACACCGACAGCACCCACCTGAAGGCCAACGCCAATAAAAGGAAGTTTGATCTGGTGCAGCTTGAGCAGGCGCCCTCGGCGTATCTGGCCGCGCTGGATGCCGCAGTCGATGCGGACCGCGCCGCGCACGGCAGGAAGCCACTCAGGCGGCAGGGGCAGCAGCACAAGGACGACGCAGACGATGACGGGCAGGCCCCCGGATCGCCGGGCACGGATGGGCGCAAGGAGACGAAGGTCAGCCGCACGGACCCGGACAGCGGTTACATGGTGCGCGACGACAAGCCCACGGGCTTCTTCTATCTGGATCACCGCACGGTCGATGCACGCTATTCGATCATCACCGACACCCACGTGACACCCGCCTCGGTGCACGACAGTCAGCCCTATCTGGCGCGTCTGGACCGGCAGCGCAAGCGCTTCGGTTTCCATGTCCAGGCGGTCGGGCTGGATGCGGGCTACTTCACGCCGGCCATCTGCCAGGGGCTGGAGGATCGCGGCATCGATGGCGTGATGGGCTACCGCACACCGAATCACAAGCCCGGATTCTTCTACAAACGCGACTATAAGTACGACCGGTATCGCGAAGAGTACACCTGTCCACAGGGGCAGGTGCTGCGCTACAGCACGACCAGCCGTGCGGGGTATCAGGAGTTCAGGTCCGATCCATCGCAGTGCCGTGGCTGCCCGGTGCGCGGGACATGCACGACGAGCGCCAATCACGTGAAGGTGGTGATCCGGCACGTGTGGGAACGTGCAAAGGAGCGCGTCGATGCGCGGCGCCTGACCGACTGGGGCAAGGCGCTCTACAAACGCCGCAAGGAAACGGTGGAGCGTAGCTTCGCGGACGCCAAACAGCTGCACGGGCATCGCTACGCGAGGATGCGCGGCGTGCGCAAGGTGGCCGAGCAGTGCCTGCTGGGCGCGGCGGCCCAGAACATCAAGAAGATCGCCCTGCTGGTGGCACGCCTGCGGGCGTGTTTAAGCGCGTTTCGCGACACTCAGCGCCGCCTGCTGCGCCCGGGCCGCCTGATTCGGACCTTCATCGTCTCAAGTCGCACGCTTCACGGCCGTTCTCGCATCGCC
>NZ_CYGX02000173.1 GCF_900019265.1 Paraburkholderia ribeironis
TGGAGAACGAGGCGGATTGCCTCATTCGCCAACATAAAGCCGCGTGACCGGCCTCTCCCTGACCTCCGGTGTCAGACCGTAGCCCCTACCGCGCGAGCGGTTTAGTCCGCCGGCCAGTTCCGGACGTTCATCGTCGGGAGTGCAGAGTCGTTCGAAAGGCTGGCCGTCGCCGAGACCGGCCGTTCCGCCTTAGCGCTTGGCAACGCCTGCGTCATTTTTCCAGTGAGAACCCGCCCCTGTGCGAATTGTCGCAAGCTGCTTTCGGTAGGTCGAACTAGGCCGCGTCATCGTCGTGCCGGTTGTCCTCCTTTTTGTCCCGCCGCTTCCACCACCAGCCGCCTACGGGAACGAGCAGCGCGGTCCACAGCCACTGCCAGTAATCGCGGACGAAATGCTCGGCACGCTGGCCGGGCGTGATCGTCACTTCGATCTCCCCCGCAAACGTGTCGATCAGCCGGGGTGTGACCTCGCCGTCAATCCTGACCTCGGTTTGCAACACAACATGAAGCGGGTACAAACCTGTCTTGAGGGGCTTGATGGACCACATCCAGACGGTCGGTGCCTCGCCGCTGACGGCCTGCATCGGGGGCGTGAGCGGTGTGATCGTCAAGGCACCGGGGTCGTCGGCCGCGAGGAGCGCCCGTATCCGGTTCGGGATCTGCACCTGATGTGTCTGCACCTCACCGGGCACGGTGATCGACTTTGCCAGCTCGGAAGGCAACTGCTTCACGCCGACGACCAACTCGACCTTCGCCGGTGGCCCGTCGATATTCACGGGCGGTGGGGTATTGAACGCCGTGTTGCCGGTGGGTATCGCTCGTAAAGCGGCGTCCACTGCCTCGAACACGGTCTTAGGGGACGGCGTGTGCTGTTGTGCCCGTTGTTTTTGTCGTTCTGCTTCTGCTTTTGCTTTCAAAGCTCGGTCTAGTTGTTCTATTCGTTGTTTTAGTTCTGATTGGTTGATTTGTATGTTGTTGTTGTTGCCGGCGATGTTCACGGCGTTGCCGGGGCTTGGGCCGGATCCGACGTAGTGGTCCAGCGAACCCAGCACGCCCAAACAAACGGCGATGGCAGCGAAGACCATCGCGAGTATTGCCTTCCACCGGAAATTCGACTGGCGCATGGCTGACTCCGGGCGGGCTGGCCCACTGTGCTTCAGCATAGGCGCAGCACGGGCCTGCTGCGTGGACTTTCATCAGTGAAGACGCTCCAGCGGATGGCGGACTGAAAACCCTTATGCTGGTCGATGGAGTGGAGCGACGCCGATTGGCCGTTATCCCCCGATGGACTAAACCGCTCGCGCGGTAGGGGCTACGGTCTGACACCGGAGGTCAGGGAGAGGCCGGTCACGCGGCTTTATGTTGGCG
>NZ_CYGX02000127.1 GCF_900019265.1 Paraburkholderia ribeironis
GATTGCGTCCAGTCGGAGCGACGTCCGCGTGCGCTATCGTTCGTCATGGCGGGCGGCGTCTTCGCCGGCGTGATTGGGCCGCAGCTCGTCACCTATACCATGAATGTATGGGCGCCCCACACCTTCGCGGCGACATTCTTGGCGCAAGCAGCGGTGGCCGCCATATCCGCATTCATCCTGTTCGGCGTACGTCTTCCGAAGCCCTCGACGGCGGCGGCCGGAGGCCGCCCGATCGGCATCATCGCTCGCCAGCCCAGATTCTTGACCGCAGTTGTCTGCGCAACTGTCTCATATCTGTTGATGAACTTTCTCATGACGGCGGCACCACTTGCGATGCAAATGTGCGGCCTGCCGCAGACGTCGTCCAACCTTGGCATTCAATGGCACATCATCGCGATGTATGGCCCCAGCTTCTTTACCGGGCGTTTGATCACACGCTTCGGGGCGCAAAGGGTCGTTCTGACGGGCCTGATGCTCATCGCCCTTTCAGCCGCCGTCGGGTTGACCGGCGTCAACGTAGCGCATTTCTGGCTGACACTGATTCTGCTCGGCGTGGGGTGGAACTTCGGCTTCGTGGGCGCGTCGGCTCTCGTACTTGAATGTCATCGACCGGACGAAAAGGCCCGAGTGCAGTCGCTCAACGACTTCATCGTGTTCGGGACGATGACCTTCGGCTCCTTCCTGTCAGGCGGCCTCCTGACCTCGTATGGTTGGAACACGGTGCTCTCGTTGTCATTCATTCCCCTTGCTTTAGCGATCCTCGCTCTGATCGCTTCGGCGACGGCGCGCCGGCGCGGCATCGCCAGTTGATCAGCCCTACGAGGGAGCCGGTAACCGGTCAATGCGCCGATCCCGCCTCCTGGATCAACCATTCGCGAAACGCAACAAGTTTGGGCAGAGACGCGCACTCTCCCCGGTAAACGATGTAATAAGCCAGTTCAGACGTCCATTTCACTTTTGGGAACAATTGGACCAGCCGGCCGGCGGCCAGATCGTCGCGGGCCATGACGCTCCGCGCCAACGCTACGCCGTGACCGTCCACCGCAGCTTGCAGAACGGCGGCCGAATTGTTGATCCGCATGCCACGCTTGGCATCGACGTTCTCTGCCCCAGCCCGCTGAAGCCAATCGTCCCACGATGCAAATCCCAGGTGTCCGTCTACGGACAGATCGTGTATCAGAGCTTTGCCGGAGAGGTCGTTAGGCGTCTTGAGCTTGGCGTTCTTGGCGAGCCATGTGGGCGAGCAAACGGCACAGATTTGTTCGTCCATCAACTTTTCCGACACGAGACCGGGCCAGGATCCCCGACCGTACCGCACACCGATGTCAACGCCTTGTGCAGTGAAGTCGACCAGCTTGAGGTTCGTATCGAGCCGAACGTCCGTCTCTGGCCACATTTCGTGAAACCGCTCGATCCGCGGCATCAGCCACTTCCCCGCAAACGATGGACTAACCGTGACCGTCAACACACCGTTCCTGGAGCCTTCGCGCAAGCGATCCAATCCGAGTGAAAGTCGATCAAACCCTGCGCGAATATCCGGCAACGCACGCTCGGCCGTGTCGGTTGGAATGAGGCGGGAACGGCCGCTCGCACCTCGATGAAACAGCGGTGTACCGAGCCACTCTTCAAGCGAGCGAACCAATTGGCCAACTGCCGCAGGCGTCACGTTCAATTCCGCTGCCGCAGACGAGAAGCTTTGGTGCCGGGCGCTCGCTTCAAACGCACGCAGCGCATTAAGATGTACGGGACCTTTCATGCAAAGATAAACTTCGGTGGGAGTTCAAGGGTAAGAGGGCCCGGGACGGTCCTAGCGCCCGAATCTACTGACGTTTCCGCATCGGACCAATGCCTGGCGGCGCTCGCGGGCTGGAGGCACCAACTGCATCGCCTCCCAAATGGCTGGCTTTGCCTCACTTCGGCGCCGACGCTGCGGTTCGAAGCGTGCAGCGCACGCGTATCGCTTGCTGTCGCGCCCATGACGGAAAGTTTTTCTGTCAACTCGAAACACTTTATCTCATTTGCCTACAAATGCAAATCAGCGAAGAATCCCCTCTGGGTCGAAGATGGTAAGGCCTGTTCTTCGGCGACATTCGTTGCGCGCCAGGGACATAGTTTTGCTTCTGTGGTTACTGGCTTCGATGGTGTCGTTGCCACAGCGAGAAAATAGGTCGCGGTCGTCCGCACGTTGCGTAGCTCTGCCGCTGCCGTACCGGCGCAATCGAGATCCCTTTCTTCCTGCTGTGAGCTCGGCCTAATTCATTCAACTAGAGCCTGCCAAGCTGCGGGCGGAGGGATTTCAAATGAGCAATCAATTCAAGGGCAAGAAGTTGTTGGTCGTCGGTGGCACCAGTGGAATGGGCCTGGAGACGGCCCGCATGGTCCTCGCCGAGGGCGGCAGCGCGGTCATCGTCGGGCATCGTGCGGATAAGGCCGAAGAGGCGCGCAAGGAACTGGCCGCACTGGGCGAGGTAACTGCGTTGACGGCGGACCTATCCAGCAACGACGGGCTGGCCGCGCTGCTCAAGACGATCGACGACCAGCATGCCGACATCGACCTGCTCGTCAATGCGGCCGGCATCTTCTTTCCCAAGCCGTTCCTGGAGCACCAGGATGCGGACTACGATCAGTACATGAAGCTGAACAAGGCGTTTTTCTTTATCACGCAGAAAGTCGCCGCCAACTTGGTCGCCAAGGCCTGCCCCGGTGCGATCGTCAATATCGGCTCGATGTGGGCCAAGCAAGCCATCGCAGCAACCCCGTCGTCGGCATATTCCATGGCCAAGGCGGGTCTGCATTCGCTGACTCAGCACCTTGCGATGGAACTGGCTCCCAAGCACATCCGCGTCAACGGGGTATCCCCAGCGGTAGTCCAGACCCCGATCTACGAAGGGTTCATCCCGAAGGCGGAAGTGCACAACGCGCTGCAGGGCTTCAATAGTTTCCACCCCATCGGCCGCGTGGGCACGCCGCAGGATGTCGCCGAGGTGGTCACCTTCCTGCTCTCGGACAAGGCAAGCTGGGTTACCGGCGCGATTTGGGATGTCGACGGCGGTGTGATGGCTGGCCGGAACTGATCTTTTTTGGCGGGCTCCGATCGCGCCGACGGAAATTTCGGCTACGGAAATTCATCAAGCGGCGCCCGCCGCTGTCCGAAATTCGCTTCACTCAGTAGCGCCCCCCTATTGCCCCCGATGTCGGGAGACAACAGGGGGCAAGAACTCACCGCTGGCGATAGCGACGCAACGTCGCCGCTGGCGGCTCCCCAAAAGCCGCCCGATAGTCCGCGCTAAACCGGCCGACGTGAGCGAACCCCAGCCGCAAGGCGACGTCAGTTACCGACGTATTGGCGACGGCCAACTTAAAAATCCGATAGGCGGCTTGCCGGCACACGAGTGTTTGTCCACGATGACATTTACGGAGCATTTTCCGACAAGCTAGCCAGCCGCGAGCCGTATCAAGGTGGGCAACCCGATGGATAGTCGCACGCGAGTCAGTAATCTCGTCTCTACAACCCAAGGTCAGCGCGTACTGGACTACATCGATATCGGCAAGACGGAAGGCGCGAAGCTGATTGCCGGTGGTGCTCGGGTTAAGGTCCAAGACTGCGAACACGGGTACTTCATTGAACCGACGCTCTTCGAAGCTACGAACCGTATGCGCGTTGCACAGGAAGAGATTTTTGGTCCCGTGATGAGCCTGATTCGCTGGAGCGACTACGAAACGATGATCGGTGAAGCGAATGATGTGAGATACGGGCTGGCGTCGGGTATTTATACGTCGAACTTGGCAAACGCGATGCGAACCGCCGACCGCCTGGAAGCCGGCAACGTCTGGATCAACCACTACTTCAACCTAAGCAGCCGCTCGCCATTTGGCGGTTTCAAGGAGAGTGGCATCGGCACCGAACATTGCCGTGAGACGCTCAATATGTATTCACACGTGAAGGCGATCACCGTGCAAGATGCCGTCGTCAAGCCTTGGTTCGCGGTTTGAGACCGAAACGATTGCATTTCGGTGGTGGATTGGTCATTAACCGACGATAAAAACGTTTTGCACATTGGAGCCACGCCATGACTTCGCTGCTTGCGGCTCGTCGTGGCGGTTCGCCATTGGGGTGCGTCTTCCCAAGCCCCGCCTAGCCAAAATATCGCTCGAACCAGCCGTGGCTGGCCAACCGATACGTTGACCTTGAACGACGGACGCCCCCATTGGCTTACGTGCTTTATCGGCAGCGAAAATAGTTAAATTTAAAATTAACAAGAAGACTTGATGATGAAGATGTTGCATTGGCCGGCGATTGTACTTTGTCTATATGCGGCCCAAAACTGTCGCGCGCAATCGAGCGTGACACTAAGCGGACTGATCGACGCCGGCGTGTCGTTCGTTAGTAACGAGGGCGGAAGCGGAAACCTCAAATTTGACGACGGCATTTTTGTGCCAAACTTGTTGACTCTTATAAGAGCGACGGACGGCTCGTCAAAGTGAAGGCACCGGGCGAGTACTGTGAGGATTTCGACAAAGCAACGCGGGGATTGAAGAAGGCACGCATAGCGAGCTACAAGGGCTTCGTATTCGTGAGCCTCGACGTCGAAGCTACGGAAACACTCGAGGATTACCTGGGCGACGCACGCGTCTTCTTCGATATGATGCTCGAGCAATCGCCCACAGGTGAACTCGAAGTGCTGCCCGGCAAGTCGACGTACACCTATGACGGAAATTGGAAGCTGCAGAACGAGAACGGTCTCGATGGCTACCACGTCAGCGCGGTGCACTACAACTACGTCGCCACGGTTCAGCATCGCCAGGAATCGAATGCAAAGAAGGACGGGCAGCAGAGTGCAACCCTCGACTACAGCAAGCTCGGCGCGGGCGATGCCGATACGGACGATGGCTGGTTCGCATTCAGGAACGGTCACAGCGTGCTCTTCAGCGACATGCCGAATCCGGATGTACGCCCGGGTTATGCGAGCGTGACGCCACGCCTCATTGGGGCCCACGGCCAGCAAAAGGCTGAGTGGATGATGCATCGGCTGCGCAATCTGAACATCTATCCGAGCCTCTTTTTTATGGATCAGATCAGCTCGCAGCTCCGCATCGTGCGGCCCGTGGCCTGGAACAAGACAGAAGTGATCAGCGAATGTATCGGGGTGAAGGGCGAATCGGATCAGGACCGCGAAAACCGGATTCGCCAGTTCGAGGATTTCTTCAACGTGTCCGGCATGGGCACTCCTGACGACCTCGTCGAGTTCCGGGAGCAGCAACGCGGCTTCCAGGCGCGGCTTGAACGATGGAGCGATATCTCGCGCGGCCATCATCGATGGGTGGAGGGCGAGACCGAGAACGCTCGCCTGCTCGGCATCAAGCCGAGTCTGACAGGAACGGAACTCTCGCATGAAGGCTTATATGTGAACCAGCACGGTGCATGGCAAGCGTTGCTGTTGAAAGGACTCACGCAAAAAACCAGCGATACTGAGGAGGCTTAAACCATGCAAGCGCTGCAACATTCAGTCGAGCAATTTCTTTATCGCATGGCGGAGCTTTGCGACGCCCAACTCTGGGACGAATATCTCGATCTGTTCGACGAGAACAGCGAATTTCACGTGCCGCAGTGGGACTCTGAGCACGAGTTTACGACCGACCCCAAGCGGGGTATGTCGCTCATCTACTATTCGAACCGCACGGGTCTAGAGGACCGCGTCTTCCGCTTGCGAACCGGCAAGTCCGCGGCATCAACGCCGCTGCCGCGAACGCTGCACCAGATCACCAACGTACGCATCACCGCGGGTGAAGGCGGAGACTACGAGGTGAAGTTGAACTGGGCGACGTTCTATGCTCGTCAGGGCATAGGCGAATATTTCTTCGGGCGTGCCACCTATCACCTGCGCGAGCACGATCAGAGTTGGAAGATCGCCAAGAAGCACGTGCTCCTGCTCAACGACACCATCAACGCGGTGCTCGACTTTTACCATCTTTGAGCGGGGTGCTTCATCCATGAACCACAAAGTTGCTTTTAGTTTTGCCGACGGCAAAACCGTGTTCTGCGATGCCCGGGCCGACGAGCTTCTACTCGACGCCGCGTTGCGCAACGGCGTGAACATTCCCCTCGATTGCAGAGAAGGAGTATGCGGCACCTGTCAGGGGCGCTGCGAATCGGGCCGCTATACGCAGGACTACGTTGATGAGGAGACGCTTTCCGCGGCCGACCTCGCGCAACGCAAGATCCTTTCTTGCCAGACGCGCTTGCAGTCGGATTCGTCCTTCTATTTCGACTTCGATTCAAGCCTGTGTAACACCAGCGGTACCTCCCTCCTGTCCGGACGCGTGGCCGGCGTGCAGCAGGTTTCCGAAACAACCGCGATCTTGCATCTCGATGCGAGTTCGCACACGCGACGACTGGATTTCCTCCCCGGACAATATGCACGCCTTAAGGTACCCGAATCGAGCGTATGGCGGTCCTACTCGTTCGCGAACCGGCCCGACGACAGTAATCAGTTGCAGTTTCTGATCCGGCTTCTTCCTGACGGCGCAATGAGCAATTACATACGCGATCGCTGCAAGCCAGGCCAGACGATCGAGTTCGAGGCGCCGTTAGGGGCATTTTATCTACGACAGATCGAGCGCCCGCTAGTTTTGGTGGCGGGTGGCACCGGCTTATCTGCGTTTTTGGGCATGCTTGACGACCTCGCACAGAAGGGCAGATGTGGCCAACCGATCCGTCTCTACTACGGCGTGACCAATGCGCGCGATTTGTGCGAACTCGAGCGCCTTGCACGTTATGAAGACAATATCGCGGACTTCCAATGCGAGATTGTCGTGATGAACCCCTCCAAAGAATGGCTGGGCAAGACGGGGCTTATTCCGCAGCATTTCGACCGCGCGTTCCTCGACGCCAATCCGGTCGACATGTACTTGTGTGGGCCGCCTCCGATGGTGGAGGCGATCAAAGGATGGCTGGCGACCGAACAGATCGACGGACATAGGCTCTACTACGAGAAATTCGGGGACAGCAACGGCCTCTAGCAGCCCAGTCCAAAGCGGCGAGGGCAAGGACGATTCGTTCGTCATTGACAAGAAGAGCGCGGGGTATCGGGGACGGCCCGAACCCGCCTTGAACATCCACGTCTTAGTCGATTCAAAAAAATTCGGATACGCAGAATCACAGCCTGGATTCCGGGGAAAAGAAAGAATGAGAACAAGGACGCTTAGCATTTCCACACGCCTGCTTATCGCATTTAGCGCCCTACTGCTTCTATTCGTGACAGAAGGCATCTTGTCGTTGCAGAAACTCAGAGAGGCGAACGTTCGTCTCTCTCGGATCGTCGACGACGGAAACATAAAATTGGCATTGGCTGAAGATCTCTCCCGCCAGGTTTTCATTGGTATGGACTCTATAAAGACCATACTACTGATTAGCAATGCGAACGCTATTTCAGATTTCACAAGACGTGGCTATGACGCAAAACGAAGATTCATGACCGACCGAGAGACACTGCGCAAGCTCAGTCTCGGATCGGACCAGGCAACTGCATTGATAGACGCAATTTTCGAGACGAATGATAAACGGACCGTTCCTGACTTTGACCAGTTCGTCACATTGGCACAGAACCGACAGCACGATCAAGCGGCACAGTGGTTGGTCGATCGAGCAGCGCCATCGATGCAGGCGCTTCAAGATACGATCACTCGCTTCACGGAATTCCAGACGGCGCGAAACGCGCAGCAGAAGCTACGAGCTGTCACGACGTATGAACGAGCTAAGGTAACGCTGGTCATCGTTCTGGCAGTTTCGACAGTCCTGCTTGCGGGGATCGGCGTCGCTTTGTCTCGCAGCCTGCTGCATGAGTTGGGCGCGGAACCGGCTGCGGCCCGAGAAATCGCTTGTACGATCGCGCAGGGCGATCTATCGAGCGAACCCTCAGTTCTGAGTGCACCGCCAGGTAGTTTGATTGTGGCGATGAGAGAGATGCATATAGGTCTGCGGCGGGTCGTCGAGAGCGTCCGTCACTATGCCGAAACAGTCACACTTGGAAGTCGTGAGATCGCCCAAGGAAATGATGAACTCTCAGCGCGCACGGAAGAGCAAGCCGCTTCTCTTCAGGAAACTGCGGCGACAGGGATTTTTCGTATCGCCCAGGAGTCGCTGACGAATATCGCTCGCCACGCCTCCGCCTCGCACGTAGAAATCACGTTGACCACATCAAAATCTAAAATTGAGCTCGTCGTCAGCGACAATGGAAAAGGGTTCGATATGTTGGTGCGGCGCCTTGGGTCGTATGGACTATTCGGGATGGCCGAACGGGCGAGAATGATGGACGCCCGCCTCGCGATCCACAGCCAACCGGGAAACGGTTCGGTGGTCCAGTTGCGCGTTAACGAAGATGCTTTCATTACAGAATAGGTAGAGATGGCTTGCAAGTTGTCAAAATGGCAAAGTGAATTGTCACGCGTACGCGGTAAGCATTCGAGCTTGACTAAAGCGCTGGACTATTGCATCAAACGGTGGGAAGCACTCACGCGCTATCTCGACGACAGACACGTGCCCATAGACAATTGGGTCGCGAACCAGATCCGTTCATGGACCATCGGCAGGGCTAACGGCTTATTGGCCGGCTCGCTGTGCGCTGGCCAACGTGCAGCTGCGATTATGAGCCTCATCCGCTCAGCGCAACTCAATGGTCACGAACCGCACGCATTCTGAAAAACATCCTGGCACGCCCGCCCACTTACAGGGCGAGCGACATCGTCGCATTGCTGCCACATAGCCGGCAGCCTCGTACATCTGTCGCCTAACTCGCCGCTCGTCAAGGCGGGTTCGCCAGACCACATCAGACGCCTACCCTCCAGCGCGAACGCACAAAGTCCAATTTCGAAAAACATTTTCTACCAACACTCACAAATCAAAATGAGAGCGGTAGCTAATCTGTTTGATAAAATCAGTACTGTTACGGACGGGTCGAATGCAGACCTCGGCGCGCTTGTATCAATATGCAATTTGAATCCAGATCACCTATTCCAGCCACTGGACGCACCGTGAAGGCCTATTCAAAACCAACGAATTTTGGAGCATCGGCCGAACATGTCGGCTCTGTTTTTGACGAGGTGATCAATCGCAAGAATACGAACTCCCTGAAGTGGGAATCCGGCGAGCGATTTCTCAAAGCCGATGAGCTGGAGGTGCGACCGCTGCCGATGTGGGTCGCGGACATGGATTTCAAAGCTCCGCAGCCTGTCATCGATGCCCTTCACGAGGCCGTCGAGTTCGGTGTATTCGGCTACCCGCGTGGAGCTAGCAGCAGCTATATCGACGCGGTCATAGGCTGGCAAGCGAAGCGGTTCGGGTGGGATGTCGCTCGCGAATGGGTGATGCAGACGAGCGGCATTATCACCGCGCTCAAGACCGCCATTCAAGCATTTTCGGCACCGGGAGACTCGGTTCTTATCCAGCCGCCCGTCTACGCGCATTTCCACGACGACGTTTTGATGAATGGACGTCGCCTGACGTTGGCGCCACTTGAGCGGACGGACACCGGATACCGCTTGAACGAGAAGACGTTCGAGACAGCGATCCTAGACAACACCAAGGTGTTCATCCTCAGCAACCCGCACAACCCGACCGGTAACGTATGGTCAGAGGACGAGCTCCGGGCCATGGGCGAGATCTGCGATCGGCACGGTGTGCTCGTAATTTCGGACGAGATCCATCAAGACTTGATCCTCAGCCCGACCAAAAGGCACATACCGTTTGCTTCGCTCGGCGGGAAGTTTGCGGAAGGGAGCATCACCTGCACGGCGCCTAGCAAGACATTCAATTTGCCGGGCCTGCAAAGTGCGAATGTGTTCGTGCCGAATCGACGTCTGCGCGAGGAGCTACGCCGTCAGTACGACAGAAATATGTATCCGTCGGTCAACACACTCGGCATGGTGGCCGCAGAAGCCGCCTACGCCCACGGCGAGTCATGGCTCGAGGAGTTGCTAGTCTATCTCCGTGAGAATCATGCCTACTTTCGCGACGCGGTCCACCGCATCACCTCGATGATTCAGGTTTTGCCGGCTGACTCCCTCTACCTCGCTTGGATGGACTGCCGGGCGCTCGAAATGGACGCAGACGCACTCGACAAATTCATGCTAACCAAGGCTCGACTGTGGCTCGATAAGGGGCAGAAGTTCGGTATCGCGGGGCACGGCTACATGCGTGCGAATCTCGGTTGTCCTCGCTCTACGATCGTCGAGGCGATCAGGCGGCTTGGCGAAGCAGCGGCTGGCCTATGAACGAATCGGAGGTATGTTACGCGGAAAGCAAAAAGCAAGTACTATGCATCCGTCGGGCGTGGCAATCCGCGAATGCGCCTCCGCCGTGCATGCGCATGATGGTCTGCACGATCGACAAGCCGAGCCCGCTCGATGCGATGAACTCACTGCGCGCCGCGTCGCCATGATACAGCGGTCGAACAAACGAGCGAATTCGTCGTGCTCGAAGCGCGGCCCGCAATTGCCGCTGGCGGTGCAAGCGCCGGTCGCACCTGAATGACCCTGCAGGCGCACAACGGTGCCCACGCCCGCGTAGCCCGCCGCATTGATGACGACGTCGCCGACCTCCTTTCGGCACAGGATTGCGTTCGCCACCATTTCTCCGCCGGTGTAAGCGTTGCTTGAGTACCGTCTAGACCGATGGCGCCAAAGTG
>NZ_CYGX02000128.1 GCF_900019265.1 Paraburkholderia ribeironis
TTCCGGACGCAGAAACTCGTCGCGTTTCGCTCGGGCACAGCGCCGCGACGGATCGCGAAGCTGTGCGGCATGACGCCGATAACCCGACGGTGTAATCCGCAAGACCTTGCAGATCGGCTCGACCCCGAAGGTGTCGCGATGCTGATCGATAAAGGCCTTCAGGACTTCAGGCGGCGGTCGAGCTCCGCCTGGGCGAAAAATGCGCTCGCCAGCTTCAGGATCTCATTGGCACGGCGCAGTTCCTTAACCTCACGCTCCAGTGCCTTAAGGCGTTCACGTTCCGACGTGGTGACGCCCTCACGCTCACCGCTATCGACTTCTTCCCGCTTGACCCATCCCAGCAGCGTCTGGCTCGTGCAGCCGATCTTGGGGGCGATGGATTCGATCGCTGCCCACTGTGAGGCATACTCGCCCCCGATGCTCTTGCACCATGCGCACGGCACGTTCGCGGACTTCAGCAGAAAACTTGTTCGACTTGTTCATAGCTCCATTCTCTCAAGAGTTGGAGCCTCCACCAAATCCGGGGCGGTTC
>NZ_CYGX02000129.1:0-17105 GCF_900019265.1 Paraburkholderia ribeironis
GCATCGTCGCGACGATGCCGGTCAGCGCAACCGCCGCCGGGAACCACTTGCCGCCATATTCGCCCTGCACGTAGTCCGCTGCCGTGATGTGATTCTTCGCGTGCGCGACTTTCCACAGCTTGGGCATCACCGCGAACACGAACGGATAGACGATGATCGTGTACGGCAACGCAAAGAAGCCGTACGCGCCCACCGAGTAAACCAGCGCGGGCACCGCGATCACCGTATAGGCGGTATAGAAGTCGCCGCCCACGAGGAACCATGAAATGATCGTGCCGAACTGGCGGCCGCCGAGGCCCCATTCATGCAATTGCGTCAGGTCGCCCCGTTTCCAGCGCGCGGCGAAAAAGCCGATCACGGTGACCAGCACGAAGAACGCGATGAAGACGCTCATCGCGACCGGGTTCACGGGATTCAGTTCGTTCATTTGACACCTCGATACACGATGTAAATCAGCAGCGAGGTCAACGGCACCCACAGGAACTGATACCAGTAGAAGAACGGAAAGCCGGCCAACGACGGATGCGTGTCGTTATAGAACGGCAGCCACAACAGCGCGACGTAAGGGATCAGCAGAATGAGCCAGAGCCATGAACGGCCGGCGGATGGGGAGGTCTCCAAGAACGTCTCCTAGGTCTGTTATCGACACCGCGCGCCATGACTCGTGGCCCGGCACGCGGAAAATCAGCTGGCTGAAATGAGGCAGCAAGCTGAAGGCCGGGCGTCTCCCACCCGACCATGAACATACCGGGACGACCCGGCCCAGCGACAGCCTGTGCAGGCGCTGGCCACGGGCCGCCCACGCGCGGGATGCCGCGGGGATGTAGTATTCGCTTTCGTGAGCGTCCTCACAAGCGCGCAACTACGTACGCGGGCTACGTAGTACCACGTAGTCCCGCGACTGTTTTTTCAACCATGAAACTCAAAGCCAAGATTGTCCTGCTGGCGATCGTGCCGTTTCTGGCGGCCATCGTCAGCATCGAAACCGGCGTGCGCCGCGAAGCCACCGCGCTCGCCGAAACCCAGCACGCGATCACCCAGACCGCGTACATGGCGAGCAAGGAAATCGAGCTCAAGCATTACGTCGAGCTCGCCACCAGCGCAATCGCGCCCCTCTACGACGCCGGCGGCGACAACGCGCGCGACGACGCGCTGCTGCGCACGCGTGCGCTCGACATCCTGGAGAAAATGGATTTCGGCAAGGACGGCTACTTCTTCGTCTATGACATGCACGGCCGCTCGCTGATGCATCCGCGCGAGCCCGACCTGGTGGGACGCGATCTGTGGGAGCTGCGCGACAGCCGGGGCGTGCCGACCATCCAGCAGCTACTCGCCGCGGCCTCGCGAGGCGGCGGCTACGTGCGCTATCTGTGGCATCGTCCGTCGACCGGCAAGATCGCGTCGAAGCTCGGCTATGTGGTGCCGCTCGAACGCTGGGGCTGGATGATCGGCACGGGCATCTATCTCGACGACGTCGACTCGACACTCGCGCATATCGACGCGGGCGCAGCGGCCAACATCGATCGCACGATGAAGTGGATCGACGCGATCGCGGTGGCCGGACTCGCCGTGATCGCGCTGTGCGCGCTCGTGCTCAACGTCACCGAATACCGCAGCGCCGACGCGAAGCTGAAGCGGCTCGCGCAGCAGGTGGTCGAGTCGCAGGAAAACGAACGCGCTCGGCTCTCGCGTGAACTGCACGACGGCATCAGTCAGATGATGGTCTCCGTGAAGCTGCTGCTCGAAACCGCGCTGGCACGCCTCGAACGCAGCGATACGCGGGTGCCCGCCGCCGAGGCCGCGCTTTCGGCCAGTCTCACGCGCCTGGGCGATACGTTGCGCGAAGTGCGGCGCATTTCGCACGCGCTGCGTCCGTCGATGCTCGACGATCTCGGCGTGGCCGCCGCGCTGGAGCAACTCACGCGCGAGCTCAGCGAGCAGTCCGGCATCGAGATCGGCTTCACGCAGATCACGCACACTCACGCGGCGCCGCTGCCGGACACGGTCAACACCGTGCTGTTTCGCATCGCCCAGGAAGCGCTGACCAACATCGTGCGCCACGCGCAGGCGTCGAGCGCCGCGCTCGCACTCGAAACCTCGAACGACGCCGTCACGCTGACGATCGCGGACAATGGCCGCGGCTTCGACGTCGCGCATGCGTTCGTCGGCCTGCGCTCGGGGGTGGGTCTGAGCAACATGCGCGAGCGGCTCGAAGCGCTGGGCGGCAAGCTGTCGCTCGTTTCGCAGGCCGGCCATACCGTCGTCACCGCCCGCGTGCCGCTCGGCACGCCCACGGCAGCCTTGCCACCCTTGCAGGAAGTCTGACCATGAGCGACACCTCACCCGCCACCGCACGCCTGCTGCTCGTCGACGATCACCCGCTCGTGCGCGATGGTTTGCGTGCGCGCCTCGAAGCGGTGCGTCACTTCGCAGTGGTCGGCGAAGCGGGCAACGCACAGGAAGCACTCGCGCTCGCTGCCAGCGAAACGCCCCATCTGGTGCTAATGGACGTCGGCATGAACGGGATGAACGGCATCGCGTTGGCGGGCCTGTTTCATGAACAGTTCCCGGCGATTCGCGTGCTCATGCTGTCGATGCACGACAACCTCGAATACGTGACCCAGGCGGTGCGTGCGGGCGCGAGCGGCTACGTGCTGAAGGACTCGCCCGCCACCGAAATCATTCAGGCGATCGGTGCGGTGCTCGACGGCAAGACGTTTTTCAGCGCGGGGCTGAGCGCGCGGCTAATTCAGGCATCGGCGAAGCAATCGCCGGTCGAACGACTGACGCCGCGCGAGCGCGACATTCTCGATGCGCTGGCCGAAGGTCTGTCGAGCAAGCAGATCGCACTGCGCAATGATCTGTCCGTGCGCACGGTGGAGACGCATCGGCTGAATCTGAAGCGCAAGCTGGATATTGAAGGTCAGGCGGAGTTGATCAAGTTCGCAGTCGAGAATCGGCGCGCGAAGCAGTGAAGCGGTGAAGCGACCATCGAGGCGGTCATGAATAACAACCGCCGCCATGAGTCGCGAGCCGGCCTCGATGCCTGGCTACGCAATGGGAGTTGAAGCTGTCCTGACTCCACGCAACGTCAACCGCAAAAAAAGCGCTCAGGCCTGCGCCTGGTGTCATCGCAGCGCGAGTCTGAACCCATACACCTGTAGCCCCTGCTGGGAGAAATCGAGGTCTTCGGCGCGCACGAAGCCAAGCTTTTCATACATACCCCAGGCGAGTTGCATTGCCTTGGTTGTATGGAGAATCACCTGCGAGTGGCCACTTTGGCGCGCAAGGTCGATGCATGCAAGTGTCAGTGCCTTGCCTACACCCATGGTGCGAAACGCGGGATCGACGCCTAGCAAGCGAATTCCGGACGCGTGTTGCATGGTGGTTGCAATCCCGCCCGATCCATATTGAGACATATCGCCGAAGTAGACGACGCCGCCAGCGAGCTCGTTGAGTTCGGACAGGGCCACCAGGACTCTCGCGCCTGGCTTTTCTGCGAACCGGGCGATGTTAGCGAGCATCTCATAGTAGCCCGGCTGTTCGTCGGGAGTCGGGAAGCCAGGCAGCGCGGCATAAACTTTCACCAGCAGTGAACCTAGCCTGGACAGTTCGTTGCCCTTACCATCACGGATAGAAAGGTTTGTGCTCATAATTCTCCTATAGTGCTTGACGTGTTGGTTCGGCAGCAGCCTTGGCGCAACAGCGGATAGACTGCACGAAAAGAAGCAATTTTTGCGGACAAGCGGCTATTCACGCCGGTCGCAGGTCATTCCGCGTTTTCCAAAGTCCGCCGCGACCAGGCGCACTATATCGCACGCGTCGAACATCTTCCGGCAAGCACACCCGGACCTGAACCGAAGCGATAGCGCCTGTCGCCACCAGCGGCAACAACGCCGAGGCTGGTTGCGCCGAACGCGAGGTAATGACGGCGGCCGAGGCTCGATCGCGATCAATATGCCAGAGTGCGCCAGCCTCGAACAGGCATCTGGAGTACACTCGAATAGTCGTTTCAAAGAGGAGACGAACATGAGTGAACTACGGTATCCAAATGAAAGCAGAGCGTATCGTGATGCGCGTGACTCGTTACTCAAAGACGAACAGGAGCTTATCGACAAAGTGAAAGCTGTGGCGGAAAAACGCCGCAATCTCCCTGCTGGCGGGGAGTTGAAAGAGGACTACGTATTCCAATGGGCCAACGATGGGAAAGTAGGCAAGAGTGTAAAGTTCTCCGAGCTCTTTGCGGATAAAAGCACTCTGCTGCTTTACTCGTTTATGTACGGTCCGAACTGGGACAAGCCCTGTCCTTCCTGTACGTCGTTGGTCGATGGGTTTGATCGCACCTGGTATCAGGTCACCCAAGACGCCGCGTTTGTTGCAATTGCGAAAGCCCCTGCTGACCGAATCAATGCGTGGGCCAAACAACGTGGGTGGTCGCAGATCGCGCTGGTTTCCGGATCGAATTCCACCTACCAAGCCGATTACAAATGCCAGGGCGATTCTGATGATATGCAATGGCCAGTGATGCATGTATTCAGGAAGCGGGATGGAAAGATTTTTCATTTCTGGGGAACTGAATTGTCGTCGAATCATGTCGACACGGTGTGGCCGTATTGGAATCTCATGGACTTTACGCCAGAGGGTCGGCCTGACATTCCCACTCCGCCACAAAATTTCAGGTCCGAATTCCTGGAAAAGAACTATCTGCACAAAGAGTAGTTTGATGAGCGGCCGCGGTCAGTTTCGGCATCTTCACGCAGGTGTTCGTGAGGCGCGACGGGGAACAGATGCGTGGCGCTGACCGACACGCCTCAGTGTGACGATGCCGCGCGCCTCATGTCCTCCAGCGGCACATTTGCAGTGCACGACGCAGGCAAATGAAAGCGACCAGCGATCGGCTTTCACAAAGCATGTCACCGCGCTTTTTCCATCAAGCACTTCCACGCACAAGGCGTAAAAGCAAACCCACTCTTTCCATCATCCACACTCGAACACCCAACATCCGAAGCGGGCCAACAATGAACCGCCTGATCGAACTCCCACTAGTGAGCCTGCTAATCTGCATGGCCATCACCCAGGCTCATGCCGAACAATCGCGCATCAACCGGGGCCACGACCCGTTCTTGCAGATCTCCAAGGCAATCGGCGAATGCCCGACGCCACTGGGGCCGTTCGAAACAGAGAAAGAATGGCTCGACGACAGCCACTACCGGATCGAACGCGGCAATAGCTGCTGGATCGAAGGCCGTTGCCGCCTGCCGAATGCCTATCTGTACGACGCGGAAATCGCTGACGCCGTGCAGCGGCGTCTCGCCAATCTCAACGCCGCAACGCACTGGCGCGAACAGTCGACGCTGTGGCTCACGCTGCAACGACGCTTCATCTACGTGGAAGGCTGCATCGCGCCCGGTTTCGACAAACACGGCTTCCTCGCCGAACTCGCCAAGACAGCGGACGTCGAGCGCGTGATCGACAACACGACGATCGATCCGCACGCCACGCAACTTCCCTACAGAACGCTCGCGAATCCGGACAAGCCCGTGCTCGCCCCCGGCAACTAGCGCGAAGCCGGTCACGAACCCGTCCGCCGTCGAAGCGTACCTGAGCGGCACCGCCCACTAGTTCGCCGCATCCGCACGCGCGTCCCAACACTTCAGCCGTTCGCCTCCCCACATCAACCACGGGCTACTGCGAAATCGACGCATTCTCCCGCTCCTGCAACAGCCGCCACTGAACCTTTCCGCTGCCCGTTCGGGGCAGCGCCGCGACGAATTGCACGGTCTGCGGGACCTTGTACGATGCCATATGCTCGCGTGCCCATTCAATGATCTGTTTCGCCGATACATCGATGCCGGCGCGCAGCACCACGAATGCCTTGACGGCCTCACCCTTGCGCGCGTCGCGCGTGGCGATCACACAGGCTTCCTGAACCGCAGGGTGTCCGAACAGCAAAGTCTCGACTTCCGCGGGCGAGACCTTATAACCGGCCGCGTTGATCATTCGCTTTAGCCGGTCGACGAAAAAGAAATATCCGTCCTCGTCGATATAGCCGAGGTCACCCGTACGCAGATAACGTATGCCCGCAATCTCGACGAAGGCCTCGCGCGTCGCATCGGGGCATCCCCAGTAGCCGTTGAACAACTGAGGGCCGCTGATCAGAATTTCGCCTGTTGCTCTCGGCCCGAGAACTTCGAGCGTGGTGGGGTCCACCACAATTGATTCGGTGTCCTGCATGGGTATGCCCAGACATTGCAGCTTGCAGCGTTGCGGTGGATTGATGTGCGTCGCCGAAATGGTCTCGGACAGTCCGTATCCCTCCATGTAGGAGACACCCAAACGGGCCTCGATGCGCTGCGCCAGCGCCTTCGGCATGGCGGCACCCCCGCCAGCCAGGCGCGTGATGGAGCTCAGGTCGAAACGCTCCAGATCAGGCAGGCTCATGAAGTCGACCATCATCGTCGAGATGGCAATCCAGAACCCCACGCGGTAACGCTCGATCAGCAGCGCCGCGCACCGGCCATCCCAGCGCGTCATGACCACCATCGTCGCACCAAGAGAGATCGCCACGTTCATGCACTGCTGCATGCCGGTGACATGAAACATCGGCATCGCGCACAGGATGACCGAGTCAGGCGACAATTCGCACCATTGCACCGAAGCGGCGACGACGTGCGTGGCGCTACGATTCGTGTGCATGCATCCCTTCGGGGCCGCAGTGGTGCCTGACGTGTAGGGGATCACCACGAGATCGTCGGGCGAGGCGACGTAGGGAGACGGCGCTTCAGCAGCCGCAAGCGCGGCACGCCAGTGCACGGCTTTCGGTGCGCTGGCTGCGCAGGACTCGATGTCGAGCGCGGCGGCTACCTCGATCAATACGGCCGGCAAGGGCAGGTCGGTGCTGCCTGCAAGATAGTCGGCATAGCGCGCCACGATCGCATGACTGATTGCACCGCCGAGAAGCGGTCGGACCTGCTCGTAGAGTTCCCCGCCCAACAGCACCACCTTCGCACCGCAGTCCTCGACGATGTGTCGAAGTTCGGCGGTGACGCTCATTGGATTCACCGGCACCACCACGGCATTGGCTCGCAAGATCGCGTAATAGCCGATCACGTATTGCGGGCTGTTCTGCATATACAGCGCGACGCGATCGCCACACACTACGCCGCATTGACGCTGCAGAAAACCGGCCAGGGCCTCGACTTCCTGCTGCAACTGCGCGTAACTCAACGACCCGCCGTAGTAGTGAATCGCCGTCTTTCCGGGATATCGGCTGGCGGCGGTTGCGAGGTTCTCGTATAGCGAAGTCTGGGGAGATGACAGGTGATGCGCAAGGCCTTCGGGCCAGTATGGCGAATATTTCACGTTTCCCTCCCTGCGGGGTGGGTCGGTTGACTGCCACGACGACGATCTATGCGGCGCGATGCCCGGCGCGCGCTGTCGATCAGGCCGGAATTTCACGCACCGCTGTTCGACGCGCTGTCGTCGATTCCGAAGATGCAGCCGGGCGATACGGTATTCTGGCACAGCAGCGACGTGATCCACGCGGTCGAAGACGCGCATCGCGGCACCGGTTATAGCAACGTGATGTACGTCGCGTCGGCGCCGGCATGTGCAAAGAACGACGCGTATCTGAAGCGTCAGTTTCCGAGTTTTCTGCAAGACAAAGGCTCGCCGGATTTTCCGGCCGACCATTTCGAAGTGGATTTCGTAGGCCGGGCGACGGTGGACGATTTGACACCGCTCGGCAAGGCACAGTCAGGATTCGATCTGTAACGGCAACCGCAGAGCACGCGCGCCGCCTGCATCGAAACTCGCACGAGAGAAACGCATGACACATCTATTCGACCTGAGCGGCCGCACGGCGCTCATCACGGGTTCAGCGAGGGGCATCGGCTTCGCCCTCGCCGAAGGGCTCGCCACGGCAGGCGCGAGCGTGATCCTGAACGGCACGCGTGCCGATACCGTCACCGAGGCAACCGGCCGGCTCACCAGCAAAGGGCTCAAAGCGCTGGGCCGCGCGTTCGACGTGACCGACCCGCAGGCCGTCGCCGATGCCTTCGCACAATGGGACCGCGACGGCGTGCAGATCGACATCGTCGTGAACAATGCGGGCATTCAGTTCCGCAAGCCGCTCGTCGAGCTCGAACTCGCGGACTGGCAGCGCGTGATCGACACCAATCTGACCAGCGCGTTCATCGTCGCGAAAGAAGCGGCACGGCGCATGATCGCTCGCGGTACGGGCGGCAAGATCATCAACATCGGGTCGCTGACGAGCGAGTCGGCGCGTGCGACGGTCGGCGCCTACACGGCCGCCAAGGGTGGCATCAAGATGCTGACCCGCGCGATGAGCGCCGAATGGGCCGCGTCGGATATTCAGGCGAACGCAATCGGCCCGGGCTACATCCTGACCGACATGAACCAGCCGCTCGTCGAGAATGCAGCGTTCGATGCGTGGGTGAAGAGCAGTAATCCATCGCATCGCTGGGGCAAGCCGGAAGAACTGGTCGGCACCGCCGTATATCTGTCGTCGGCCGCGTCGAGCTATGTGAACGGCCAGATCATCTATGTCGATGGCGGCTGGCTTGCCGTGCTCTAACCCGTAACAATGCCGCACTCCGCGCTACCTGATGTGCGTCATCTTCATTACGCAACGGGAATTGGTTGTGCGAACTTTCTGGAGAACGATCCCGAATCAGGAATAGCTCTGGACCGACCGTGTAAACGAAAAGACTAAAGAATTGCGCCAGAATCGATCCAGTCTGATCGACCCGCAATTTCGCTCTACCGAAAAACTGCGCTCCCTTTGGCAACCATGGCGGGACCGCGCTTGCCGAGCCTATTGCGCTACCTGACCAGAGCGAACGCTTCACGGCAGGCAATTTCCGCTGCGCCGAAAACACCGACCACGGTATAGTCCGACGCCACGCATTCAAACGTCGACTCCTGAAACGTAATGACGAAATGGCGCTGCGCCGGCCCTGCCGATGCGACTCCCGCAACCTCCGCAGCCAGCGACGAATTCATGACTTCATGAACCGACCAGCCAAGCAGACCCTGCCCGGCGAGTGGATGAATATCGAGATTGGCGTCGCCGGGCGGACCCAGCCGATGAAACACAGCGTCGGGAAATAGCACCGCGCAAAAGGGATCGTCGTCGGAATCGAATGGTCCGAACCGTTCAAAGTCGGTTTCCGCAATCGGGTAAGCGACGATCAGCCGACGGTCGCTCGCAACGATGAAGGGTTCGGCCGCATCGGCGGCCGGATGAGGCACGGAGTCCAGCAGGACGACCTGGTCCTCCTGCTGGGGTGAATCGATCGTACTAGTCATCTACTTCACGACCCCGTTGCGCTCATGCGCTCGTTTGCGCCGTTGCGGTTTGCGGCGCTGCCGCGGTGGTGGTGGCGACGGTTTGAGCGGGGGCTTTGCGAGCCAGCGTTTTCCTTGCCGCCTTGGTCGCGGTGGTTTTCCTCCCGGCGGCTTTCCTCGCCGTTACTTTTCTGGCTGCCGCCGGTGCCTTTTTGGCGACGGTCTTTTTCGAAGCGACTGCCTTTTTCGCCACGGCTTTTTTGGCGACAGCTTTTTTGGCCACGGCTTTCTTCGCTGCGGCTTTCTTGCTCACCACGCCACTCGTCGCCGACGACTTGGCCTTGGCGGCTTTTTTCGCCGCTTTACTGGCGCCTTGCGTGGCTTGATGGCCAGCACCACTCGGCGCTGCTGCGCCTTCGATCAGGAATTTGCTGCGGTCTTTGACTGTCGCGAGCCATGCGGGCGCCGGGCCGCGTCCACTCCAGGTCGCGCCGGTTTTCGGATTGAGGTATTTGGGCGGTTGTGCGCCTTTGGGCTGGCCCTTGCTGCCCTTTGCACGAGTGACCGCGGACTTTGCCACAGGTTTCACTTCGCTGGCGCCTTCGATCAGGAATGGCGTACGGTCTTTCACGCCGGCAATCCAGCCCGGCGCGCGGCCATGGCCCGTCCAGGTCGCGCCAGTTTTATCGTCGCGGTATTTCGCTGCGCCGGCGGTTTTTGCCTTGCCGTTTCCGGCGCGAGCATTCAGACCTCGCGCGGCACGCTTCGCTTTTGCTTTGGTTTCAATATCTTCGGTAGTCAGACCGTGTTTGAGCATCAGATCACGAATCTGATCGACTGCGGCTTGCGCTTTCCTGGCAATCATAACGTCGGCCTGCGCCTGAAGTTTCTTCAGCTTTGCTTGAATTTGTTCTAACGTAGTCATTTGATTCCTCCCTGTGTGGTAATCGTCGAACTATGCCATGAATGAAAGCAGAAAGGCAGAACTGTGTGAACTTTAAGACATTCCCGCAGCCGAAACGCGTCACTTTCGGGCGCAAACCTTTCAGGTCCACTACTCAATAACGCCATCTTTCTTCCTTTTACTTTCTTTTAGACGCTAGTTTTTGCGTCTCCAATTCCCAGCGCCGCAACTCAGATCGGCGTGAAAACGACGGCCTGGCGGTCAGCAATGTACCGCACACTTCGTACAAAACGGTATCGTTGACCGTCCGCCGTTATCCGATTGAGTCCCAGGCAGGTCAACGCCAACATCTCGTCAGCCTGAATGGCGTCCACTGCGCCGGATTCCATCAATTCCTCCAATGGGCGGGAAGGATCGCCGACATAAACGCTGCGCACATGCGTACCGATTCGCATCAGAACCACGCTCTCACCCTGGTCGAGCGCCGCCTCGAGGTAGCCGGCAAGCGTTCGCAACGACTCCGGCGTACAGGTCCGGGATGAATAGATCGCAGCATTCGATGGCGTCATTTAGGTTTCCCCGTCAACCGCGTCGACAACGAAAAGCATCCGCTGTGCTTCACTGCAATAGTCGCTTCTACTATAGGCAAGCATTGGGATATTCAAAGGTCAGGCGTTCGCTTTTTCATTCGAAAGTGTGTTTGCCAGGCAGTCCGCTTTCAAAAAAAGCACTACTGCCAATCATAGGACCCAGGTTCGGGGGGCGACGCAATGCGCCCGCTCGGAGTCGGTAATCCAGCGTTACGGATCTCGCACCGCTGTTTCACCTGTGTCAGGACTGCCCTTCTACACTGCGAACCGTACCCAGCAGCCAGGCGACAACAACCTGTAGTCGTTCGGAGCCGCTGCGAATCAACCAGAAGCGCATCGCACTTCAATGTGCAGGGAGAACGGCAAATGAACAAGAAGCTCATTGGCGCAGCACTGGGTCTGGTCGTTCTGGCGGCCTCGTCGGCAGCGTCGGCGCATGTGGACCTGGCCGTCGGCGTCGGCATTCCGGTCGGCGTCTATGCACCGCCCCCGCCAGCCTACGTCGCTGGTCCCGTTGCCTACGGCCCGGTTCCGGTAGCGGTCGGCTACCGCGACGACGACTGGCGCGCACGCGAGTGGCGGGAACGCCGTGAATGGCGCGAACACGAATGGCGCCGCGAACAGTGGCGCGAGCATGAATGGCGTGAACGCCACCGCTGGGGCGGCTATTGAAACGATGTCGAACGACCCCACCTTGACCCATCTCAACAACACGGTACTTTCAGATGAAAGCTGCTTATATAAGAGCCGCCCTCGCGGCAGTAGCACTCTCTTCGGCAATGGTCGGCACGGCGCACGCGGCCGGGTGCATGAAGGGAGCGGTCGTCGGCGGAGTCGCGGGGCATTACGCCGGGCACCACGCGGTGGTCGGCGCGGTCGGCGGCTGTCTGGTGGGACGGCATATGGCCAAAAAACACGCTGAGGAACAGGCCGCCCAACGTCAGCAAGCAAAAGTGCAATAGTCTGGAAGTAGAGGGGGCCGCCGCGAAATCACGCGGCGCCGTGCTTTAAGCATGGCTTGCGGCGGCATGCCCTATCTGGCTCACTCATGCGATCCGCAGTCCGTGGGCAGGCAGGATCTCCTGCGTGGTCACGAAACGGTGCTCTTTGACTGCGTCGTGGAAGAGCCGGTAATCGCTTTTCTCAAACGCACTCGTCCATACCGGGCGATCCCCAGTGTCGTCGTCGCATTCCAAACCAGTGGCATCGCACTTCCAGGAGCCCCGCCCCTTGGCGATATAGGCCGGAATCGACTCTTTCAAACCCGGAATGCGGCCCGCTTTCACCCGTTCACACAAGGTCTGTAGACGCTGGTTGTCGTCAATATTCCGGTTCGTGTCGAGCAAAACGGTGAGCGTGTCTTTTACGTCTTCCGGCAGACCAGCCTCGCCTTCAAAATCTTCTCGCCCCGCCAGATAGGCGCGCACTGCGCGGCAGGCCATGTCGGCCGCTTGCACGAAGTCCGGCAAATTGTGTCTCGAGATGAAGTTGTTTCTGCCGTCGATGTAATGCCAACGCGCCCATGGCTGATCGGGATAATGCAACGCCGCGCCGTGACCGACGGGTAACGCAACCGTCAGCACATCTTCCTCGATGCGGTCCATCAAATGCTCGGTGGCGAGCCTGAGGCTGGCGAGCCAGCCTTTGCGCGTACAGTCCTGAGCCTCCAGCAGATGCACGCGGTTCCACGGACTTTCGATACCCGCAAACCCCTGATGCGCCCATGTATCGACATACGTGTGAAGCGCCACACCGAGCCGATGCAAACCCGTTTCCGAGTCGCGCTGCCGGATTGCCCGCCGCACCACTTCACGCGCGACCTTGCTATCCGGCCGGCAAACGGCCTTTTCTTCAAGCGTTTCACCCTCGCCGGCCGGCAGAAAATGAAACGGCGCCCACACCAGGCGGTTCTGGTCATTCTCCGTGTTTACGTAGTCGAATAGTTTGTGCGCTGTGGCGAAACGCTCGAAGGTTTCTCCGCCCTTGAAACGCAGTATTCCACAGGTAGTGGCGTCGTCGACGTATTGGCACGCATGCGCGACGGTCAGCGCTTCGCCGGCCGTCATTCCGCCAACACGCGCGGCAATGTAGACCACACCGTAGTGAAAGTCGATATTCATGACAGGCGCTCCTGCCGCACGGCGAATGAGGGCGAGCGGCTTCGGGACTGGGTGGCGAGAGGGATGCGGGAAGTGCGCCGGGGTCGGCGCCTGAGTAGATAGTAGACGAGCGAGCGCGCTGCGGCTTTAAAAAAAGCGCTATTACTGTTTGCCGAGCCGGCTGATTGGGCGCGACTCGCCGTGCCGAACGACACGACACGACACGACCGGCAAGACGACACGACCGGCCGCATTGCAGACAATCAAATTTTCGGGCTACTGACGGACGACGTTGTGAATCCGCGATGGCGCAACCGCGATGCGCAGGGAAAAGCCTGGTCCGAACAACCGCCCGCAGAATGCGCAGATCAAGACAGGTGATTGATCGTCATCCGGCTATTCCATTGTGAATTCAGATATTCGACCGCGAGTCGACGGTGACAATGATGTGGTAAATGTTCACTGCAAAGCAGGCAAGCCGAGCGGAATAGATCGACATCCAGCTTGCTTTCCACGCGGCGCTTCGCAATCAGCTCGATATACTCCGCCGTGAAATCGTCCCACGCCAGTTCTTTACCCTGGTAGCGCTTCAGCAAATCCGGTTCGGGAGCCAGTTCCGGCATTTCCACGTACGCCGCATTGCACAATTTGTCGAGGAAGTAAGGCAGGTCCTGCTTCTTCGCAAAGCCCGCGAGCTGCGAGGTGTTATTCAGACGGATGTCGAGAACCGTGCGCACCTGGGCCCCTTTGAGCAAATCGAAGAAGCTCTGTGCGCTCTTGCCGGCGAAGCCGATGGTTGCAACCCGCACTGCGCTATTTTCACGTTTCATGATGAACACCCCCGAGGCGATTCAGCGCCCGGAAAACAAAAAGCCCCGCAGCGATCTTCGTAGCGGGGCTCAATTTCAATTCATGTCGCGCAGTATCACTTTACGATGCCGACCAGTTCGACTTCAAACGTCAGATCCGTATTCGGTGGAATCACGCCGACGCCGTGGTCGCCGTATGCGGTTGCTGCCGGGCAGGTCAACCTGGCCTTGCCGCCCACTTTCATCTTCTGGACGCCTTGCGTCCAGCACGGAATCACCCGATTGAGCGGGAAAGTCGCCGGACCGCCGTGCTTCGTGGAGCTGTCGAACTCGGTGCCATTGGGAAGCGTGCCGCGGTAATTGACCTTCACGACATCGTCGGCAGCAGGTTGGGCGCCCGTACCTTGCGTCAGGTGCTCAACGACAACGCCGGAAGGCAGCTTTTCGGTAGTGGGCGCGGCGGCCATTGCGGTCGAAGAAAGAACAGCCGCAGCAACCAAAGCAACGATAGATTTCAAGACGAATCTCCAGTTGGGTAGTGCGCGTCATTGTAGCGGATCGCAAGTCGCATAACGCCGTTCGACGATACCGCATGCCATGTCGCCAGCGCGCATATTCGATGCAAGTTCAGTCTTGCGGGAAAACATCATAGGCGATCCATCGCAAGATTGCGTGTTGCAGCGCGTTGCCTCGAAATGACGAAGGTGTCGCGCCGCCAGATTATTCAATCGAGGTTCTGTACCGTGTAGCAGTTCGCAGCCGTCGCATCGCCACGTGCGTTGAAATCCGCGAGCACCGTTTCACGCTCACGGACATCGGCGAGCACGACTGGATCGAGTAGCGCGGTAACGACTTCGTCGCGGTCGCGGCCCGCTTGCGCGATTACGTCGCCGTATGGGCTCCAGATCGCGCTTGCGCCACACGTTGCCCAGCCTCCGGTCGTGCCGACGTGATTCGACAGCAGCACGTACAGGGTGTTGTCGAAAGCACGCGCGGGAAGCCAGATACGCGACTGGTGATAGCCCGTCTTCACACTGAAAAGCGCGCTCACCAGATAAACGTGCGCGCCGTTCACCGCCGCGTGTCGCGCATGCTCCGGAAAGCCCACGTCGTAACACACGCCGGCAGCAAGCCGCCAGCCGTCGAGTTCCAGCATGCAGCCTTGCGAGCCCGATTGGTAGAGACGCGTCTCGCTGCTGTAGAGATACTGCTTGTGATACGGCTCAATCTGTTCGCCGGACCGGTTGAATACCAGCGACGAAATATGCAGGCCGCTCGCGCCGCGTGTGGCCGCGCCGACGATCACTGCAATCTCGCGCCGGCGGCATATTTCGCGAATCGGCTCTAGCCGGGGGTCATGCGAGTCGTCGAATGCGTATTTCGCAGGGTCGCCGGCGATCAGATCCGGTTCGTAACCACTCAGGAATTTTTCGGGGAAAACCACCAGTTTCGCGCCGCGGTCAGCGGCGACTGCGGTCAGCTCAACCGTTCTGGCGATGTTGGCCGCCACGTCGCCGGCGACCGGTTGTGCTTGCGCAGCCGCAATGCGCAATGACGTATGCGGCAGCGATGCCTGTTTGAGGTTCAACGCAGAACTCCGTTATCAATGATCGTGGCAATGCGCACGCGCGAATCGAAGTTTGTATCGCTGACGAGCGAGACCCTCGGCATTTAATCACAAAGTGCACGGCGCACGTAAGTAGGAAGATGTGCTTGTGAGCCGCCTGCGCTGTTGCGCGGTCCACATGAGGCATCCGCGAGTCATCCGGTGAGCCATTGGTCGACAGACTCGACGCGTGGTTCGAAACCCACCACCGGCAGCCGTTCGGTTTTCGACGCGAGATGTGGGATGCAATGAGTCGAAGCGCGAAATGCCCGGCAGCTTTTCGATTCAGATGAACGACTATGGTTCTGAACTGCTCTGCGCGCAATCATTCGATTGGGAACGCGCAATTGCAAGTCGGCCTCCTTTCGCTCGACGCACTCGAAAATGACGTTCTCGCGAGCCTCCATACTCCCGAATTCTCGATGCGGCGCTTTCGTGAGATTGCCTAAGTGTCGGGACTGGTGTTCCAGGCGTATTTTGGACGACTGAAAAGCGTGCGGCAGGTGCAGAGGTCGTGTGGCCTCTTCCACGAACATCTTTCGCCATCGCAAGAGCGGCGAGCTGTTGCTCGATCAGGCCGATACGGAAGTGCTGCTGGAGGAAGTCGACGCGCGGCGCATCGGCGGGGCCGTGTTCGAAAGGATGAACGCGAGTCGCGTGGTCATCACGCAGCCGAGGAAGTCAACGCCGATTGCGTTTTCCGTTGATCGTCGGACGCTTGCGCGAATAGGAGAGCACGGAGACGCTCGCGGACCGCGTCGAACGGATGCTCGGCGAACTCGAAAAGGCGACGCGCACGTGAAGCATGCATCGTTGACAGTTGAAATCGCGAGGCATCCGCTCGTGCTGGCGAGTGGAGTTTCGTGCGCGCGGCGTGGCGTTCCGTTGCCGGGCGGTTGGACCGGCGACGCGAATCACATCCGACGGGACGTTCGATGCATTGCATGTCTGGCGTGCTCGGCATGCGGATGCGCGGATCGCGCTGGTCGAGGGCACTCATGGCCGGCATGCGAGCGTGCTGCCGCATACGTTGGCTGTCGTCAATGTGCAGGAGCGCTGACGGATGGGGAGTGTGAGTAGTGCCTTCACCCGCAACGGAAAGCAGGTGCGTATGTGCTTGCGGTCATCTGCATTCGATCTATCGGATCACGACGCGGACCGATCCAGTGCAGGCACCTGACTTCCGGTTCGGGACCGAGTGCGGTGTGTTGCCCGCGTTGGGGAGCGTCACCGGAGAGTCGCGTGAGGAAGAACTTGTGGCGTGGAGAAGGTTTTTCTGGTGGTGCAGGAACAAGGGCTCGACGTGGACGTCGCGTGAGAGCGAGTGGACGGGGCGGCCGTCCACTCGTGCGCCGCCGGGTTGATCGGTAGGGCTGATCTGCTGGTTTGGTTTTGGCGCGGAGGTCGGATTGCCGGCCTCCGCGCGTTGCGGGGAAAGTTGCCTTTCTTAGTGGTTGCTGCCGCCTTGGCCACCGCCCTGGCCACCGCCGTAGCCGCCGCCGTGGCCGCCGTTGCTTGCGCCGCTGCTGCCTGAGGCGGTGCCGCCGTTGCCTCCCTTTCCGGAGCCGCTGCTGCCTGAGGCGCTGCCGCTTTGGCCCGCGTTTCCGGAGCCACTGTTGCCTGAGGCGCCGCTGCCTTGACCGCCGTTGCCGGAGCCACTGCTACCAGAGCCGCTGCCGCCACTGCCTCCCTTTCCGGAGCCGCTGCTGCCTGAGCCGCTGCTGCCTTGGCCACCGTTTGCGGAACCGCTGTTGCCTGAGGCGCTGCCGCTTTGACCGCCGTTGCCGG
>NZ_CYGX02000129.1:17115-17498 GCF_900019265.1 Paraburkholderia ribeironis
CCCTTTCCGGAGCCGCTGCCGCCTTGGCCGCCGTTTGCGGAACCGCCGTTGCCTGAGCCGCTGCCGCCACTGCCTCCCTTTCCGGAGCCGCTGCTGCCTTGACCGCCGTTGCCGGAGCCACCGCTACCCGAGCCGCTGCCGCCACTGCCTCCCTTTCCGGAGCCACTGCTGCCTGAGCCGCTGCTGCCTTGACCGCCGTTTGCGGAACCGCTGTTGCCTGAGGCGCCGCCACCTTGACCGCCGTTGCCGGAGCCGCTGTTACCCGAGCCGCTGCCGCCGTTGCCTCCCTTTCCGGAGCCGTTGCTGCCTTGGCCGCCGTTTGCGGAGCCACCGTTACCCGAGCCGCTGCCGCCGTTGCCGCCGTTTGCGGAGCCGCTGTTGCC
>NZ_CYGX02000134.1 GCF_900019265.1 Paraburkholderia ribeironis
CGGGCGCCCCGTTCGGGAATCCGGCTTCTTCTCCGCAGACTGTGTCAAAGTGGTGCCCATCAGATTGGAAATGATGGGCATCACTTTGATGTCACCCTCAGCCACCGTCTATAACGGCCGGCACGAGCCGCTTACGTTGCGACTCCGTCTTCGGGGTTACGAATCTCATAGCCGGGCGCGAAGCTGCTTCGCAGATCGCCTCGGCATCGACGAAATCGTTCTTGTTTGACTTGACGAATGGCCTGACGAACTGCGGCGAGATAAGGCGCACCGTGTGCCCGAATTCGGCCAGCTTGCGCGCCATATAATGCGAACCGGCGCAGGCCTCCATGACGACGGTACAGGCATGGAACGTCGCGAAGAATTCGATCAGTTGTTTGCGGCTCATCTTTTTACGAAACATAGCTTTGCCTTTCACGTTCTGCCCATGCAGGTGGAAGCTGTGTTTGCCGAGATCGATACCAACGAGCGTTACGTCGTCCATGATGGTCTCCAGTTCGGTATGAACACTGCCAGCCTAACCTGTCCAGCGAGGTGGGGTGGACCATCCCATTAGTGGAGAAGTCGTGACTTCCACGGCAAAGGAGCGTTCATCATGAAGATAGCCACCGTCGGGCTGGATCTTGCAAAGACTCTATTCCAGGTTCATGGAGTGGACTCGCAGGGACATACTGTCGTACGCAAGCAGTTGCGCCGCGCGGACGTACTGGCGTTTTTTGCGAAGCTTGAGCCGTGCGTGGTCGGTATGGAGGCATGTGGGTCATCGCATTATTGGGGCCGGGCGTACCGCTGCGCCGAAAGCGCGCCCAGCATGATAGGTCCCATAAACCTTGACATGAAGCAGACAGGAAAGCCGAGTGCGGGAAAACCGCACGCTCGGTTTGACGTGGCGGGAGCTGGAAACGTGACTATGGCAGCCGGACTGAGGCCCACCGTGAAAGCGGTGGAGAGACCACCGGAGCCTACCGTGCGCGCGCCAGTTTTCGACCCTACCTTCGGGGGCCTCGTTTCCGAGAGGAAACGAGGCTACCCTCTCGAACAGGATCATCGGGCGATCAAGCGCCGGACCCGACCGATGCTTGGGTTCAAGAAATTTCGTTGTGCCTGCATCGTGTTGGGCGGCATCGAAGTTATGCACATGATCGTCAAGGGGCAATTGAACGATGGCGGCGTTGGTGCAAACTCCCGCACAGCAATTCTATTCGCTGGCTGGATAAGGAATCCATACCATATCGGACTTGGCCGACCTCTCGCTCTTACTGCGACAGAACCTGCCCACGGGTTGCGAACGAACCTCCATTTGGTGTGTGGAAACCATCGTTTACCGTTAGTTGTCAGTGTCCAGAGGCTTGCGCGACAGGGGTTTGGAGGTATAGGTATTGGGCTCTTTTAATATGCGACTCAACGCGTTTCCAAGAAGCATGCGATTCAATTTATCTGACATCAGCGTGATGTGATTGCCAGGTACTGGATTTGTAAAGAGACGCGACGATGGGATAATTTTATCCCAGCCATGCGTTTGAGGAGAGGTGTGATCGCCTTGGTCGGGCTTCTCAAGCGCATAAAATAGGTGGATTGTTGAATGCAACGGCGGCGGAGCATAAATCTTTATCATGTCGACGTAATTGTGGATGCGCTTGTAGTGATCGACGGCGATCTTGATGGGGATTGCTTTTGGAAGAATTTTTAGTTTCTGCGCAAGCTCAATTAGCTCTTGAATGTTTAGTCTTTCAAAACTTTCTTGCATCTTATTTATGGTTTCTCTTGGTATGATATTTCCGCAATCGGAAATCGACATAACGAATCGTTGCTCGATAGTCAAATTGTCATTTCTGAAAGTGCTCGGGGCAGGTGTGTCAATAAGTCCAACAAAATCGATCTCCATTCCCATGTCGGAAAGTTGTTTTGCGATAGCGTAGGAGAGAATTCCGCCCGTACAGTAGCCGCAAACTCGATAGGGTCCGGTTGATTGGGTACCAATTATAATATTGGCCATTTTCTCAGCAAGATCTTCAATCAAACTGGATGGGGCGTCAAGACTTGGTGGCCATGGAAGTACATATGTCGGGCAATCAATGTTTATGCTCTCGGAAAGGGGGAATGCGTACGAATGATCTCCCGAGCCATCCGGTACGAAGAATATCGGAGGTTCTGATCCGGATGGTCGAATCGTGATTGCACTGATATTTGAGGTAAATGACGGATAAGTGTCGATGTGTAAAGCTAGTTTCGCCAGAGTGGAGTGTTGAAATATGTCATTCAAGGTACATATCATGCTGCGCTTCGCTGCATGGGTAATCATTTGAACAGCGAGCAGGGAGTGTCCGCCAAGCGCAAAGAATGAATCGTGTCGACTGACCGTGTAGAGGCCGAGGATGTCACGCGAGAC
>NZ_CYGX02000135.1 GCF_900019265.1 Paraburkholderia ribeironis
ATCATTTGAACAGCGAGCAGGGAGTGTCCGCCAAGCGCAAAGAATGAATCGTGTCGACTGACCGTGTGGACGCCGAGGAGTTCACGCCAGATGTCGGCCAGTGCGATCTCGAGTGCACCGATGGGGGCTTCGTACGCGGCATGGGCGAGTGAGTCGGCATCCGGAGCGGGCAGTGCCCGGCGATCGAGTTTGCCGTTGGGGGTGAGAGGCAACGCGTGCAGCCGCACGAAAGCGCTAGGGACCATGTAATCGGGCAGGCGGCTGGCGAGCCAGTCGCGCAGTTCACCTGGCGATGTTTCGTTGCCTGTGACATAGGCCACCAGACGTTTGTCCGTGTCGCCGAGTGCGACTACGACGGCCTCGCGTATGGCGGGGTGCTCTGCGAGAGAGGTTTCGATTTCGCCGGGCTCGATGCGGAAGCCGCGAATTTTAACCTGGTGGTCGTTGCGACCGAGGAACACAAGATTGCCGTCGGGCAGGTAGCGGGCCAGATCGCCGGTGCGATACATGCGGGCATCGGAGTGATGGGAGAAGGGATCGGGGAGGAAGCGTTCGGTGGTCAGTTCTGGGCGGTTCAGATAGCCACGAGCCACGCCTGCGCCGCCGATATACAGTTCACCCACTGCGCCTAGCGGCACCGGTTGACCGTGGCTGTCTAGCAGGTAAATCCGAGTGTTCGAGATCGGTCGGCC
>NZ_CYGX02000136.1 GCF_900019265.1 Paraburkholderia ribeironis
TCTGTTGCAGGAAGTAGATCTGCAGCATACGTTCCAAGCCAATCGGCGGTCGGCCTCGCTTGCCCTTCGGGTAGTACGGCTCGATGGCCGACAGCAAACGCGGCCACGGGACAACCTTCTCCATCTCTGCCAGAAGCGCTGCGGTTTCGTTACGGGCTTTTTGCCCGAAGTCTGCGCTTCTGCCGCTTCATCGTTGTGAGTCCGTTCCGTGAACCTTTTTCTACAACGTCCTCGGGTGTCAAGCCTCATAAATCAGTGTTTCCGTAGGTCGTGTCGACGCTCCAGTCTGATCAAATTCCCGTGTAATTTCCCGAAAACGGTAGTAATCGGGCCTGCACACCAGATTGACGCCGCATAAGTGCTTGGTGTCGATCTGTGCAAGTGCCAAATAGATGGAGTTTAGAACCATGCCCCAGGAAGACGACGTTGCTAACACGCTGGATAAGATGAACTCGTACTTCGGTCAACAGACTGGTGTTGCCCTAGATTGGGAATACTTGCAACGAAACCTCGGAATCAGCAAACCACCAGGAATACCTGAGGTCACGATTCCAGTTTCAAACGGCGGAATCAAAGTCGATGTGCCAAATGCGCGCTTAATATTCTCGCTTTCTACCGAGTGGGGTGAGGGGGTGCTTATACTCTATTATGGGACGCTCAAGACGTCGGGTTATGAGCCGCCCCCCGAAGGAGAGCCTATTTGGCGCATATATTTCGAGTTCTGCTGCCTAAAAAATATCCCCTTTAGTGATATACCGGCAGCCGGCGGCCTCGATCCGACAGCCATCGGGATCGACAGCATAAAAATCGCCATCAACACCGCGGATCTGTCTAAAGACGAGTACACGACGCTTTCCAAATATGTCAAATTTGATCCACCTACACCGGGAGAATGATGTCTGGGTCGACCATCCGCCGGCGGTCGTGTTCGAGTTCGCGGAGTCCCGGGCGGGCGCACATCCGCTGCTGTACCTGAATAAATACCAGGGCTATCTGCAAGCCGACGCGTATAGCGGCCATGCTGCGCTTTATGAACACCTCTGCATATAGACATTCTCGATTCGCTTCGGCAGGCGCCTAGCGCCGAGCTATATCGCCTCTACCTTGCGATTGGCAAAATGCTTGACGATCCCCGCCGCATTCTCGAAATACGTCAACGCCTCCATCTGGGGATGGCCGTCAACTACATTGGCGATAACCCGCTTGGTCCGCCGGCACAAGGCACAATTGTTGAACTCCGGCAGACTCAGGCGGTGGTTCAGGACAGCGCCACTCGACGTCGCTGGGGCGTGCTCTATGCGGCGATCATCCCGGAAACTTCAACTGATCAGCCTCACGTCGAACCGGCACCGCCGCCGAGAATGCAGCGTGACGAGTTCTTCGTCGGCGACACAGTTGGCTTCACCGACAAGCACCTCAGCGAGCGCGTGGGCATGGCGTCAAGCTGAACGCCAAGACCGCCTCTATTGCCGTCAACGACACCGATGGTCACTGGCGCGTTTCGTACTCTCTATTACGAAAGATCGTCGACATCTAACCGCGCAAAACCAGTCTGACGGGTTCCGCTGACGGATACTGAGCAGTTGCTGCCTCATACGGTGCAGCCCAAGCATCGCCTGCTGCATCTCGGTTTTTACCGCCACCGGCTTGCCTGGCTGCTGTACTGCCAGCCAGATCGCCCGGGCGTCCGCCGCATCGCTCTTGTTGCGGACATTGAACGCCTTCACAAACTCCCCCGGCATCAGCTTCACCTCGTGGCCCATCTTGGTCAGTTGCCGGGCCCAGTGGTGCGCACCACCACACGCTTCTATCCCGATCAGGCACGGCGCACGATTCGCGAAGTGTTCAAGGAACTTTGCCCGCTTGATCGGCTTGTTCACGATCTCGCCGGTTTCCTGATCGACGTAATGCACCTGGAACACGGTTTTCGCGATGTCCACGCCGACTGCTGTACGATTCACCACTGGATCCTCCGGTTGCCTTGGGAAACTTCCTATTTTCCACGTGGGCACATCGATGCCGTTGGCCCGTGAGGATCCACCTTGCTTTGCTCACTCGGTCACGGGGTGGGACGCGTTCATTTCATTCCTCCAGATTACGCAGACTCAGCGAGTACGCCACGTACCAGCGCACACATAGCAGAATCACGTCCAGTGGATAATGCAGCCGCTTCATCACTTTGCCAATACCGGCGGGCAGCGTCCTGCGCGGCTTGTTCGTCTTTGCCATCATGCGTGTCGTACGTTTTGATTTGAACGATTCTACTCGACCTCGCTAACGCGACAGAACCCAGCCGATCCTGGGGGCGCTTGGTGGCGCATACGCATTCACCGCGCTGGCCGTGGCCTTGCAACTGCTGACGTTTCCAGGTGTTTTCACGCGGACCGGCCTGTTCGGCGCCGGTCCGCATAGCGCCGCCTGGATGTGGGTCTTCTGGCACGGCGGGTTTCCGTTCTTCGTGATTCTTGCCGTGTTGACGCGTAACCGGTTTGAGCACAAGCCGATCGGTGCGACGCATGTCGGCCTCTGGACGTGGTCGCTGATCGGCGGGCCTGTCGCGATTGGCGCAGTGCCTGGTGGATTAGCCCTTTACGGGAACCTGCCACCCGCTCTCAACCCCGCGAACAGTACGAGCGTATTCCTGAACAGCGCGACGGCCCTGATCGTCTGGTCGCTCAACGTCATCGCGATTGTCATCGTGTTGCTGACAGGCCGTCTGCGCGCGGTGCTCGACCTGTGGCTGGCGATCGCCGTACTCGCGTGTTTTACCGATACCAGCCTGAACCTGCTGAGTACCATCCGATTCAGCGTCGGCTGGTATCTCGCGCGGGTGTTCAGCATGTTTGCTCCGGGCATCCTGGTTTGCGTTCTGGTGTGGGAAGTCACCATGCTTTACCGGCGACTTTTTGAGGCGCATGTCTCTTTGCTACAGACGTCCATCCACGATGAGCTGACGGGGATCTACAACCGTGGCTATTTCAACCAGCAGTTCGCAGCGAATTCGATCGCACTAAACGCAGACGGCCCCTCTCGATCATCATGATCGATGTCGATCACTTCAAGCGATACAACGACGCCATTGGACATCTCAAGGGAGATGCGTGCCTGGCTGCTGTAGCGGCAACCCTGGCCGAGGCCGTCCGGGTGACTTCGTCGCCCGTTACGGCGGAGAGGAATTCATGATCGTCCTGCCCGAGACGGACCTGCATGGCGCTTCGGAAATCGCGGGACAAGCCTGCGAGGCGGTAATGCGACTGAATCTGGATACGCCGACTTCCGTTGGATACGTGACCGTCAGCGTAGGGTGTGCCGCCATCGGACGAGGCAGCCTGTCCCCGCCGATGAACTTGTCGCGGCAGCTGACGCGGCGCTCTACGGGGCAAAAGGCGCGGGGCGCAATCGAATTCATCTCGCCGGAACGGATTAGCGCACGATAGCGATGCGAGTTGCGTTGGTGTGGCGGACGGCGACAATCCGCGGCCGGAAGCGAACCCCGTGACCGCGCACGGAAAGCGCCGTGAAGCGCGTGAGTTCACCAGCTACTGAACTTGTCAGATAGATAGCTGCGACTATACTTTTTTCAATCGTCTGACGAGATTGGCGGGGAGAACGTGACGCGTTTTCAATGACCGCTGCATCATCAACAGGGGGAATCATGGTTTCGGTCTATACCGTGCACCACTGGTCGCTAAGGCGAGGCGCGCAACCTGTCAAGCGCACAGTGACGAGGTCGGCCACGGCGCGATTTTTGCCCAGGAGCGGCCACTGGGTCCGTGAACGGCCTCGCATGAACGTGCAGGTCGATACCGTCAGTCGTCGCGTCCTGGTGATCGACGACAATGAGGCGATTCACCGGAATTTCCGCGAGATTCTCGCTGCCCCCGAGGACAGTGAAACTGCGCAGGCAGCATCCCACGCGGCTTTGTTCGGCGATGTTCCTGCCGATCGCGAGGCGTTTCAGATCGATTCCGCGTATCAGAGCCAGGAAGCGCTGGAGCTGGTCGCGCAAGCGCGGGCGCAGAACAATCCCTATGCGATGGCGTTCGTCGACATGCGCGCGTCGACCGGCTGGGACGGCCTTCTGACCATTGAACGGCTCTGGCAGGTGGACCCGCAACTGCAAATCGCCCTGTGCGCCACCTATTCTGATCACGTCTATGAGACTCTGCTCAGGCGCCCGGGGGTAGACGACCGGCTGCTCATTCTCAGGGAGCCATTGAACAATGTGGAGATCCGTCAGATCGCCGGCGTTCTGACCGCGAAGTGGCACCTGACAAAAGAGACAGCTTTCAAGATGTGCGGCCTGGAGCAGGCCGTCGCGGAAAGAACCAAAGCGCTTGCTGACGCCTGCATCCTAGCCCAGAACAGTCCTGCTATCTTTTACCGTCTGCGTGGCGAGCCTGCGTTTCCGCTCATTTACATATCGCACAACATCACCAGGTTCGGCCACGACCGTGGCGCATTGCTGGCAACGTCCGCCTGGGCCAGAGACCTTGTCCATCCGGACGACCAGGCGAGGGTCGATGCGGCCATGGCGCGGGTCCTGGAAAAGGACACTGAAGTGGCCTCGATCGAGTTCCGCCTGCGCACGGGCGACGGCGCTTACCGTTGTGTCGAGAACTGTTACGTCCCGATCCGCGATAAGGACGGACGGCTTATCGAAGTTGAAGGAATCATCACCGACATTACCGAGCGCAAGGCCGCGGAGGAAAAAATTGCGCGGCTCGCCCACGCCGATACACTCACGGGCCTGGCGACCCGGGCGACGTTCCTGGCGCGGCTGCGCCGGGCCTTCGCCGCAGCCCAACGCGGCGCCATGCCGTTTGCAATCCTCTACCTCGACCTTGATCACTTCAAGCAGGTCAATGACACGCTGGGTCACCAGGCCGGCAACCTGTTGCTTCGGGAGGTCGCCAGGCGCCTCACGAACTGCGCGGGCGAAAACGGTCTGGTCGCGCGGTTTGGCGGCGACGAGTTCGCCGTGCTGCAGGAGGCGACGGGCGATCCGGCTGATGCCGCGGTGCTGGCGGCGAAGCTCCAAACGGCGCTGGCATCTCCCTATCTGCTCAATGGTGCCGAGGTGCGAATCTCGGTGAGCATCGGCATTTGTCCGTATGTCCGAGGCAGCAGTGGAGCGGACGTGATGCTGGCGCAGGCCGATTTAGCACTCTGCCGCGCAAGGCATGAGGGCCGCAACCGGTATCACTTCCATTCAGACCACCTCGACCAGCAGGTGCTTGAACGTGTCACGCTCGCCGACGATTTGAGAAAGGCAATTGATCGTGCCGAACTCGAACTCCAGTATCAGCCAGAGGTCGAGTTGTCCTCCGGAAACATTGTGGGGATGGAAGCGCTGGTTCGCTGGCATCATCCGACGCGCGGCCTCCTTGCACCGGGTGTTTTTATTCCACTCGCCGAGCGGGCCGACTCCCTGGCAGTGCTTGAACACTGGGTGCTGGACCAAGCCTGCCGGCAAATGAAAATATGGCGCGACGAGGGGGTGGCTCCCCTGATGATCACGGTCAATCTGTCTTTGTTCGAGCTAAGGAACGGTCAGGCGTTCGTGCGCGACGTCACGGAAACCACGGCGAAGTGGCATCTCGACCCTTCCGATCTGGAGTTCGACGTGACGGAGACCACCCTGGCCAGGCTTGCCTGGACACAGAATGACGTACTCCCGCAACTGCGGGCGCTCGGCGCGAAGATTGCTATCGACGATTTCGGCAGCGAGTACGCGTCGTTTGACTATGCCAGAGCTTATCGCGTGAACCATCTCAAGATCGCGCAATCTCTTATCCACAGGTCAACCAGCGATCCCGGGAGTGCGGCGACGATCCGCGCCATCGTCGACCTTGCGCGCGATATCGGGATCGGGGTCATCGCCCAAGGCGTGGAAACCGAGCAACAGCGTGCGTTCCTGGCTGAAACGAATCGGGCGACGAAGGCACAAGGCTTCCATTTCAGCAAAGCGGTAGGGGCCGCTCAAGCCGGCGAGCTCCTGCGGCATGGCCACATCGCGCCGGATCAACGCGGTAGTGACAGCGCGCCAGGCATGGCGCCTGACCACCAATTGTCGAACCGCTCACAGGCGTCCTCATAGAGCGCACTTCAGGGAGCGGAAAAAAGCGCATGATAGATTAATAAGCATAACGATATATGTTTCGGCACGCGGTCTCGACGGCATACAACTGGTTGCGCGTTTC
>NZ_CYGX02000197.1 GCF_900019265.1 Paraburkholderia ribeironis
ACAGCGCGTTCACGCGGCAGTTCAAGGCGACCGTCGGAGTGACTCCGACCGAATACCGGATGCTGTTGCACGGTACGTCGCGCGGCTAACGGGCTGTTTCAGCGGATAACGATGCCCGCTCGCCGCGAGAAACTTCGGTATTCCGTGTACGTGGTCGCGCTCGACGATACCGTCTGGAATGTGGCGCGCTTTCGTCACGCGAATCCCGATTACCGGTTCGAACGCCCGTGTGTGTATGTGGGGATGACGGGACTGGATCCGGATGTGCGCTTCGACCGGCACAAGGCCGGCATCCAGTCAAATCGCTATGTGCGCGACTTTGGCCTGCGGCTGATGCCGGAACTGTACGAAGTGTTCAATCCGATGCCGTACGACGGCGCGCGCGACATGGAAGTCGAACTTGCGATCGGCTTGCGCGAAGCAGGATATGCCGTGTGGCAGGCGTGAGTCCAGAACGCGTCGCCCTCGAACAATGGGCTTACTTGACGCCGAGCCCACGAGACAGGCAGAAATGTCGT
>NZ_CYGX02000137.1 GCF_900019265.1 Paraburkholderia ribeironis
AGGGAGGCCCGTTTACGCGGCCAATTCACCGAGTTCAGCTTCGAGTCGCTTCGTCATCCGGAAAATTCGACGCCCTCTCGGCTGCAACTCGGTCAGTTGGTCCATTAATCAGCGCTTCCCTAGGTAATTTGTATATTTTTACATTGAACGCCAATTTCTATGCCAGGCATATGAAAGTAGAAGGCCTATTAAGGCTGGAGTCGGTGCATCCGAAAACGGTTGATTTGCGTTGGCTTAATGTTCGCGACGGCGTTAGCATCAACAATAGTAATCTTCAAGGCATAGTCTCGCTCGAGATGGCAAGCATAGACGGGGGGCTACTAATTGATAACCTGTCGACGTTCAACGAAGTCGACGCGTCAAACAGCAGAATAGGCGGGCAATTTGCGGTTAAAAACGAGCTGCCTATTGTGGTGCAAGATTGGAGAAAACCCGTCCCCGCGGCAAAAATCCCGTGGGACTGTTCGGCCACGCGATGGACCGGGGTCTCCAGGTTGGACCTCAGCGGGACATACATCAACGAGATTCGCGTTCCGACAGCCATGGATTTATGGCCAAAAGAAATAGACCTTACTGGCTTTACCTTCCGGTTTTTCCATGCGATGGACGATAGAAATCTGCCGGCGGTGCCGCAAGGCGTCACACCTGCAGAGTGGTTTACATGCTGGCTTGCGCGTGCTTCCAGTCAACGTTATGACCCGGGCCCCTATCAGGCGGTGGCTGACTTCCTACTCAAGACTGGTGACGCCGACGCTGCCAGAGAAGTTGGCATTGCGGGGAAAAACAAGGAGAGAGCGCAGGCCTGCAGAAGCGTGCTCACACCCAACTGGTTTGACTACGTCCTGCCATGCACCTATCTCTGGCTTTCGTGGGCACTTGTTGGCTACGGCTACCGGCTGTACCTGTCTTTTGTCTGGGCCGCAATCTTCATTGGCGTGGGCACTGTTGTGTTTCGGCATACGCTCGAGGGGCGTTTAGCCAAGGTCCCAATCGGATTTGCATACAGCTTCGACATGTTTCTCCCATTAGTCAAACTCCGCGACGAACACTACAAAATCGACATAAAATCCCGCGCCCGTTATTGCCTGTACGTCCATAAGCTTGCCGGGTGGGTACTTGGTACGTTCATCGTCGCAGCATTGACCGGACTGACCAAGTGAACTCCGAGCGATTCGCTTGGCTCTGGGGGCGTCGTTTGTAGCGCCGTCCTTGACATGCCATGCCATCGGACCGTTGAAGGTCCCTAAATCGATTCACGCCGCGCGGTACAAACCGGTCGCGCTATGGGAGGCATGACGGACCTCTTCCACGACCAAGCCCCGCGCACCGCTTGCCGAGCAGCTGCGCCTCCAGAACCTGCTCGATGTTGTCGGGCAATCGCACCTGCTCGGGCCCGGCAGGCCGCATCGCTCCCCTGTCTAGCGCAAATCTTTTAAACTTCGTGAAGGATCTTTCGGCGGGGATCGAGCGTCGAAGACGACCGTTTCTGCCAGCAACGTAGTACCACGCGAACAGTCGAGGCATATCGCACTATCGAACCGCCAGTTCCGACTCCAATCGGCCTTTCGCGAATTCGCGCGTCAGAAACCGCGGCTGGTCACCTGCCCACTCATAAGGCTCCTCGAGTGCTTCGATGTTCCCGACAGTGAGCAGGTTCGCAAGGATAATCGTTCCGCGTGCTCTCGGTTCACCTGTAACGGCGACGCGAAGATTCGCTTTCGGAAGCGCGATGCTGCACTTCCCAGCTAGCGCGGCCCTGTAGACGGAGTTCCAGGTCGCACGGGCGCTCGGGAAGTAGTAAATCCACCGCAATAGGTCGAACATGTGGTCTGGCGTGCTGCGGTGCCCTAATCTGAGGGATAATTCGATGGCCTTGTTACCGGCAATCTCAACCGGCCGGCAAAGGCTTTCCAAACCAGTCGGATGGTACAGATGGCGGTAGCTGGCTAGATGCTGTTTGAAGAGAGCCTTGATGAGCGCAAGCGCAGGTATCAACATCTCGCGACCATCCGCCTTGACTCGGAAAACGTCGTGCATGCCGGCAGCATCAGCAGGATAGCCGCACGCTTCGAGATAGCGACGCGAGTCTTCAACCTCCCAGTCGCCAGTGTTCGTGTGGAAGTTTACTGACCTGCTGGCGTGCGGGGGAAGGTGTATTTTACGTATGCCGTCGAGTGCGATTTGGTTTTTTATGCCGTCCTTTGAAGTCGTGATCGCGCAAAGGCGACCGTCGACACGTTGAATGCTTTCCAGCCAGCTCTTTTGGTACCGACGGCGGCTTTCGTTGCTTGAATATATTGTCATCGAGTTCTAGGTTGGCAATTTAACTTGTGCGCCGACTCTTACGTCGAGTTGCGCGAGTGACGACTGACTCTCGGTCTCTACGGTGGATTTGCCGAGCATCATCCGCAGAACCTTTTGTATGTCTTCGCCTGTCCACTTGAAGCGAGACGCAGTCCAGCTGTTGTCGTGTATGAACAGAATGGGCAGGTGCGCCACGAGCAGCAGGTTTTTCTCCAGGGAATCCACGTCGACGGCGATGGATGACTGGCCGAGCGAAATGGTGATGCGGTCGGTCGCGCCTGGCCCTAGGTGGCGCCGAATATGAACTTCGTCGGAGAGTGCTAGCGGGACGTCTGTTGACGCGATGAGTGCAATGCAAAAGCGCGACTGCAGTGCGAGCTTTACGCCATCTGGCAGGTCCTCGTTCCACAACTCGAATGCGCTTTTTGCCGCGGATGGTCCCAACGCGCGGATCGCGTCAAGGGCCGCGGAAGTCGTGCTGCCAATAGTTATGCGGTCAGCCTGTTCGGGCGCGAGATGGCTGTTTGACATCGTGTGCATGGTTTGTTTGCCCTTGATGCGGTCAATTGTTGATGGTTCGAGGAGTCGAGTGGCTCTGATTGCTCTACGGAAATTCGATGCGCTCGAGCCTTGCTTGCCGGGTATAGCGAATCGAAGACGTCTAAAACGCGCACCGGCGTTGTCACATGGCGTTTTAGATAATTTGCAAATGCTCTTGAGCCGAGTCACGTCGAGCCAATCGAGGCCGCAACCGTGTACCCGGGGGAAACGAGGGGTATTTGCTGTCGAGAGAGACGCTTCCGTCACCGACAAACGGCTCGATGACCCTTTGTCCAGCGGGCATCATTGGCAATCGTTCTGCTAGCGGGCGATGCTTGCCACCAGCCCAACGGAGGAAGGGGCGCGATGGCGCCAGCGACTGGCTGAGTGCGAGATGTGTTTGTTCCATCTCGCCTGTAGCCACGCGGTTTTAGTTTTGTCGAATCAGTGCCGTGAGCAGCCACGATGATGTGTGGCAACTATGCGGTAGGACGAGCGACTCGCCCATCTGCGCTATCGAAATATTCGACACAGGAAAAGGCGGCGGGACCTGTGGTCGCTGCTAAGAGGTTGAGGGACTAGCGATGATTTAGAATGGCAGCCGCCTGCCTGATAAAGTCATCGCGGTATCGACGTCAAGCAACGTCATTCCGAGAATTTTGGCAATCAACAGACTGTCAACGTGTCGTAGTTCTTAGTCTCGTAGAGCCCACTCCGGACAACCGGCCGCGCGAACCTCATCGCAGTTTGACAGCCACAGTTGCTGTGCGCGAGGGTTGCCTGAGGCGTCAGGCGAGTAATCAACATGCCAGTGGCGCAGGAAGTAGCCAACAAGACAGGCTCTCAACTGCACGGTCTTCACACCGTTGTGCATGTCGTAGTCCGCGCATATCGTCTCCGGATGGGCTGCTTTGGTATGCGGCTTTAGTCTTAACGATATCTCGGTGTTCCAATCCTTGTCACCAGACAGGGCGACAGCCGACTCGCCGCCACGCTGAACACTCTTGAACCGGGTCAGCCCGAAATCACGGAACTCTTCACGTTCGTGATCAAAACACCGGATGTGCCAGCGCAGACCGTCGTGTACGAGAGCCAATGGTGAGAGCTTTCGGGATCGTGCCCCAGTCGATAATGACGAATATTCGGCATTCACCCATTCCCGTTGGTCAATCGCACGAGTGAGAGTCGCAGCGAGTTCAAGCGGCACCTGTCGCTTGATGCTGGAGTTCACCCAACCAGCAAGTCGCTTCGTCCTGGACGGATCATAGTCGACGGCGCCGTCTCCTGCTAACGCATGCAAGGCCTGCTCGACGTCGTGCTCAAAATACGGCGGGCCACCATCGAAGACATAGCACTTCCGGCGCAAGTCATATCTCAGCACAAAAGGAGCAAGTTCTCCGTAGAGCGACAGGTCTTTGGTCGCAGCAGGTTCGCTGATCCCAAACCTGGAAGTCAGGTCCTTTCGACTTACCTGTCCTGAAAAGAGGGCCAGAAACTCAATGTAGTACAGGCGCTCGCGCTGAATATCTCGAGGCAGGTTCATATGTAACTCCGTTTTGCCTGCATTGTAGGTGAGAATCAATATTATGTCGTCACATAATTTATGTGGTCGTAAAAAGTATTTGTGTTTTTCGGTTTTGCCGGTAGAATGTTCACATCGGTCGCAGGGGCGATCGGTCGGCATTTAACAAGATGCCGTTCGAGATCTTCTTTGGAACAACGAATATGAGCGAACACGAACAAAAGGACGCGCATGACAAGCGCGGTCACGATGGCCGCCACGAACACGGCCAGCATCACGAGAAAGAACATCACGGCCACCATGATCACGGCCATCAGCCGCCGCCAGGAGGGTCTGGCGGCCGCCCGAACCCTGGTTCGGGTGCACCGAAGCCCCCCGGTCACCGCCCGGTAGGCTAACCATGGGCGCCTGGTGGGACCGTTATCCGGACGAGCTTCGTAAGGAGAAGGCGGCTCTGGACGCTCTCGGCTACCCCTGGTCGATCGACCAGGCGGCCATGGACGCAGGCCAGATGGTCGTGCGCGTCGACGTTCCGCACGAAGGCGGCGTGCTGGCACTTACGGCCATCTATCCCGACACCTTCCCTTACTTCGCGCCGATGGTGACGACGGATTCGGCACGGTTTCAGCGCCATCAGCATCCGCTGGGCCGAAATCTTTGCCTGCTGGCACGAGAGGGGGAGGACTGGAGTCCCGGGCACGATTCACTTGCAACGCTGATCGAGGAACAGTTGCCGGCCATACTTGAGGTCAACAGCAGTTCCGCAGTCCCAGAAGTCGTCGCGCAGACAGAAGATCACGTAGGCGAACCGCTTTCCTCGTTTCTTCCGTACGTTCCTGAATGTGCAATCATTGTCCCGGACGAAACTCCACCTGCAGACGTGCCGTCGGGACGACTCAGCCTATGTCTGCGAACGACTCCGGCGGGCCGGTCAGCACAATGCTTCGTCAACGGCGTGGTCGGCTCGATCGACGACATGCAGGGAAAGCCGCTCGTCACCTTCAAAAAGTCCATCCCCTCATTTGACCGTCCCGCCTGCGGGTTCTGGCTGCGGCTTAACGAACGGCCGACTGTGGGCACGTTTGAGAGCGCTGGGATCGACCTCTTCAAACTGGTTGAAGGGAAACTCCCGCCGCTAACGAAGGCAATCCAGGCGGCGAAACGCGATGAAGTTTTCGTTGTTGGGCTAACTTATCGTGACGAGGTGTCGTGGCGACACAGTGCGGACGACTGGGTATTTCTTGCGATTCAGGTTGTTCGCGAAACGAAGCGCTCCCGGCCTGCGGAAATTCGTCCGCACATCGTGCGTGCCGATTGGGGAGGGGAGAAGGCCTGGCTGCGCAGAGCTCCTTTTTTGACACCGCTAAGGAAGAAGACTGCTTTGGTGGTCGGCTTGGGCAGTCTTGGCTCTCCGATTGTCTTGCAATTGGCGCGCGCTGGTATTGGTGGCCTTCGTCTGGTTGACGACGACAACCTCCAGGTGGGTAACACTGTGCGATGGGCTATGGGGTGGCAGTACGCTGGATTCCAAAAGCTGTCTGCACTCGTGTTGCATGTTGCAACCGACTATCCCTACACGAGCGTCCGTTCGTTCAATCACATGAGAATTGGTGCGCTACCCAATCCGCCTGCGGGCCAGCCATCGCAGTACGATATTCTTAAGCAGTTGGTCACCGAGTCGGACATCGTCATTGACGCGGCGGCAAGCTATCGCGTAAGTCATTTCCTTTCTGACCTTGCGCGCGAGCTAGGTAAGCCGTATCTATGGTTGACGACGACCCATGGAGCTGCGGGTGGGGTTGTTGGACGTGTGCAGCCGTCGAAGAAGATGGGCTGCTGGCACTGCTTCCAACGTGGTCTCGCAGACGGCTCGATTCGTTTGCCGGCGGACGCTGGTACTGATGAGGTCCAGCCGGGCGGATGTTCACAACCTACATTCATCGGCGCAGGAATCGATAGTGACGCTATCGCCAATCAGGCCGCGCGCCTGGCGGTGGCGACGCTTTGTTCAGGGGAAGAGGGTGGATATCCGGATTTTGCGTGGGATGTCGCGGTCGCCGATCTTCAGCGTGGTGGTTTTTCTATTGCGCCCGAATGGACACCTTACGATCTGGCAGTAAGGCAAGATTGTCTGGATTGCAGCGCGCAAGCATGAGCCAGCTGTGGATCGCTTCGACTGCTTTCGACGAAATGCTTGATGAGGCAGAGCGCGTCTATCCGCTCGAAACCGGCGGCGTGCTCGTGGGATACGCCGCCGACGACGGTGATCTCGTCGTCCAGCACGTTATCGGTCCGGGTCTGAGTGCTCAGCACAAACGTCAGCGATTCCATCCTGACCATGATTGGCAGTGTCGCAGGCTCGACGAGATCTTCGAGATATCGTCGGGACAAGCGGTCTACGTTGGTGACTGGCACACGCATCCAGATGGAAGCCCGCAAATGAGTTGGCTTGACAAACGAACGTTGCGCGGCATTGCCCGATATCGGGAAGCAGCGCTTGCACGACCGTTAATGCTCATCGGCGCAGGTGGGGCCGAGCGCTGGAGATGGCAAGCGCATCGATATTCGGGCGATCGCATGGGCGGTCTGAATATTAGTGTCGATGTGCTTGAACTGCGTTTGTTTGGCAGCTAAAACGCGGATCTCGAAACCGCCTGCTCCCTTCTGCGACAAGATCCTGACTCTGCCACTTTACGAAGCGACGCCGCCTTTTTCCTGCAGTACCGCTTAATCCTTTTCGCCGATGAAACGCCCCTTGAGAGAACTTTAGTCAAGGGGGCGCCGCGGTGTCGAAATTCGATTGTCGCAGTACACTCAGGACTGCGCTGTCAGACGCAGGTGTCCGTACCAGGTAGGGTGCATCTTGTCCTGCCAACGGTCATTCCGATTTTCCCCCATCTTCATCGGCCCATATTGCTCCGCGTGACGCAGCGGACGAAAGTTCTGTCCCGATGACATCATCGCACATTGCATGGCGTCGCCGTCTGCAGAGCGGTCCCATGGATAGGCCACGATCGCCCAGGATGATTTGTGGACGAAAACGACAGGAAGGGAACTCTCGAGGTTCTCGAAAATCGACAGATTATTCGCGTTCAGCGCGAACGCGCCACCGACCAGTATCGTGGTTTGTGAGTCCATGCCGTCTTCGCTGGTTTCGTTGTACAGTTCAAATCGATTGGAATCAAGCAGACTGTCGGCAAGTTCGAGGTCCGGCGGCGTCGTGAGGCAAATACATGCGACTTCTTGGGTGGCCTCTTCGATTTCTACAGGTAAATCCGCCGTGCTAACTTGAGCGCACATGACGCCGCCGCGCTCCTGGCTATATTTCCGCAGAAAATCCAGAGCTCGCGTCGTGGTGGTTCCGGTGAAGCGTTCGAGGCTGATGTCGTTCATTCTTGATGGTTCCAAAAAGAGGTGGCGAGGCGAGAACGTCTCGCGGAGCGCAGGTTAGTGGCATGCAATGTGTTGCCGACTAAAATAGCCAACCGTTTTAGACATCTTCTGTTCCATAAAGCCTGCTCATAGTTGAGCAGTGGATTTATCCGCACTTCGTTGACGCAGCCTGCGCCGCCCAACTGAAGCCTCATGACGCTCAGTTGCGCCGGAGGAGCGTGCGAGCAGAATCGCCTTCACCTGCTGGTGACGCATGTACCGGGTGATGTCCCGATCATGAATTCTGGCTCGTACGTTCCGCGCAGCATTGAAATCCGCCTGGAGAACGTCCCCGTTTGCACAGTAAAACTTGTCGCCCGCGCGCCTGCCTTCCAGCAGGCCCGTGAACGAGTCCATTTGCGACGTGTAGGCGGCGTTGACGACGACATGCGTCGCTCCACGCTGCGTGCATACTTCTTCAAGTGCCCGGGCCAGAACACCTTTGGCCCAGGCACTCATGCGGCGGTTGTATTTCCGCCACTGAACTTTCCCCTTGATGGGCGCGCTTAAATCCTCAGAGCCGACAACAGCGGCCTTGTCCACGATGGCGTGGGCCGCCTGATAGGCGATGGTGCGCAGCCTCTTTTGCGTGCGCTCCCGACGCGCTTGAAGTTTCAGGCGCCCGAGGTTGTTCGCCTTGACACGATCAGCCTGGGCAGTGCGGCCAGCTGCGCGATGCTTCTTTTCGAGCGCATGCAGCTTGTTGCGTGCTTTCCCGGTCTTCGATACCTGATCGCTGTACGCAGTGACCACTGCACCGAACGTCTCGCCATGATGGGCGCCGTCCGAGTCTGTGAAGGCTTCGGTATAGCCTTTGTCGACGCCGATCTCGGCAGTCCCGCATGGCCGACCCGCGGCATTTTCGGTCGCGTAATGAATCTCGGCCGAACCGCCTTTCAGGATGACGCGCAGGTTGCAGCCCGTGAGGTCGACATTCTTTCCGCTGCTCGTTGTCGTGAGCACGATGGGCTCGCCGTACTGCTTCGCAATGCGGATGGTCACCGTGAGACGGCCCCCTACGATGCGGCTCTCGTGCTTGTCTGATCGCACAATGAACTGGTTGTCGCACTTCGAGACGCCGTGCCTGAAGTGCTTGCGCATCATGCGGTGCAGGTAGCGATCTTCGAGCCACATGTCGGCCCTGAGCAGTCCAAACAGGCGCTTGCGCTCATCCGCATCTGGGGTGTGCTTCGCGATCGCTTGCCGCACCTTCGCGCACGCCGCGGCTTTGTACGTCAGAATGTCGTTGACGACATCCTTCGTGGTCTCGGCGCGAATTGTTCCATCTACCGCGAGATTTGCATACCAGCCACCGGCAGTCACTTCCTTGCGAATGTCGGAGGCACTCTTGCCAACGGTCCCCAGCGCCCCATAGCGTTGCCAGAGGTCGGCGCGTACGAACGCCATCGCGTCGCAGACAGCGCGAAGCGCAGACAGCGATGATGGCGTCGCATAAAGGGTGGAGGAGCGGAGGAGTTGAGGTTGCGTCATCCCCCGTTTAGCGCAACCCTTTTAAACTTTGCGAAATTTCTTTCGCTGCTTGACCTCGGCCTCAAGACCGAGAAATGCGCGGCAAGCCAATTCACCACAACGCGCTCACGGCTAGCTGGGTCCGATCTCGCTGCAGCGCGTCGCGTTCCGCAATCGTATGGCCCTCCAAACACAAGCCCTTCAATCCTGAAGCAATCGAAGGGCCTTGGCAATAAGAATCCCGGCCAGAATCAGTAGTCTTCCAACGGGCATGGATTAGTTACCTTGTCCGGCTCCGACCGCAGTCGCTCAGACGGCTGATATTCCGACAGGCTGCCGTCGGTCTCGACGTCGAAGTACGCGGCCGGCACGAGGGCGGAGCTATCGGCAGACCCGTACGTCGGACTGCGCATTACGATGATGGCCCTCGCCGCCATCTCGTCGTCATGCTTGTGGTTGTCGCCGGCCGACGCATTCAGGCTGTCAATCGTCGCCAGGAACCGCTCGTTCCACCTGTACCGGATGAGCAGCGTCTTACCCCGGTGCAGGAAGACAACGAACAACGACCCGTCGGTCCCAAAGAGGGGCTTCCAGACGAGGCTCGGTTCGAAAGCAATCGGTCCATCCCCAAGAAGGATTAGAGTGGTGGCCTGCCGATGCTCGTAGTCGACCTCATTGTGGGGAAAGAGCTGGTCAGTGGTCTGTGCGTCCCAGTCGAGTTCCATTTCGTGCGGAATCGCGATAGCGACGATATGCGATTCCGTGACCTGAGGCTGCAACGCAAGTGGCAGGATTCTGCTATCAACTGTCGCGCACACGGGGACTGCTGACTCGGCGGCGAGCGCCGCGAGTGAGTCGAGCAGGTCGAGGTTGTCAATGACGGTGCCGCGAGCGTTACCGGGGAAGGCTGGCTGAGTGAACTGGTCTTGCATTCCGGAGTGTCCTGTAGTGATTGGTACACCCGGATGTAGCGCAAGGGTTTTAGACAAATGCGCGCTTTCTGAAGGAGAAAGCGCGAAGCGGCGCCACTCTATGCATGGGCGGCGCGAACGGCGAGGAACAGATCGATGAGAATCCAGCGTAGCTGCGGCTGGTCCAGGTCGAAAGCACGGTCGGCGGCGGCCATTGCAACCGGCCACGATTTCCGAGTAAGGCGTGTCAAGGGGACATCGATTTGCCGAAGGAAGTCGCGCCCGAAAAAGGTCCCAAAATCGACAGAGAACTGATGAAGCCCATTTGGGTTACATTCATGCTGATACCCGAGCCTGTAAAACGCTTCTTTGTGCGGAATCGGAGAATAGTCGCCGCGCAGTATCATCGCCGATGCGTCTGCTATTGCCGACAATAGCGCGACATCTGCAGGTTCGGTAGATGCCGTTCCATGAGTCTCCTGCGGAAGCACATCCCATTTTAGAAGACCGCGCTTTAGCAGCGGAATTCGGGTGACGTGTAGCCTTACCTGATGAAGAGGGCATACGAACACACCGGGTAATGCATGATTTCGGTGCCAATACGTCTCTCCTAGATCCCTGTATTCCTCGCTAGCGCAGATCGGGCATAACTTTCTGAAAAACGTCGCGTTGAGGCGGTTTGGGAAGACCCGACCCAGTTTAAACGTCGCCGTCAGCGGTTCGTCGGTAAGTTCCTGGACTTCCAGTTGTTTGCGCGCGTTGAGATGAGGCGCCCAGACAACGTAAGGGAAGAGTGTATGCTCCCAGAGAAGTTCCGATGCGTCTTTTGCGCACAGTGTCGCTACGCGGGCCAGGCCGCGCGGGTAGATGAAGCTCGGGATTTCCCAATTGGCCAGATCGAGCATAGGCCCAAACCTGCGCGTTGACAGGCCTAGGTGATGGGACGCTCGAATCATGATGCTCCCCATCAGTTCGTCCGGGTAAGGCTTGGGAAAGTACATGACCAGTTCCGTCACGCTCCGACCGAGAATAAAAAGCGCGCCGGCTTCCCGACGCGCACGAAGAACGTTACAGCTGTAGTACCTTGTCCAGCTGACAAACGGCCCCCATCACCTGGAGGTGGCTGAAGACCGTTTGTCCATCAGCGCGGGACCGTCTGAAGGCATTCCGGTAATCGTCAGGTGCCAGTTCGACGAGGGGCTCGTCCGCCTTCGCCTTCCCCGATTTCGTCGCCCTTCTTGGCCTGGTGAGGGCCAGCGCCGCCTCCGCTCCCGCGGCGATACCGGTCACCTTGCCGGCAGCCTCGACCTTTTCGGCCGCCGAGAGTGCACGGTCTTCATCGATGCCGGCCTGGACAAGCACGCCTGCAACTGCGGGTACGAAGGACGTGTTTCCTGGCCGTACGCTAGCACCGCGTTGACGGACTCCCTCGTACGCATTCAGGGCATCGTCCAATAGCGACTCGAGATGGGTCGGCGGGATGTCTTCGTATCGCTCGAGAACCGCAATGTTGCCTGTCCTCATGGCATCAAGCATGGGCTTGACGGGTTCAAGTTCTGCCTCGAGGATGGATACGAACGTCTCTGCAGCAAATGTCTCAGTTCCGTCCAGCATCGCTCGCCACTGTGCACAGGCAAGGAACTTGATAGCGATATCCGGCACGCCTTGACAGCAGGCGTAAAGCGTATTGGACAAGAACTGGGTGAGCACGACGGGCTGGCGAATCCACTGGTATTCCCACAGCACCGTAATGAAATCTTCCCATTCTCCCGGCTCTTCCAGATTCCCGCTTGCTACCAGCGTACGCCACGTGGGAAAGCCATGACCAGCGCTTCGACGACCCAGGCTGAAGTCCAGGCCGAGTACCTCCGTCGCCCGATGGGTGCCGACGAACAAAATGGGCACGCCCAGCTCGTTCGATGCCGTCACAAGAGCGGCCATGAGCACCTGTTTGGACCTGCCGGCATTCTTCAGATTATGGATTTCGTCCACAACCAGGACGCCCACGAAATGGTGATGCATTGCTCGCGCAGCATGGTTCAGGAGGAGGTCGCCACTCGAGTTTTTCCTCGCCGCATAGACGTCGTAGTAGTTGCTGTCGGGAACCAGATGGTCAATCTTGCGCAGGATAGAGGTCGCAAGGCCCTTGACAGAGATGCCGTCGGGCGGAGCCTCGATGTGCAGATACGGGACTTGAAAAATGTCGAAATCCTTGTGGTGGATGACCTGCGGATACCGGGCGAAGATCCGCCGGATCGCGCTGGTCTTGCCGGTTCCGGACATCCCGACCACGCGAGAGGAAAGCTGTTCCGGCGTCGGAGGAGCCATCTCGCTGTTGAATGCGCGGCCCGCCTGCTGGGCTTCATACAATGATTGATAGATGCGAACATGCTCGGCCGATGCGGGGCGGCGGCTCACGTAGCCAGAACGGATGAACGAATCCAGCGCGCGAGCAAGCTGCAGGTGACGAGCCAAGGGCACCAGAAATGAAGAGAGCCCCGACACCATCTGAAGTCGCTCGTAAGTTGGCCACTCGCGCTGCTCCGGCGAGAAATCCGGAAGGCTGAGCAGACTGTCGGCAAGCGCCTCATCATCAAGTACGGGTGGCAATGCCTCGATGAGCGGATTGCCGCGATAGCGAGGGATGCGCTGCTGTGTGTAGCGGGCCTCGACAACGACAACGTTACTCGGACGTCTGTCCATTCAGCTTCTCCTGTGCCTTGCGACGAAGCATGTCGCGAAGCGGATTTGATGTGACTGGAGCAGGCCGTGCGTCAGCCGGCGACTGCTCCACTGCATGCGCCTCGTCTGCCGGTTGGCCCGCGTATTCGGGCGGCGCTATTGGCACGGAAGCGGAATTGCCCGGCGCGCGTGGCGGCATCGGAATGACATTGCTCGAACCTGACTCTGGCAGAATCGGCATGCTGACTTCATTCTGATGACGGAGATTAAGCTCCGCGGCACGCGCAATTGCCGTGTCGGCGCGTCTGCCAGACCGAGACTTACCCTTTGAGGCGGCTTTTCGTTCGGCGATTGCAGGTTTGCTGATGCTGAGAATGTGTTTGACCAGATTCGCCTTCGCCTGATCGGAGGCGTGCATATGCTCGAAGCTGTTTACGTCGGCCAGGCTGAAGACGTACCCGACTTCAGCAAACGAATAGCCCTTGAATGGTCTACTGGCCGACGCGAGTGCGCAAACGAATGCCTGTCGGCGGTCGTTCGGGTTATAAACGATAATGGAATCCGCAAGCCGGGGGTCGTAAGAGCACTCGATGTCGAAGGTCTTTTTCCGTTTGCCAGTCGAGACGTACCAACCCAATTCGTGGGCTTCCGGGCAGTCATACACAAGGCGCTTAAACTTGATGCCATCCTGTGTCACTTTCGCCGTCTCCCGCGGCATCAACTGCAGGTGCAGGAAATCGTAGTCGTAACGGGCGAGGGAACCACTGCGTCTACGAACGTCGTCATTCCAGAGTTCCAAAGGCACGGCAGGCGTGTTTGCCAGGATATGCTGCGGCTGCAGGCGATAGCCCTCCATTACTTTGTAATTGTGGGCGATGATGTGCTTCAGTACGATCGACGTGAACTCGTCCAACGTCAGCGTTGCATCCTTGTCATAACGCTGGGCACGTCGCCTGGTAGCGTTGATTGGGGGCTCGTAACCGGGCGTGACCTCGGCAATCGAGGCATGAAAAAGCCTGAATCCGCACTCGACAGTTCCCTTGCGATGCGGCAAAAGGGATTGCGTGTTCGTGACGGTCGATTGCATACCGTCACAAAGCCGGTAGCTTTGGCTCGATGCCATCTCGCCGCGGTCACCCACGAATTTTTCCGGAAAAACGCCATCCGCTGGCCATTCCTCCGGGTCGTAGGGAACGCCGTAGCGCTCGCAAAGTGCGCGTTTGTCTGCCGCGATGCTCAGAATGGCGAGCATTGCGCCGGTCCAGGATGCGTTCTCCAGTCCGACGTAGAAACCGACAACGAGCCGGCTAAAGCGGTCGTAGATAAGATACAGGGTGGGCTTGCCGACAATGCTGGCGCGGTCCTCCATCGCCACAAGAAAGACGTCCGCAATCGTGGCGTCAATTTCGAAGATGTGTCCGATGCCAATGCATTCTTCCAGCGCTGTGCCGACATGAGGACCATGCTCACGGTCGAACTCCTTCGATCCTCGCTTCTTACGGAGTACGTCTGCGAGCTTGAATCGCGTTCGTGCAATCTGTCGGAATTGCCATATGGAAGGGCATTCGCCGGTGGGCAGGAGGTAGGATTCGCCATTCCCGTCAAGATACGAGTAACGCTCCGTGCGCATTTTGAGGTATGCGCCTGCGAGAGTGGAAATCTCACCGTCCAGATAGTGTTTGCTGATTGCGTCCTCGATGTTCTTGACATCAACTTCTGACATCTGGAACGTGGTGTATTTCCCGAACTTCGGACTACGACCGCGACCAGCTGTCACCCCTTTGACGGTCCGCCCGATCTTGTCGAAGCCAGGGATGAGCGCAAGGACGGTTTGGCCATTGCGCCAGTATTGCCGGAGGTACCTGTAGAGAGTGGTCTTGGACTTTCCGGTTTCGCGTGCGCGTTCCTCGACGAGTGCGCCACGCGCGTTGGCATCGAATATTTGCGGATGACTTATCAGAGGCTGAATTGCGTCATACGCCTCACGCGCACGTGCGCGTGCCGTCTCCGAATGAAACGCGATGTCGGGAACCCCGGAACCCAGCGGCTTTCGGATGGCCCGTGGGTCGGCGTGTCCCGTCAAAACGCCGAACTCGCGATAGACGGGCCACAGGTGCGGCCCGGAGAGCGGGATAACCCAGCCTCGGCGCGAGTCCGTATCGATAGCGAGAACGCGATATCGTGTCGCGTCCTTTCCGTCAAAGAGGTCGTTCTTTAAAAGCATGATGATTCCCTTTCCCTGGCTGTCTGGCCACTTGCTCAAAGGCCGGACGCGCGGGACAACGCCGGCCCCTCGCAGATGAAACTGCTCAGAGGTGCGTTCTCCAGGCGAGGCGTGTTGAGGTCGCAACGCAGCGTTTGCTCCCAAAGGAGAATGCGGGCGACTCTTAGCCCAAGGCCTGGTGTGAGGCCGTGACGCTGTTCGAAACCTGAGCAATAATCGGCAAGCGAAATCGTGCGTGTCGAGCCAGTAAGCTCGTAGGTCATCAGGTCAGCAACTTCGCGCAGGACCTCACGCGTGGGTTCAATCTGGCCGGGTTTCCAGATAGCTCCCCGAAAGTACTCGATGTTGCGCACCTTCTGCATCGGCAGGGCGGAGTGAAAGACGAGATGATGGGCGATGTCGCATCCAGCGAAAAACTTGCGGACAATTTGCAGCTTTTCGATCACCCATTCCTTCTCGGCATCTTCGGTACGCTTACAGTCGTAAGCGACATGGCGCGTCTCTCCGTCGATCTCCATGATGACCATCATATCGACCGTCATGACGGCGGGTATGTTTGTGCCGGGGTAATACGGGTGCCTGATGCCCAGCGCGGATGCAATCTCCAGCGTCGTCTCGCGGGGTAACGGAAAGCTTTCGTAAAGCTGCTTCACTGACCTGCACCACTCCAACAGCACGAAGGTGTTCCATTCGACATCTGACACGAGTTCGATGGTGCGTCCGAATCGTTCGCTGTACGCGCGATGTATTCTGCCGCGCGATGAGAAGGTCGCCGTACTAATCCACGGCTTGTAGTTTGGGCCTTCACCATCGCCGTATCCTTCCCGGATCCGTCGCGCGATGAGTTCCTCAGTCCAGTTTTGAATGCCGCGGGACATGTCCCAGGCCCTCCAGTCGTCCTTGCGCGACGGCGCCGCGCTCATGACATATAGCGACACTCACGCTGTCGCTCCCTGGGTTCGCCTCGTTTTAGGTTTTAGGCAGATCGGCGAGCAGGTATTGTTTGCGAATCGCTATGACGGACGGTGGAACCCGAGCAGCAGGTAGGCTCGATCGTGATCGACGGCCGGTCCATTCGTCCGTTGGACCCGCGTCATGAGGAGCTGGCGTTGCTGGGTTACGACTTGTGGACAACGCGCTCGGCGTTCGGATGGGCGTCCTGGATGCGGTGCTCGACGAGAGGGCTAGCCCATCGTCGAATGTGCTGGGTCATACGCGGTCCTCCTATGGACGATTACGTGTGGCGACATCGGGCGTCGCAAGAGAGGGCAGGAGGGCGTTTTGGATTGGTTGGCGCCGAGATTTTAGAAGTCTTTCATGTGGAGTTTTAGTCTCACATATGAGATTATAGGCCCGTGCTTGCGAAGGGCAAGGAATAATCCGCCTTTTGGAATGAGGCCCGAGGCGGATGGTCGACTGGTATCAGGTGGCTGGGAATGTCTTGCGCGCTGAACTCGCGCGCCAAGGTATCAGCTATCGACAACTTGCGACGCTGCTCGCCGGTATTGGCGTGAGTGAGACACAGCGTTCGATTGCGAACAAGATGTCTCGAGGCAGCTTCAGCTTCGCATTCTTCCTCCAATGCATGCGAGCCTTAGGCCGAATGGACTTTCGGGTCGATCTAACTGACATCAGCTAGCCGTGACCTCTCGCCTCGCGTAAGCGCGATATTGACGTGCGCTCGTAACTACTGGTCATCTTCACGCCGTGAAGGACGGGTGCTAGCCCAAAATGGTTCTTCGAGTTTGCAACGCGCTTGTGCGCGGCGCGAGGGGGTAGCGAGCCTTCTCGCGTTTCGCCGAGGCATCTAGCTAGCGCGAAAGCGCGCGGCGTACAGGAACCAACAGAGCTTCGCGAGGAACTTCGGCGGGTCGTTCGTCACTCACGCGCATCGCCATTCCCCACTTCAGGCCACCAGTGAACGAGTGCCCGTCGTTTGGTGGGTGCCATTCGAACGCGTTGTCATCCTTGGGTGTTCTCATATCAGGTACTATAATCCCATATGTGAGACTTTTTGGGATTTGCCTTTGTCGTCATCTATCGGCCCACGAAGACGATTGATCCGTAAAGTTTGGCCCGAGGAGAGTGCGATGACAACGCCTCGCGAACGTACGCGCTCAGTGCGCGGCACGAGAGACCTCCTGGAAACGCTCGCGACGAGCGTCGGGCCGATTAACAGCGCCCTGGCTCGTACTTTGGCTGTGCAGCTTTTGCGACACTTCCCGTCCGACGTTGATATCGCTAATTCGAGTGATGCCTTGCCGGACATCTGGGGACCGTTGCCGAACTGCAACTCTTGCTCGCCAGCGCGGGAGCAGGACGCCGGAGGAGCCTGACTGACGTCCGTCGGCAGCCAGCACCGTCAACGCCTGGTTTGCCCGGGTCGCGAGGTAGTGACGTCAATGGATGTGCCGGTCGCTAAGGCCGGATTGCCTCGCGTGGAGGATGGCCATGCCGCTCTGGAAAACGCGTCCCGTCGACGAAGAGCCGGTTATCAGATTGCAACGCTGGCGGATCTTACGGACCGACGTAGGTTCCGAACACTTTGTCGGGTTTCATTCCGACGGGTGGTCGGGACGTGTCAGTTCGGATATCGAGCAGCTGGATCCGGCGGCGCGACGAGGCGTGACATCGACTGGACGGATATACGTGCTTGATGGACCAAGCGCGTGGCATACGCAGGCGGAATACGTGTGGAAACGCTGGTGCATAGTCAATCACATCATTGCATATCAGGATGTAACGCTCGTACTGATTCCTGATGCCGAAGAAGATGAGCCCTAGGGAAGCGCTGATTAATGGACCAACTGACCGAGTTGCAGCCGAGAGGGCGTCGAATTTTCCGGATG
>NZ_CYGX02000138.1 GCF_900019265.1 Paraburkholderia ribeironis
GGATAACTACTCGTACGCCACAAAGACAGACTACATCGGCCAACCTGACAGAGCCCTGTTGCGTGCTGAACGCGCAGAGGCACAAGCAGAAACCACACGAAAACTCGTGGACGAACTCCGAAGATCCCCCGCGCCGCGGACCGGGTATCGAACAAAAACGACCTGATCGCCCCCTTAAGAGTCGCCACGGCGGCACAAAAACGTGACGACTCCGGCAGAATTTAATTTTTTATCTGAGTGTCAACACCTTTATGGTACTTATCCCAGGCATCCACGAGATTCGTTGCATTCACACTGCCGAGTCCCGTTGCAAAATTCCAGCCTTGACCAGCAGCGTAAGCTGGGATGTATTTCTTGGTTGACAGCGACGTCAATCCATAGCTATAGGTTTTGTCGTACACAAAACAGTTTGTATTGCCGACCGTTGCGTCGCAATTGACCGAGTTGGTCCCGCGCGTCACATTGTGGAAAACGCACGTATCGGTGCCATTTGGTCCAAAGTCAGAATTGCATCCGGCAGAGGTCCCTAGCGGCTTCGAGCTTGAGCCATATTCTTGCGCCGCGAGTTTGTAAAGCGTCGCCGCGGCCACGCCCTGGCGGCCTTTTTCCTTCTGATTCACCAGCGCCTGGATCCCGGCGAACATGGGCGATGACAGCGAGGTTCCCGCACCACCTTCTGGCGGATAATCGCTTTTATTGGCAGCCAGATCAGCGCAACCGTCATGCGTGGTTGATTTCTTTGTCATCTTGTCCACCGTTGTGGAAACGGTGCAAACAATAGCGAATATTTTATTACCATAGTTGCCACCGAATACACTGACATCCGGAATATCTCGCTTGTCGTCGGTTGAAGCTCCGTAGACCAGCGATTGCCAGTCAGGTTTGTCCACAAATGAGGAGGCTCCGCTCGAACTCGCTCCATGCGCCAAATTCGTATCGATGCCCTCACGATCAGCAGTTTTTTTGCAAAAATCAATAGCGCTTTTCGATCCATTCGCTTTCGCCGCCACATCATTGCCGCAGCTGTCATTCCACGGAATTTCCGGCATATAGGACTTCGCCGAGCTAAACGACGCCCCCGTTTTATCAGTGAAATACGTAGCTTCCTGCTTATCCAGAGTATAAGCAAAATCAGTACCCCCCACCGCGGTCACATAGGGTGACGCTGCCACAACATTGATAGAATTGCCGACATTGATGTTACGAGGGCCATTAAATGCCGCGTTACTGCCGGAATCTCCAGATGAGACAAAAACAGAAATACCCTCTGCTGCAGCCTGCTTCCATAGCGCATAAAATTCTTCTCTAACATTGGCTGAATTTTCCTCCATTTCAGAAAATCCATAACTCACACTCATAATATCTGGTGTATTTTCTGAATTAATTGCATTCTCAACGGCAACCCTTAATCCGTTAAAATAAAACCCGTGCCCAGAGATTCTGTCCACACCTTTATCTGCACAGGTCACCAGCTGAATCGCCGCCCCCGGAGCCATTGCTGCTGACCACTCGACATCCAGTTGATTTTCATCATCGTCACCAGCCGTCGTGTAATCCTCTGGAGCGTTACACTTGGTCGTTGCATCACCTGGATACGTTTTGGCTGCTTGCGGATGTACCCGTTCGAACGTTCCGCCATATTTGTCCAGTCCAAAAGTTTTACGAAAACTTGCTAGCGATGCCGGGTTGACATCACCAGTTCCGATCAACGCAATCTTTACCCCTTTCCCCGTGATGCCTTGATCATACAAAGCTTTCGTATTGTAGATCGTTTGCATATCGCCGGGAACCAGATACCGGGTGCCGGATGTATCGGATATTCCGCCCGTCTTCGCGGTACTATCCAGCATACTGCCTTTCGTTTTGCGTGCCAGTTGCGTGACGTTTTTTTCTTCGCTCAGGCCAACCACATTACCGACTACACGCGCCAGTGTTTGCGGGATCCAGACGTTACCGTCATTAGCAATATATTCGCCCGAATCTTGCGGATGTCCGGGCACAGCCGCTTTTCTGTATCTTTTCATCTGCGTGTTGAACGCTGCCTTGACCATCCCCGACGTTCCATCGAAAGCGATCAACGACTTGCTGGGATATACTGCGGAGACACTGAACCCTTGTGAAATCAGCCACGCCTTCACGGCTTCCACATCGGTATCCGATGCACCAAACGAGTTGCCATATTCTTGCGCCGTCACCCATTTATGATAATGCGGTGACGCGGGGTCATTCTGCGCCACCAATAATTGATTGAGCTTCGTCTGGCGGGCTGCATCGGGCTTCAGAACAATGCGTAGTCCGCTCAGTGGATAACTGTCGGGTAGGTTGGCAATGGGATACCGGGCACTACTTCCACCCGATTGCGCAATCTCAATTTTACCTTCGGGTGCCGTTCTCTGGGTTCTTCCAGAGTCGCCTGCATTTCCCCACTCCACGTTCTTTATCGCTTTGACGGCATCCGGTACAGGTGCTTCCGCGCTTGCATGCGTTATCGTGAAAACGGCCATGCTGACTGCAGATAGCAATGACGCCGAGGACCTTTGCGCTTTCCGATTGCGGACTGCAATCGCAGCGAAATTCCGTTTCATGTGATATTCCCTTTATATAAAGCTCAATTAAGCAGGAGAACTATAGAATTAGTGAGCGACTCGAGTCACAATAAAAAATAACATTTATCCTCTCTACCTGGATAGGTACCTGGTAGCTGAGATGATCGTCTGTGGTCTCTGCGTAACGACACGGCCACCAGCTCTTATGAAATCTGGGATATAAAAACCTACCGACTCTATTTTGAGCGGAGGGATTTCAGTGTCGTCGCGGAGCTTGACTGGCAGGGGCGCCGATAGGTGGCGATGCCGTCCCGCTTGGATAGGGGTCTGGCCGGGGCGAGCTACGTCCGGTGCGCGATCCTCGCGAAGGAGGGGCCGAAGCGGCTTAAGTGCACTTTCCGTTCCGTTGATCCCCAAAGGCCGTATCGACGAAATTGACGATTTTATCCGAGTATTGGTAACGAACTGTGAGAGCCCGCTGAAAGTCTGAGGGGGTAAGAGCAAAGGGGGGGGTATGGTTCCGTTCCCCTGGTTGTCAGCAGCCGATAGCAACGTGCAGTAGGAAATTAGAAGCAGAAAGATGGTGACAATTTTTTGCATGGATGTTTGGCCTTGACTATGTATAGGTTACGTCGTCGGCTTACCTTGCCGCAATTTTTATGCCATCGGTGAATGCGAGTGGGTATGATCAGTGTCCGCTGAGCGCAAGCGAGGCGACCGGTGAGGCTCTGTCGCGATAACGGGAAGTAGAATGGCCGGTTTTGGAAACCGCAAGTCAGCAGATGAATAAGCCAGCGAAGACGCCGCGCACGAGCCTGCCAGGCGGCATTGCCAATGTCCTCAAGCGCCTGCACCATCCGGTGGACGTGATTCTGCTGTGCGTGCGCTGGTACGTGGCGTACTCGCTGAGCTTGCGGGATCTGGAAGAATGATGGCCGAGCGCGGCATCGAGGTGGATCATTCCACGGTGCATCGCTGGGTGATCAAGCTGCTGCCGGTGCTCGAGAAGGCCTTTCGTCGGCGCCAGCGCCCGGTAGGCAACAGCGGGCGCATGGACGAGACCTACAGTACGCCCAGCCAACGTAGCCCGCCCACATGGGGGTGAAGTTGCTTGAGCATGTTTGGAATGCAGGACCCGATGGATTTGAAGTTGCGGTACCGGGGCATGCCCTTTCTCTGCTGCGAGAGAAAGAGAGCCGAAGCGGCGGTGACTTGCTGGACACTGGCAAGGTGACGAAGTCCGTGGGAAACGGAGCTTGCGGCGAAGCGGTTACGCCAAGATGAGCTTCCAGGCTGAGCATGGGACGGTTGAGGGACACGAACCTATTGAAACGCATCTGAGGGTTGAATCGTCACCCCTGCCTACACCGCTTAAGAGGCAGGACGCGGATCGGCGTCGGTCACAGGTATGGACTGGTGCCGCGAATGCTGGCTGGAGATGTATGCCGGCCAGGTGGAATCACGGAGAGCGCGCAGCTAGACCGTGATGTCTGCGACGACTTGCGGCAAGCAAGGATAAAGACTGCGATAGGCAACCTCGCCCGTGGGTTCTGTTGCAATAAGGC
>NZ_CYGX02000139.1 GCF_900019265.1 Paraburkholderia ribeironis
CAGAATGATCGCGAACCTGTATGCGCGCGGCGGGCCATCATGTTTCGGCGTGGCGTGAAGTGTCGGTGTCGGTGTCAGCGGCGGCGCCGAAGCGCCGCAGCCCAGGCGCGGAAACGGCCGCAGCCTTGCGAGGCCGAAACTCCGGCAAGCCAGGGCGCGTTCAGCCCGCTATAAACAACAACGGCGAACAACGGCGCTCCATCGAGCGCCGTTTGCGAAGCAGGACGATCAAGCGGGATCAGCGCCCTTCAATGCCCATCACCGCGCTTGCGGTGCGTCCTTGATGAACAGCGTCGTCAACGCCCCGAGAATGCAGATCGCGCCGACATACATCGGCGCGGCCATCGGGTTGGACTTCATCATCAGCGACACGGCGATCGGCGTGAGGCCACCGAACACCGCATAGGCGACGTTGTACGAGAACGAAATGCCGGAGAAGCGCACCACCGGCGGGAACGCCTTGACCATCACGAACGGAATCGCGCCGATCACGCCGACGAACAGCCCGGCTGCCGCATACAGCGGCACCAGCGCCGACGTGTCGATGGCGAGTTGCTGGAACATCACGTAGTACGTCACCGCCAGTGCGAGGCCGCCGATGAAAATCGTGCGCCCCGCGCCGATGCGCCCGGCAATCGAGCCCGCCATCACGCAGCCGATCGTCAGGCACAGCGTCGCCACGCAGTTCGCCAGCAAGGCGGTAGCCGGCGCGATGTGAAACTGCTTTTGCAGCAGCGTCGGCGTCATCAGGATCACCACGACGATCGCGGCCGACAGCATCCAGGTGAGCAGCATCGAAACGATTACGGCGCGGCCGTGGTCGCGCAGCACCGCCTTGAGCGGCACTTCCGCGGCGATCGCCTTGCGTTGCTTGAGTTCGGCGAACACCGGCGTTTCATGCAGCCAGCGGCGCAGATAGACCGAGAACATGCCGAACACACCGCCCACCAGGAACGGAATGCGCCACGCGTACGCGGAGATCTCCGCCGGCTCGAAATGGCGGTTCACCGCCGACGCGATCAGCGAGCCGAGCAGGATGCCTGCCGTGAGGCCGGCCGTCAGCGTACCGCACGCATAGCCGACGTGCCGCTGCGGCACGTGCTCGGAGACGAACACCCAGGCGCCCGGCACTTCACCGCCGACCGCTGCGCCCTGCATCACACGGAACAGCAACAGCAGCACCGGCGCCAGCACGCCGACGCTCGCGTAGGTGGGCATCAGGCCCATCATCAGCGTCGGCACCGACATCAGCAGCACGCTCAGCGTGAACATCCGCTTGCGGCCGAACAGGTCGCCGAAGTGCGCCATGATGATGCCGCCAAGCGGCCGCGCCAGGTAGCCCGCGGCGAAGATGCCGAAGGTCTGCAGCTGGCGCAGCCAGTCGGGCATCTCGGCGGGGAAGAACAGCTGGCCGATTGCCGGCGCGAAGAACACGAAGATGATGAAGTCGTAGAACTCGAGTGCGCCACCGAGCGCGGCGAGACCGAGTGTCTTGAAATCGCTGCGCCCAAGAGGACGTGGGGTGACAGCCTGCGCTCCACCCAGATTTGTCGCTTGCATTGCTATGTCGTTGTCTTTGAATTGGGAACCACACGTGTGGCGCTTGGAAATACGGCGGTCGTCGGGCGAGAAGTGTGGCAAGCGCTGGGTAGAGCACGGGACACCGCCGCGTCGCCCGGATAGGACAAGCGCGGTGACGACTGGGACCGGGCGGGGATTTTACAGGATGAAAGCCACTTGCTTTCGGAAGTGCTTAATTAGATTGAAGAAACTTCCTAATGATGGGCTTCCTGTCGCCTTCGTGCCGCGCACCGCGAGCCGCGACAGCCGGCCGCCGGTAGCGCTTGAAAGATATGCAGTTTAGGAGTGCTCCTATGGGCAGGAACGGATGTGCCTCCGAGAATGGCGTCCGGACTTCCTCGTTGAGAGCCACCCATGCGCATTGCTGTTCTTCAGCGTGACCCGGTCATGCGTCAGTCGATCGAACAAGTTCTCCTGAACGCGAGCCATACCTGCGTGGGCTACGACGATGGCCTCGCGATGTCGAAAGCGCTTGCGCGTTCCAGCGTGGATCTGCTGGTGCTGGACTGGCAGGCCACACGGCTGTCGGGTGCCGAAGTCCTGAGGTCGACGCGCGGGCTCGGCGGCGATCGCTTGCCGGTGATGTTCGCGTCGAGCGACACGTCGGAGAAGAGCATGGTGCGCGCGCTGGCCGCCGGCGCGGACGACTATGTGGCGCTGCCGCTGCGCCCCGCCGAATTTCGCGAGCGCATCGAGGCGCTGCTGCGGCGCGCGTATCCGGAGCTTTTGGGCGCATCGAGCTTCGACGTCGGTCCCTACCATTTCGACACGCGCCGCCAACTCGTCATGCTGCGCGGTCAGCCGGTTCCGCTGTCCGGCACGCAGTACCGGCTGGCGGCGCTGTTCTTCTCCAATATCGGCCGCGTGATGTCGCGTGATCACATCTTCGCGATGGTCTGGGGCCGCGAGTTCCGCGAATTCACCCGCACGATCGACAGTCACGTCTCGCGGCTGCGCCTGCTGCTGGAAATCGAAGCGCACAACGAATTCCGGCTGCAACCGATTTACAAAAGCGGCTATCGGCTGCTGCATTTGCGCCAGGGCGCAGACGTCGAAGTGTCGGCCGACCCGAACGCGGACAAGCAGGCAGCCTGAGGGCGGAGCGGTTGCGGCAGACTTGCGGCAGAGCCGGCCGCGTCTCGATTGCGTGGCGAATCAACGCTTCGACCGCCTTGCGCTCTTCGCCCGCCATCAGCGGCAGCGCGTTCGCATCGGCGCGGTCTATGCTGAAATCCGCGTGGAATTTGGTAGTGACCGCTGGCAATACGCCTTCCCAGATATGCGCCACGACTGCTCTCCCAGGTGCGATGGATTGAAGCGCAGTGTAAGCAGGGAAAATGCTGCCGTCTTGCGCAAATCGCGCGTAGTGAATGACGATTTTGGCACAGCCGATGTGCACGCAGTAGCATGAAGTCAAGGCACAAAACGTATGTACGACGCGATGTGCGAAGTGTTGAAAGCGAGTGTTCAACGTCGCACAATGACGGTCACGGTCATCTTCAGAACATGACATGCGTGCGCGCGTCGCTCCGGTTCTGCTCGATGGCGACATCTGCCGCGCCCTCGCTGCGGCTATGCTGAAATCGTCACAATCCGCGCGCAAGCACACCAAGACCGGCAGGCCCGCCGTTCCTACCATGAGCGTCATGAAAACCTTGCACATCATCGACTCGCACACCGGCGGTGAACCGACCCGCCTGGTGGTTTCAGGCGGCCCGGACCTCGGCGGCGGCACGCTCGCGCAACGGCTCGAGGTGTTTGGCACACGCTTCGACGATTGGCGCGCGGGCATCGTCACCGAACCGCGCGGCTCGGATGTGGTGGTGGGCGCGCTGCTCTGCGAGCCGGACGACCCCACGTGCGCGGCCGGCGTGATCTTCTTCAACAACGTCGGCTATCTCGGCATGTGCGGACACGGCACGATCGGGCTGGTCGCGTCGCTCGCGCATCTGGGGCGCATCGGTGCGGGGCGTCACCGGATCGAGACGCCGGTCGGCGTGGTCGAAGCGACGCTCAATGAGGACGGCAGCGTCGCCGTGCGCAACGTGCCGGCCTATCGGTATCGCGAGGCCGTGCGGGTCGAGGTGCCGGGCTACGGCGTATTGACCGGCGATATCGGCTGGGGGGGCAACTGGTTTTTTCTCGTCGCCGATCATGGCCGCGCACTGGACGCGTCGGATCTCACCGGCTTGACCGCCTTCAGCTCGGCGATTCGCGACGCGCTGATCGCGCAGCACATCACCGGCGCAAATGGCGCGCTGATCGACCACATCGAACTCTTCGGACCCGGCTCGCGCGACGGCATCGACAGCCGCAGCTTCGTGCTGTGTCCCGGCAATGCGTACGACCGCTCGCCGTGCGGCACCGGCACGAGCGCGAAAGTCGCCTGTCTCGCCGCTGATGGCAAGCTGGCCGAAGGTGCGGTATGGCGGCAGGAGAGCATCATCGGCAGCGTATTCGAAGCGAGCTACCGGCATGCGGGCGATGGCGTGTCGGTGATTCCCACCATCACCGGCCACGCGTACATCATGGCGGAAGGCCGCCTCTGTTTCGACGAGCGCGATCCGTTCGCGTGGGGCATTCGGACGGCATGAGCGCGGACGCGTTGATCGTTGGGGCCGGCATTGTCGGCGCCGCGTGCGCGGCGGAGTTGGCTGCGCTCGGCATGCAGGTCGAGGTCCTCGACGCGCAATGCATCGGCGGCGGCGCGACGGCGGCCGGCATGGGCCATCTCGTCGTGATGAACGACTCGCCGGCGGAGTTTGCGCTGAGCCGCTACTCGCGAGACTTGTGGCTGCAACTGGCGCCGTGCTTGCACGCGCGTGATGCATTCGCGCAATGCGGCACGCTGTGGGTCGCAGCCGACGACGAAGAGTGGCAAGCCGCCCGCGCGATGCAGACGGCGTTCGAAGCACAGGGCATCGCGGCGCAGTTGCTGGACGCGACGGCGTTGCGCCACTGCGAGCCGGCGTTGAACGCATCGCTCGCGGGCGGATTGCGCATCGAGCACGACAGTGTCGTGTACGCGCCCACGGTGGCGGAGTGGCTGCTGACGCAGTCGCCGGGCGCGGCGAACATAAGCGTACGCCTCGCGACGCCCGTAGCTTCGATCAGCGCGGGCGGCGTCACGCTGGCTAACGGTGAGCGCGTCAGCGCGGCGCACGTAATCGTCGCCAACGGTCTGGGCGCGCAGCAACTGGTGCCGTCGCTGCCGTTGCAGCCGAAGAAAGGCCATCTGCTGATCACTGACCGCTATCCCGACCTGGTCCATCATCAACTGCTCGAACTCGGCTATATCAAGAGTGCGCATCATGCGGCCGGCACCTCGGTCGCGTTCAATGCGCAACCGCGTCCTACGGGCCAACTGCTGATCGGCTCGTCGCGCCAGTTCGACACCACCGATCCCGCAGTCGAGATGCCCGTGCTCGCGCAGATGCTGCAACGCGCCGCGCGCTATCTGCCGGTATTGCCGACGCTCAACGGCATTCGCGCATGGACCGGCTTTCGCGCGGCGTCGCCGGATGGACTGCCGCTCATCGGACCGGCTGGCGACTTCGCACCCGGCGTCTGGCTTGCCGTCGGTCATGAAGGTCTGGGCGTGACGACCTCACTGGCCACCGCGAAGCTGCTTGCCTCACAGATCGTCGCGAGCGCCGCGCCGATTCCCCTCGAGCCTTATTTGCCGGTCCGTTTCACTGAACAGGTAGCCCATGACGAGTACTGACGCCGCCCGCATCCGTTTGACGATAAACGGCCGAAGCATCGATGTCGAAGCGGGCACCACCGTGGCCGCGGCACTGGTTGTCGCGGGCGCGGGCGGGACGCGGCGATCGGTCGGCGGGGAGCCGCGCAGCGTGCTGTGCGGGATGGGCGTGTGCCAGGAATGCCGCGTGACGATCGATGGCCGGCCGCACGCGCTGGCTTGCCAGACCCTGTGCCGCGAAGGCCAGACCGTGCGCACGTTCGACGCGGCGGGCGGGCGATGATGACGCGGCACTTCGATATCGTCGTGGTTGGCGGCGGACCGGCCGGCTTGAATGCGGCACATGCGGCGGCGCGCGATGGCGCCACGGTCGCGCTGCTCGACGACAATCCGCGCGCTGGCGGCCAGATCTGGCGCCAGGGTCCGGGTCATCCGCCGCAGGCACCGCTGCACGCGCTGCTCGCCGCATTGAAGGAGCACGGCACGCTCACGCACTGGCCGTCGACGCGCGTAATCGCGCCGCTTGGTCCGCGCGGTCTGCTGCTCGAATCGGCGGAACACGGCGGCGTGTGCATCACCTACGAACGCCTGATCCTCGCGACCGGTGCGCGCGAGCGGCTCCTGCCGTTCGCCGGCTGGACGCTGCCCGGTGTGACCGGCGCGGGCGCATTGCAGGCGTTGATCAAAGGCGGCATGCCGGTGCGCGGCGAACGGATCGTGATTGCCGGCAGCGGTCCTTTGCTGATTGCCGCACTCGCCACCGCACGCGCGGCTGGCGCGCGAGTGGTCGCGGTGGTGGAGCAGGCGTCGGCCGCCGCGGTCGCGCGCTTCGGCGCGTCGCTGTTGATCGAACCCGCGAAGTTGCGGCAGGCGCTCGGCATGACACGCGGGTTCGCGGGACTGCACTACTGGACCGGCAGCATCGTGCGCGAGGCGCACGGCGCAGGCCACGTGCAGCGCGTAACCATCCGGCGCGGCCATCGCGACGTGACACTCGACTGCGACCGCATCGCCTGCGGCTATGGGCTCGTGCCAAACGTCACGCTCGCTCAGGCGCTCGGCTGCGCGATCAACGACGCGGGCGAGATCGTCGTCGATGACGAGCAGCGAAGCTCGGTCGACGGTGTGTTCGCGGCGGGGGAATGCACAGGCGTTGGTGGCGCGGAGCTGGCCGGCGTGGAAGGCGAGATCGCCGGTCTCGCGGCGCGCGGCGCCGCCGTCGCGGAGTACGCCGTGCTGTATTCGCAGCGATCGCGCTGGCGCCGCTTCGGCCGGCGCGTCGAAACAGCGTTCGCCTTGCAGGACGCCGCGCGCACGCCGCCCGCCGACGCCACGCTGCTGTGTCGTTGCGAAGACGTGAGCATCGGCGCGGTACGTCAGCGCGCGGATTGGCGTGATGCCAAGCTGCATACGCGCTGTGGCATGGGCGCCTGCCAGGGACGCATCTGCGGCGCGGCGGCCAGTCTGTACTTCGGCTGGCCCGCTGCCGTGCCGCGGCCGCCATTCAGTCCGGCGCAAATCGCCACGTTGATGACGCCAGCCAGCGAGCTGCCGCCCGAGTGACATACCGGCTTGCGGCCGCGGATTTTGTCGGCCGCCTCGCGGCCCTATAATCGACTGCCAATACCTACCCGCGCCAACCCGCACCAACCCGCGTGGCCGCCACGACGAAACCATTCGCGAATGCACCTCTCCATGCACCGACCAACGGGACCCGCACGATGAACACGCTGGCTCATCCGCTCGAATCGGACGAGGCAACGCTGTCCGGCATGCTGTCGCACTTCAGGCTGCTCGAGCCGGTGTTCGACGCGATGCCGGACGTCGTGTTCTTCGTCAAGGACGCGCAAGCGCGCTATGCGCTGGTCAATCGCACGCTGGCTTCGCGTTGCGGTTTCAAGGACAAGGCCGCGCTGCTCGGCAAGACCGCCGAGGACGTGTTCCCGCGCCGCTTCGGACGTATTTATACGGCGCAGGACCAGGCGATCATCGGCGCCGGCAATCAGATGGTCGATCAGCTGGAATTGCACCTCTACCCCGGTCGCCAGCCGGGCTGGTGCCTGACCTGCAAGGAGCCGCTGCGGGACCCGGCGGGCCGGGTAGTGGGACTCGCCGGCATCTCTCGCGATCCGAAAGCCGACGAGAGCAGCCATCCGGCGTACAGCCGGCTCGCGGCGGTCGTGCAGTCGATCCAGCAAAACTACGTGCAGCCGTTGAACCTGAAACAGCTTGCGGCGATGGCGGATATGTCGGTTGCGCAACTGGAGCGCTACTTTCACAAGGTGTTTCATCTGACGCCGCGCCAGGTGTTGCTGAAGACACGTCTGGACGCAGCGACCGCGCTGCTGGTCTCGCACGACAAGGTCACCGACGTCGCCGCGCTGTGCGGCTACACCGATCACAGCGCGTTCACGCGGCAATTCAAGGCGACCGTCGGCGTCACGCCGACTGAATACCGGATGCTGCTGCACGGCACGTCGCGCAGCTGAGTCACCGCTGATGGTCTGTCGCGTGCATCACTACTACGTCCGTGTCGTCGCGCTGGGTGACGCGGTCTAGGACGAGGCGCGCTTTCGCCGCGCGAATCCCGACTACCGGTTCGACAAGCCTTCGCGATAGGTTGGGCTTGAGGCGCAGACGGGCGTGCGTTGCCGAATGCGAATGGCGCATCGCGACCCGTTACAGCCCTTGCCATCCAACGGACGAATGTCCGTTGAGAGTCTCGATACAGCTCTTGATTGCGCGTTTCGGATTCCGATAAGACGCAAGCTCCCCGACACAGCACTCGTCGTTATCGATCTTCAAAACGAAATTGAGCTGTCCCCAAACCGGGAGGGCTCTATGCCGCGTTAGTGGTTTGCCTAGGTTTACAGCGCCGACTGACGATCTATCTTGCAAAGGGCTAACTTACCGACTTTTTGATCTTCGCGCTGGTAACGCATTGCAAAGGCGACCACATGGAAACCAGTGACGGTAAACCGGAGGGAGAATCGGTACCTCCGGCTCCAAAATCGAGTTCCCCGGGGCCAAAATCGAATCCCGAACTTGAGGGCTATTTAGCGGGGCTTGCGCACGACCCGGAAAAATCGCCGTACAAAGACGACGCATCGGATCGGGAGTGGGAGCGCGGTTACCGGAAGGGTTGGAAAGATTCGCGCCTTTGGCATCGCGAGTGGTGGAGGTTGAAATTCTGGGGCGTTCCGGCAGTGATTGGCTCCCTAATGCTCGGTTTTCTACTGGGCCGAAATGCATGGGACCATGGTGACGCCAAAAAGGAACTGGGCGCAAGGTCGGACGCAGGTTATCCGGTGGCCCGATCTAACTTGTCGGGCGTCGAAGAACGCTTGGATCGGCTAAACACAACGATCGAGAAATCATGTCAATCGCAACCAGTCACGGTAGTGACTCCCAGTGAAGTCCGGGACACTGTAACGGCTCAAGCGGCTAAACAAGGATCGATACTGTCCATAGCGCTAGGCAACTTAATCGACGACGCGGCAAAAACAGGAAAAGGGGTTATAAAGGACGTCTCAGATCTTAAGACGAAAATTGTGGGGGCGGCCGTCGATAGCACTACGAAAATCGCTGACGGGACCGCCGAGGCTTTGATCAAGAGGTTTATCTCAAAGGAGGGTGAGAAGACCATGCCGGAAAACATTCAGATCACCGTCACTCAAAACAACGCAGCGACGCCCGCGGTTCGAGTGCCAGGACGACCACCCAGCCAAACGACCGTCTGCACGGGTGAAAAAAAATAAGCTCGCCCACTCGCCGATAAACCGTTCGGAGCGGCCGCTGTTGCGCATAGCACATGCCTGACTGCGAAGAAAATATACCGAACACCAGGGCATCCGCCCGTGCGACCGCTTTTCTCGCGACCTTCACGGTTTTGTGACTTCCAGACAGGGCTACAGAGCAGACCATGGACACAATGTACTCGATTTCTGACGGTTTCCGATTCTCTCTCGTCCTCATCAAGCCGACCCATTACGACGACGACGGCTACCCGATCCAGTGGCTCCGCTCGGTCATGCCTTCCAATACACTCGCTTGTATGTATGCGCTCGCTGATGACGCGCGAAAGCGAAACGTGCTGGGCCCTGGCGTCCATTTTGAGATCGAAACATGCGACGAAACCAACCAGCGGGTGTGGCCAGAGCGCATCATTCGTGACCTGAAGGAAAAGGGCGGGAGATCGATGATTGGTCTGGTCGGTGTCCAGTCGAACCAGTACCCGCGCGCACTCGACCTCGCCCGCCAGTTCCGTGCCGCAGGCTTGCCGGTTGCGATCGGTGGCTTCCATGTTGCTGGCTGCATCTCCATGCTGCCCGAGATGCCCGCTGAGCTTAAGGAAGCGCAAGCAATGGGTGTCGCGCTCTTCGCTGGGGAGGCCGAGGAACGGCGTCTTGATGAGGTGCTTCTCGACGCGTGGAATGGTGCAATGAAGCCCTTGTATAACTTCATGGACACGTTACCCTCGCTCGAAAGTGCTCCCCGGCCCTTCTTGCCGCGCAAGCATATCGAACGCACGGCAGGTACCTATACCTCGGTTGACCTCGGTCGTGGTTGCCCGTATCAGTGCTCGTTTTGTACCATCATCAACGTGCAGGGGCACAAGAGTCGCTTTCGCACCCCCGACGATCTCGAAGCGATCATCCGCGAGAACGCAACGCAGGGCATCGACCGGTTCTTCGTCACGGATGATAATTTTGCCCGCAACCACGACTGGGAAATCCTTCTCGACCGCGTCATCGAACTTCGGGAAAAGGAAGGCATTCACTGCGGCTTCACGATCCAGGTCGACACGCTCTGTCACAAGATTCCAAACTTCATCGAGAAGGCAACGCGCGCGGGTGTGCGTCGCGTGTTCATCGGGCTTGAGAACATCAATCCCGAGAATCTGATCGCGGCCAGGAAGCGGCAGAACAAGATCACCGAATACCGCGCCATGCTGCAGAAGTGGCGCGCCCACGGCGCGATTACCTACGCTGGCTATATCATCGGATTCCCGGCAGACACGAAAGAATCGATCCTGCGCGACATCGAGATCATCAAGCGTGAATTGCCAATCGACATTCTCGAATTCTTCGTGCTCACCCCGCTTCCGGGCTCCGAGGATCATCAGACGATGGTAAGGAACGGTGAATGGATGGACCCGGACATCAACAAATACGACACCAACCACCGGGTCACGCACCACCCGAAAATGTCGGACGCTGAATGGGAAGAAGCGTATCGGTGCGCCTGGAGCGCGTTTTACTCGTACGAGCACATCCGCACGATCGTCAAGCGGGCAGCGCAGATCCCGAACGGCCGACCGAAGACGATCATGCGCACAATCGCCTGGTTCAGACTGATGATCGAACACGAGGGTGTGCATCCGCTCGAAGGGGGAGCCCTGCGAATGAAACACCGCCGTGACCGCCGTTGGGGGCTACCGGTCGAATCGCCGCTTCGCTTCTATCCGCGCTACTGGAGTGAGACCGCTGTCAAGTTGACCAAATATCTGCGCTTCTACCTCAGGACAGAGGCTATCCTCAGGGGAGTCTTGAAGGCACCGGAACGTTATGCCTACACGGATATCGCCATCACGCCACTGCAGGAAGAGGAGTTCGAGCAGCTTGGACTCTTTCACGCCACGAGCGGCGGCGAGGCAGCGCTGGCTGTCCACCACCGGCGTATTGCCATCCGGTCATCGGGCCCGTCTGCAGCGTGATATCGTTGACAATGTCATCCGCAGAGCGGGGGCGGTAAACGCCACTGTCAGGGCGTTTCGAAGGCGACGGCATGCTGTCGTGGTGGCCGGAGGCGGCGATGCTACACGGGATCGCATTCGAGCGCGGCCGGGTTACCGGCTACCGCAACCGCTGGCTGCGGACTCAACGATGGGCGCGCGCACCGACGCTGACGAGACGGCGATCGTGCTCGATGCCGTCCGGTATCCGTCGTTGCTGCGGCTCGTACCGGACGGCACTGCGTTCGAGGACAACCCGGTCGGAGTTTTGTGGCGGTACCGGATCGATCTGACGTCGGGAGTCGTGGACGAAACGCCAGTCGGCGAAGACGGAATCGAGTTGCCTCGGATCAACGAGCAGTGGACCGGCCGGCCGTACCGATATCTCTATGCTACCGAACAGCCTACTCCCTGGTGATCAGGACGCATCTGTGTGCAAGGCTGCCGCCGATACGATCAAATAGTGTGGCACCACAGCACGCTGAGACGTCAGATTCAAACCAGCTCCGCTGCCGCGCGCCATGTTCGACCTCGTCAAATTTGCGCAATGCGCAGGAGGTTGGTTGTTCCGGGCGTACCGAAAGGCATGCCAGCGGAAATAACAACGGTCTGTCCCGATGTTCCCAGTCCTTCTTTCCGTACCGTGTCGCAGGCGAGGTCGCTGACTTCGAGAAGATCGATCACCTCATGGCAGAGCACCGGGTGCACTCCCCACACGAGAGCCAGACGGCGCGCAACGGTTCTTCGAGGTGTCATACCGACGATGGGTGCACATGGCCTTTCACGTGCCATGCGAAGGGCTGAGTAGCCAGAACTCGTATAGGCCACCGTAGCCACCGCGTTGAGCAGCGCAGTGACGTGACGCATCGCGTAGCCGATGGCGTCGGCACTTTCCGCACGGGGTTCAGTGTGCGAGGCTGCAATCACTTCGTGGTAGTACGGGTCGCTTTCCGTCTGCGCGATGATCAGATTCATCATCCGGACGGATTCAACGGGAAACTTGCCGCTTGCCGACTCCGCGGAGAGCATCACCGCATCGGCACCGTCGTAAATCGCGGTCGCGACGTCCGATGCTTCCGCACGTGTCGGAACAGGTGCGCTGATCATCGACTCCAGCATCTGCGTCGCAACGATTACCGGCTTACCGGCCTTTCGACACGCGCGCACGATGCGCTTCTGGATCGCCGGAACCTGTTCGGCGGGCACCTCGACGCCCAGGTCGCCGCGTGCGACCATCACGGCATCGGCCTCCTCGACAATCGCATCAAGGTTGTTTATCGCGGCAGGCTTTTCCAGCTTGGCCAAAATACCAGCACTGCCCTTGACGATCTTGCGCACTTCGAGAATGTCTTCGACGCGCTGCACGAATGAGAGGGCAACCCAGTCGACGCCTAGCGACAGTCCGAACTCGAGATCACGTCGATCCTTCTCTGTCATTGCCGACAACGGAAGCACGACATCGGGGACGTTGACACCTTTTCGTTCGGAAAGCGCCCCGCCAACCAGCACTGACGTTACAGCGAAGTCGGGACCGCAGTGCTCAACCTTGAGCTGGATTCGGCCATCGTCCAGAAGCAGCGTGGTGTTCGCCTTCAGCGCTGCAAAAATCTCGGGGTGCGGGAGCGCCACGCGCGTTGAGTCGCCGGGCTTCGTCGCGTCAAGGTCCAACCGGAACGACGCCCCTTTCTCGAGCGTAATCGGGCCTTGGGCGAAAGTGCCGATACGCAGCTTCGGCCCCTGCAGGTCGAGCAGCACACCAATAGGACGACCCACATCCCGCTCCACAGCCCTGATGATTTCCAGCCGGCGCTGATGGTCTTCATGAGTACCGTGACTGAAGTTGAGGCGAAAAACGTCGGCGCCAGCCCGATACAGTGCTTCTATGGTTTCCCGGCTCCCGCTCGCAGGTCCGAGCGTGGCGACAATCTTTGCGTTGCGTTTGCGGTCCATCTGTTACTTTCCTTTTGCGGTTGAACTGTGCCCGATGTGGTTCCGTGCGTGGCGGTGCGAACGCATTCGCCCGCGCATTTGATGCTGCAGTGTCCCTGCACGGACTGGCTGGCGCGGGCGTCGCGTTACCGTTACTGCATGTGCTGGCCGCCGTTGATCGCAATATTGGCGCCGGTCACGAAGCCGGCATCGTCCGAGCAGAGGTAAAGCACGAGCGCCGCCACTTCCTCGGGCTTGCCCAGACGCCCCACCGGGATATGCGGCAGGACCTTCGTATCGAGGATCTCCTGTGGAATCGCCGTGACCATCTTTGTCGCCAGGTAGCCCGGCGAAACCGTGTTGACGGTAACTCCTTTACGCGCCACTTCCAGCGCCAGCGATTTGGTGAAGCCGTGCATACCGGCCTTGGCCGCGGCGTAGTTGGTTTGGCCGACCGAGCCTTTCGAACCGTTGACCGACGAAATGTTGACGATGCGCCCCCAGCCGCGTGCGGCCATCTCTTCGCACAGCGGCTTCGTCATGTTGAATACCGAATCCAGATTGGTGCGGATGACCGCGTCCCAGTTGACCTTGTCCATCTTCCGGAGTGTCATGTCCTGGGTGATCCCGGCGTTATTCACCAGAATGTCAACCGGGCCGATTTCAGCCTGGATTCTGGCCGCACAGTGTTGGCATGAATCGTAGTCGGCCACATCGACCGGATACGCGCGAATGTTCCGGCCACGCGTTTCCATGTTCGCCAGCCATTCAGCTGCGCCGGTGTTGTTCGGCGAGTGCGTGACTACAACCGCATAACCTGCGTCGTGCAGTTTCGTACTGATCGCTTCTCCCAGACCGCCCATACCGCCGGTCACTACAGCAATTCGTTTCGTCATTCTTTCCATCCGTGATCGTCATGTCTGCGAGGAACGTGAATAACCCAATGGCCGTCTCGCACAACCCGCCATTGCTTTGCCACAACGCATTGCCGCCTCCTGAGTTGCGGGAGGCAACGGCGTCAGCATTGATTGAACTGTGCGGGTTTTTGCAGGCTGTCTCTGAACCCGCCGGTGCATGCTTTGCCCAGCTATCGATACGGGCCAGTGCGTCGCGGCTGAACTGGTCGTACTGCGCGTCGATGATCTTCGCTGCGGCGGACTGGGTCGCGACCGCAATCGGTCATGGACATGCTGCTGGTACGACAGAGTCTTGTCGGCAGCGGACTGCAATAACGCGCAACGGCCAAGCCAGCCGGTCTGCGCTCGCCGTATCGGGCTTCATTTCCTGCAGGCACGCGACGCTTTTTGCCAGACCGGAGGTGTCCCACCTGCAGGTCCAGTTCGGCTACCTTCCGCGTTCCCTCAAACGCGTCGCTGGCCAGTGAAAAGAAGGTCGAAACATTCGATTTATTGAATTGCGTCAGTTCGTTAGACGAAAATGCGTTCATTGTCTCTGCTATAGATGAATCGAAACACCTGGCCCGTGGGTCGCGCACACATTGGTCTGTTGGCTGCCAGGCAGGGACTTCGCTTTCAAAGCAATCATTAGTATGACTAATTAACCGGAAGGCGCCGCAATCCGGATCAGTACCTCTTGGCCGGACATCCGGCAGGCGGAACATTGCACGTTTCTGACGACTGCGTCGGAGCCGCCCGGTTAAGCGACGAAGCCGCGGGCCAGGTTCGCGCACGACAGCGCGCCGCGCGCTGGGAACTTGCCCTGAGCGTGAGGGATTCGGGCTAGATACCCTTCACGGGTAGGCTTGATGCGCTCGATCACGCGTTGCGTGACGTCCAACAATTGCGAATGCGGGGAAAACCATCGGAGCTCCTTCGTCGCTTGCGGCGGGCGCACGCGCACTGCGTCAGTAGGTATCGCGGGGCGGAGTCGTGTCGACCGACAACGTCATCTTAGTAGCAAAACTACATGATCGCAACGCCCTTTCTGTTGCATCGCCGCATCCGAGGGTGTCGCCAGACGCCTTGTGGGCTGGCGCTTCGCGCCTTTCCACCGCAAACCAGGGATTTCACCTACGCGCGAAAATGTAGTTTTTATACATGATCGAGCAATCGGCTATAGTCCGCGCATTCTTCACAGCACAGTGCGAGTTGTGCTGTCCCAGGTGGGCTCTTGTCTGATTTATATTCGGTACGCTTCGACAAGCCCTGCGTGTATGTGGGAATGACCGGGCTGGACCCGAATCTGCGTTTCGCCCGGCACAAGGCGGGCATTCAGGCCAATCGCTTTGTGCGCGATTACGGCTTGCGCCTCGTGCCGCCCAAACTGTACGAAGCGTTCAACCCAATGCCGTATCGCGGCGCCCACGAAATGGAGGTCGAACTGGCGATTGGACTACGTGAAGTGGGGTATGGAGTACGGCAAGCCTGAGTCGATATGAGCGGGACCGATGTCCGCGAGCTTGCCTGCCGGGTGCGTGAGCGGGCTGAAGCCCCTCGTGCGATGCGCGTGTCGGCCGATGGAGACGGCGGCCTGCGTTACTTGACGCCGAGTCCGCGCAGGATCGCGTTGCCCTCGCGGGTCAGACGGAAGCGCGACGCGCCCGAGTCGCCGGAAACCGTTTCGATCAAGCCGGCTTCTTGCAGTTGCGGAATCTCCGGCTTCGCGGAGGCGTCGATCGGCGCATGCAGCAACAGCAGCAGCGTCGCCAGTTCGTGGTGGCTCAGCAGGCGACGCAGCATGGTGGGGCGCCTTGCCGGCGTCGGTGTGTCATCCGTGGTGTGGTCGGGCTGGTTCATGTGCAATCTCGTGCTAAAAGTGTCCGATGGATGATGTCGACGAAGTCTTAAACGATTCTTAAGATCCATTGTCCTGTAACACCGTGACATGAAGATTGCAGCGGAGCAACTTTTCGATTGTCGCAGCTACCGTTTCTTACCGCGCCGGGCCTTACGGGGCGCAGGTTTTACCGGCCTTCTCGAGCCACAGATTGCTTACATGACGCTTGCCCGCATAGAAACGGTAAGTCGTCGCACCATTGTCGGCGCGCACCTTGATGATGTTCGAGTCGCCAAAGTCGAGCATCTGGCCTTGCGGGATCGCCGTGGATTTGAACGCCACGTTATGGTTGCTGGCGATTTGGGTCAGACAGGCCACCACGTCGTTGACGGAGCGCTGCGTGGTGGTGTCCGCGACGGGCTCGCCCGAATCCGGGTCCTTCTGAAAGTACGCGCAAGCGCTGAGAAGCAGGGGAACTGACAGGACTACGGCAAATTTCTTCATATCTCTCCTGGCTTTGTGACTCGGCCGACGGTGCGTGCGCGATCCGCGGATGACATAACCGCGGACACAATCGCCCGGCCAGCGCCGAAAATCAGGCGACATTATATCGGGGGCGACGCCTCAGCCCGTGCCAACGCACGCACGCGCTGTGTCCGAAGTGCGCCGATGTGCCCAGGCGTGGCCGATTTCCACCGATTCACCTCGCTTCAAAGCGCCGCGGACCGCCAGCGCAAAGAGCGCCCGGATTGCCTACTTGCGCCGCTGCGCCTGCGCGGCGAGCCGCACGGCCGCGTTGGCCGCGCCATAGCCGTCGTAACCGCCGCGCCGCTCGACGATCTCCAGGAAAAAGCGCTGATCGAGCAGTTCCGTGTAGGCGTGGAAAAACTCGCCGCCGCGTTCGTCGCGGTCGTACAGGATATTGTGCGCGCGCAGCGCGTCCAGCGTTTGGTCCGGCAGTGCGTAGCGGGCCGCCAGGTCGTCGTAGTAATTGCGAGGAATGCGCAGCACCGGCAAGCCGTCGGCGACGAATTCGGGAATCGCGCTGAAGATGTCGCCAGTGCTGAAGGCGACGTGGTTCAGGCCGGAGCCATGATACGTGTGCAGCGCCTCGGCCACCGCCGTGTGGCGATCCACCGACGCGTTCAGCACGATCCGCACCGAGCCGTCGTAGCTGCGCAGCGCGCGGCTGCGCACCAGACCGTACGGGTCCGGCACCAGCACGCCAGGCTCAGCCTGGAAGCCCAGCGCGGTGCGCAGAAACAGCACCCACTGATCGAGCGAATTCGCCGGCACCGACAGGCACACATGATCGATGCGGCTGAGCGGCCCGACTTCGCTTGGACCATTGATGTCGGTAAGCACGAAATCGGCTTCGAACAGCGTGGGCTGATCCGGCGTTTCGTCGACAAAATAGTTCAGGCTGCCGTCCGGCGCCTGGACGGCGGGCAGCACGCGTTCGTTCGGGCCGATCTGTCCGGAGAACGGCGCATAGCTGAAGCCGGCGGCGCGCTCGAATGCCTGGTTGGCGTCGTCCACGCGAAACGCCGCCGCGCACAGCGACAGGCCATGCTGCTGGAAGAACGCGTTGGCGAACGAATCCGGCTCGGCGTTCAGCACGATCGACGCCGCGCCGTGCTGATACAGCGTCACGTCTTTCGAGCGATGCCGGCCGGCCTGGCGAAAGCGCAGCTTGCCGAGCCAGTCGGCGACGCGCGTGCGAGTGGTGTGGTCGACCGCGAACTCGAGGAACTGATAGCCGACGTGCGCGGGCGCCGCCGGCGACCGGTACAGGTTGCCCACCGGCTGCTGCGTGGCGTCGAGCAGCGCACGGGTCTGCTCCTCGAGGAACAGCAGCGAGCGATGGCCGTCCGCAGCGGTGATGGTGGTGGGGGCGGCGCGAAAGCCATCGTTGAAAATCTCCAGCGAAAGCGGCCCCTTGTAGCCCGCTTTCACGACCTGCGCCGTGAAGTTCGCCAGATCGAAATCGCCCTGACCGGGAAAGCAGCGGTAGTGACGGCTCCATTCGAGCACGTCCATCGCGAGCTTCGGCGCGTCAGCGATCTGCACGAACGCGATGCGCTCGCCCGGAATGTCGGCGATCGCGTCCACCGTATCGTTCAGTGACAGCGTGTGAAAGCTGTCGAGCACGAGCCCCAGATTGGGATGGTTCACGGCGTCGACGAGCTTCCACGCGTGACGGTAAGTCTTCACGTGCTTGCCCCACGCCAGCGCCTCGTAGCCGGCGATCACGCCGGCCGCTTCGGCCGCCCGCGCCAGTGCGCCGAGCTGGTCGATCATCAGCGAGTCGTCGCCGATGGTGTCGGGCGACACGTTGCTGCACGCCAGAATGCGGTCCGTGCCCAGTTCGTGCATCACGTCGAACTTGCGCTTTGCGCGATCCAGATTGCGCTCGAGGCGTTCAGGGCTTACGCCGTCGAAATCGCGGAACGGCTGGAACAGCATGATCTTCAGCCCGAGATCTTCGGCGATGCGCCGCACGTCGGCCGGAGAGCCGTCGAAATACAACAGGTCGTTTTCGAAAATCTCGACGCCCTCGAAGCCCGCCGCCTGGATCGCGGTCAACTTCTCGACGAGGGTTCCGCTGATCGACACGGTGGCAATCGAACGTTGCATGAACGGCTCCTGCAAAACAATCTGAACGGCTGTTGAAGAACGCGCATGGCGGCCGGTGCGCCGCGCTTGCAGGCACGGCCGCAGCGGCATGCTGCAATGCGCAAAATGGGCTAGTTCGTTACTTTCTGCAGCGGAAGACCAGCCGGAATCGTCCACGGTAGCCCAAGTTTCGACAGTCTATACAAACTAACTAGATGGTACAAATTCGTATAAACCCCGAATGACGACGGCCGCCGATGCGCGCACACTTCGCTATACGTTGAAGAGCCAGCGCGAGTGCGGTGGCTCACGTTGCGCTTCACTTTGCAGGAGTCGTCGCCATGAGTTTTGCCTCCGTACTGGTCCTCAATGGACCGAACCTCAATCTGCTCGGCACCCGCGAGCCAGCCATCTACGGCTCCGAAACGCTCGACGACGTGGCGAAACTCTGCCGCGACGCGGGCGAGCGTCTCGACCTGGCGGTCGACTTCTGCCAGTCGAACGCCGAGCACCAGTTGATCGACTGGCTGCACGCGGCGCGCACCAAGGTCGATGGCATCGTGATCAACCCTGCCGCTTACACGCATACCTCGGTCGCAATCGCCGACGCGCTCTCCGCGATCGACAAGCCGGTCGTCGAGGTGCATATCTCGAACGTGCATCGCCGCGAAGCGTTCCGGCATCACTCGTATGTGTCGGCGGTGGCGGACGCGATCATTGTCGGTTGCGGCACGCAGGGCTATGTCTTCGCTCTGGAGCGGATGGCAACCATCCTTAAGAATAGGGCGGCTAAATGAACGCACAAGCAAACGCCCAGGCCAACGCCCAGGCCAACGCCCAGGCCAGCGCGCAGGCGAGCGCCCATTCGTACCTGGTCGGTCTGATCGGCGCGGGCATCGGCGGATCGTTGTCGCCCGCGATGCACGAGGAAGAGGGCAGCCAGCTCGGGCTGCACTACGTGTACCGGCGCATCGACCTCGAAGCGCTGCAGCTCGACGTCGCCGCGCTGCCGGACCTGCTGCAGGCCGCCGAGCGCATGGGCTTCAACGGCCTGAACATCACGTACCCGTGCAAGCAGGCGGTGATTCCCCTGCTCGACGAACTGTCCGACGACGCGCGTGCACTCGGCGCGGTCAACACCGTGCTGTTCAAGGACGGCAAGCGCATCGGCCACAACACGGACTGGTCCGGTTTCGCACGCGCGTTCCAGCGCGGCTTGCCGGATGTGTCGCTGGAGCGCGTCGTGCAGCTCGGCGCGGGCGGCGCGGGCGCGGCGGTCGCCCATGCGGCGCTGACCATGGGTGCGCAATCGCTCACGCTGTTCGACGTGGACGCCACGCGCGCCGCGTCACTCGCGGCGGAATTGCAGCAGCGTTTCCCGGCGAGCCAGGTCAGCGCCGGCAAGTCGCTTGCGGAGTCGCTGGCGGCCGCGCACGGTCTGATTCACGCGACGCCCACCGGCATGGCGAAATTGCCGGGCCTGCCGTTGCCGGTCGAACTGCTGCACCGCGATCTATGGGTCGCTGACATCGTTTATTTCCCGATTCGCACCGCGTTGCTGCAGGCGGCCGAAGCGCTCGGCTGCCGCACGCTCAGCGGCGGCGGCATGGCGGTCTATCAGGCGGTCGACGCGATGCGTATCTTCACGGGTCTCGAACCGGACGCAGAACGCGTGTACAGCCACTTTCAGTCACTGTTGCAAAGGCCCGAAGGAAGTCCCCTTGGGGGACGCTAACCAATAGCGTACGACCGGACCACAACCATATCGAGGAGACGAGGACGACATGCCGCAACCGATTCAATCCACTTCCGCCGACGCACCACTTCAGAGGGACGCCACGGTGACCACCGCGCGCCGTTCGAAGGCGCGTTATCAGATTCTCGCGCTGCTCGCGGTCGGCACGATGATCAATTATCTCGACCGTACGGTGCTCGGCATCGCGGCGCCGCAACTGACGAAGGAGCTCGGCTTCAACGCCGCGTTGATGGGACTGCTGTTTTCCGTGTTCTCGTGGAGCTACGCGGCCGCGCAGATTCCCGGCGGACTGTTTCTCGATCGCTTCGGCAGCAAGCTGACCTACTACCTGTCGATGACCTTCTGGTCGCTGTGCACGCTCGCGCAGGGACTGGTGCACGGCGTCGGCGGCCTGTTCGCGTTCCGGCTCGGCCTCGGCGTGTCGGAAGCGCCGTGCTTTCCGACCAATAGCCGCGTCGTGGCCACGTGGTTCCCGCAAAGCGAACGCGCGATGGCGACCGGCACTTACACGGTCGGCGAATACATCGGGCTGGCGTTTTTTAGCCCGTTCCTGTTCATGCTGATGGGCGCGTTCGGGTGGCGTTCGCTGTTTTACGCGGTGGGCGGCGTGGGCATCGTGTTCGGCGTCATCTGGTGGTTTCTCTATCGCGAGCCGCGCGACCATCCGTCGGCGAATCAGGCGGAGCTCGACTACATCGAAGCGGGCGGTGGCCTCACGCACAGCAAGCAGCACGCCGGTGCGGCGGGTGCGCCGGCGAAGAGCGGCTTCGAGTGGCGCACCATCGGGCGCCTGCTCAAGCATCGTCAACTGAGCGGCATCTGCCTCGGCCAGTTCGCCGGCAATTCGACGCTGGTGTTCTTCCTCACGTGGTTTCCCACATACCTCGCCACTGAGCGCCATATGGCGTGGCTGAAGATCGGCTTCTTCGCGGTCATGCCGTTCATCGCAGCGTCGATCGGCGTAATGTTCGGCGGCCTCTTCTCCGACTGGCTGCTGCGTCGCGGCAAGTCGCCGAACGTGGCGCGCAAGCTGCCGATCATCGCTGGCCTGCTGCTCGCGTCGACCATCATTCTCGCCAACTATGTCGAGAGCAACGTGGCGGTGATCGCGATCCTGTCGGTGGCGTTCTTCGCCCAGGGGATGGCCGCGCTGGGTTGGACGCTGGTGTCGGATATCGCGCCCGACGGCCTGCTCGGCGTGACCGGCGGCATCTTCAACTTCGCCGCGAATCTGGCTGGCATCGTGACGCCGCTGGTGGTGGGTTTCATCGTCGCGGCGACCGGCTCGTTTGTCGGCGCGCTGGTGTTCATCGGCGTGGTCGCGTTGGTTGGCGCGCTGTCGTACATCTTCATCGTCGGCGATATCAAGCGGATCGTGCTGGTGGATTAAAGGTGGATTGAAGGTGAACCAAGCGGTCCGGCTGGGCCAGAAAAAAACGGGACGTGGCTTTGGCCACGTCCCGTTTTTTATTTCAGACCTGCGTCGGACCCAGCCGACGCAAACCGGCTTCAATCGTCCTTGCGTACGAAACGCAGCACGGCATCGACGATCATCGCGCGATGCCGTGCGCGCAAGCGTGGATGCGACGGGTCGCGACCGAACGCCGTGCCGAACGTATGTCGATTGCCGACGCGGTGAAAGCACAGCGAGCTGATCAGCAAATGCAGGTCGATCGGATCGATGTCGCTGCGGAACTGTCCGGCCGCGATGCCGCGCGAAAGCAGATCCTCGATCGTATGAATGACGGTGACGTTGCGGCCTTTGAACGTCTTCACCTGCTCGACGTACTTCGCTCCGTGAATATTTTCGATCGTCACGAGGCGCACGAAATCGCGCTGGCGGTCGTGGTAGTCGAACGTGAATTCGACCAGCGCGCGCATGCCCTCGACCGGATCGAGTTCGCTGACGTGCAGTTCCTGTTCGAGCGCGCGAATGTCTCCATACACCTTTTCGAGCACCGCCTGGTACAACCCTTCCTTGCTGCCGAAGTAGTAGTACAGCATGCGCTTGGTGGTGTTGGTGCGCTCAGCGATCGCGTCGACCCGTGCGCCCGTCAGACCCATCGCGGAGAACTCCTGGGTCGCGACCTCGAGGATGTTGCGCTTGGTCTGTTCGGGATCGTACTTGCGACGGGCGTCGCTACGTCGGGCGTCGGGGCCAGGCGTGTCGGACGGGATGCCGTTGGTATCAGGCTCGGCGGCCTTGCTTCCCTTTTTCATTGTCTGTTCGAGCGGCAGTGACGGCGCATTCTAGCATGGCGAAACCGGCCTCTGGCGCGGGTCTGCGGCTCGAATGACAGGGCATGGCGGTGGTTCAGAAGGTAGCGCGAGCATTGTGGCGGCGCGCGGCGAGCGCGTCGCGCGTCTGCATGGCCGTGTAGGTCAGTTGCGCGGCCGCGAGGCCGAGCGCGCCGTAAGCGCGCGTCAGCCCGAAGGTTTCGAACGCGGCTGGTACCGGACGCTCGCCGGCGATCGCCGCCGCCAGCAATTCGCCGGACACGGTGGTCGGCGCCATCCCGTGCCCGCCGAACGCGACCGCGTACCAGACGCCGTCCGCGCTGCGGCCGATCTGCGGCATCTTGTGCCGCGCGTAGCTCATCAGGCCGCCCCATGCGTGCTCGATCCGCACGTCGTGCAACTGCGGATAGACCTCCAGCAGATCGCGCCGCAACAGCCGGGCGATCGCTTCAGGCGCGCGGTCGCGCACCGAGATGCGGCCGCCCCACAGGATGCGGGTGTCGGGCAATGGCCGGTAGTAGTCGAACGCGAAGCGGGTGTCGTAGACGGCGGCGCGCGTGTCGATCGCGTCGCGCAGGCGCGCGCCGAGCGGTTCGGTCGCCATCACGTAGGTGGCGATCGGCAGCACCGCGCGCTCGACCCGCGCATAGACGTTGCGTGCATAGCCACCGCCCGCCATCACGACGTGGCGGGCGTCGAGCGCGCCTTGCGCTGTGTGCACGACGAAGCCGGCGCCCTCGCGCTGCAAGCTGACCACGGGCGAATGCTCGTGGATCGTCACGCCCGCATGAGCCGCGGCGCTGGCGACGCCGAGTACGTATTTGAGCGGGTGAAAGTGGAACGCGTTGCGCTCGAACAGGCCGCCGTGATAGCGGCGCGTCTTCAGTTGCGACGCGAGTTGCGCGGCCGATACGGGTTCCCATTCGACGCCGAACGAATCGCGCATCAGCCGCCGTTGCGCATCGAGCCGGGCGGGTTCGTCGAACCAGTTCGCGAGGATCACGCCGGCGTCGGTCGCGTCGCAATCGATGCGGTAGCGCGCAATGCGCTCGCGCATCAGATCGACGGCGTCGGTGGTCAGTGTATAAAGTTCGCGGGCGCGTGCGGGGCCGAGTGTTTTCAGCAGGTCGGCGCAATCGAGACTGTAGCCGCCGAACACGAAGCCGCCGTTGCGCCCCGATGCGCCGAAGCCGACCTGCTGCGCTTCGAGCACGACGACATCTTTGACGCCACGTTCGGCGAGTCCCAACGCCGTCGACAGTCCCGCGAGCCCGCCGCCGATGATGCAGACGTTGGCGCTGCGTCGACCTGCCAGCGGCGCATACGCTGAAGCACGGGTGACAGTGGTTTCGTAATAGCTTTGCATGCCGCTAGGGTAGCGGCATCGGGCCCTTGCGTCCAGTCACCGTGCAAGGGCGCCGCTTCAGTGCCCCCAGCGCAGCACCAGCGGATCGAGCCGGCGCGCGATTTTCAGCAGTCCTTCGCGGGTTGCCGGATGCATCGCCGGCAACGGATGACGCACCGCGTCCGAATGGATCACGCCGCCTTCCTTCATCAACGCCTTGCACGACGCGAGGCCGCCCTGGCGGTTCTCGTAGTTGATCAGCGGCAGCCATTGCTGATAGTGCGCGGCGGCCGCCTCGGTAGCGCCGGCCGCATACGCATCGACGATCAGCCGGATGCCGTCGGCGTAACCGCCGCCCGTCATCGAGCCGGTTGCGCCCGCATCGAGATCGGCCATCAGCGTAATGGCTTCTTCACCGTCCCACGGGCCCACCACGGCATCGCCGCCCAGTTCGATCAGCTCGCGCAGCTTGTTGGCCGCTTGCGGCGTTTCGATCTTGAAGTACGAGACGTTGTCGATCTCGCGCGCCATGCGGGCGAGAAACGGAGCGGACAACGCGGTTCCGCTGACCGGCGCGTCCTGGATCATGATCGGAATCTGGATTGCTTCGGATACCGTACGATAGAACTCGTAGATGCCACGCTCGCCGATGCGGATCGTCGCGCCGTGGTACGGCGGCATGATCATCACCATCGCGGCACCGGCGGCCTGAGCGCTGCGGCTGCGTTCGGCGCACTGAAGCGAGCTGAAGTGGGTGGTGGTGACGATCACCGGCACGCGACCCGCGACGTGCTCGAGCACGACGTGCATCAGCGTGTTGCGCTCGTCGTCGGACAGTGAGAACTGTTCGGAGAAGTTCGCCAGAATGCACAGGCCGTTCGAACCCGCGTCGATCATGAAATCGATGCAGCGTTTCTGGCCTTCGAGGTCGAGCCGGCCGGCGTCGTCGAAGATGGTCGGCGCGACGGGGAATACGCCGCGCAATGCGACGGGATGGGAGGCCTGGGTCATGGTGAGATCGCTATCGATTGAGAGAGTCGTGAGTCGGCGAAGGTATTGGAATGTCTCCACGGCCGACTATACGGCGGGGCGCCCCACAGGTATATTGAATTGTTTCCATCTTGTGATCGCTTTTGCGACTCATCTGACCCAACCCCCGGTCCAGCCCCCGACCCAACCTCCAGCCCAACC
>NZ_CYGX02000141.1 GCF_900019265.1 Paraburkholderia ribeironis
AATTTCGCCTGAACACTTATTTTTTATTTTCTTCACGATAATTGTTTCACCATAAAATAGATAGCCTATCTACCCACTCATATCTAACTTCACGTTGAACGGCCTGTGGGTCATACGCCGGCTGGCATTCGTCAGTCGCTCCTGTCGACGTGTGCGGGTTTCTAAAATGACGATTCAAGCCAGCGTGACACTGACAAGTACTCTGTTTGGCGTCTACGAGGACGTGCTGCTTCGAATGTGGTCGCGCCTGATCCACACCCAGTGCGGTAGGTGAATGGTCCCGTCCTGGTGCGTAACACAAACAGGACGCCATTGAGCGCTACGCGTCCGGCACACGAAGTCGGGCGCGACGTTCGTTGTGTCGACGCGTAGGCTTTCCGCAGTGTCGGTTCTATCAATGTCCGCGATTCGTCGTGATCGGCGCGTGCATCCCCTCGGTCTCTTCCGGACAGCTGAGACTAATATCGCGCTCCGAAATTAAACAGCCCCCTCACGGGAATTTTTTGAACTGGTCTCTTATGCAAGCTGTCGTCTTCGGTGACTGTGCCGGGTGGCTGCATCCCGCACCAGGACAGCACGGTGTCGTGCTGTGCAATGCGTTCGGCTACGACGAACTATGCACGCACCGTGCATGGTTACAACTGGCCGAACGACTGGCCGCACAGCAGATGCCCACGCTGCGCTTCGATTATCCGGGAACCGGCAACTCGCTCGATGTCGAGGAGGACCCGGGCCGCGTCGACGCATGGATCGGCAGCATTGCCGATGCGCTCGGATACCTGCGCGCGGTGTCCGGTGTACAGCGCGTGTCGCTATGCGGGTTCCGGCTCGGCGCGATGCTCGCCGCGCTTGCCGCCGAGCGGTTGTCCGGCATCGATGGTCTCGTGCTGCTCGCCCCGGTGCTGTCCGGAAAAAAATATCTGCGCGAACTGCATGCGCACCATCAACGCTGGCTCAGCGCGCGCACCGATATCAGCATGTTCACGGCGCCAGACAGCATGCGCACGGTTGGCGCGTTAGGCTTCGGGCTTCATGGCGACGACATCGACAGGCTCGCGGCGATCGACCTGCGCAACGACACGACAGCGCCCGCACGACGCGTGCTCCTGCTCGAGGCGAGCGACCGCAACAGCGGTAACGCATTGAGCGCGCGTTATGAAGCGCATGGCGCGGCCGTCAAGCGTGCGCCGTTCGATGAACTTGATCACTTCCTCGTCGAGGCGCGCTTCAGCAAGCTTCCGGCTCGAGCGTTCGCGACCGTATCGGCATGGCTCGCGGGCGACGTCGACGGAAACGGCAATATCGAAGCTTCGCCCGCTTCTCTGCGCATACTGAATCAGCCCGCGTCACGCGCCATACTGGTCGCTCCCACACTGGCCGGTGCAAATTTCGTGGAGCAGCCGGTTTCTGTCGGCGCATGTTTCGCCGTGTACTGCCGCCCGCGCGACGCGCTCGAGAATGCTCCCGCGGTGCTGATCCCAAACACGGCCGCGAACCACAACATCGGCGACGGCCGCTGCTTCGTGCTATTCGCTCGCCGTCTCGCCGCACTAGGCATCGCGTCGCTGCGAATGGATCTGGCCGGTCTCGGCGACAGCGCCCCCGAAGAACGCACTATCACACTCGAGTCGCTCCATTCGCAAGAGGCATGCGCCGATGTGATCGCCGGGGCGAGCTGGCTGGTCGCACAGGGCCACCCGGCAGTCGTTACGTTCGGTATCTGTAGCGGTGCTTTCGTTGGCCTGCATGCGTGCGCGGCACACCCGCAAATCGTCGGCGCATTCGGCGTTAATCTTCAGCAGTTCGTGTGGCAAGGCGAGGAGCGCGTGCGAAGCAACAGCGCTATCGCGTCGAACCGGACGCTGCGGCACGCCGCGCTTAGCACGGACAAATGGAAGCGCATATGGAGCGACAAGGCATCGCTCGCTGGCAAGGCACGTGGACTGTTGGCGCGGGCGACACGCCGTTTCGAGCGTCGCGTCGCCGACATGATGGACGCGACCATCGGTTGGTCGTTCTCCCCGAACAATGCTCGCCGATTCCTCGAACTTCTGCATGAAAAAGGTGCCGAAGTGCGGCTGCTATACGGTGAGTTCGATCACGGTATCGACGAGTTGAAGCTGCATTTCGGCGCGAATCTAAGTGGCCTGCGCGGGTTCCCGCACGTACGCGTCGCAATGTTGCCTATACACGATCACTCGCTGTTTACGCGCGCCGCACGCGAGGCCGCCATGAGCGATGCGCAGCAGTGGTTGCTCGAACGGTTCTGCAGGCCGCCCGGTACCTCCTCAGACGCGCCCTACTCGCCGCACGCGACGATGGCGCCCGCGCCGACCGCCGACCCGTAACCCGTTCTATACGTTTCGCGGCTTCGCCTGCCGCCTCAGTTGCCCCTTCAGTTGCCCCTTCACTTGCCGATTACGGGATGCGAGACATACAGCCTTTCACTACGTTCGCCGCCATATAATAAGGTATCCAAATGAAAAAAATACTGCGTCGCATCCTTTCCGAATCTGTTCACTTGCACGTATCGCCTGACACGCTCAGCGATGAAGCCGACTTGTACGCCGCCGGACTCGAATCGATTGCGACCGTCCATCTGATGCTGGCGATCGAGGAAAACTTTGACGTCGCAATTCCCGACGAGATGCTCAACCGAAAATCGTTCTCGAGTATAAACTCGATGGCCGACGCGATCTCACGACTGCAGAAGCAAAAGGTGACGTCATGAACGCACAGCTTGCCCACGAAGCGGCACTGCGGATCGCCCGGGTCGCCGCCGAGCATGCGCACGCAGTCGATCGCGATGCACGCTTCCCGGCCGAGGCTATCGACGCACTGCGAAACGAGCGTCTCCTGTCCGCATTGGTTCCGGCCAGTTTCGGCGGCGCCGGTCTGACGTTGACTGAAGTCGCGTCGGTCTGCGAAGTCCTCGCGCACGGTTGCGCGTCCACTGCGATGATCTACGCCATGCATCTGAGCCAAGCGGCGTGCGTGATCTCGCATTGCGGCGACTGGCCGTGGCAGCTCGCTTTCGTCGAGCGGATGGCCCGCGAGCAATTGCTGCTCGCGTCGGCGACCTCCGAGGCAACAACCGGCGGAAGTCTGCGCGCCAGCACGTGCGCGGTACAGCGTGACGGCCAGCGGTTCCGCATCGAGAAGGACGCGCCCACGATCTCGTATGGCGCTTACGCCGACGCCATTCTCATCACCGCGCGCCGTGCGGACGACGCGCCGCCCTCCGATCAGGTGCTGATTGTCGCGTCGCGCGCCCAGCTCGCACTCGAACCGCAAGGTAACTGGGACGCGCTTGGTATGCGAGGTACCTGTAGCTCGGGATTTCGTCTCGCTGCGAACGGGGATGCTGCGCAAATTCTGATCCCGCCGTTCAGCGACATCGCGAACCGCACGATGCAGCCGGTCTCGCATACGTTGTGGGCCGCCGTATGGACCGGCATCGCGGCCGATGCCCTGCGGCGCGCGAACGCGTACTGCCGCGCTCAGTCGCGTGCGTTGCCGGATGGCATGTCGCTGGCCGGCGGGCGGCTTGTTCGCGCGACTGAACAGTTGCAGATGATGAAAGCACGCGTGAGCGCGGCGCTTGCCGCAGCGCAGGCAGTGCATGCGGCCGAGTACGGCGCGTGCGCAACCGAATTGCCGCTGACCGTTCAACTCGGCTTCATGGCTGATATGAACACCCTGAAAACCAGCATCTCGTCGGCCGCACTGAAGGTCGTGCACGAGGCGATGATGATCTGCGGGATCAGCGGCTACCGGAATGGCGGCCGCTACAGCATCGGCCGGCATCTGCGCGACCTTTACTCCGCACCCCTAATGATCAACAACGACCGGATTGGCCAGAACACGGCCAGCCTGCTGCTTGCGCAGCGCCCGTCACTATTAATAGAGGCATGACATGAGCGTACCTGTCGCATCTTCCGTCCCTGACTATGCACGCGGCGACGCCGCCGTGTCCGATGCGCACCGGCCGTTGCGCGACCGGTTGATTGCAGCCGGCTTGCTCGTCGACACCGGCGAAAACGGCCTGTATGGGCACAACCATATCTATGAAGGCATCGTCGAACGCCTGACCTGGCTGATATCGTGCATGGCTGCGGACCAGCATCCGGAAGTACTGCGCTTCCCGCCGGCGGTGCCACGCAAGGACTTCGAGGACAGCGAATACCTGAACAACTTTCCGCACCTCGCCGGCACGATTCACGCGTTCTGCGGCGACGAGCGGGACCATCGGCGCCTGTTGCGGGCGCTCGACGACGTGCTAGCCGATCCCGGGGACGAGCGAAGCGACGCCTGGCTCGCCCAGCAAAAGCCAACGCGCGCTGTGCTCACGCCCGCTGCGTGCTATCCGGTCTATCCGGTCATCGCACGGCGCGGCCCGCTACCGGAAAATGGGCTCACAATCGACGTGCTGTCGTACTGCTTCCGTCACGAACCCTCTCAGGACCCGACGCGCATGCAAATGTTCAGAATGCGCGAGTACGTGCGGATCGGCTCGCCAGAAGATGTGCTGGCTTTTCGCACGACGTGGATCGAACGCGGCCGCGCACTTACACGGATGTTGCGCCTGCCCGCCGAACTCGACGTCGCGAACGACCCATTCTTCGGCCGCGGCGGCAAGATCGTCGCAGACAGTCAGCGCGCGCAGCAGTTGAAATTCGAACTGCTGATCCAGGTAACGGACCCGCAGCGCAAGACCGCCTGTCTGTCGTTCAACTATCACATGGACCACTTCGGTTGGATATGGAAACTCCGTTGCGCGAATGGCGCCGTCGCGCACTCGGGCTGCATCGCATTCGGAATGGAGAGGCTCACGCTTGCGCTGCTGCACCATCACGGGTGCGACGTCGAAGCATGGCCCGACGATGTGCGTGAACTACTTTGGGGCGATAGTCGCGAGCGCATTGCAGCGGAACTTGAATGCTCGCGGCAGCCGGCTGGCGCACCCAAAAGTGATGTCGGTAACGAGGAAAATCAATAATTTTTGGTGATCGCACAGCGGCACTCGTCTGCGGGCACGGCCACGATGCAAGCATCCCGATTTACCAGGATCGCCTTCATGCTTGTGGCTGTCCGGCGTTTTTCCGATGGCCGACATTTGGCGACAAAGACGAAATCGCTCTATCACGGTCGCCGGTTCCGTGCGGCGGTCTAAACACGCGCGATTTATCAGCAATCCTACGTCATTGTTTGATGACCGACGCAGGTGAGCGACGCAATTCCCGCCAATGTGTCATGAAGCCTGTGCTCTGGGGGTTCGGAGCGTTTGCGGCCCACATGGCCCGGAAGGGCAATGTCATGCATGGACGCCCCCGGTTTGCCAAGTCTTTCATGTTGTGATGTTTCGAAGGTCACGATTGCAGCCATGGCGCTCTTTGACATTGTGGGGTTTGGCTCGTCACGGTCTGACCTATCTTGCCATCACGTCATGATTGCCCAGGCAATCGGTGGAAGTGTCATTCTGTTTGCTACGAGATGATTGCAGTTTCGGGTTATGTCTTTGGCACGGCGGATTCATAGTCGTGCCGATATGCCCTGTCGTTCGTCAGCAAAGCCCACACGATCCGCGCGTTCTTGTTGGCCATTGCAACGGCCGCCACATTGGGATTGCGACGTTGTAGCAGACGCGGCAGCCATCCTTGCTGGTCGTCTGTGCGTCGGGCAGCCTGGATAACGGCGCGCGCCCCGTGGATCAACAAGCAACTGGTTGCGCGTTTC
>NZ_CYGX02000047.1:0-131813 GCF_900019265.1 Paraburkholderia ribeironis
TCCGCCCCTGCTGCCGCCCCCGCCGCCTCCGCCTCCGCCGCCCTCATGCCGGGCCGGCTCGCGTCCCGCGCGAGCGCATGGCTGCTGGTCTGCGCCGCGCTTGCCTCGAGCGGCGCAGCGCTGCCGCTTGCCGCGCAAGCTCGCGCCAAGGCTGTCCATCCGAGCGTCAGCGTCACGACGGTCTTGCCGCCGTCGGTGATGGTCGGCCTGCGACGTGCGCACGTGCCGTTGTCGTCGATCAGCGTGGTCGTGGAGAAAATCGGCAATCGCACACCGATCGTTGCGTTGAACGCCGGCAAGCCGATGATGCCCGCGTCGACGATGAAGCTCGTCACCACCTACTCCGGTCTGTCGATCCTCGGCCCCGACTATCGCTGGCGCACGAGTGCATACGCGGACGGCACGCTCGACGGCAACGGCGTGCTGCATGGCAATCTGTACATTCAAGGCACCGGCGACCCGAAGCTGGTGCCGGAAGAATTGATCGACCTCGTACAGAAGATTCACAAGGCGGGCATCAATGGCATCGACGGCGCACTGGTGCTCGACAAACGCTACTTCGATCCGTCGACGCGCAACCTGCCGGCGTTCGACGACGACATCACCGCGCCATACAACGTCGGCCCCGATCCGTTGCTGTATGCATTCAAATCGCTTTCGTTCACGCTGACGCCGTCACCCGACGGCAGCGTCGCGATCGACGTGCTGCCGGCGCTCGCGCAGTTGCAGATCGACAACCAGATGCACGCGGTCAACGGTCCATGCCGCGGCGACGCGGCGTCGGTGTCGCCGACCGTCACGCCGCAGCCAAACGGCACTGTCGTGGCGTCCTTCACTGGCGACTATTCGATGCGCTGCGATGCGCGCACGATCAACGTCGCGGTGCTCGATCACTCGGCGTTTTTCGCAGGCGGCTTTCTCGCGCTGTGGCAGCAGACCGGTGGCACCTTCAACGGCGCAACCCGCGAGGGCGCGGTGCCGGTTGGCGCCAAACTGGTCGCCACGCATCAGGGGCCGATGCTGTCCGACATCGTTCGCGACATCAACAAGTTCAGCAACAACACGATGGCGCGCAATCTGTTCCTGACGATCGGCGCGGCCGAAGACAGGCCGCCTGCCACCCCGGCCAAAGCCGCGGATGCGATCGAGGCGTTTCTGCGCCGCGACAGCCTCAACATGGAATACCTGACGCTCGACAATGGCTCGGGCCTGTCGCGCGAAGAACACATCACCGCGCTCGCGCTCGCCGACCTGTTGCAGCGGGCCAACGCAAGTCCGGTCGCGCAGGTGTTCGTGGAATCGCTGCCGATTGCGGGAGTCGACGGCACGATGCGCAATCGCTTGACCAACCAGGGCGCGGGCGGCAATGCGCACATCAAGACCGGCACCTTGCGCGACGTGCGGGCGATCGCGGGCTATGTCGCATCGGCCGACGGCAACAGCTACGTGGTCGTCAGCCTGATCAACGATCCACATTCGGAAGCCGCACGCGCCGCGCACGACGCGTTGCTCGAATGGGTGTACCAGGGACCGGCTGCGGGCTTCACCAGGGTCGCGGCCCCCATCGACGAACCGCGCGGCAAGCCCAGGAAAAACCCCCACAAGCGCGGCACTCACTGAGTATTTCTTCTAGCGAAGCCACGCGCGGCAACGTCCTAAGCGTGTACGCTGTCGAGCAGTGTTTGACGCGCGCGCCGCACGGCATGCGTGTCGCGCAAGCGGCGCGGCCATGAAAGCGAGGCGCCGCACTCGAACGATAACGACACCGCCCGCTGCGCACAGCGCGACGGTCAGGGACCACGGAGGAAGACACCATGCAATTCGACGCCGAATTGCTGCTGCTCGCCATGGCGCCAGTCTTTCTCGCATGCATCGGCTGGGAGGCGTGGCACCTGCGGCGCACGCGCCCGGGCGAACAGATCTATAGCTGGCGCGACACGTTCTGCAATGCCGCGCTAGCGCTGATGCAGCAAGCCGCCGACAAGCTCGCGTGGCTCGCGATCATTCCCGTCTACGCGTTTTTCCACGAGCACTACCGCGTCTATACCTGGCAGGCGAGCTGGATTTCGTTCGTCGTCCTATTCGTTGTCCAGGACCTGCTCTACTACGTGTTTCACCGTTGCAGCCATCGGGTACGCTGGCTGTGGGCCGCGCATGTCGTGCATCACTCGTCGGAGCGCATGAATTTTTCGACCGCGTTCCGGCAAAGCCTGATGTATCCGGTCGCCGGCATGTGGCTGTTCTGGATTCCGCTGGCCGTGCTCGGCTTTGCGCCAAAGCAGATCGTCGCGACCGTGCTGATCAATCTCGGCTTCCAGTTTTTCGTGCACACGCAGGCCATCGGCAAGCTCGGCTGGCTCGAATACGCGTTCAATACGCCGTCGATTCATCGCGTGCATCACGCGCGCAACGACCGCTATATCGATCGCAACTACGCAGGCGTGCTGGTGATCTGGGACCGCCTGTTCGGCAGCTATGTCGACGAGCATCCGCACGACGCGCCGGTGTACGGTATCGTCGAGCCGTTGCATACCTACAACCCGGTGAAGGCGACGTTTCACGAATGGGCGTCGATGGCGGCTGACTTCGCGAGCGTGCGCGGCTGGCGCAACAAGTGGCGCGCACTGTTCGCGCCGCCCGCATGGGCCGTGGATTATCATGCGCGGCGCGGTGCTGGCCTGGCCGCTATCGAATAAAAAGTTGGGCGACGAAAACAACAACCAATCGGGCATCAGTGAAAACCATACGGCCGCGTTCAAAACGCCGCGCAGGCCGTAGAGAATTTTGTAAGCTGCCGTCATGCCGCCGACGCGGTGGACGCTGCCTGCAACACACGGCGCAAGGGCCGCACATTCGAGGAGATGTAGTCAATATGAAGCAAACAGCATCGAGGAAGCATCAATGGTTGCGTGTCACACAGATCGCTGTAGCAAGCGCTGCGTTTGCCACGCTCGCTGCCTGCGGCGGTGGCGGCGACAATAACAATGCGAGCAGCAGCACGCCGGCAGGCGGCGTCAAGTTGCAGGTCGTGTCGTTCGGCGACAGCCTGTCGGACGTCGGCACCTATGCGCCGGTAATCCAGGCAAGCTTCGGCGGCGGCCGCTTCACGACGAATCCGGGTGAAGTCTGGGCACAGAAGGTCGCTGAGTACTATGGCGATACGTTGACGGCAGCGAATCTGGGCGGCTTCGGTCAACCGCTGACGGTGACGGGCGGCTATGGTTATGCGCAAGGCGGATCGCGTGTCGATGAGGCACAAGGCGTAGGTTTCGCACCGAACAACATGGCGGCGACGACGGTCCCGATCACGGCGCAGCTCACTCAGTATATTGGTCAACACGGCAGCTTCAACGCGAACCAGCTTGTGCTGATCAACGGCGGCGCGAACGACATCTTCATTCAGGCGCAGGCGGTTTCGGATGCCGGCACCGCGGCGGCGACGCAGGTTCTGCTAAGCGGCGGAACCGCGGCTGCCGCGCAGGCAGCAGCGGCGACCGCGTCGCAGGCGGCTATACCGGCGGCGGTCCAGGCGATCACGGTGGCCGCGACCAAGTTCGTCGGCGTGGTTCAGCAGGTCGTTGCGGCCGGCGCAACGCATGTGGTGGTGTCGGATGTGCCGGACATCGCGACTACGCCGCAAGGTCTCCAAAGCGGCGCGTCAGGCCAGGCGCTGTTCACTGCGCTGACCCAGACATACAACGGCGTGGTGGCGAGTGCACTCGGCTCGAACTCGAAGATCATCTATGTGAGCGCGTACGCGTGGCAGGACCAAACCCTCGCGAACTTCCAGTCGCTTGGCTTCACGGTGTCGAATACGGGTACGGCTTGTAACCTGACGGCCATGGCACAGAACGCGACCACCTATGCCACGCAGAATCCGGCCGTACTCGCCCCAGGGCAGACCGCTGCGCAGTACGGCAGCCAGTTCGCGCGGGCGCTGTTCTGCTCGCCGCAGACTTTGACCGTGGCCGGTGCCGACCAGACCTACATGTTCGCGGACACGGTGCATCCGACCACGCATCTGCACGCGCTGTTCGCGCAGCGGGTCGAGCAGCAGATCGCTGCGAGCGGACTCGGCAAATAATGAGTAGCTAGCCGGTTCGATGCGGTGAATGTTTTGTAAAACGCCCGGCTCGTTCAAGCCGGGCGTTTTGCTTGTTTTGCTTTGCTGAGCGCGCAGTGAAAAGCGGGAAACCCTGACGCGTCAGCTTTGCGCTTCGAACGCCGCTGCCGCGCGCCCAAGCCGATCATTGACCGCGATCCATTCGATCGTATCCGGCAGCTTCTCGATCAGAATCTGCGTGACGTTCGCGCGATCCAGCGCTCGCAACAGCCCATACAACTCGCGCGCATAAACATGCGGGTCTTCCGGCGCGGCGACGAAATGCACGCCTTCCGCATCGGCCCAATGTCCGGCTCGCGAAGCGCGCGCCACCAACGCCACACGCTCACCTGCTTCACGCGCGGCAAGCAACGTCTCCAGCGCGCCGAACGGCAACAAGGCCAACGGCGTGCGCGGCGCGTAATGTGCCTTCAAGGTGCCGGAAGCGCGCGGCGCGGTTGCATCCGATCCGTCCGGCAAACGCGGCACTTCGCCAAGCACGTCGGCGATATCTTGCGGCGTGACCCGGCCCGGTCTCAACAGCGCCGGGAAGCCGCGCGACAAATCGACGATAGTCGATTCAATCCCGACATCCGACGCACCGCCGTCCAGCACATGAATCGTGCTGCCGAATTCATCGCGCACGTGTTGCGCGGTGGTCGGACTCACATGCCCGAAGCGATTCGCCGACGGCGCGGCCACACCCCCGTGCCCACTGCGCAAAGCGCTGAACGCTTCGAGCAAGGCCTGGGCGACGGGATGCGACGGGCAGCGCAGTCCGACGGAATCCTGCCCGCCGCTCACCGCCGCGGGAATCCGCGCGGCGCGCTTGAGGATCAGCGTGAGCGGTCCTGGCCAGAACGCGTCGATCAGACGTTGGGCGTCCGCGGGCAAATGCTCGACCCAGTAGTTCGGATCGCCCTGCGGCGCCAGATGCACGATGACCGGATGATTGGCAGGTCGGCCCTTCGCCGCGTAAATGCGCGCGACCGCGTCCGGATTCTCGGCGTCGCCGCCGAGGCCATACACCGTTTCCGTGGGAAACGCGACCAGACCGCCCGCGTCGAGCAGCGCCGCCGCGTGTTCGATCTGCGCGGCGCTCACGGGCAATGCACTCGCAGTGCCTTCAGCGGGTTTCGGTTGATCCGGCATGGCGCTCGCTTCAGCTCGTGGCGATGTGCAGGAGCCGCGCGCAATCGCGCGCCGCGGTGCGGGCTTCTTCAAGCGTCGGCGCCGTGAAGTTCACGTGCCCCATCTTGCGGCCGCAACGTGCCTCCTCCTTGCCGTACAGATGCAGACGCGCCGCCGGTATCGTGGCGACTTCATGCCACGGCGGCGTGACCGCCGCGCGCTTCGGGCCGTCCGGGAACCACACGTCGCCGAGGATGTTCAACATCGCCGCGGGCGAATGCTGACGCGGGTCGCCGAGCGGCATGCTGGTCATTGCGCGGACCTGCTGTTCGAACTGGCTGGTCGCGCACGCGTCGACGGTGTAGTGGCCGGAGTTATGCGGGCGCGGAGCCATTTCATTGGCCACCAGCGAGCCGTCTTCGAGAACGAAGAACTCGACGCACAGTACGCCGACATAGCCGAGCTTGTCGGCGATCTGCAGCGCGGCCTGCTGCGCCTGCCCGACCAGCGCCGGGCTCGCGTCCGGCGCGGGGACGATAGTGTGCGACAGCACGCCGTCGCGGTGCGTGTTCTGCGCGAGCGGATACACCACCGACGCGCCGCTCGCCGCACGCGCGATCAGCGCCGACACCTCGAACTTCAGCGGCAGACGCTTTTCCAGCACGCACGGCACGCCGCCGAGCGAAGCATGCGCCTCGCGCACTTCCTCGGCATTGCGCACGCGAATCTGGCCTTTGCCGTCGTAGCCCATGCGCGCGGTCTTCAGAATGCCGGGCAGCACGGCTTCGAGCCTGGTGTCGTCGAGCGCGGCCAGCGCATCCGACGACTCGATCATCACGTGCGGCGCCACCGTCACGCCCGACGACGCGATAAAGCGCTTCTCGGCGATACGGTCCTGGGCCACCGCCACGCAACGGCCCGCCGGGCTCACGAACGTCGTCTTCGCGAGAAAGTCGAGGCTCGCGGCCGGCACATTCTCGAATTCGGTCGACACCGCCGCGCACAGCCGCGCAAGCTCGGTCAACGACGCTTCGTCGTCGTAGGCCGCGCACAGATGACGGTCGGCGACGGCGCCCGCCGGACTGCTCTCGTCCGGATCGAGCACGGCGACGCGATAGCCCATCGCCTGGGCGGCAAAGCAAAACATGCGGCCGAGCTGGCCGCCACCGACCATGCCAAGCCAAGCGCCGGGCAGAATCGGTGAAACCGGTGTGTTGTCTGGGTTCATCTTAGTGGTCGGTCGCGGCCGGGTGCCCATGCGGTTCATGCAACCGCGCGCATCCGGCCGGGGGTCAGACAGGGGGACGTCCAAAAGCTATCAGCCTGCGCGCTATCACAGCGCCGGCAATACCATCGCGTGGGCCGCTTTGTTCTGGCGCACACGAAACGCAGCCAGCTTTTCCGCATATTCAGCGCTCGTGCCGCTGAGGAGCGATACCGCGAACAGCGCCGCATTCGCCGCGCCCGCTTCGCCGATCGCAAACGTGGCGACCGGCACGCCCTTGGGCATCTGCACGATCGAATGCAACGAATCGACGCCCTTCAGATACTTGCTCGCCACCGGCACGCCAAGCACCGGCACCGTGGTCTTGGCGGCCAGCATGCCCGGCAGATGCGCCGCGCCGCCCGCGCCGGCGATGATCGCGCGAATGCCGCGCTCACGCGCGCTTTCAGCATAGGCGAACATCTCGTCGGGCATGCGGTGCGCGGACACCACCCTGGCTTCGTACGGCACGCCGAATTCCTGCAGAATGGCCACGGCGTTCTTCATGACTTCCCAGTCGGAACTGGAGCCCATCAGCACGCCGACGACCGGCGCGCCATGCGTATGGGCGGTTTGCGCTTCACTCATCTTACGGCTTCCTTGTTTCTCAATCACTGCGGCTACAACAGGTGCGCGTAATCAGGCGAGCTTGTGGCCGGTCAGGCGTTCGAGCGCTTCCTGATACTTCTCGCCCGTTTTCGTGACCACGTCGTCCGGCAGCTTCGGCGCCGGCGGCTCTTTCTTCCACGGCTGGGTTTCGAGCCAGTCGCGCACGAACTGTTTGTCGAACGAAGGCGGGTTGGTGCCGACCTGGTACTGGTCGGCCGGCCAGAAGCGCGACGAATCCGCGGTCAGCGCTTCGTCCATCAGGTACAGCTTGCCGTGGTTGTCCAGACCGAATTCGAACTTCGTATCCGCGATGATGATGCCGCGCGTCGCAGCGTAGTCCGCGGCTTCCTTGTACAGCTTGATCGAGATGTCGCGGATCGTGGCCGACAGTTCGGTGCCGATGCGGCGCTCCATCTCGTCGTAGGTGATGTTTTCGTCGTGGTGGCCCATTTCGGCCTTGGCTGCCGGCGTGAAGATCGGCTCGGGCAGCTTCTGCGCGTTTTGCAGACCCGGCGGCAATTGCACGCCGCACACCGAGCCAGTTGCCTGGTAGTCTTTCCAGCCGCTGCCGGCCAGATAGCCGCGCACCACTGCTTCGACGAGAATCGGTTCGAGGCGCTTGACGACCACCGCGCGGCCCTTGACCTGCTCGACTTCGTCCGGCGCGACCACCGACTCGGGCGCGACGCCCGTCAGGTGATTCGGCACCACATGCTTCAGCTTCTCGAACCAGAAGTTGGCCATCTCGTTGAGCACGCGGCCCTTGTTCGGAATCGGCTCGCCCATGATGACGTCGAAGGCCGACAGACGATCGGTCGTGACGATCAGCAACTGGTCGTTGCCCACCGCATAGTTGTCGCGGACTTTACCGCGGCCGAGCAGCGGCAGCGAGTGGAGCGTGGATTCGTAGAGGGTAGACATCGTCGTGGTTCGCTAAAAGTGAGGCAAAAAGTGTGACCGGAACAAAAGGGAAACGCCGTTCCCCGGATGATGCGGGAACGGCGATCTAACGACAACCTGGCCAAACGGCCAGATGCGGAGCCAAACGCTGACGCAATTACCCGCTTAGCGGACGACTTGCGCGAGCTCGCCCGCCTTGTACTTCTCCGCAATTTTATCAAGCGAAACCGGCTTGATCTTGCCGGCCTGGCCTTCGCAGCCGAATTGCGTGTAACGGTCGATACAGATCTTCATCGCCGCTTCGCGCGCCGGCTTCAGGTAATCACGCGGGTCGAACTTGCCCGGGTTGGTCGCCATGTAGCGGCGGATCGCGCCGGTGATCGCCAGACGCAGGTCGGTGTCGATGTTGACCTTGCGCACGCCGTGCTTGATGCCTTCCTGGATTTCCTCGACCGGCACGCCGTAGGTTTCCTTCATGTCGCCGCCGAATTCGCGGATTTCCGCGAGCAGCTCCTGCGGCACCGACGACGAACCGTGCATGACCAGGTGGGTGTTCGGAATGCGCTGGTGGATTTCCTTGATGCGCTGGATCGACAGAATGTCGCCTGTAGGCTTCTTGCTGAACTTGTAAGCACCGTGCGACGTGCCGATCGCAATCGCCAGTGCATCGCACTGCGTCAGCTTGACGAAGTCGGCCGCCTGCTCGGGGTCGGTCAGCAGCTGCTCGCGGGTCATCGTGCCTTCGGCGCCGTGGCCGTCTTCCTTGTCGCCCTTCATGGTTTCCAGCGAACCCAGCACGCCCAGTTCAGCTTCCACGGTAACGCCGATCGAGTGCGCCGCTTCGACGACCTTGCGCGACACGTCGACGTTGTACTCGTACGATGCGACGGTCTTGCCGTCGGCTTCCAGCGAGCCGTCCATCATCACGCTGGTGAAGCCGCTGCGGATCGCCGCCATGCAGACCGCCGGCGACTGACCGTGATCCTGGTGCATCACGACCGGAATGTGTGGATACGACTCGACCGCTGCTTCGATCAGATGGCGCAGGAACGCCTCGCCCGCGTACTTACGCGCGCCGGCCGACGCCTGCATGATGACCGGTGCGTTGACCTTGTCGGCCGCCGCCATGATCGCCTGCACCTGCTCCAGGTTGTTCACGTTGAATGCCGGAAGGCCATAGCCGTTTTCAGCGGCGTGATCCAGCAGTTGACGCATTGATACGAGAGGCATGCTGTAACTCCTTAGATTGAAACGAATTCTTGTGCCGTCGGCATCTCTTGGGCGATTTTATCGCGAAGCGGACTGCATCCCCGTTCGCACGGACCGCAGCGCGTCGGGCGGTACGGTCCGCTCCGGACGCGACGGCGGACGGCGCGCCGCCTCTCGCGGGGCATGTCGGCCTGCTTCGCCCGATTTGCGCTGCGCCGATCGAGCAATGATGTCGACCGGAGTTGGCGCTTTAGCTGTCGGCCAGAGTTCGCGCTTTAGCGCGTTACTCTGGCCCCATGCAAAGCTCTTACTCCGGTCCCATGCAGCGCTGTTCCCGCCCGATCAGTACGGCTCGCCGACCCGCACGATCTTCAGCGTGTTGGTGCCGCCGGCCTGCCCCATCGGCTCGCCGACGGTCAGCACCACCATGTCGCCGCGCGACGCGTAGCCCTTGCTGACCACAGTCTCCACTGCCTGCTGCAACGCGGTGTCGCGGTCGGTGTTGGTGTCCAGATGCAGCGAGGTCACATTGCGGTACAGCGCCATCGCCCGTTCACTGGTGACGCGCGGCGTGAGCGCAAAGATCGGCACGTGGGTCCAGTGACGCGACATCCACAGCGCGGTCGAGCCGGATTCGGTCAACGCCACGATCGCCTTCGCGCCCAGGTGATAAGCCGTGAAGAGCGCGCCCATCGCGATCGACTGGTCGATCCGGGTGAACGTGCGGTCGAGGAAATCCTTGTCCAGCTCCGACTGCTCCGACTTTTCGGCTTCCAGGCAGATCGCCGACATCGTCTCGATGGTTTGAACCGGGTACTTGCCCGCCGCCGATTCCGCCGACAGCATCACCGCGTCCGTGCCGTCGAGCACCGCGTTGGCGACGTCCGACACTTCGGCGCGGGTTGGCACCGGCGCGTAAATCATCGACTCCATCATCTGCGTCGCGGTGATCACGAACTTGTTCGATTCGCGCGCCATACGAATCATCCGCTTTTGCAGCGCGGGAACTGCGGCATTGCCCACCTCTACGGCAAGATCGCCACGCGCGACCATGATGCCGTCCGAGGCGTCGAGGATGCCTTGCAGCGCCGGGATCGCTTCCGCGCGCTCGATCTTGGCGATCATCTTCGGCTTCATGCCGTACGGCGCGCCGGCGATATTCGCCAGCTGGCGGGCCATCTCCATGTCGGTGGCGTTCTTCGGGAACGACACCGCGACATAATCGGCACCGAGCGACATCGCCGTGCGGATGTCTTCCATGTCTTTCGCGGTGAGCGCGGGTGCCGACAAGCCGCCGCCCTGGCGGTTGATACCCTTGTTGTTCGACAGGTCGCCACCGATCTTCACGATCGTATGGATCTCGTTGCCGATCACGCGTGCGACGTCCAGCACGATCAGGCCGTCGTTGAGCAACAACACGTCGCCCGCTTTCAGGTCGCGCGGCAGATCCTTGTAGTCCAGACCGACGCGCTCATCGTTGCCGAGTTCGCAATCGGCGTCGAGGATGAACGGCGCGCCGGCAACCAGCGTGACCTTGCCGTTTTCGAATTTGCCGACCCGGATCTTCGGGCCTTGCAGGTCCGCCATGATGGCGACTTCGCGGCCCGCCTGACGGGCCGCCTCACGCACGAAATCGGCGCGCTGGCGGTGGTCGTCGGCGGTGCCGTGCGAGAAATTGAGCCGCACCACGTCCAACCCTGCGTGAATCATTTGCAGCAGGATTTCCGGCGTATTGGAAGCCGGTCCAACGGTAGCGACAATCTTGGTAGCGCGATGCATGAGTCTCCTCGTCTGGAAAAGATCGCTGGAAAGAGCGCTGCGAGTCGGATGCGGAGGCTGCGCACCGAAAGATGCTGCCAGGGGCTGCGCGCCGGTTGAAACCAGCGTCGCTTTATGGGATGAAGCGGTATTCGATACCAGCACGGCGGATGCCCGCGGGGGAACGGGCTCGGCGCCGGGGAGTCCTGCCTGCGACGGCGCAGCTTGTCCGCTGGACAATGCCGCGGCCTCGCCGGCAGTGGTCAACTCCGCGAGCGCAACGGACAAGCCGGATGCGGCTGCGGTTTCGACTGACGCCGCCGGCGTGGCGGCGGAGGATGCCGCGCGCTCCCCTGCAGTCGCTGCAGTCGCTGCAGTTGCTGCGGTCGCAGCGCGCGGCGACTTGCTGCCGTCTTTGCCGCCATGATCGCCGCCGCGCTGGCCGCCGCGAACTTTTGCAGACTTTACCGTGGGGGAGCGCGGCGCCACATCAAGCCCGCGATTCCAGCACCTCGACGGCCGGCAACTTCTTGCCTTCGAGGAACTCGAGGAATGCGCCGCCGCCCGTCGAGATGTAGCTGACCTTGTCGTGGATGCCGTACTTGGCGATCGCCGCGAGCGTGTCGCCGCCGCCCGCGATCGAGAACGCCGACGACCTGGCGATCGCGTCCGCCAGCGTCTTCGTGCCGTTGCCGAACTGGTCGAATTCGAACACGCCGACCGGGCCATTCCAGACGATCGTGCCGGCCTTTTCCAGTTGCGCGGCGAGCGCTTTGGCGGTGTCCGGTCCGATGTCGAGGATCATGTCGTCGTCCTGCACGTCGGCGACAGCCTTGACTTCGGCCTTGGCGGTCGGCGAAAACTCCTTGGCCGTGACCACGTCGGTCGGGATCGGCACCGACGCGCCGCGGGCCTTGGCCGCGTCGATGATCGCCTTGGCCTCGTTCACCAGATCCGCTTCGGCAAGCGACTTGCCGATCTTCAGACCGGCGGCCAGCATGAACGTATTCGCGATGCCGCCGCCGACGATCAGCTGATCGACCTTGTCGGCCAGCGATTTCAAAATGGTCAGCTTGGTCGACACCTTCGAGCCGGCGACGATCGCCACCAGCGGACGCTTCGGCGCGCCCAGCGCCTTGCCGAGCGCTTCGAGTTCAGCCGCCAGCAGCGGGCCCGCGCACGCGACAGGCGCGTACTTCGCAATGCCGTGCGTGGTCGCTTCGGCGCGGTGGGCGGTGCCGAACGCGTCATTGACGTAGATGTCGCAAAGCTTCGCCATTTTCTGCGCGAGCTCGTCGGAATCTTTCTTTTCGCCCTTGTTGACGCGGCAGTTTTCCAGCAGCACGACCGAGCCCGGCGCGACGTTCACGCCGTTTTCGACCCAGTTCGCGACCAGCGGCACGTCGCGGCCGAGCAGTTCGGCCAGACGCGTCGCGACCGGCGCAAGCGAGTCTTCCGGCTTGAAGGCGCCCTCGGTGGGGCGGCCCAGGTGCGACGTGACCATCACGGCCGCGCCCGCGTCGAGCGCGGACCTGATCGCCGGCACGGAGGCGCGGATACGGGTGTCTTCGGTGATGTTGCCTTGATCGTCCTGCGGCACGTTCAGATCGGCACGGATGAACACGCGTTTGCCAGACAGCTTGCCATCGGCGATCAGATCGGAGAGACGCAATACCTTGTTCATGGGCGTATGTGTACGAGTTGATGAGAAGGCGATGGCGGACGACGCGCGGGCCTCAGGCGCCGCAGATTCAGCGCTTGCGCTCGGCAGCGGTTCCACAGGATGGGCGCCGACGGCAGGGCCGCGGCTTGGGCGCCTTGCAGGAGCGCGCTCGACCCGGAAAGCGGCATTTTAACTGATCCGCACTGTGATCCCCACTGCCTGCTGACCGGCGGCGAGGCGAATGTCCCGCATTTGACAGTCGGCCACTCATGTCGCAACGCAGCATTGATTGCCATGCAATCACATGAAGATGCGCAACAAGATGCGCAACAACGTAAAAACGACCATTCCAGTGACGATCGTGCCAAGCATGCTGCGCCGCCACAAAAACCACGCCAGACCAGCCAGCGCCGCGTAAAATTCGTGATTGGAGGGCGCGAACGACAGGCCTTCGGACGTCGCCAGCACATCGGGCAATACCACGGCGGCCAGCGCCGCGGCCGGCGCGTAGCGCAGCATCCGCTGCACGCGCTCTGGCAATACCGTACGCTCACCGCCGATCAGAAACATCGCACGCGTCACCGCGGTGACGAGGGTCATGCCGAGAATGGCCAGCCAGATCTGCGTGGATGTCATTGGCGGTCTCCGGCGCTGTTGCGGATACGGCGCAAGTCGGCGCGCTCGACCATCACGTCGGCGGCGCTGCCGGCGACGATCGCCGCGATCACCGCGAGCGGCAGCGCGAGCCGGTAAGGCAGGTCGAAAGCGAGCAGCGACACGACGCCGGCAATGCTCACCGCGACCAGCGTGGAACGCGTCGCGATCGCCGACACCATGATGGGCACCAACGCCAGCGTGCCCGCCAGCGCAAGCCCCCAGTTGTCGGGAATCAGGCTCGCGAGCAGAATGCCGGCGATCGACGACACCTGCCAGGACAGCCAGCTCGCCAGCGCCATGCCCCAGAAGTACGCCTCCTTGCCCGGCACGTAACCGGTCGGGAAGCTCTTCTTCTGGAACAGCAGATAGATCACGTCGCCGTTGAAATAGCCGAGCAGGATGCGCCGCCACATCGACAGATAGGAGAAATGCGGCGCGAGCCCCGCACTGAAGATCACGAAACGCGTATTGACCATCGCGGCCGTGAGCAGCACGGTCCAGATCGGCAGCTTGGCGGCGAGCAGCGGCAGTACCGCCAGTTGCGACGATCCCGCGTAGCACAGCAGGGACATGGTCAGCGCCTGCGGCAACGTGAGCACGGATTTGCTCATCGCAATACCGGTGACGAGCCCCCACGAGAAAATCGCCATGAGCGTCGGCGAATAGTCGCGCGCACCTTCACGAAAGGCACGGCGATTGTTGTGTGACAGACGAGCAAGCATGAGGCGAAACGGCTCGGCGCAAGAACGCCGTAATGAAGGGAGAGTCGACGCCAGGTCATCAAGGCACCCGCTGGCGCATCCGGATTTGATTTATGCGTGCGCCGGATTATACCGCCCGCGATGCGGCTCAATGCCCGTTCGGTGTGCAAAAGACGCTAAAATGACGCTCTTGGCTGCGCCTAGGCGCTGGTAGCCACACCTCACAACGCACCTGCTGGAGAATCGTATGTCAATGGCCGACCGCGACGGCAAGATCTGGATGGATGGCAAGCTCATCGAATGGCGCGATGCCAAAATCCACGTGCTCACCCACACGCTGCACTACGGCATGGGCGTTTTCGAAGGCGTGCGCGCCTACAAGGCGGCCGACGGTAGCACCGCGATTTTCCGTCTGCAGGAGCACACCAAGCGTCTGCTGAACTCGGCCAAGATTTTCCAGATGGACGTGCCGTTCGACCACGAAACGCTCGCCGCCGCGCAGCGCGAAGTGGTCCGCGAAAACAAGCTCGAGTCGTGCTATCTGCGCCCGATCATCTGGGTCGGCTCGGAAAAGCTGGGCGTGTCGGCCAAGGGCAACACCATTCACGTGGCCATCGCCGCGTGGCCGTGGGGCGCCTACCTTGGTGAAGACGGCATCGCCAAGGGCATCCGCGTGAAGACCTCGTCGTTCACGCGCCATCACGTGAACGTGTCGATGGTTCGCGCGAAAGCGTCGGGCTGGTACGTGAACTCGATCCTCGCGAACCAGGAAGCGACCGCCGACGGCTACGACGAAGCGCTGTTGCTCGACGTCGACGGCTATGTGTCGGAAGGCTCGGGCGAGAACTTCTTCCTCGTGAACAACGGCAAGCTGTACACGCCGGACCTGTCGTCGTGCCTCGACGGCATCACGCGCGATACGGTCATCACGCTGGCGCGCGACGCGGGCATCCAGGTAATCGAAAAGCGCATCACGCGCGACGAGGTCTACACCTGCGACGAAGCCTTCTTCACCGGCACCGCAGCCGAAGTCACGCCGATCCGCGAGCTCGACAACCGCACGATCGGCTCGGGCGCACGCGGCCCGATCACCGAGAAGCTGCAGTCGGCCTTCTTCGACGTCGTGAACGGCAAGAGCGACAAGTACGCGCACTGGCTAACCAAGATCTAACGCGCGCCACGCCGCTGGCGAGGCCGCTTGTGCAGCGCGCCTGCTACCGGCGCGACGCCCGCACCCTGCATACAACGAGAAAGTCCCATGAGCGAAATCAAGGAAATGCCGCTGGTCGAACTGTCGGCAAAAGACCTGCCGGCGTACTGCCCGAACCCGGCCATGCCGCGCTGGAGCGCGCATCCGCGCGTGTTCATCGACGTCACGCATGGCGAAGCGCGTTGCCCGTACTGCAGCACGCGTTACAAGCTGCGCGACGGCGAAGTCGTCAAAGGCCATTGAATACGGCGTACCGAGCGTTGCTTGCTGGCGGCGCGGCCTGCGAGGTGGGGGGCGCGGTTTGATGTGCGCGGGTTGATGTGTATTTATTGCGTGCGTCCCGTCGTCTGTTTCGACGTCGACATCGTCACCCGTCGCGTTGCGTGGCTTGCTGACTGATTCGCTGCGCATTCCGCTTGCCGCTTCGTCGTTAGACCGGTCGGCAGCGGTTGCGCAGCAGGCGAACACGGCGCCAACGCGCACGCACGCAGGCCAAAGGGCAGCGCGTGGCGGCAGGGCCGCCACCGCGGCGCATCCGGCGATATCGAAAGCGCACCGCGCAGTTGGCGGCTTTTCCCTTTTTACCAATCCGAACGCCACGCGCATCTCACGCGGCGCTTCATTTCGACACCGGACACTCTCTCTGATGCGTCGCGCGTTGGTTATCGCACCGAACTGGATCGGTGACGCATTGATGGCGCAGCCGCTGTTTGCGCGCCTCGTGAAATTGCATCCGCGCATCGTGATCGACGCGGTCGCGCCCTCGTGGGTCGCACCCGTGCTCGAACGCATGCCGGAAATCCGCGACGTCTACGCCACCGACCTCGGGCACGGCAAGCTGCAAATGCTGCGCCGCTGGCAGCTGTCGAGCGATTTGCGCGACGTCGGCTACGACGCGGCCTATGTGCTGCCGAACTCGTTCAAATCGGCGCTGATTCCATGGCTGGCGAACGTTCCGCTGCGCATCGGCTATACCGGCGAGAGTCGCTATGGCTTGCTGAACGTGCGTCACGCGAATCCGCGCAAGGACGAACGTCCGCCGATGGTCGGCCATTACGCCGCCCTCGCCTACGCGCCCGGCGCCAGGATCCCCGACGATCTGCCGATGCCGCGTCTCGACACGGACCTGAATGAAGCGTCGCGCGTGTCGGCGCGCTTCAATCTGGACACCCGCGTGCCGCTGCTGGTGTTCTGTCCGGGCGCCGAGTACGGGCCCGCCAAGCGCTGGCCGCCCGAGCACTTCGCGGCGCTCGCGCAGATGGTCGGCCAGTCGTTCCCGTACACGCAGATCGTCGCGCTCGGCTCGCCGAAAGACGCGCCGCTCGCACAGGCAATCGCCGAGAAGGCGCCGAACGTGCGCAACCTGTGCGGCCAGACCGCGCTGGGCGAAGCTTGCGCGCTGATCTCGCGGGCCAACGCGGTCGTCACCAACGACTCCGGCCTGATGCACGTGGCCGCCGCGCTGCGCCGCCCGCTCGTGGCGGTGTACGGTTCGACCGATCCGCGCCACACGCCGCCCCTGTCGGAGCTTGCGAAGGTACAATGGCTCCATCTCGAATGCAGCCCCTGTTTTCAGCGCGAGTGTCCGCTCGGTCATCTGAACTGCCTGAAGCAGCTGAGCGCCGAACAGGTATTCGGCGATTTGCGCGGCATGCTGCTCGCGCAACGCTGAGCCGACTGATACTTGCACGCAACACTGCACGCCCCTGAGTGCGTCGCGTCATGTTCGCGCCTTGCGGCGTGGGCATTCTGGCGGCAGGGGCGGCAAGTCCGGTGCGCCGGACTGTCCCGCTGACCGCTGCCCCGCAACCGCGCGCCGCGCACAAGAGACTGACGAGCCATGCCACGTTTTGCCCATATCTTCGAAGCCGCCGCCGATACCCTGAACGCCTACTATCAGGCCATCGCCGAGGTCAATATCGACAGCTTGATGGGCCTGTGGATCGATGAAGAGTTCGTCAGCTGCATCTGTGCCGACGGCTCGCACCTGCACGGTATCGACAGTATTCGCACCGGCTTGCAGACCCAGCTCGAGGCCGCGCCCGTGTCGATCGAACCGCTCGACATCCGCGTCTACGACAGCCTCGGCACGGTCGTCTATGCGATCGCCGAAGCGCACCGTCCCGTCGATCCCACCGCCACGCCCGCGATGGTGTTCACCACTTACGTGATGGTCCACGAACGCGGCGAATGGCGCATCGCGCACATTCACGCGAGCCCGATGCCGAATGAGACCGCGAGCCAGTTCGCGACGAAGATGCGACATGGCCAGGGCTCGCTGCACTGACGGGCTCAGGCGGTTTCATTGCTTTTTCGTTCCAACGCCGGCATGAGTTCGACGCACGATAAATCCGCTTCCTCCGGCACGGCGCGCGCCGCGGCCGCCGTCGAGGCCACCGCCGCGGCCACCGTTGAACTGCTCTATCGCGCGCCGCTGTGGCTGCCGAACCGGCATGCGCAGACCATCGTCCCGTCGCTGTTCGCGCGCCGTCCCGCGGTGTCGTTTCGACGTGAACGCTGGGACACGCCCGACGGCGACTTCATCGATCTCGACTGGGTCGTGCATGACGATCGGTCCACCGCGTCGCTCACCGCTGCCGCGACGCCCCGGATTCCCGCCGCCGACGCACCGCTGTTCGTGCTGTTTCACGGCCTCGAAGGCAGTTCGGCATCGCACTACGCGGCGTCATTGATGGCAGCCGCACGCGATTACGGCTGGCATGGCGTCGTGCCGCACTTTCGCAGTTGCAGCGGCACGTTGAATCGCTTGCCGCGTTTCTACCACCTCGCCGACAGCAATGAAGCCGATTGGGTGCTGCGACGCTTGCGCGCCGCGCATCGCGGGCCGGTCGTGGTGGCGGGCGTGTCGCTCGGCGGCAATGTGCTGCTGCGCTGGCTCGGCGAGCGGCGCGAGGAGGCCGCGTCGGTGGTGTCCGCCGCCGCCGCGATTTCGACGCCTATCGATGTGCATGCTGGCGGGCGTGCGTTGTCCCAAGGCTTCGGCCTCGTCTACACGCGCAGTTTCCTGAAGACGCTCAAGCAGAAAGCCGACCAGAAGTTGGTCCAGTTTCCGGGCCTGTTCGATCGCGACGCGATGCTGGCGAGCCGCACCATGTACGAGTTCGACAATGTGGTGACCGCGCCCCTGCACGGCTTTCGCAATACCGACGACTACTGGACCCGCGCGACCACGCGTCCGCTGCTGCCGCACATTCAGGTGCCCACGCTGGTGCTGAATGCGCGCAACGACCCGTTCCTGCCGGAAGACGCGTTGCCGTCGCGGCACCAGGTGTCGGCGGCGGTCGAACTCGACCAACCGAGGCACGGCGGCCACGCTGGCTTCATGACCGGGCCGTTCCCGGGCCGTATCGACTGGCTGTCGCGGCGCGTGTTCGGCTACCTGGAGCGACACATCGACCATGGATGACATCGTCAGGCAGGCTTTGGCCAAGTGGCCCAACGTTCCGGCCTGCACGGGCTGGCTGATGCTGGACCGCCGCGGCAACTGGCGCATGCGCGACGAGGCCGCCCAGGCGAGCGGCTCGCCGGGCGAGCCGATCCGGCACGAGGCGTTGCTCGGCTTCATCAACCGCAACTACGATGCTGACGAGTGTGGCCAGTGGTTTTTCCAGAACGGGCCACAGCGGGTGTATGTGGAGTTGGGTTATACGCCGTGGGTCGTGCGCTTGTCGGTTGATGCCAATGGAGTGCTGGCGTTGCACGACCAGGCCGGCGGCGTTTTCGCGCCCGCGGCTGCGTTCGTCGACGAAGACGGCGGGATTCTGTTTGCAGATTGCTCGACGCCTGCAAGGATCGCGGTTTTGCACGATCACGATCTGCAGATCTTCTCCGATCACGCGACGCTGGCCGACGATTCGATGAGCGGCGAATTCCGCTGGAACGAGCAGCTGGTGCTGCCGCTGCAGACCGTGCGGCGCCATGAAGTAGCGACGCGGTTCGGGTTCGTGCCGAGTCCCGCTTCGATGGTATAGGGCGTCGTTCGCGAAGCGCCGGGTACGCTTGTATCCGGAGCGCGACAGCCTGCGTTGATCAACTCTTCTCGTCGAGCCGCTCTTCCTTATAGCGGTTCTCCAGCTCGTGCAATCGCGCGTTGACGGTCGCGAGGTCGTAGTAGCCGATCGTCTTCAGATCACGCGCGTCCTTTAGTTGGCGGATCGCCGACGCCCACGCGCCTTCGAGCGCGAATTTTTCGGCCATCGCCCGATGCTGCGTCAACGCATCGCCGCTGCCCGCGCTGGCCTGCGCGAGATATAGCCACCACGCAGGCTGATCCGGTTGCGCACGCGTCTCCTGTTGCGCGAGCGCCTGCGCGTCGGCAAAGCGCCGCAAGGTCAGCAAGGTGCGGATGTGCATGTCGATGGCCGCATTCGACTGCGGCCAGCGCTTCTGCGCAAACGCCGCGAGTCGCGCGGCCGTGTCGTCGTGGCCGGCACGCCGGGCGATGTCGGCGGCCAGCACGTCAAGGCTCGGCGAGCTGCGCGCGGGCTCGCCCTCTCTCTGCTCGCCCGCCGCGAAGATCGCGCGGGAATTGGCGAGCGATGCCGTCGCATCGTCGTAACGCTCGAGCAGCATCTGCCCAAACGCGATCCCGTACCAGTTGGCCGCGACGTTGACCGCCGTGCGATCGTCGATTTCGGTCCGCAGGCGCGAAATCTCATCGGCGTACTCGCTGCGCGAGCGGTCCTGCAACAAGCGCGAGCGGGCCCGCACGAAACCGTATTCCGGTGTCTGATGCGGCTGCCGGTAAGGGGCGCGGCGCGCACGGTCCTCCATGTCGGCGATCCGCTCGCCAGTCAGCGGATGCGTACGCGCATACGCTGGCACGCCCGTGTCGCTCATCGCCGCACGATCGAGGCGGCCGAAGAACGTGACCATCGCATACGGGTCATAGCCGGCGCCGGCCAGCAGCAGGAAACCGACGCGGTCCGCCTCGTGCTCGGCGGAGCGCGAGAAGCGCAGCTGGTTGTCGACCGCATACGCCTCGCCGCCGATCGCAATGGCGCTGCCGAGGTCGCCACTGTGCGCAAGCACGCCGGCCAGCACGCCGAACAACATGGCGGCAAGCGCGGCATAGGTGCTGTGCTCGCCGGTCGTGATCATCCGCGAGATGTGCCGCTGTAGCACGTGGCCCATTTCGTGACCGAGCACCGACGCGAGCTCTGATTCGGTCTGCGTCGCCGCGATCAGACCGGTGTTCACGCCGATGAAACCGCCCGGCAGCGAAAACGCGTTGATCTGCGTGTCGCGCGCCGCGAACAGATCGAAGTCGGGACGATAGCCGCCGATGTACAGCGCGCTCGCCGCCGCAGCGAGCTTGGCGGCCACCGAGTTCAGGTAGTCGCGCAGCAGCCAGTCGTCGAGATAGTCCGGGTCGCGGCGCACTTCGCGCATCACGCGCTCGCCGAGCTTGCGCTCGGCCTGCGGCGTCAGCGAACCGGCGCCGCCGCTGCCGAGGTCGGGTAATTGCTGGGTGACGATCGGCGCGCGCCAACCGCTGTTGCCTGAACCGTTGGAAAGGCGGCTCTGCGCGCCGCCATACACGCCGAACACACCTGGCGCGATGTCGTGCGGCACGAGTGGGTCAGAGTAGGCGTCGGGTGGGCCGCTGATCAACGGCGATTCGACCGGCTGCGCGTTCAGCGCGAGGCTCGATCCGCCCTGCGCTTGTGCGAACGCGCCCGGCGGCGCCGCCAGCGCGACAGACAACAACGCAGCAAGAAACCGATTCGGACGCATCGCGAGGTCGATATGGCGAAGTCGAAAGCAACGCCCGTCGCACGGACTAAGATAGCGGGCACGGGGCCATTGTAATCAGTCGTGGCGGTAAATCGGTATGCGCCGCACTGCTATGATAGGCGCCCTCTGAAGGAGCCCAACCATGCCCGAACTTACTCATTTCGATGCGGCCGGCCAGGCGCATATGGTGGACGTCGGCGGCAAGCAGGAGACGAGGCGCATCGCCGTGGCGCGCGGTTCGATCCGCATGCTGCCGCAGACGTTCGCGCTGATCCGCGACGGCAATGCCAAAAAGGGCGACGTGATCGGCATCGCGCGCATTGCAGCGATTCAAGGCTCGAAGCGCACCGCCGAACTGATCCCGCTCTGTCATCCACTCGCGCTGACACGCGTGAAGGCCGATTTCGAACTCGATGAAACGCTACCCGGCGTGCATTGCACGGTTCAGGCGGAGACGCTCGGACGAACGGGTGTGGAGATGGAAGCGCTGACCGCGGTGCAGGTCGGGCTGCTGACGGTGTATGACATGTGCAAGGCGGTGGACCGCGGCATGACGATCACCGATGTGCGCGTGCTGGAGAAGCATGGCGGGAAGTCGGGGGATTGGGTGGCGGGCTGACCACGGCCCGCGTCATCGCCCCACTCCCTTTGCAAACTTCGCGCGGCGAACGCGAGGGCGTCAATCGTCCTCGCTGTCGTCGTCCTGATTGGCGTCGGCCGGCGGCATGCCGTAGCGCTTGACCAGTTCCGCCCGAAAGCCGCCCAGCGTTTTCTGTTCGTCAGTCAGTTGGTACAGGTAGCCCAATTGCGCCGGCCAGTCCTTCAGTTCCTTGGCAAAAATCTTCAGGCGTTCGACGGTGTCGAGCGCCGCCGCCATATCGCCGCTCAGCGCCTGCAACACCGCGTAACGGCGCAGCACGGTTTCGCCCGGCAACAGCGTCATCGCCTGCCTGTGCATTGCGAGCTTGTGTTGCAGGTCCGAGGAATTCATCGGCTGCAGCGTCGCGAAACCGTACTCGCCCCACGCCTGAAACAGGAACGACGGGTCCGCGCCGTATTGCTCGGCAGGACGCGAACCGTAGTACAGCACTTCGGCACGCGCGTAATCGCGGAACACCGGATACAGCGCGGCCAGCCCGCCGAACACCACCACCGCGAACGCGCCGAGCGACAGACTGCCCGGCACGAGCCGCAACGGCCGCGTCTCAAGCAGACCGAACACGAACATCGCCGGCAACAGGAAGAACAAGTACTGCTGCGGATACTCGACCAGTGCATGCATCACCAGCACGCCAATGAGCGCGATGCCAAACACGCGCGCCGCGTTTTGCGGTGCGCGCACCACACGCACGAGCCAGCTGAGCAAGCCGAACAGCACGATCGCGAGACCGATCAAACCGGTCTTCGCGAGCAGGTCGACAAAGATATCGTGCGAGTTGTTGGCAATCTCGACGCCGCCAAGCGTCTTCACGAGCTCGTACTGGTAGCTGGGGAACTCGCCCCAACCGACACCCAGCAACGGATGCGTTTTGAACATCGTCCAGCCGTACTTCCATAGCGCAAGGCGCGGCGCGATCTGGCCGGCATCCTTGAACCGATCGGCCGCCGACTGACCCAGCTCCAGGTGATAGCGCACATTGGCCCAGCGGATCAGCGCATTGACCGCGAAGAACAGCACAGCCAGCACGATCGGAACGATCCACTCGCGATTGCTGCGGCGTAGCTGCGGTTCATTGCGCGTCTGCGCGAACGCCATCCAGAAACCCGCAACGACGATCACGCCCATCTGCAGCCATGGACCGCGCGACACGGTGAGCGCGAGTCCGACCGCGAAAATCGTCGATACGAGCAGCCAGATGGCGACGTTGATGCGCCGTGTCTGCACGAGGAACATCGCAGCCGCCATCGCGAATGCGATGTAGGTGGCGAGATGGTTCGCCTGCGCCATGTTGCCGAACGGCCGGCGCTCGACGGTCACGTTATAGGCGACGACGAATGGCGACACGCGCGCCTCCAGGTGAAATAGTTGCATCACCTGACTGAAGACCGCGAACAGGCCACCGACCATCAGCGCTCCAGCCACCCAGCGCAATGCGGTGTCATCGAGCTTCGCACGCGTAAAGCCGTAGCCGATGTACGTCGCCATCAACGCCGCCAGCAGGAAACTGGCGCCGAGCCAGTTCATCGACGGCTGCGTGACCGGCAACACCGCCATTTGCACTACCAGCAGCAGTCCGAACAGCAACGGCACCAGCGCGACCGCCGGCGAAGCGAACGTAATGCGCGGCCTCGCGGTCGCCACCAGCAACACGACGCCTACGCCGGTCAACAGATACAACGCGAGTGCAGTGAATTCAGCGTAGAAGGTCGGAATCGGATACGTATGGTAGGGGACTGCATAAGGCAGGACCAACGCGAGAGCCAACAGAATGAGAGACAGGTAGCGCGCAAATGGGGTGGGCATCGAGTAACCGGAGGACGTCAGCAACCGGCGCACTATACAAAAAATTCCTTACACTGTGCGCCGGCCCGGCTGAAATAGGCCAAAAATCAGCCTTTTACGTGCAGACGGCACCCCGTCCGCCGCTCACACGATGATTCACGAGCGGCATTCAGGCGGTGCAAGATTCGACGCCAGGGTGGGCGCATCGGTGGGTGTGGGCCCCGCGCCTGGCGCCGGTAACGAAGATGCGGCCTTGCCGCCGGCGAAACACTCCCACGTCAGCGCGCCGGCCTGCACCGAGTCCTTGTTTAACGCGATGCGCGCGGTCGGCGCATCCGCATTGTCAGGAACCGACGGCACGAGCGTCAGCGTGTTCGCACCGGCAGGCGCGACGCGCGTGGTGAACGCGATGGTGATCTGGCCGGTGTCGTCATCGACCCGGATCGACTCGACGTTGCGCGTGGCGGGCGGGGACGCATAGCCACCGCTGAACGCGTTGCCGCTCGCGGCGTTCTCAGCCACCGCGAGCCGCGCGGACGACGCCAGCGACAGCCCCTCGCCTACCCGGCTGCGCGCCAGATAGTCCTGGTAGGCAGGAATCGCGTAGGCCGCGATCACACCGACAATCGCCAGCACGATCATCAGTTCGATCAGCGTGAAGCCGACGGCGAAGCGTCGGCAGGCGCGTGCGAATCGCGCGGACCAGCTCGTTCGCCCACGCGTGGGACTCGACGAAAGCATGGACTGCGAATAAGGGGAATACGGCAACGTGTAGGTCATCGGCAGGCTCCTGAAACGAAAAACGCCTGACCCGCGGATCGGGGACAGGCGTTTCAATCGTAGCCAGCGACGCGCATGGCTCACAGTCGGCCAAATGGCTAACGTTGCGTTAGCGCGATGGCGATCTCAGCGTGACGCGCACATGGAGGCGGCCGCCGTGCGAACAACCTCAAGCCGCCGCGCGATTGGCCTTGCGGCGTTTCAACAGATAGCCAACGATCACGACGAACAACGCCCCGGCGATGCTCATGCCGTATTCGGCGGCAGGCGTATCGAGGATCGGCCAACGGTCGCCGGCCGGGTCGTTGATGATCAGCCCGCCCGCGATCCAGCCCAGCAATGCGGCGCCGAGCACGACGACGATCGGGAAGCGGTCGAGCAATTTGAGGACCAGCTGGCTGCCCCACACGATCAGCGGGATGCTCACCCCCAACCCGAAAATCACCAGCGCGATGCGATGCTGCGGGTCGGCGGCTTCGGCCGCGCCCGCAATCGCGATCACGTTGTCCAGGCTCATCACCGCATCCGCGATGATGATGGTCTTGACCGCCGACATCAGCTTGTCGGCCGGCTTGACGTTCTCGTGCACGTCGTGCGCCGGCGCCATCAGACGCACGCCGATCCACAGCAGCAACAGACCGCCTGCGAACTTCAGCAGCGGCACGTCGAGCAGCACCACCGCGAATGCGATCAGCGCCACGCGCAGCGCGATCGCGCCCGCGGTCCCCCACAGCACGCCTCGTATGCGTTGCGAGGGCGGCAGATTGCGGCAGGCTAGCGCGATCACGACGGCATTATCGCCACCCAGCAGGATGTCGATGACGATGATCTGAAAGACCGCACCCCAGTGAAGGGTGGCGAAGAACTCAAGCATGACTGGAGGAATAAGAAAAATTCTGGCGCACGGACGATAAAAAAAGCGGGGGAGTTTGAACTCCCCCGCTTTTCAGGACCGTTTGCTCACGAAAGGATTTCGTAAGCGTATCAAAAAACGCGCCGCTACAGCGCGTGAATTTCGATTTACAGCATCGCCTTCAGAAGACGCGCCATTTCCGACGGGTTCTTCGTGACCTTGATGCCGCAGGCGTCCATGATTTCCAGCTTGGCTTCGGCCGTATCCGCACCGCCCGAGATCAGCGCGCCAGCATGGCCCATGCGCTTGCCCGGAGGCGCCGTGACGCCAGCGATGAAGCCGACCACCGGCTTCTTCATGTTGTCCTTGATCCAGTTCGCGGCGTTCGCTTCGTCCGGACCGCCGATTTCGCCGATCATGATGACGGCGTCCGTATCCGGATCGTCGTTGAACATCTTCATCACGTCGATGTGCTTCAAACCGTTGATCGGGTCGCCGCCGATACCGACCGCCGACGATTGGCCGAGGCCGATCGTCGTCAACTGGCCGACTGCTTCATACGTCAGCGTGCCCGAACGCGACACGACGCCGATGCGGCCCTTGCGGTGGATGTGACCCGGCATGATGCCGATCTTCAGTTCGTCCGGCGTGATCGTGCCCGGGCAGTTCGGTCCGAGCAGCAGCGTCTTGCGGTTTTCGCGACGCATACGGTCCTTGATCTCGATCATGTCACGGACAGGGATGCCTTCCGTGATACAGATCGCCAGATCCAGATCGGCTTCGACTGCTTCCCAGATTGCCGCAGCGGCGCCTGCCGGCGGCACGTAAATCACCGACACGGTCGCGCCCGTTTCAGCCTTGGCTTCAGCGACGCTCGCATAAATAGGAATGCCTTCGAAATCTTCGCCGGCCCGCTTCGGGTTCACGCCTGCAACGTACGCTTCGCGGCCGTTTGCGTATTCACGGCAAGCACGCGTATGGAACTGACCGGTCTTGCCGGTGATGCCCTGCGTGATGACCTTGGTGTCTTTGTTAATCAGAATCGACATGTATTGACCTCTGTTCGTTTGGCGTCGTGCGCAAGCGCCACGCAGCGCGATGTTCCACGCCCGCGTCGCTCGCGCGCCGCCATTCGTCAACCTGGCAAAAGCGCTGGTAAATGCGCCTCGTAAATCCGCTGTGGACGGTTGGCTTAAGCCTTGCCCGAAGCGGCCGCGACGACCTTCTGAGCCGCTTCTTCCATGCTGTCCGCCGAGATGATCGGCAGGCCGGATTCGGCGAGCATCTTCTTGCCCAGGTCTTCGTTCGTGCCCTTCATGCGAACCACGAGCGGCACCTTCAGCGACACGGCCTTCGACGCCGCGATCACGCCTTCCGCGATCACGTCGCAGCGCATGATGCCGCCGAAGATGTTGACCAGAATCGCGGTCAGGTTCGGGTTCTTCAGCATGATCTTGAACGCTTCAGTGACCTTCTCGGTCGTGGCGCCACCGCCCACGTCCAGGAAGTTCGCCGGTTCGCCGCCGAACAGCTTGATGGTGTCCATCGTTGCCATCGCGAGGCCAGCGCCGTTCACGAGGCAGCCGATGTTGCCGTCGAGCGAGATGTACGCGAGGTCGAACTTCGATGCTTCGACTTCAGCCGGATCTTCTTCGTCCAGATCGCGGTACGCAACGATTTCCGGGTGACGGAACAGTGCGTTCGAATCGAAGTTGAACTTGGCGTCCAGCGCGATCACCTTGCCGTCGCCGGTCAGGATCAGCGGGTTGATTTCGGCCAGCGATGCGTCGGTTTCCCAGAACGCCTTGTACAGACCTTGCAGGATGGCGCGCGCTTGCGGAATCGATGTGTCAGGCACGCCGATCTTCTTCGCGAGGTCGTCCGCTTCCGCGTCCTTCAGGCCCGTCGACGGGTCGACGGCAACCTTGTGGATCAGCTCAGGCGTCTTTTCCGCGACTTCTTCGACGTCCATGCCGCCTTCGCTCGATGCCATCACGACGATCTTCTGCGAAACGCGATCGATCACGAGACCGACATACAGTTCCTTCTTGATGTCAGCGCCTTCTTCGATCAGCAGGCGGTTCACCTTCTGGCCTTCCGGACCGGTCTGGTGCGTGACGAGCTGCATGCCGAGGATCTGGTTCGAGTATTCGCGAACCTGGTCCAGCGACTTGGCGACCTTCACGCCGCCGCCCTTGCCACGGCCACCCGCGTGGATCTGAGCCTTCACGACCCATACCGGGCCGCCCAGCTCTTGCGCGGCCTTGACCGCATCATCCACCGAGAAGACCGGCTTGCCGCGCGGTACCGCGACGCCGAATTTCCGCAGGATTTCCTTACCCTGGTACTCGTGAATCTTCATGCGTGATTCCCTTCAGTCTGAGAGTTGGATTGAACTTTGTTTCCGCTGCCGTCGTTCATGCCGGACGCGTTGCCGCCCTCGCCTGTCTGGCGGACCGCCCCGTCGCCTGACGATGTCGCGCGATCCGCTGAACGCGGTGCGTGGCCATACCAGCGCGGATAAAACCGTTGCACCGCCTCGCCGTCGAAACGCAGCGCGTGGCAGCGTCCCAGCTGGAATGGCGGTTTATCGTTGGAATGCTCGTCTGTGCTGTCCGACGATTCGTCTCCTGAACCCGCGTTCGCGCCCGGCGTGCCGTCATTGGTGTTCCACACATCGCCGGCGAACGCCTGGATGGCAGCGGTCGGCAGCATTGCGCACAGCTCGGTGAGATGCGTGCAACCGGCCGTGCCGGCCAGCAAACGGGCAGCATCGCGACGGAAGTTGTTGAACAGATTGAGCCCGATGAGGGCACGGTAGGCGGGATTGCTGGCCTCGCACAACCCTGGATAGGGCACCCAGTCGGACGACGCCTCGGCGTCGACGACATTGAGCTTGCGATCGATGGTGATGCGAAGCCAGAGTTCATGGATCGGTTGACCATTGGGCCGGACGCCCGACGCAAGCGCCACATCGCGTGGCTTTTCGTCGGTCAAGCACGCTTCCACATCCCACAGGCCATCGGCACGCTCATAGGCTTCCGCTCTGATTGCGCGACGGTGGCGCAATTGACGGGACGCTGGCGGAGAAAGCGGCATGCGGGAAGGAAAGGCCGGATTGGAAAACCCGTGAATTTTAGCATATCGGGTTTTTGAGACAGGTCGGAATGCGCAAAAGGCCCTTGCGGCTCGCGCGGGCGGCAACGCTGCGCCACTATTCGTCGCTCAATGTCTCGTCGATGCCTTTAAGGATTTTGCCGATCGTAGCGCCCGAAAAACCCCGCGTCGCCAGAAAGCGCGCCTGCTTGGCCCGCTCGGCCGGGGTGGCGGGACGCTGGCCGAACTTCTTGCGCCAGACGGCTTGAGCACGTGCCAATTCGGTCTCGCGCAATTGCGCGCTGGCCTCTTCGACGAGCGCCTGGTCGAGCGCGTGCTGTTTCAGTTCGCCGACGATCCGGCTCGCGCCCAGCCGCGATGAACGCCGATGAATCAGACTTTGCGCGAAACGGGAGTCGGACAGCCAGTTTTCGGCTTCCAGTGCGTCGAGTACCGCGTCGAGCGACTCGTTTTCCTCGACGAACGGTTTCAGTTTGCGTGCGAGTTCGACACGACTGTATTCACGACGTGACAGATAACCGAGCGCACGCCCTTTAAGCGAGCGCTCGGGCCGTTGGGATTGTTGGGCTTCGTCTTGCCCCGGCTTCGCTTCGCCTGGGATGCGGCGCGAGCGGGTGTAGGTGGTCTCGGAAGGATCCGAGACAGTGGGCGACGATGATTCAGACTGCGTGCGTCGCGGGCTGTGGCCCGCGGCGCGGTCGTGTGCGTCGAACGATTCGAACGGATCGAACGAATCGTCGCCTTCCTCGCACGGGCCGTCCGGATGGCGTCCTACATTGGACAACGGCCGGCCCTTGCGCATCACGTGATGGTTACTTTTCTTCGTCCGCGACTTCGGCGCCTGCGCCGGTCACTGCTTCGGCCATCGCATTGACGCCCAGCGATTCGCGGATACGGTTTTCGATCTCACGAGCGATGTCCGGATTTTCGCGCAGGAATTCACGCGCGTTGTCCTTGCCCTGACCGATCCGCTCGCCGTTGTAGCTGTACCATGCGCCGGCCTTGTCGACGATCTTGGCCTGCACGCCGAGATCGATGATTTCGCCCTGACGCGAAATACCCTCGCCGTACAGGATGTCGAAAATCGCTTCGCGGAACGGCGGCGCCACCTTGTTCTTGACGACCTTCACGCGCGTTTCGTTGCCGATCACTTCGTCGTTCTTCTTGATCGAACCGATCCGGCGAATGTCCAGACGCACCGACGCGTAGAACTTCAGCGCGTTACCACCGGTAGTGGTTTCCGGATTGCCGAACATCACGCCGATCTTCATGCGGATCTGGTTGATGAAGATCACGAGGCAGTTCGTGCGCTTGATCGTGCCGGTGAGCTTGCGCAGCGCTTGCGACATCAGGCGCGCTTGCAGACCCGGCAGCGAGTCGCCCATTTCGCCTTCGATTTCCGCCTTCGGCACGAGTGCCGCGACCGAGTCGATCACGATCATGTCGATCGAGCCCGAGCGCACCAGCGCGTCGGCGATTTCGAGCGCCTGTTCGCCCGTGTCCGGCTGCGACACCAGCAGGTCGGCCACGTTCACGCCGAGCTTGCCCGCGTACTGGATGTCCAGCGCGTGTTCCGCGTCGATGAACGCCGCCGTGCCGCCGAGCTTCTGCATTTCGGCGATGACTTGCAGCGTCAGCGTGGTTTTACCGGATGATTCCGGGCCATAGATTTCGACCACACGGCCACGCGGCAAACCGCCGACGCCCAGTGCGATGTCCAGACCGAGCGATCCGGTTGAGACCACCTGGATGTCTTCGACTGCCTCACCTGCGCCGAGCCGCATGACCGACCCTTTGCCGAACTGCTTTTCGATCTGCGCGAGCGCGGCAGCCAATGCCTTGCTCTTTTCAGCAGTCAGTCCAGCCGAGCCTTTCTTGCTTTCTTCCATGAATCGTCCTTTGCTATGATGAACGGCGTCTGAGGCAGGTGTGCGGCCCAATTTCAACCGGATTCAACTTATCCATGAAGGACAGCACACGAAACTCAGATACTGTATAAAAAAACAGTAGTTTTGGCAAGCGCGATTCTCATGCGAACGCGCATTTTTACTGTCGCGTCGTCCAAACTACCCACAATCATTTTCGGAGACCGCTGTGCGCCGGGCACCCTCGGTGCCAGCAAGCCAGGTTGGCGCATCATGCGAATTCTGATTGCCGAAGACGACAGCATACTCGCGGACGGTCTGGTTCGATCACTCCGCCAATCGGCCTATGCGGTCGATCATGTGAAGAACGGCGTCGAAGCCGACACCGCGCTGTCGATGCAGACTTTCGACCTGCTGATTCTCGATCTGGGCCTGCCGCGCATGTCGGGCCTCGAGGTGCTGCGCCGTCTGCGCGCCCGCAATTCCAACCTGCCGGTGCTGATCCTGACCGCCGCCGACAGCGTCGACGAACGCGTCAAGGGCCTCGATCTCGGCGCCGACGACTACATGGCGAAGCCCTTCGCGCTGAACGAACTCGAAGCACGCGTGCGCGCGCTGACCCGGCGCGGCGCGGGCGGCGGCCCGACGGTCGTGCGGCACGGCTCGCTGTCGTTCGACCAGGTCGGCCGGATCGCCCATGTGAACGACCAGGTGATCGACCTGTCGGCGCGCGAACTCGGCCTGCTCGAAGTGCTCCTGCAACGGATCGGCCGACTGGTCTCGAAGGAGCAACTGGTCGACCACCTGTGCGAGTGGGGCGAGGAAGTCAGCAACAACGCGATCGAGGTCTACGTGCACCGCCTGCGCAAGAAGATCGAGCCGAGCGGCGTACGCATCATCACCGTGCGCGGCCTCGGCTACTGCCTCGAAAAAGCGCCGCCGCCCGCGAGCACAGGCGCGGCGGGGGCGAGCGCAGCGCCCGCCCCCGCCGCGCCTGAATCACCCGCTTCGCCGCCGACCGGCGCGATGCCGGCGAGTCACCACTACAAATAGAGGACATCTATGTCCGTGCGCGCAGACCGCGCCACGGCGCACGCGGCGGACCTCGACGAGGCTCGCGACGAGCGCTACGCCAATCCGTTCGCTCCGCCCGACGAAACCGAAGCCGCCGCCGCAGCGCGCCCGCGTTCGCTGTTCGGCGAGATTCTCGACTGGATGCTGGCGCCGTTGCTGCTGCTGTGGCCGATGAGCCTCGCTGTCACCTACCTGGTCGCCAAGTCGATCGCGAACGGGCCGTTCGACCGCGCGCTCGAGACCGACGCCTACGTGCTCGCGCGCCAGATTCATCCGGTCAACGGCGTGGCGGAGCTGTCGCTGCCCGATTCCACCCGCGATTTTCTGCGCACCGACAACGTCGACAGCGTATTCTACCAGGTGCTCGGCACACGCGGCGAACTGGTCGCCGGCGAGCGTGACATGCCGCTGCCGCATGAAGAGGACCGGCCGCAATCGGGCATCGTCGAGTTCCGTGATGACGTGCTGCGCGGCAACGATATCCGCGTCGCCTACACGACCGTCGAGTTTCCGCAGACGCCGGGCGCACAGCCAGTGCTGGTGCAGGTCGCCGAAACGCTCGACAAACGCAGCCAGCTTGCCAACGACATCATCAAAGGCGTGATCCTGCCGCAGTTCGTGATCCTGCCGCTCGCGATCCTGCTGGTTTGGTTCGGCCTGTCGCGCGGCCTCGCGCCGCTGCACGCGCTGCAGGCGCACATCCGCGCGCGCCGCCCGGACGATCTGTCGCCGCTGGAAGCGCGCCGGGCGCCGCCGGAGATCGAGCCGCTGGTGACCTCGTTCAACGATCTGCTGACGCGCCTCGAACAGAACATGGAGCTGCAAAAGCGCTTCATCGCCGACGCGGCGCACCAGATGAAAACGCCGCTCGCCGGCCTGCGCACCCAGGCCGAACTGGCGCTGCGTCAAGATGCGTCGGCCGAAGTGCACCGCTCGCTCGAACAGATCGCGACCAGTTCGGAGCACGCCGCGCGGCTCGTCACACAGCTGCTGGCGCTGGCGCGCGCGGAAAACCGCATGTCGGGGCAAATCTTCACGCCGGTCGAAGTGGGCGAGGTCGCGCGCAACGCGGTGCGCGACTGGGTGCAAGCCGCGCTCGCGAAGCAGATGGACCTTGGCTATGAAGCGCCCGACGAGCCGGTCGAAGTCGACGGCAATCAGGTCATGTTGCGCGAAATGCTGTCGAACCTGATTGATAACGCGATCCGCTACACGCCGCCGGGAGGGCGCATTACCGTCAGGGTGAGGCACGACGCGGCGGCGCGGCGCGTGCATCTGGAAGTCGAGGACACCGGCCTCGGCATTCCGGCCGCCGAGCGCTCACGGGTGCTCGAGCGCTTCTACCGGATACTCGGTCGCGAAGGCGACGGCAGCGGCCTCGGGCTGGCGATCGTGCGCGAGATCGCGGCCGTGCACGGCGGCGAACTGACGATCGACGACAACGTTTATCAGGAGTCGCCGCGGCTCGCGGGGACGCTGGTACGTGTCAGCCTGCGTGTGCACGAACGGGGGCGGGACTTACCCTAACGCGTCTTGAGCGCAAAGCGGCAGTCGCGCCGTTTACCGAGATTTTGATGGATCTTATTGCAATATAGCGGCAATTTGACAGATATTGCCCGCCCTTCCATGCCTTTTGGAGCCGCGCCATTTACCCGTGCCGCGTCAGTACGCCGTAAGTTTCCACTCCAATAATCGGTTTCACGGGAATGCCTTCAGGGTGGTTCGCGTGCATATCAATATTGGAGACGACATATGGCTACTGTTGGCGGGCAGATCTCGCCCGTGCCGATGACGCGCGAGGAGAAACGGGTAATCTTCGCATCGTCGCTGGGCACGGTTTTCGAGTGGTACGACTTTTATCTGGCCGGCTCGCTCGCGGCCTTCATCAGCAAGAGCTTCTTCTCCGGCGTCAATCCGACTGCCGCCTTCATTTTCACGCTGCTCAGTTTCGCCGCCGGCTTCGCGGTCCGGCCGTTCGGCGCGATCGTGTTCGGTCGGCTCGGCGATATGGTCGGGCGCAAGTACACGTTCCTCATCACGATCGTGATCATGGGCCTGTCGACCTTCCTCGTCGGCTTCCTGCCTGGCTATGCGGCGATGGGCATTGCTTCGCCGGTGCTCTTCATCGCGATGCGCATGGCGCAAGGCCTCGCGCTTGGCGGCGAGTACGGCGGCGCCGCAACCTACGTGGCCGAACACGCGCCGGCGGGACGCCGCGGGTTCTACACCGCGTGGATCCAGACGACCGCCACGCTCGGCCTGTTCCTGTCGCTGCTGGTGATTCTCGGCGTACGCACGGCAATGGGCGAAGACGCGTTCGGCGCATGGGGCTGGCGCATTCCGTTCATCCTGTCGATCATCCTGCTAGCGGTGTCGGTGTGGATTCGTCTGCAACTGCATGAATCGCCGGTGTTCGAGCGCATCAAAGCCGAGGGCAAGACCTCCAAGGCGCCGCTGTCCGAAGCGTTCGGCCAATGGAAAAATCTGAAGGTCGTGATTCTCGCGCTGGTCGGCCTGACCGCCGGCCAGGCCGTGGTCTGGTACACCGGCCAGTTCTACACACTGTTCTTCCTGACGCAGACGCTGAAGGTCGACGGCAGCAGCTCCAACATCATGATCGCGATCGCGCTGCTGATCGGCACGCCGTTCTTTCTGTTCTTCGGCTCGCTGTCGGACCGCATCGGCCGCAAACCGGTCATCATGGTCGGCCTGCTGATCGCCGCGTTGACGTACTTCCCGCTGTTCAAGGCGCTGACGCACTACACGAATCCGGCGCTGGAAGCCGCAACCGCAAAGTCGCCGATCGTCGTGATCGCGGATCCGTCAGAGTGCTCGTTCCAGTTCAACCCGGTCGGTACGGCCAAGTTCACGAGTTCGTGCGACATCGCGAAGAGCGCGCTGTCGAGGGCGGGCCTGAACTACGACAACGTCGCGGCGCCGGCGGGCACGCAGGCGCAGATCAGGGTCGGCGACACGGTGGTCAACACGTTTGACGGCCGGGCTCCCGACGCGAAGGAGCAAGGCAAGCTGTTCGAGAAGACCCTCGCTGCGACATTGAAGGCCGCCGGCTATCCGCCGAAGGCCGATCCGTCGCAGATCAATTGGCCGATGAGCGTGGTGATCCTGACGATCCTCGTGATCTACGTGACAATGGTCTACGGCCCGATTGCGGCGATGCTGGTGGAGATGTTCCCGACGCGCATTCGCTATACGTCGATGTCGCTGCCGTATCACATCGGCAACGGCTGGTTCGGCGGCTTCCTGCCAGCGACGGCTTTCGCGATCGTCGCGGCGAAGGGCAACATCTACTCGGGGCTGTGGTATCCGATCATAATCGCGCTGATCACCTTCGTGATCGGCATGCTGTTCGTCAGGGAAACCAAGGACTCGGACATCTACGCAAAGGACTGAACTAGCTGATCGCCGGACAGCCTTAAAAAAGTTGCGCGCCGGGGGTTGACAGCCTCCGGTGCGGTCAGCATAATCTCGCTTCTTTCGGCGAATTAGCTCAGTCGGTTAGAGCGACGGAATCATAATCCGCAGGTCCGGGGTTCGAATCCCTGATTCGCCACCAGCTTCAAAAAAAGCCGCTGTCCCGCAAGGGCAGCGGCTTTTTTGTGTTGGTTGTTTTGGCTCGTCCCCTGCCGTCGTCACACAGATGGCTTACGGATCGGGGCAAGCTGACTCGACAACTCAACAAGGCAAAGCGCCTTTTCAAGCGCCTCCCGATCACGCTAGAGGAAACGCCAAGGCTGCGAATTTCACCGCCTCGGTCGGCGCGTGCGATACCGTCTCCCCACCGTAGTCGCCCTACCATCGTGCTACCATCACCAAATCGCCAGTTGCAAGAAAAAGCCGCTGATCCTCAAGGTTCAGCGGCTTTTTTGATTTGGCTTTCCCGATTGCAACTTCAAGGAGATCTCTTGATGACGTTCCGCACCGCCGCGCTCGCCGTGGCTACCGCTTCCATCGCGCTGCTCGGCACTGCGTCGACGTTAGCCGCTCAAGCGCAGACCCCGCCCGACAGCCAGTGGCGCACCAGCCAGCTCACCCTTTCCACGCTGCTGCAGGACGGCTACCGGATCGTCGCGGTCGTGAGCGGCGCGCATGGCAACGCAGGGCCCGCCGACACGATCTTCGTCCAGCGCGATCAGAGCGCGTTCAAATGCATCGATCCGCAGCAGTCGGACGCGAGAGCGAAAACGCCCACTGCGCCGCCCGCCTGTTTCGAACTGGCGCCGCCGTCGGGGACGCCGCCCGCCGCCGAATCGAAGTAACCCTCGAAGTAATCCTTGAAGTAACTCTGTTAGCCCGCGCACTGATCGGCGCGGGCCACCGCCTCGCCACACGAACACGCATCACCGATCCACCAGCCGGCTCAGATTGCCGCGCACCCGCTGCAAGAGCCCGATCAGTTGCGCCGTCTCGTCGGCGGTGAAGCCGTCGAGCGCCTCGAGCGCGACTTCATCGCCCACCTTGCGCGCTTTGCCGAGCGTGCGCTCGGCCTTCGCCGTCATGCGCACCTGATGCTCGCGACGGTCCTGCGGATTGGCCGCCCGTTCGATCCAGCCGCCCTCCTCCATCCGGTCCAGCAGACGCCCCGCCGAAATCGGCGCAACTTCGAGCAGATCGGCCAGCCGCGCCTGATTGATGTCGCCGTAATGCGCGAGATAGGACAGCACGCGGCACTGTGCGCGCGTCAGATCCACCGACGATTTCGCAAGATCGTCGAACCGCTTGCCCGCCAACCGGCCGACGTCGTGAACCAGAAAGCCGAAGCGCTCTTCGAGTTGGGTTTTCATGCGCGGATTATACGAAAACCCTGTGTCTTCCAGTGTCGTCGGGTGCGCAATTCATTGTGCGCACAACTCCCAATGACGAGCTCCCGCCTCGTCGATATAATAAGCATGCTTACTATATCGACGACCGCCGCCCATCCATGTCCTCTGTCTCCTCGCCGGCGAGCGCAGCCGCACCGCTCAACCGGCCCATGATCACCATCTCGATCATGCTCGCGACGCTGATCCAGACGCTCGACAGCACGATCGCCAACGTGGCGCTGCCGCATATGCAGGGTGCGCTGTCCGCGTCGCAGGATGAGATCACCTGGGTGCTGACCTCGTACATCGTCGCCGCCGCGATCGCCACGCCGCTCACCGGCTGGCTGTCCGACCGGCTGAGCGTGAAGCGCCTGCTGATCGTCGCGATCGGCGGCTTCACTGTGTCGTCGGCGCTGTGCGGGTTGTCTGAAACGCTGACGCAGATTGTTGCGTCGCGCTTGCTGCAAGGGATATTCGGTGCGTCGCTGGTGCCGCTGTCGCAGTCCATCCTGCTCGACATCAATCCGCGCGAAAAGCAGGGCCAGGCGATGGCGGTGTGGGGCATGGGCGTGATGGTCGGACCGATTCTCGGTCCGACGCTGGGCGGCTGGCTCACCGACAGCTACAACTGGCGCTGGGTGTTCTTCATCAACGTGCCAATCGGCGCGTTCGCGCTGTTCGGCGTGGCGACCTTCCTGCCCACGCGCGAGCCCAAACACGACGTCAAGTTCGACGCGTTCGGCTTCATCACGCTCGGTCTGGCGATCGGCGCATTGCAGGCGCTGCTCGATCGCGGCGAACAGCTCGACTGGTTCGCGTCGACCGAAATCATCATCGAGGCGCTGGTCGCGGCGATCAGCTTCGCGTTCTTCCTCGTGCACACGGCGACGGTCGGCGAGAAGTCGTTCTTCAAGTACAAGTTGCTGAAGGACCCGAACTTCGCGACCGGCACCTTCTTCATCTTCGTGATCGGCGCGGTGATGTACGCGACGCGTGCGTTGCTGCCACCGATGCTGCAAAGCCTGATGAACTACCCGGTCGCGACCACCGGCATCGTCACCGCGCCGAGCGGCGCGGGCACGATGGTCGCGATGCTGCTCGCCGGGCGCCTGCTGAAGCGGTTCGACGCGCGACTATTGCTGCTGGCCGGCTTTCTGATTTCGGCGTTCGCGTTGTGGCAGATGATGCAATACACGATCGTGCTGTCGGCGTCGGACATCATCTGGCCCGGCGTGATCCAGGGCTTCGGACTCGGTCTCGTGTTCGTGCCGCTGAGCGCGCTGACCTTCTCGACGCTCGCGCCGGAACTGCGCGCGGACGGCACCGCGACGTACAGCCTGATGCGCAATATTGGCAGCAGTATCGGCATTTCAATCGTGCAGACGCTGATGACGCGCAACACGCAAATCTCGCACGCGGATCTCGCGGCGAACGTCACGCCGTTCAATCCGGCGATCCAGCCGATGCTCCACAGCGGCTCGAACTATGACATCGCGGCACTGAACGCGTCGATTACGCAGCAGGCGTCGATGATCGCTTATCTGAACGACTTCAAGCTGATGTTCATGGCGACGCTGCTAGTGATCCCGCTGTTGCTGTTGATTCGCCCTTCAGGCAGGGCGCCGGATGCGTCGGTGGCGCATGCCGCGATGGACTGATCGCCGCAACGCAAGAGCGTGAGCGAAAGCGGCTGCGCCTCGACAGCCCTCTTCATCCTTCGATCCGCCCACGCGTCACACCCAGCAACGACGCCATCGCCGCGCGCGCTGCCACGGCATCGCGATCGCGAATCGCGTCGAACACGGCTGTATGCTCGGCTAGCGACGCATTGAACACGTCCGCGCGTTTCGCGTTCAGCCGCAATTGCGCCTCGAGCGTGCGCTCGATCAGCGTGCCGAGCGGAATCAGCAATTCGTTGCTGCACGCGGTCAACACGCTCAAGTGAAACTGCAGATCGGCACGCACCCATTCATCGACATTGCGCGCCGCCACCATCGCCGTATGGGCGGCCGCCAGCGCGCGAAACGTGTCGGCCGTGTGTGAAGCGGCCGCCAGACCCGCAGCGTATGGTTCGATCATCTCGCGCATCTCCTGCAGCTTGAGCGCGAACGCCATCGGCTCGGCGACGCGCGAGTACCAATCGAGCAGGTCGACGTCGAGCAGGTTCCATGCGGGCTTCGGCCGCACGCGCGTACCGACGCGCGGACGCGACTCAATCAGCCCTTTCGAGGTCAGCGTGCGCAGCGCCTCGCGCAACACGGTGCGGCTCACGCCGAACGTTTCCATCAACTCCGCTTCGCGCGGCAGGATCGAATCGGGCGCGTAGTCGCCGCGCAGAATCGCGGTCGCCAGCAAATGGGCGACTCGCCCATGCAGATCATGCTGAATAGCTCTCTCCCAACGCCCTTGCGGCGCGATTGATGGCAAACCGGACCCCGCAGGAGCCAAGCCAGCCGTGCTGCGGTTGCGACGCCGCCGCCGCGATGGCGCCCGGCGACGACCGCCACCTGACCAATATGTGGTGAATAATACTATTAATAGTACTTAAATGCGCTTTGTTGTAGCATGTAGTCCTCGAAATTTTTTCGCCGCCGGCCAAGCCGCAAGGAGACATACCTCATGAAAATCACCAAGCTCGAAACCTTCATCGTTCCGCCGCGCTGGTGCTTCCTGAAGATCGAGACCGACGAGGGCATCGTCGGCTGGGGCGAGCCCGTGGTCGAAGGCCGCGCACACACGGTCGCCGCCGCGGTGGACGAACTGGCCGATTATCTGATCGGCAAAGACCCGCTGCTGATCGAAGATCACTGGCAGGTGATGTACCGCGCAGGCTTTTACCGCGGCGGCCCGATCACGATGAGCGCGATTGCCGGCGTCGACCAGGCGTTGTGGGACATCAAGGGCAAACATCATGGCGTGCCGGTCCATGCGCTGCTCGGCGGCCAGGTGCGCAACAGGATCAAGGTGTATTCGTGGATCGGCGGCGACCGTCCGAGCGACGTCGCCAACAACGCGCGAGCGGTGGTCGAACGCGGCTTCAAGGCCGTGAAGATGAACGGCTCCGAAGAACTGCAGATCATCGACACCTTCGACAAGGTGCAAGGCGTGATCAACAACGTCGCGGCGGTACGCGAGGCGGTCGGCCCGAACATCGGCATCGGCGTGGACTTCCACGGCCGCGTGCACAAGCCGATGGCGAAGGTGCTGGCAAAAGAGCTCGACCCGTACAAGCTGCTCTTCATCGAAGAGCCGGTTCTGTCGGAGAACGCGGAAGCGCTGCGCGACATCGTCAATCAGACCAACACGCCGATCGCATTGGGCGAGCGTCTGTATTCGCGTTGGGACTTCAAGCACATTCTGTCGGGCGGCTATGTCGACATCATCCAGCCGGACGCGTCGCACGCGGGCGGGATCACCGAATGCCGCAAGATCGCGTCGATGGCCGAAGCGTACGACGTCGCACTCGCGCTGCATTGCCCGCTCGGTCCGATCGCGCTCGCCACCTGCCTGCAGATCGACGCGGTGAGCTACAACGCGTTTATCCAGGAGCAGAGCCTCGGCATTCACTACAACCAGGGCAACGACCTGCTCGACTACATCAAGAATCCGGAAGTCTTCAAATACGAAGACGGCTTCGTGTCGATCCCGCAAGGTCCTGGCCTCGGTATCGAGGTCAACGAAGAGAAGGTGCGCGAGATGGCCAAGGTCGGCCATCGCTGGCGCAATCCGGTGTGGCGCCACGCGGACGGCAGCGTCGCCGAATGGTGATCGCGTGAACGAACGCCGCCTGCGGGCGGCGTTTCTGTTTGCATGTTTCGTTTTGTGTTTTACGTCTCGTCGGCCGACTGGTTCGAGATGCGCGCCGCGCCATTGGACAAATCATCATGCGCGCGCTCGGCATAGTCGGCGTGTGGTCCTCTCTGTTCGTCGTGGGCACGATCGAGCGGCTTCGCCCACACCGTGCGCGAAGCCGCTCCGCCGTGGCTCACGCAACGCTTATCCAGCCCGACTGACGCGCCGATTGTTCGGCATCAGACATACGCATGGCCCGCTTTCCGCTCAAATGCATGCAAACGACAGATGCATCGGGGCACATCATGGGCGAATTCCTTCCTGACTATCTGATCCGCGAACAGGCCGCGGTCGGCGCACTGGTCGCGTTCGGGCTGCTGCGCCTCTTCGGCGCGATGCTGGCTTACGAACACGGCTGGCGCATCCCCGTGCTCGAGAGATGTTTCATTGCCGCCGCGCTCGTGTATTGTCTGCCGCAGCTTTATGATCTGCTAGCGCATACGTACGGCGCGCGAGCGGCCAGCGCCGAACTCGAAGGCAAAGTCGCGGGCTGCGCGATCGCGCTCTTCTGCGCGCCGATCCTCGGCCATCGGCTCGGCTTCGAATGAGCGGATTCCTCAAACGGATTGGTGGGCATGCAACTGGCGAAGAACAGCGACGGATCTACTGACATCACCAGCCGATCGTAGCGCCCGTGGCGACCGCGGGCATTGCGCCGCACGCTTTGCCGTGCGGCGCATTTTTATGCAGCGGGTTTGTTGGAGCGGTGACACGCGACGCACGCACCGGCGAGGCGCGTCGTCGATCCTGATCCAGCGCCGTTACCCTAGCGCCGCGTACCCCGGCACGATATGCGCCAACACGGCCGCCGCGGTGAACACGCCGAGCATTGCCAGCGCTTCCAGATAGAGCACGTTGACGAAGGTATGCGCATCCATCGTCGAAGCCGTGCGGCGCAGGCGTGGCAGCGCCGAGAATCGGTTGAGTCCGCCGAGGACCAGCGCCAGCGCGACGAGCACGAGCTTCAGCATCAACACATGGCCCCATGTGCTGAACTGAAGCGCTTCGAACGAGCCCCCCGACCCCCGCACCGCGTTGAAGATGCCAGACAGCAGCACGAATGCCACCGACACCAGCGATACCTTCGATACCTGGGTCGCCGTGCGGATCAGCATCCCGCGTGCGGTCGACGCGCCAAGCGCCGGCAGCACCGCGAGCCCGGCCACCATCGCCAGCCCGCCCCACACGCTGGTCACGAGCACGTGCAGCGTTTGCGTGCCGATCGCCGCCGAGGCCACGCCGGCATCGGCCGCGTGTCCGAGCGACGCCTTGCCCGCCGCGACCGCGATCACCGCGAGCCATAAGAGCGCATTGCGCAGCATGCCCGTATGACTGGCCATGGCCGTGCCGAGCAGCACCACCGCTCCGGCAAACGCGACGCTCCAGCCGTAGCCGACATGGGTCTGCGTCAGAACGGTCGGCACCACGCCGAGCGCGGCCGGCAGCGCGACGCCACTCATCGACGCCGCCTGATACAGCAGCCAGCCGAGGTCCGCGAGAATCAGCACGACGCTGGCGGTCAGCATCGAACGTTGCGCGCGCAGCCAGCCTGGGCGCGCGGGTGAGGTCGTCTGCTGAGCGTCTTTCGCGAGCCACGCGCCGAGCAGCGCCGAACCCACGGCAAACGCAAACGCGATATTCATGAGCGCGGCCATGGCGACCTGCCCGATCCACAGTCCGTCGACGCTCATTTGACGTTGAACGCGAAATCGCCTTGGGTACGGTGACCATCCGTGGCAACCGCGATCCAGTTCACCGCAAAGCGGCCGGTGCTCAACTGCGGCAGACGCATACGCATGACCTTGGCATCCTGGCTGTCCACTTCGGATGCGGCTGGCGCGACCGCCTTGCCGCGTGCATCGGCGATCGCGATCTTGCTGAACGCCGGCTCGAGCGGTTCGGTGAAGTGGATCGTCACTTCGGTCGGCGCAACGACTTCGGCGTTGGCCGCCGGCGCGCTCGACGCCAGATGCGCATGCGCGAATGCGCCGGACGTCGCGACCAGCGCCACGGCGCCGAGCATCAACGCACGCAGCGCCGGACGGGAAAATTGGAATAGCTTCATGTTGGGACGATAGCTGGTGGACAGATAAACGGTGGGCGTCGAGCCGGAGCAAGCCTGGGTACGGCGGCGGCCGGCGAGCCCGGAAGTGTACGCTTCGATGGTTCGCGTGCACATCGGTTCAACCTGCTTTGTCGAATGAGATGCAACCAGATGCAACGAGTGCGGTAGCAGTGGCGCCTGCATTGCAAATTCGAGATGGCACCCACACCACCCGAAGCCATGTTGCGCGTCAAACTGTCGCATGCCTGTCACACCGGGAGCCTTCTCTTATGTGACAAATGGTCACCACTACCCTTCGATGATAGAATGCTGCGTCGCCGCAGCGCCGGCTACCCTTCACACCGAGCCGCTCGAAGTTCGGTCAGGTCCCCGATTTTGATGGAGTTACGCGTGTCTTCAAGACGCCTCTTCCGCCCGTTGCTCGCCCTTCTGTTGATCGGCTCTGCGGGTGTCTATAGCGCTGCGAAAGCGCAGACTCAACCGAAGGCCCCCGACACGATGGAAGCGCGCGTGCAAGGTTGCACCGCCTGCCATGGCGCCCACGGGCAAGGTACGGACAATGACTACTTCCCGCGCCTCGCGGGCAAGCCGGCCGACTACCTCTACAACCAGTTGCAGAACTTCCGTGAAGGGCGCCGCAAGTACCCGCCGATGAACTACCTCGTCACGTATCTTTCTGACGACTACCTTCACAAGATCGCCGCGTACTTCTCGCAACAGCGTCCGCCGTATCCGCAGCCGGCCAAGCCGACAGTGTCGGCGGCCACGCTCGCTCGCGGCGAGCAGATCGTGCTGAACGGCGACGCATCGAAGCAGATTCCGGCTTGCGTGGCCTGCCACGGCAAGGCTCTGACGGGTATGGAACCGGCTATTCCGGGTCTCGTCGGTCTGCACTCCGATTACATGAGCGCGCAGCTTGGCGCATGGCGCTCGGGCTCGCGTCACGCGATCGCCCCTGATTGCATGCACACCGTCGCCACGCGTCTGACCGACGAAGACGTGAACGCCGTTGCGGCATGGCTTGCCACGCAGCGGGCCCCACAAAACCCCGTGCCGGCTCCGGCCCGCTCGTTGAAGACTCCGCTTGCCTGCGGCAGCGCACCGCAATAAGGCACCGGGAGAGACACTCAAATGAAACGCAAGTCTTTGTTCGCTCTTTCAGCCGTCGTCGTGGCGGCGGCTGCCGCGCTCGTTCCGGTCCTCTGGTCGGGCGGCGACAATCTGCATAACGGCACGGCCATGGCGGCCACGCCCGCCGACCAGGCGGCACTGATCAAGAAGGGCGAGTACCTCGCCCGCGCAGGCGACTGTATCGCATGCCACACGGTGCGCGGCGGCAAGCAGTTCGCCGGCGGCCTGCCGATGGCCACGCCGTTCGGCACGATGTTCACGCCGAACATCACGCCCGACGACCAGTACGGCATCGGCAAGTGGACCCAGGACGACTTCTATCGCGCGATGCACACCGGCCGCTCGAAAGACGGCAGCCTGCTGTATCCGGGCTTCCCGTTCACGAGCTACACGAAAGTCACGCGCGCCGACTCGGACGCGATCTACGCATTCCTGCGCTCGGTCCCGCCGGTCAACGTGCCGAGCCGTCCGCACGAACTGAAATTCCCGTTCAACCAGCGCAACATGCTGATCGGCTGGCGCACGCTGTTCTTCCGCGAAGGCGAGTTCAAGCCTGATCCGACCAAGTCGGTCGAATGGAACCGCGGCGCTTACCTGATCGAAGGCCTCGGCCACTGCGGCATGTGCCACACGTCGATCAACGCCATGGGTGGCCCGGTCAATTCGGCGGCGTTTGCCGGTGGCCTGATTCCGCTGCAGAACTGGTACGCGCCGTCGCTGACGTCGAACCGGGAAGCCGGCCTCGGCGACTGGGAGATCAAGGACATCGCCGACCTGCTGAAGACCGGCGTGTCCAATCGTGGCGCGGTGTTCGGTCCGATGGCTGAAGTGGTCCACAACAGCCTGCAGTACATGTCCGACGAAGACATCAACGCGATGGCCACGTACCTGAAGACGATCCCGCAAAAGAGCGAAGCGCCTGAACCGATGCAGCTCGAAACGTCGGAAAAGTTCGGTGGCGAGCTGTTGAAGCAAGGTCAGAAGATCTACGCTGACAACTGCGCGAAGTGCCACGCGGAAAATGGTCTGGGCCAGCCGCCGGCTTTCCCGCCGCTCGCGAACAACCAGTCGATCCAGATGCCGTCGGCGGTCAACCCGATCCGTATGGTGCTCAACGGCGGCTATCCGCCGAGCACGGATGCCAACCCGCATCCGTATGGCATGCCGCCGTTCGCGCAGTCGCTGTCGAATCAGGAAGTCGCGGCGGTCGTGACGTACATCCGTATGTCCTGGGGCAACCACGGCACCGCCGTGTCGCCGCAGCAAGTGGCCGATCTGCGTTCGGCGCCGCTCGACTAAGCAGCGTCCGTTGTACCCGGGGCGCGGCCTGCGAAATTCGCGGCCGCGCCCTTCGTTTTTTCAGGACCGGTATCATGTGGGCACTTATGTCGTTGTTTTTGTCCTTGTGAAACCGGGTGGGAGGAAAGAGTCGTGCATGTCGGGGAGCGTTTGAACAGCATCACCCATCTCGTCGGCGCCGTGCTGTCGGTGATGGGTCTTGCGACGCTCGTCACGATGGGCGCGCTCGACGGCGACGCGTACAAGGTGGTCAGCTTCAGCGTGTACGGTGCGATGCTGTTCGTGCTGTATGCTATCTCGACGCTCTACCACAGCGTGCGCAGTCCGCGTGCAAAATCGGTCCTGCAGAAATGCGACCATTCGGCGATCTACCTGCTGATCGCCGGCAGCTACACCCCGTTCACCCTTGTGACGTTGCGCGGACCGTGGGGCTGGTCGCTATTCGGTGTGAGCTGGGGGCTTGCCGCGCTTGGCATCGTGCAGGAACTGACGCTCGGGCGACGCACCCGCAGCGTTTCGATGGTGCTGTATGTATTGATGGGATGGCTCGCGCTCGTAGCCGTCCGCCCGCTGCTGCAAGCGTTACCGGCGGCGGGCACCGCGTGGCTCGTGGCCGGCGGAGTCATCTACAGCGCCGGCATCTACTTCTTTATCAACGACGAGCGCATCCGCCACGGACATGGTATCTGGCACCTGTTCGTACTGGCGGGCAGTCTGTGTCAATTCGTCAGTGTCGCGCGCTACGTCGCGTGACATCCCACGGCGACGAAATGCAACTTAAGGCCAGTCAACGTGTCTGCATAGCGCGTTGAAGCATTCGGCACATGTTTGAGCGTGCCGCCGATTTCTCAGCGACCGGAACTGGGCTTGGGCCTCGAGTGCGCCATGCGGGCGTGTTCATGCCGCGTTGATGCCTGCCTGGGCCCATTCGTGCCGTTCGCGAAACTGCATTGCAAAGAGCTTCTATGTCTTTTGATTCCCTCGGCTTGTCCGAACCGTTGGTCCGCGCTGTAAACGAACTCGGCTACACCAGTCCGACTCCCATCCAGACGCAAGCGATCCCCGCCGTGCTCAACGGCGGCGACCTGTTGGCCGGCGCGCAGACCGGCACTGGCAAGACCGCCGGCTTCACGCTGCCGATCCTGCAGCGTCTCCATTCGATGCCCGCCGTCGCCACGGGTGCGGGCAAGCGCGCGGTGCGCGCGCTGATCCTCACGCCCACGCGCGAGCTGGCCGCGCAGGTCGAAGAAAGCGTGCGTGCGTATGGTAAATATCTGAAGCTGAAGTCCACCGTGATGTTCGGCGGTGTCGGCATCAATCCGCAGATCGGCGCGCTGAAGAGCGGCGTCGACATCGTCGTCGCGACACCAGGCCGTTTGCTCGATCACATGCAACAGAAGACCATCGACCTGTCGCATCTCGAGATTCTCGTGCTCGACGAAGCCGATCGCATGCTCGACATGGGCTTCATCCACGACATCAAGCGCGTGCTCGCCAAGCTGCCGCCGAAGCGTCAGAACCTGCTGTTCTCGGCGACCTTCTCCGACGAGATCAAGACCCTTGCCGACAGCCTGCTCGACTCGCCGGCGCTGATCGAAGTCGCACGCCGCAACACGACGGCGGAAACGGTCGCGCAAAAGATTCACCCGGTGGATCGCGACAAGAAGCGCGAGCTGCTCACGCACCTGATCAAGCAGCACAACTGGTTCCAGGTGCTGGTGTTCACGCGTACCAAGCATGGCGCCAACCGGCTTGCCGAGCAACTGACCAAGGACGGCATCAGCGCGCTGGCGATTCACGGTAACAAGAGCCAGTCGGCTCGAACTCGCGCGCTGGCCGAATTCAAGGACGGCACGCTGCAGGTGCTGGTCGCGACCGACATCGCCGCACGCGGCATCGATATCGATCAATTACCGCACGTGGTCAACTTCGATCTGCCGAACGTGCCGGAAGACTATGTGCATCGTATTGGCCGCACGGGGCGCGCGGGCGCGACGGGCGAAGCCGTGTCGCTGGTATGCGTCGACGAACTGCAACTGTTGAAGGACATCGAGAAGCTGATCAAGCGTCCGGTGCCGCAGGAAGTGATCGCCGGTTTCGAACCGGACCCGACCGCGAAGCCGGAGCCGATTCTGCGTCGCGGCCAGGGTGGTGGCGGTGGTGGACGTTCGCCGCGTCAGAGTCAAGGCGCGCCGAAGCGTGACGGCGCTGCCTCAGCGAAGCCGGCACAGCGTTCCACTCAACGGCCGTCGAATGGTCAGCAGAAGCCGCAAGGCGCGAAGCCGGCCGGCAATGGCGCTCAGCCGCGTCGCGACGGTCAGCGTCACGACGACCGGCCGCGTGCCGTCGCGCATGAAAGCGCCGCCGCGCAACACGCGCCGCGCAAGCCACAAAGCAGCAATCCGGGTGCGTTGCTGGGCGGCGGCAAGCCCCGCAACGACGCCCCGCGTGGCGGCCAGCCTTCGCGCAGCGGCCAACGAGGCCGTTAAGCTGCGAGGAGGCCGCCCGCTCGCCAGCCGTCGTCCGTCGTCGAGGGACTAACGGTTGGCCGCGGCGGCGGCTTGTTTCAGGTGCTCGATCTGCCGTTTCCACCGGTCGAGCACCACCCTGCCCTCGTCTTCCAGTTCAAACGTGATGCCGCTCGTCAGGCGCGCATAACGTACGCTCTGCGACTCCGCGGTATCGATCGAACCGATCAGATAGACCAGCCCAGTGTCGTCGCCGGCGACACCTGCCAGCGGCGCGACAAGCAACTGCACCTGATAGAACGCCTCGTCGCAAACGAAGCTGAGCGCGGCGCGTCCGCTTTGCGCAAGCGCGCGTGCCGCTCGGGCATGCGGCCACAATGCGATGCACAGCGTGCGCGAATCAGGTGCATACAACTCACCGACACTGAGCAGCGATGTACGCACATGGCCATTCGTATCGACGCTCAGCAGCGACGCGGTGAAGCCCGTCTTGGTCGCGAGCGACGAACCGTCGAACAACGCGCGCACGGCATCGGGCCATTCGTCGAACACGTTCTGCTCGAGCGGACGTTCGGGTGCGGGGGAATCGCTCATGCTGTCGGTCCGGTTGGAAGTGGGCAAGACGCCATGATGCAATGATGCCTCGAAAAAAGAATGGCCCGCATCAGCGGGCCATGTCTCGTCGTGTCATGTCGTTGCGGGCTGGACTCAGTTCAGCGAAAGAACACGTGCTGCGTAATCTTCGCAAGCGGATAGTGCACGCCCGGCTGAATCCGTGCCGGCAAATTGAGCGGCTTGAGCAGCATCTTTATGCACATGTCGGCGGACAGATTGCGCCGCACCAGCGTATTGATACGCGCCGCGCGTTCGCGGTTGTAGGCCGAATCATGCACGCGCTCCGGATAGCGAATCGCGAACACGTGGCGCAATGCGATCTCGGAGTCTTCGTTCTTGATCTCCATCACGCGGCGCATCAGCGCGCCCAGTACGGTGAGACGGCCGTTGCCTTCGATCCGGTTGTACTTCTTGAAGAACTTGAAAAAGTGCTTGTAGTGACGGACTTCGTCGGTGCGGATGTTGTCGGTGATCTGCTTGAGCACGGGCTCGTCCGAACACACGCCGATCGCGCGATACAACGTCGCCGTGCCGGTTTCGACCACGCAGCGCGCGACCATTTCGAGCGCGCGAGTCCTTTCGAAATCTTCCACCGAGCAGGTCAGCGAATATTCGTCCATGAAATTGCGGAACGCGGTGTCCCAGTCGAACTCTGGCCACACGTAAGCGACATAGGTTTTGAGTGCACGGCCGTGCTGCAATTCCTCGGGCTCCCACTCATTGTTGAGCCAGGCCGAGACTTCAGGATCACCGTTGAAAAAGGTACTCAGATTGCTGGTGTAGAGGTCAGTGCCGCTTTCAATAAACGAAGCGGCACACAGGAGCAGCAGTAGATCTTCGTTCGCGACGGCCTTCTGCCGATCAATGCGGGTAAGGTCGATGTCCTCGATCCGCCAGGGCATGACATGGTTCAGCTCTGTTTGCATCGTGTCTTGCTCCCAATGCTGTATCGATTCGTGGAGCAGGCTCGCCGTCGCAGGTGCTCGTCGTGGCGGTGAGCCGTGTCGAATACAGCGCCGTGAATTAGAGTTAACCCCTTGTATCTTGCATCTTAGCCGGTGTTTCCGAACTCTGCAGATCACCACAGCACAGACCATGCCGATTCGTCGCAGTTCCAATTTGAAGATAGTCGAAAGCTTCGATCGAACCAAAAAAGTTGTGCGCGACACGTAAAAAAAGCCAGCTCGAAGAGCTGGCTTCAGGCTGGGCATCAAACCCTGCGAGTCGGTGCCCGACAAGGGCGGAGGCGTCATCGATACGCGTCGCGCAAGCGTGTCCTCACGCGGGCTGAACGCTTCGCACCGGACGCAAGCGACGCATGCGCCAGGCCACGATAACCAGCGACATCCCCGACAGCAGCGCGGCAAGCAGCACGTAATAACTTGGCGCAAGTTTATCGCCGGTCAAATGAATGAAGGTCTCGACAATTGTCGGTGCAAAGCCGCCGAAAATCGTCACGCCGATGCTGTAGCCAATTGAAAGACCGGTCGAGCGCACCTGCGTCGGGAAGATTTCCGACATCAGCGCGGGCATCGGTCCGGAATAAGCGGCCTTGAAAATACCGGCCGTGGCCTGCAACAACAGCAGCCAGCCAATCGTCGGGTGAGACTGTAGCCATGCGAACATCGGATAGATCAGCAAGCCCATCAGGATCGAGGTGGTCAGCATGATGCGAATCCGGCCGATGCGATCAGACAACGCGCCCATCACCGGCGACAGCAGAAACTGCAGTCCACCATTGAGCACCACCACGCCGAACGATGCGGTCGTCGGCATATGCAACTGCTTGACCGCGTACATCGGCATGTAGAGTTGCAGCACGTACACGCCGACGGTGGACTGCGCCACGATGCCGATCGCGAGCAACAGATTGACCCACTGATTGGCGAACGACGCGCCCTGTTCTTCGCTCACCTGCTTCTGTGCGCCGGACGCCTCGCGCGCTTCGCGCATCGCGAGGAACTCAGGGGTCTCGTCGAGATGCGAACGGATGTAGTAGCCCACCGGCCCCACCAGCAAACCGAACACGAACGGCAGACGCCAGCCCCAGCTGTTCAGATGCTCGGGCGGCATCCACGCGGTGAGCAGGGAGCCGAAGGCCGCCGCGGTGATCGCCGCGAGTCCCTGACTCGCGAACTGCCAGCTCGCGTAGTAGCCGCGCCGCGATGCGCTGTGCTCGACCATGAAGGCCGTCGCGCTGCCGAACTCGCCGCCCACCGCGAAGCCCTGCACGAGTCGCGCGAGCAGAACCAGCAACGGCGCGGCAAGACCGATCGACGCATACGGCGGCATCACGGCCATCGTGAAGGTGCCGATCATCATCAGCACAATGGCGAGCGTGAGCGCCGCCTTGCGACCCTTGCGGTCGCCATAGATGCCCAGCACCACGGCACCCAACGGCCGCATCAGGAACGAGATGCCGAACGTGGCGATGGCCAGCAGCGTCGAGAGCCACTCGTCCTGCATCGGGAAGAACTGTTTCGCGATGATGGTCGCGAAATAGCCGTAGACCAGAAAGTCGAACCATTCGAGCGCGTTGCCGACCGAGGACGAAAACACAATCCGCCGCACCATCGCTTTAGAAAGCGGTGCGGGCGAGCCATGTGGGGAAGCGGTCGCGGATGGCGACGCGGGCGTGTGCATGGTGTCTCCTTTTTTGTTTGATATGTGGCTGCTTCCCGATACCCCGCGCGACACCAGGCAAACCCGACGAACCCGGCGAAGCGGCGCCCGGGCGCCGCCTTGAACAGCATCCCGGGCAGCGCGGTGTCGCGCGAGTCAGTCGATCAGAAGCCGGCGGCCAATCCGTCGCGGCGGCTGTCGCTTGCCGCCACATAGCCGCGCTCCGGATCGTTGCGATCGAGCTTCCAGATGTATTGGCCGGAACCGAAGTCCATGTACGGATCATCGACCGACTTGATCGTGTGACCCAGCTTCTGCAACGCCTCGGCGGTGTTCAGATCGAGCGTCGCTTCGACGTCGATCGTGAAGTCGCGGTTGACCTTCCAGCGCGGCGCGTCGCACGCGGCCTGCGGCTGCTGACCGTAATCGAGCATCCGCACGACGGACTGCAGATGACCTTGCGGCTGCATGTCGCCGCCCATCACGCCGAAGCTCATCACCGCTTCCTGCTGGCCGTTCACCTGCTGCGTCAGGAACGCCGGGATGATCGTGTGGAACGGCCGCTTGCCGCCCTCGACCACGTTCGGCGACTTCGGGTCCATCGAGAAGCCGCAGCCACGGTTCTGCATCGCGATGCCGCTGTCGGGCACCACGACGCCCGAGCCGAAGCCCATATAGTTCGACTGGATGAAGCTCACCATCATGCCGCGCTCGTCCGCCACCGACATGTAGATGGTGCCGCCGACCTTCGGCATGCCGAAGTCGAACTGCGTGGCACGCTTGCGATCGATCAGCTTTGCGCGCGACGTGAGGTACGCGTCGTCGAGCATCTGCTCGGGCGTGACGTCCATCGAACGCGGATCGGCGACGTAGCGGTACACGTCCGCGAACGCCAGCTTCATCGCTTCGATCTGCAGGTGCTGCGACTCGACGTTGTCGACCGCCAATTCCTTCACATCGAATTTTTCGAGGATGCCGAGCGCGATCAGCGCCGCAATGCCCTGGCCGTTCGGCGGAATCTCATGCACGGTGTAGCCGCGATATGCCTTGCCGATCGGCTCGACCCAATCCGCGCGGTAATTGCGCAGATCGTCGAGCGTGAGCGCGCCGCCGCCTGCGCGTGCGAACGCCGCGATCTGCTCGGCGATCTCACCTTCGTAATAAGCGCGCGGGCCTTGTTGGGCGAGCTTGCGCAGCGTCTTCGCGTGGCCGGGAAAGCGCTCCAGCTCGCTGACTTCCGGCGCGCGGCCGCGCGGCATGAAGGTTTGCGCGAAGCCCGGCTGGTCCTTCAACTCCGGCACAGCGGCGGCCCACTTGTACGCGACGATGCTCGCCACCGCGTGACCGCGCTCGGCGATCTCGATCGCCGGCTCCATCAGGTCGGCGAACGGCAGCGTGCCGAATTTCTGATGCAGCGCTTCCCAGCCGGCGATCACGCCCGGCACCGTCACCGCATCCCAGCCGCGCTTGGGCTGCTTCGCGAGGCCGTTTTCCTCGCCGTACTTGCGCTTGAAGTAGTCGACGTTCCAGGCTGCGGGCGACACGCCCGACGCGTTCAGGCCATGCAACTTCTTGCCGTCCCACACCAGCGCGAACGCGTCACCGCCGAGACCACAGGACACCGGCTCGACCACCGTGATGGCGGCCGCCGCCGCGATGGCCGCATCGACGGCATTGCCGCCTTTCCACAGCATGCGCAGCCCGGCTTGCGCGGCGAGCGGATGCGAGGTCGAAACGATGTTGCGCGCGAATACAGGCAGACGCGGTGTCGGATAGGGGTTTTGCCAGTTAAAGCCAGTCATGTCGAACACTCTCGAAAGCACGGCGCAGCCTGAGGGAGACGCCGGAAACCATGGGAAAGAGGTACGCGCGGGTAAAACGCGAAACCCTGGATTGCAGCGCGAACCGGCCCAAAAAACAAATTCATTTATCAAATGAATAAATGCGTCGTGCGCCTGAATGAATCGGCCGGTTGGGTTTTCGCAATGGCTGCAGCTTGCGCGAGTTGGCGGACAAGGGGTCCGGTGGTCTTACAATACGCCCAGCCTGTTCGTTCATGCACGACCCCGTTACCCGCCCGACACATCGCGCCGGCGACGGGCCGCGCCGCCCAAAAATCCACGACACCCATGACCCGAGACCCCCGCCTGACTCTCAACGCCCGGCAACAGGAATTGCTGGAGTGGGTGCAACGTGACGGCTTCGTGACCGTGGACGACCTCGCCGCCCACTTCGACGTGACGCCGCAAACGATCCGCCGCGATGTCAACTGGCTCGCCGACATGAACCTGCTGCGCCGCTATCACGGCGGCGCGAGTCTGCCGACCAGTTCCGAGAACGTCTCGTACACGGCGCGTCAGCGCATGTTCCACGAAGAGAAGCGGCGCATCGCGGCGCTAGTGGCCACTCACATTCCTGATCAGGCCTCGCTGTTCATCAATCTCGGCACCACCACCGAGGAAGTCGCCCGCGCGCTCAACCGGCACCGCGGACTGCGCGTGATCACCAACAACCTGAACGTCGCGAGCATGATGAGCGGCTACCCGGATTGCGAAGTCCTGGTGACGGGCGGCATCGTGCGGCCGTGGGACAAAGGGATCGTCGGCGAGCTGGCGATCGATTTCATCCGCCAGTTCAAGGTGGACTTCGCGATCATCGGCACGTCGAGCATCGAAACCGACGGCACGCTGCGCGATTTCGACACGCGCGAAGTGCGCGTAGCCGAAGCAATCATCCAGCACGCCCGCACCGTGTTCCTTGCCGCGGACAACTCGAAATTCGGCCGCCCGGCGCTCGTGCGCCAAGGCCACCTCGATCAGATCGACGCGCTGTTCACCGACGCCGCGCCGCCCGCCGAGATGGCCGAAACGCTCGCCGCCGCCAATTGCCAGGTGTTTGTCGCCGGCCAGGCGTAGCGGATTCACGCCATGCTGCGGCGCACACCAAACTTCGAGTGAAATCCAGAATCTGGCCGCGGCTCCAGACCGCCGCTTCCAGGCCGTCTTGTCAAAGGGAAAATTTACTGGGGAGGATTTGGTGTTTAACGCGCGGTTGACTACACTCCAGTTCCCCGGCGTTGATTCCGCGTTCTGCGTAACGCCGGTTGCGTGAATCTGTCGTGTGTGAGCCGTACTTCCCGCCCTGATCCTCTTGCGGACTTCACTGGCGTCTCGCCAGTTGCCGACAAGGCCGTCCGCGTTTGCTTGACATGGAGAGAAACGATGCTGAGTCCGCATGAATTCGCCACGTTGTTGCTCGTCAAGGACGCACCCAATCAAGTCGATATGGATCGTCAAGAACTGGACGCCCTGTTGGAACGTCAGCTGGTACAACTCGAAAGGCTTGCGTCGGGCAACGAACAATGGAGCGTGACGGAAACCGGCGACAACGCGCTGCGGGCCATCAAACGTTTTTCATAGTGTCACCGAGCGAGTCTCTGTTTTAACGGTCGATGCCCGACCCGCAATGATGGCGGGGCGCAACTTCGTGCGCTCCATCCGCCGTCTTCAGATTGCCTCGTCTTTGCTTCGCGTGAAAGCAGGCCGGCGCCAAGGCGGCCGCTTTGTTGTGCGCAACTCATTTACACAGTAAATTGACGCGACGGACTTCCACCCCTCGCGTATGCCCAAAACGCTCTCCCCCGACGACATCCAGCAATTCCGCGAAGCCATGCGCCGCATCGCCGAAAACGCGTTCGCCACGCGCGGCGCCCAAGGTGTAACGATGCGCGAACTGGCGAAAGAACTGGGTTGCAGCGCGATGACGCCGTACCGCTACTTCCGCGACAAGGACGAGATCCTCGCGATGGTGCGTGCCGCGGCGTTCAACCGCTTCGCGGCGCGCCTCGAAACAGCCGCGAAAAATGCGCCCGCGACCGATCAATCGGCGCTCAGCGAGGCTTATGTCGCGTTCGCACTCGATGAACCGCACGCGTACCGATTGATGTTCGATCAGATATCGCAGCAAGGCGGCTATCCGGAACTCGCGGCCGCATCGCAGCGTGCCTGGCGCCTGCTCGGCGTGCACTTCGAGCGGCTCGTCGCGGCCGGCATTCTGGAGGGCGACCCGCAGTTGATCGGCTATGCGTACTGGGCAAGTCTGCACGGTTTCACGATGCTGGCGCTCGCCAATCAGTTGCCACTGCCCGAGGCGCAACAAGCCAGCGCCACAAACGCCAGCGCGAACGCCAATCCTGCGCTGACCCGCGAAGCGGTGTTCGCTCAGATCCGTCGCATGTTGTGGCGCGGGGCCCTGCCGCAGCGCGGCTGACTTCGCACGTCAGCCAGCCACGCGGGGACGGCAGCGAGCAGCCGGCTGCATCAAAGACCGCAAACAGCCCGCTCAGCCGCTGCGCAAGGTCGGATCGACGGCGGCGCGCCAGCTCAACGCCTTGGCCCGCTGTTCGATGAAGAACGCGACCCACTGATTGCGCACCTTCGGATCGGTGCTCACGCCCTGGCTCGCATGGCGCTGTGCGATCGATGCCTGGAACGCGCAGAAATCCTCCTTCGACAATGCGCCGCGCCGGCTCGCCACGTAAGCGTCGAACAGCGTGATATAGACGTCTTGCGCGTCGCTGCCGTAGTCGACCGTCTGGGCCGTGCACATTTGCTGCAAGGCCTCGAACGACGGTGCGCCCCGCGTTCCTTCCAGGCTCGGCGTACTGACGCACGCCGCCGTCAGGAGCCCCGTCAGAAGCGCAGCGGTGCCGATCACCAAAAGTCCACGCATGAGTTCACCTCGAAATGGCTGCTGCCAAGAGTATCGTCGGTGGGCGTCGGTTGCGCCACTCCCTGACCAATCGAGCCGGATTCGCGCACATCAAGCGAACTTTACTTTTTCGAATATGTTCATTAGAGTTCGAAAACGAACACAATCCGTTCGATCCACTTTCCTACCGATCTTCCAGATCCGCCGCAGAGGACCCAGCAGGTGACGCAAGGCTCGAGATACGATTTGCTCGTCGTAGGCGGCGGGATCAACGGCGCGGGCATTGCGCGCGATGCGGCGGGTCGCGGCCTGTCGGTGCTGCTGTGCGAACAGGACGATCTGGCGTCGCATACGTCGTCGGCGAGCACCAAGCTGATTCACGGCGGCTTGCGCTACCTCGAATACCGCGAGTTCGGCCTGGTGCGCAAAGCCTTGCAGGAGCGGGAAACGCTGCTGCGCGCCGCGCCGCACATCATGTGGCCGCTGCGCTTCGTGATGCCACACATGCCCGATCTGCGTCCGGCCTGGCTGATCCGCGCTGGCCTTTTCCTGTATGACCATCTCGCGCGGCGCGAATTGCTGCCGGGGTCGCGCGGCATCGTGATGCGCAATCATCCGGCGGGCGCGCCGCTGATCGATTCGATCAAGCGCGGTTTCGTGTATTCGGACGGCTGGGTCGACGACGCGCGTCTGGTCGTGCTCAACGCACTCGACGCGCACGAGCACGGCGCGCGGATTCTCACGCGCACGAAGCTGGTGAGCGCGGTGCGCGCCGGCGGCGAATGGCGCGCGCAACTCAGGCGCGCGGACGGCACGAGCCTCGCCGTGCGCGCTGCATCGATAGCGAACGCGGCGGGCCCGTGGGTCGCCCAACTGCTGCAGGGCGCGCTTGGCCGTCAAGCGGCGCACGGCGTGCGCCTCGTCAAAGGCAGCCATATCGTCACGCGGCGTCTGTTCGAACACGACCACGCGTATATCTTTCAGAACCAGGACCAGCGGATCATCTTCGCGATTCCGTACGAGCAGGACTACACGCTGATCGGAACCACCGATCTCGAATATGACGGCGACCCGTCGCAAGTCGCGATCACCGCCGACGAAACGCAGTACCTGTGCGATTCGATCAACCGCTACTTCAAGCAGAAGATCACGCCGGCCGACGTGCGCTGGACCTATTCGGGTGTGCGTCCGCTGCTCGAGGAAGAAGGGGCCGACAATCCGTCGGCGGTCACGCGCGATTACTCGCTCGAACTCGACGCACCGGCGGGTGAAGCGCCGTTGCTGTCGGTGTTCGGCGGTAAGATCACGACGTTTCGCAAACTCGCCGAGCAAGCCGTCGATACGCTCGCGCAGGCGCTGCACAAAGACGCGCCTGCGTGGACCGTCAGCGCGCCGTTGCCCGGTGGCGATATCGAGCACGCCGACTTCGAGCGCTTCCTGGCTGAATTCAGGCAGCGGCATGCGTGGCTGCCAGCTGATCTGGCTCACCGCCTCGCACGCGCGTACGGCACACGCGCGCAGCACGTGATCGGCAAGGCGCGCTCGCTGGCCGAGCTTGGCCGCGCGTTCGCGCCGGGCCTCTACGAAGCCGAGTTGACGTATCTGCGTGACACCGAATGGGCGCGCAGCGCTGAGGACGTGTTGTGGCGGCGCTCGAAGCTCGGTCTGCACGCCGGGCCAGGCGCGCTCGATTCGATCACGCACGAGATCGACGCATGGTTCGCCGACGAGCCCGCGCAGCAGAGCGCCTAGACCGGATGCATCGATAACGCGCATAGTCAGGGGATCGTCGTGTGGCGCGCGCTGCGCGCGAGCTTGCCTGCATGACGCGGTTCACTTATCCCTTCGGCTGAACCCGGCGCGGCGGCTCGCGGCGGCCCAATTGCACACTGTTGCAGCGCGCTTCGAACGATAAACGACTATGGAGAAGAGACAATGCAGGATCAGTACGTCCTTGCGCTCGACCAGGGCACTACCAGCTCGCGTGCGATGCTGTTCGACCGGCTCGGCAATGTGGTGTCGACCGCTCAGAAAGAATTCCAGCAAATCTATCCGCAGCCGGGGTGGGTCGAGCACGATCCGCTGGAAATCTGGTCGACCCAGGCAGGCGTCGCCGCGGAGGCCGTGACGCGCGCCGGCATGAGCGGCACATCGATCGCTGCGATCGGCATCACCAATCAACGCGAAACCACCATCGTGTGGGACCGCGAAACCGGCCACCCGGTCTATAACGCGATCGTCTGGCAAGACCGCCGCACGGCCGACTTCTGCGACCAGCTCAAGGCGCAGGGGCTCGAAGAAAAGGTCCGCGCGAAAACCGGTCTGCCGATCGACTCGTATTTCTCGGCGACCAAGATCCGCTGGATTCTCGACAACGTCGAAGGCGCACGCGAAAAGGCGAAACAGGGCCGCCTCGCGTTTGGCACGGTCGATAGCTGGCTGATGTGGAACTTCACCAAAGGCGGCCTGCACATCACGGACGTGACCAACGCGTCGCGCACGATGCTCTTCAACATTCACACGCTCAAGTGGGACGACGAGCTGCTCGACGCGCTCGACATTCCGCGCAGCCTGCTGCCGCAAGTGCGCGCTTCGTCGGAAGTGTATGGACCGAGCCAAACCACCGTGTTCGCGTCGAAGATTCCGCTTGCGGGCATCGCCGGCGACCAGCACGCCGCCCTCTTCGGCCAGATGTGCACGCAGTCCGGCATGGTGAAGAACACCTATGGCACCGGCTGTTTCCTCGTGATGAACACCGGCGACAAGCCGATCGAATCGAAGAACAATCTGGTCACCACGATTGCGTGGCAGATCGGCGACCGGATCGACTATGCGCTCGAAGGCAGCATCTTCATTGGCGGCGCGGTGGTGCAATGGCTGCGCGATGGCCTCGGCGTCATCAGGAGTGCCGGCGAGATCGAAACCCTCGCGCGCACCGTGCCGCATTGTGACGGCGTGTACCTGGTGCCCGCCTTTGCCGGGCTCGGCGCGCCACACTGGAATGCTCGCGCTCGCGGCACACTGTTCGGCGTGACGCGCGGCACGAGCGCCGCGCATATCGCGCGTGCCGCGCTCGACTCGATCGCCTATCAATCGCTCGATGTGCTGAAGGCGATGGAAGCCGACTCCGGCATTCGCATCGGCGAGTTGCGCGTGGATGGCGGCGCCTGCGTGAACAATCTGCTGATGCAGTTCCAGGCGGACATTCTCGGTGTCGACGCGGTGCGCCCCAGGGTGTCGGAGACGACCGCACTGGGTGCGGCCTACCTCGCTGGTCTCGCGGTCGGCTACTGGAAGGACGTCGACGAACTGCAAAGCCAGTGGAAGGTCGAGCGCCGCTTTACGCCCGCGCTGCCGCACGCCGACGTCAAGGCATGCCTGGACGGCTGGCAGCGCGCAATCCGCGCCGCGAAGGCGTGGGCCGATACACCCTGAGCGGCGGCCTGGTCGACCCGAGCAGCCTGAGCGCGTTGGGCGTGTTGGGCGTGTTGGGCGTGTTGGGCGTGTTGGGCGTGTTGGGCGTGTTGGGCGTGTTGGACGTGTTGGACGTGTTGGACGTGTTGGACGTGTTGGACGTGTTGGACGTGTTGGACGTGTTGGACGTGTTGAGCGCGTTGGGCGCGTTGAGCGGCTTGAGCGGCTTGAGCGGCTTGAGCGGCTTGAGCGGTAAAGCACGTATCATGACGCTTTCAATCTCGACGCGCCTGAGCTTGCAACAGCCCGGCTCATGCGCTTCCCGCTTTTGCGTTTCAATGCATGATCGACCACCTCATCTGTGACTGCGACGGCGTGCTCGTCGACAGTGAAATCATCGCCGACCGCGTGATGTTCGAAACACTCACGGCGACCTTTCCAGGCATCGATTTCGAACCCGTCGTCAAAACCGCCTTCGGACAGCAGACATCGCGCTTTCTCGAAGGCATCGAGAAGTCCTTCGAGCTCAAGCTGCCCGCCGACTTTCTCGACACCATCGAACACAACGTCGAGCTTGCGCTCGCGGCGTCGCTCAGCCCGATCAACGGCGTGCGCGAGGCCTTGCAACGCGTGACGCTGCCGGCCGCGGTCGTCTCGAACAGCCGGATGACGCGCGTGAATGCGTCGGTGCGGCGCGCGGGTTTGCTGCAGATTTTCGGCGAACGGATTTTCAGCGCCGAACAGGTGGCGCGGCCGAAGCCTTATCCCGATGTGTATCTGTTCGCCGCCCAGACGCTGGGTGTCGCGCCGTCGCGCTGCATCGTGGTCGAGGACAGCGTGGCGGGTTTGAACGCGGCACGCGCGGCGGGCATGAAGACGATCGCCTTCGTCGGCGCGAGCCATATTCCCGATGGCTATGCGGACGCGCTGCGCAAGATGGGCATGACGCGCATCATGAAGCACATGGACGAATTGCCGGCGCTGGTCGAAGCCGGCGTGCGCGGCGACTTCGGTGATGTGCAGTCGTAGCGTGGCTTAGCGGCGTGCAGATGTGGCCCACCTCGGCAGCGATGAGAAAAAAGGCCGGTTCCCGTTCGAACCGGCCTTGATCGTTTTTTGCAGCGCGCTTCAGATGCACGCCGCGCGCATCACACTTCGTCAGCGACGCATTCGCGCGCCTGCGCGAGCGCGGTACGAAACTCTACCAGCTCGGCGATCGTCAGCATCGGCAGATTGTGTTGCGCAGCGAAGCGCTCGACATCCGCGCCGCGCGTCATGGTGCCGTCCGCGTTCATCAACTCGCACAGCACGCCGGCCGGCTTCAGGCCGGCGAGAATCGCCAGATCGACCGTGCCCTCGGTGTGGCCGCGGCGCGCCAGCACGCCGCCGGGCATCGCCCGCAACGGGAACACATGGCCCGGGCGCACGATGTCGGCGGGCTTCGCCGCATCGGCGATCGCGGCGCGAATCGTCGTCACGCGATCGAGCGCGGACACGCCGGTGGTCACGCCGTCGCGTGCTTCGATCGAAACCGTGAACGCAGTGCCGTGACGGCTTTCGTTATTGACGGCCATCGGCGGCAATTCGAGCGCGCGGATCTTGTCGTCGGGCAGGCACAGGCAAACGATGCCGCTGCATTCGCGGATCAGCAACGCCATGGTTTCGACGGACAGACGCTCGGCGGACACGATCAGATCGGCTTCGTTCTCGCGGTCGTGGTCGTCTTGCAGGACGACGGCGCGGCCATCGCGCATCGCCTGCAAGGCGGCGGCGATACGTGGCGGAACGGGCTCGGTGGCGAGCAGAGGGAGATCGGCGAATGCATCTTCCGCAATCGTCGACGGAACAGGAAATCTAGCAAAGGACATGGTTGAAACGCTCATCGCAAAAGTTGGGCGAAAAACGTTTCAGGGCATTGCAAACAGACGGGCACGCGCCGTTGAACGCCGCGCAAAGCGACGCTCGCGCGCCGCCCGAACCACTGGCGGCGCCACGGAAACGCACATGACTATCTGCACATCTTCTTCCATCCGGACTGTAACCGTCGGCTCTGGCCTCTCACCAGATCTGCTGACCCCGCTGCGGTTTCCACTAACCGGAAGACCGCACGATGCGGGCGCTCGCGGGCTCGTCGGCTCACGCTTTCGCGTTGCCGGCATACCGCCGGTGGGGAATTTCGCCCCGCCCTGAAGACGCACTGATTGCCGGATCGACCGGCTGACGAAGCATACAACAGTCGCGCAGGACCTTGCAGCGCAACCCCTACTGAACACACGGAGATCGTCAAAGTACCACGCGTCCCGTTGCGGACATGCGGCTAAACCGGTGTGGCCTCGCGCGCCGCTTTGTGCAGCGGTTCGTGCCGCGCCTCGTGTTGCGCCTCGTGTTGCGCCTCGCTCTGCGCCTCGTGTTGTACCTCGCGTTGCGCCGGCACATCCCAGCGCGGCGGCGTCTCCGCCCTCAGCGTCACGCGAAACGCGCGTGCTTCGGTGTCGCCCGGATTGCGCAGACTGTGCGGCTGGTCGGCGTCGAACACGATCGCGTCACCGGTGGCAAGCAACTGGCGCCGATCGTGCACGCTGACTTCCAGCGTGCCTTCGCTGACCACGAGGTTCACCGTCGTACCCGGCGCGCGACGTATGCCGACCTCGGTGTGCAACGGCGCAATGCGCAGCTCGTGAAACTCGGCGGCGGTCGGCTCGGCGTCGGGGTAAAGCGGCCGGGCCGAATAGCGGCCGTTCGAACTGACGACGCGCGTCGAGCGATCGGCCGGCAAGTGTTCGAAGCCGTTGGTCGCGTAACGCCGCAAGAACGCCGCCACCGACACCTTCAACGCCGCCGCAACCTTGCACAGCACCTTGATGGACGGCACGCTGCGCGCCGACTCGATCTGCGCGAGCATCGCCCGCGACACGCCGGAGGCGCGCGCCAATGCATCGAGCGACAACTGCCGCTCGGCACGCAAGCGCGAGAGGTTGACGCCGACCAGTTGTTCCAGTGCATCGAAGGGTTCGGCGGCACGCGGCGGCGCATCGGTACTGGCCAAGGGATCGCGAACCAGCGCGAGCGGGGAATGCATGATTGCCTCCAAAGCGCCGACGGACGACGCGCAAGCGATAAGTGAAAGCACGATAGCATCGCGTTGTGCCGCGCCCAACGAAGTTATCTTCACACTGTTATCAGCATTGCGGAGAGCGATATTCGCAAAGCTTGTGCGCATTTTTCATATCGACGCAGGCTCGTGCTGCTGATGCACAACTTCATGCACGACGATCCAAACGAACGGCCTTATAGCATCAGCGCCTCGCTCTGGGCGCGCTTCACGGGCGCGACTTGCGTAGATTGAAAATCGACGCCTGCCGTAAGCAGGCGATTCAGCAAGCCAGCCATTCCCCGGCGCCGCCACGCGCCGATCCGGGCGCGCCAGCCGGATTTCGTGAAGGGCTATAATGTGACGTTACGCTGCAGACGTGCCTCGCTGGCTGGACGAGGCGACCCGACGCGGTTCACGGCGGACCCAGACACCGCCCCGCGGCCCTTGCGCACGTCGCCCGTACGTTTGTCCCCCTCACCTTTTACACGACGCCCCCAGATTAACCACTGCGACCGGCGAACTTCGATGACCAAGAAAGTTTATGTAAAGACCTTTGGCTGCCAGATGAACGAGTACGACTCCGACAAGATGGTCGACGTACTCGGCGCGGCCGAAGGACTCGTCAAGACCGACACGCCGGAAGACGCGGACGTGATCCTGTTCAACACCTGCTCGGTGCGCGAAAAAGCACAGGAGAAGGTCTTCTCCGACCTCGGCCGCGTGCGCGAGCTGAAGGAAGCGAATCCCGATCTGATCATTGGCGTGGGCGGTTGCGTGGCCAGCCAGGAAGGCGCGGCGATCGTTGCGCGTGCACCGTATGTCGACCTGGTGTTCGGTCCGCAAACGCTGCACCGTCTGCCGCAGATGATCGACCAGCGCCGCGCGAGCGGCCGCGCGCAAGTTGACATCACATTCCCGGAAATCGAAAAGTTCGATCACCTGCCGCCGGCGCGCGTCGACGGCCCGAGCGCGTTCGTGTCGATCATGGAAGGCTGCAGCAAGTACTGCAGCTATTGCGTCGTGCCGTACACGCGCGGCGAAGAAGTGTCGCGCCCGCTGGATGACGTGCTGACCGAAATCGCCGGCCTCGCCGACCAAGGCGTGCGCGAAGTCACGCTGCTCGGCCAGAACGTCAACGCATATCGCGGCGGCCTCACGCTCGGTTCGTCGGAGATCGCCGACTTCGCGACCTTGATCGAATACGTCGCCGATATTCCGGGCATCGAACGGATTCGCTACACCACGTCGCATCCGAAGGAATTCACACAGCGTCTGATCGACACCTACGCGAAGGTGCCCAAGCTCGTCAGCCATCTGCATCTGCCGGTGCAGCACGGCTCCGATCGCATCCTGATGGCGATGAAGCGCGGCTACACAGTGCTCGAATACAAGTCGGTGATCCGCAAGCTGCGCGCGATCCGCCCGGATCTGTCGCTGTCCACCGACATGATCGTCGGCTTCCCTGGCGAGACGGAAGAAGACTTCGACAAGATGATGGCGCTCGTCCACGAGATGAAGTACGACACCAGCTTCTCGTTCATCTATAGCCCGCGCCCCGGCACGCCCGCCGCGAACCTGCACGACGACACGCCGCGCGAGGTGAAGCTCAGGCGTCTGCAACACCTGCAGGCCACCATCGAGGAGAACGTTCAGCGCATCAGCGATGCGATGGTCGGCAAGATCGAGCGCATTCTGGTCGAGCGCCCGGCGCGCAAGGACCCGAACGAACTCGCGGGCCGCACCGAGAACAACCGGGTGGTGAATTTCCCGGCGCCGGTGGCGTCGCACGCGCGGCTGATCGGTCAGATGGTGGACGTGAAGATCGTCCATGCGTACCCGCATTCGCTGCGTGGCGAGCTCGTGCTCGTTCATGACGACGCGCCGGCCACCGCCCACTGAGCCGTATCGAAACCGACAGGATCGACCCACCGCCTTGAAGACCACTCAGCAGCATCTGGAATTCACCGCACCGCACGACGACAACGCGCGGCTCGCCAACCTCTGCGGACCGCTCGACGAAAATCTGCGGCAGATCGAGCAGGCGCTCGACGTGACCCTGCAGCGCCGTGCCCACCGCATCACGATTCGCGGACGTGGCGCGAAGCTCGCGCTCACCGCACTCGAGAACTTCTACAACAATGCACGCGAACCGCTGTCGGTCGACGACATCCAGCTCGCGCTGGTCGAAGTGCGCCATCCGGCGCGCCACCGTCCGAACGGCAATGGTGATGAAGCCGGCGAGCCGCGTTTTCCGGGCAATCCGGATCATCCGTTCGACCAGCCCGTCGACGCCATCGACGACGACCTCGAAGAATTCGGCCCGAAGCTGTACACGCGGCGCGCGGACCTGCGCGGACGCACGCCGGCGCAGCGCGAATACCTGAAGCAGATCATCTCGCACGACGTGACTCTCGGCGTCGGCCCGGCTGGTACGGGCAAGACGTATCTCGCGGTGGCCTGCGCGGTGGACGCGCTGGAGCGCGATCAGGTCAAACGCATCGTGCTGACGCGGCCCGCGGTCGAAGCGGGCGAGCGTCTCGGCTTCCTGCCGGGCGATCTGGCGCAGAAGGTCGACCCGTATCTGCGGCCGCTGTACGACGCGCTGTACGACCTGCTCGGCTTCGACAAGACCGCCAAGATGTTCGAGCGGCAGATGATCGAAATTGCGCCGCTCGCGTACATGCGCGGCCGCACGCTGAACCACGCGTTCATCATCCTCGACGAGGCGCAGAACACCACGCCCGAACAGATGAAGATGTTCCTCACGCGCATCGGCTTCGGCTCGAAGGCGGTCGTCACCGGCGACACGACCCAGATCGACCTGCCGCGCGGCCACAAGAGCGGGCTGATCGAAGCGCAGCAGGTGCTCGCGAACGTGCGCGGCATTGCGCTGACGCGCTTCACCAGCGCGGATGTGGTGCGGCATCCGCTGGTCGCGCGAATTGTGGAGGCGTACGATGCGCATGCGCAGAAATCGGCCGGTCCGGTGGATTCGCGCTGATGCGCGGCCGCTGAACGCGCTCCCGCGAGGACGAATTCAACGAACGCAACGAATGGAAAAACCCGAAACCGCATGAGCCGCGCCCCGAAACTGACGCTGAACCTGCAATTCCCCGCGGCCCGCGCGTGGCCGGAACACAAGGCGCTGCTGCCGCGCGCCACCGTGGCAAGCTGGATCAAGGCGGCGCTCTTCGCGGATGGCGAACTGACGGTGCGTTTCGTCGATGCCGAAGAAGGCCGCACGCTGAACCGCACCTATCGCGGCAAAGACTATTCGACCAACGTGTTGACCTTCGCGTACGCCGAATCGGAAGACGATCCGGTGACGGGCGACCTGATCCTGTGCTGCCCGGTGGTCGAGAAGGAAGCCGCCGAGCAGGGCAAGCCGCTCGTCGCGCACTACGCGCATCTGCTCGTGCACGGCACGCTCCACGCGCAGGGCTACGACCACGAAGTGGAAGAAGAAGCCGAGGAGATGGAAGCGCTCGAAACCGAAATCCTTGGCAAGCTCGGGTTTCCCGATCCGTATCAATAGCCATCAGCCGCCATTCCACTGCCAACGTTACCCACGTTCGAACCACACCGTGAGCACCTCGTCTCCTGAAGCCGATACCCGAACGCCTTGCCCGGACTATCCGCCGACGCTCGGCGAATCGCGGCTCCTGACCGACGAGGAGTTGCGCGCGTCGCTCGAATGCACGCTGCGCGGCTGGGACCGCCAGAGCGACCTGTGGCTGTTCGGCTACGGCTCGTTGATCTGGAACCCTGGCCTGCCGACGGTTGAAGCGACGCGCTCGAAGGTGCATGGCTATCACCGTGGACTGTATCTGTGGTCGCGCGTGAATCGCGGCACGCCCGAGCAGCCGGGCCTCGTGCTCGCGCTCGACCGCGGCGGTTCGTGCACCGGCATCGCGTTCCGGCTCGCCGCCGAAGGCTCGATGCCGCATCTCGAAGCGCTCTGGCGCCGTGAGATGGCGATGGGCTCGTATCGTCCGGCATGGCTGCCGTGCGTGCTCGCCGACGGCCGGCGCGTCGACGCGCTGGCGTTCGTGATGCGCCGTGACGTGCCGAGCTACACCGGCAAGCTGCGCGACGACGTCGTCAAAACCGTGTTCGGCTGCGCATGCGGGCGCTACGGCACCACGCTCGATTACGTCAGCCGGACCGTCCAGGCGCTGCGCGAAAGCGGCATGCCCGATCGCGCGCTCGAAGCGCTGCTGGGACGCTGTCGCGAGGAACGCCGCGAAGCTGCCGAACCATCGGTCCGACCCTCCGGCCAGTTAGCGGGGCAATGAACCTGTTGAGCCGGTTGAGCCGGTTGAGCCTGTTGAGCCTGTTGAGCCTGTTGAGCCTGCTGAACCCGCTGAAGCTGCAGCGCCCGCTGCGCACCGTCAGGCCAGCCGCAAGCGGCCACTGCGCCGCCGCGCAGCACATCGCGTGCCGCCCCTTGCGCAGCACTTTTTTGCTCGACGACGCTTTTCCGCGCGCAATCAGTTAGGATTGACCTACGTCCCGCCGCTCGCGACGGGAGCCGTTTGATCCAGCTTCACCCAGCTTCGCCCAGCATCACCCATCGCCCAGACCGGCGGGACACGGTCCTGCCATGTGCCTGGTGTATCCTTAATGCTCTGCAACAGCGCGTCCAGTCTCGTCGGGCGCACTACCATGAACGACACGTATCCCAGTCGACGCCAAACCGACAAACCGCAAGAAAAGCGCTCGCTCCTCGAGCGTCTGACCGACTTCATCTCGCCTGAGCCCGACTCGCGCGCCGAACTTCTGGAAATTCTGCAGGACGCGCACGAGCGCAACCTGATCGACGCCGACTCGCTGTCGATGATCGAAGGCGTATTCCAGGTGTCCGAACTCAGCGCACGCGACATCATGGTGCCGCGCGCCCAAATGGACGCGATCAACATCGCGGACAATCCTGCCGAATTTATCCCCTACGTGCTTGAAAAAGCGCACTCGCGCTATCCGGTCTACGAAGGCAATCGCGACAACATCATCGGCGTGCTGCTGGCCAAAGACCTGCTGCGCTATTACGCCGAAGAAGAGTTCGACGTGCGCGGCATGCTGCGCCCAGCCGTGTTCATTCCCGAGTCCAAGCGCCTGAACGTGCTGCTGCACGACTTCCGCGTGAATCGCAATCACCTCGCGGTGGTGGTCGACGAATACGGCGGCGTGGCCGGCCTGATCACGATCGAGGACGTGCTGGAACAGATCGTCGGCGATATCGAGGACGAATACGACTTCGACGAGGAAAGCGGCAACATCATCGCCTCGCCGGACGGACGTTTCCGCGTGCGCGCGCTGACCGAGATCGAACAGTTCAATGAGGTGTTCGGCACGCACTACTCGGACGAGGAAGTCGATACGATCGGCGGGCTCGTCACACATCACTTCGGGCGCGTGCCGCATCGCGGCGAAAAGGTCCGCCTCGACGATCTGATCTTCGAAATTCTGCGCGGCGACGCCCGCCAGATTCACATGCTGCTGGTGCGCCGCGATCCGCTGGCCGGCCAGCGCGAGCGCGATGCGCAACACGTGCAAACCTGATCCGCTGCGTTTGCTCGCTTTTTTGCTTCCATAACTTCTCACGCCGACCGCGCAACAATGGCCGACCCGATCACTTCCCGCTCACGCCCCGGCGTGAGCGTTCCCGCTGCCGACGCTACACGCGCCCGCGCGCTACCCCGCTGGCATTACCTCGCCGCGCTGGTCGCGGGCGCGGCCAATACGCTGTCGTTCGCGCCGACGCCACACGGCGGCTGGCTGCAACTGGCGATCTTCGTGTTCTTCTTCACGTGGCTCTCGCGGACCACCGGCTGGAAGAGCGCCGCGCTGACGGGCGGTGCGTTCGGCTTCGGCAATTTCGTGACCGGCGTGTGGTGGCTGTACGTCAGCATGCACTACTACGGCGGCATGGCTGCGCCGCTCGCCGCCGCGGCGGTCGTGCTGTTCTCGCTGTACCTGGCGCTCTATCCGGCGCTGGCCGCGGCCATCTGGTCGTTCTGCGCCGGCCATGCGCGCAACGGCGGCAAAGGCGCGGCGGACACCGACCCGCCGTTCTCGCCGACCTGGCACGGCGCGCTGGCCTTTGCGAGCGCGTGGGCGATCGGCGAATGGTTGCGCGGCACGGTATTCACCGGCTTTCCGTGGCTCGCGAGCGGCTATGCGCAAGTGGACGGCCCGTTCGCCGGGTTTGCGCCGGTGGTGGGCGTGTACGGTGTCGGCTGGATGCTCGCGCTGGTCGCCGCGTTGATCGTGCAAGCGCTGCTGCCGCTCGTGCCGCCGCTGCAGGCTGCGCACGCACCGCGCGGCGAAGCCGCCGGCGGGCGCCGCCACGACGAAGACAGCGGCCACGGCGCAGCACGGCGCGCGGCGCCTCGCGGCATGGCGCGCAGCGCCGTGCCCGGCGGTATTGCGCTCGCTCTGATCGCGGCCGGCCTGCTGCTGCCGCTCGTCCAATGGACCACGCCGGCCAACGCGCCACTGACAGTGCGTCTGCTGCAAGGCAACGTCAAACAGGAGATGAAGTTCGAGGAAGCCGGCATGCGCGCGGCGATCGACCAGTATCAGCAGATGATCACCGCGAAGCCGGCCGATCTGATCGTCACGCCCGAAACGGCCATTCCCGTGCTCGCGCAGCAATTGCCGGCACCGTTCGCCGCGGCGGTGCGCGAGTTCTCCGACTCGACCGGCAGCGCGATCCTGTTCGGCGCGATCGGCGGCACCATCACGCCGGAAGGCCAGGTGATCGACTATACGAACAGCCTGTTCGGCGTCACGCCCGGCTCACACGACGTGTACCGCTACGACAAGCATCACCTCGTGCCGTTCGGCGAATTCGTGCCGTGGGGCTTCCGCTGGTTCGTCAATCTGATGAGCATTCCGCTCGGCGATTTCTTCCGTGGCGCGCCGGTGCAGAAGCCGTTCATGGTTCATAACCAGCCGGTCGCGGTCAACATCTGCTACGAGGACATCTTCGGCGAAGAGATTGCGCGGACCATCCGCGAGAGCGATACGCCAGCCGGCGTGCTCATCAACACGACCAATCTCGCGTGGTTCGGCGACACGATCGCATTGGACCAGCACCTGCAGATCGCCCGCATGCGCTCGCTGGAAACCGGCCGGCCGATGCTGCGCGCGACCAACACTGGCATGACGGCCGCGATCGATGCGAACGGCAAGGTGATCGGACGGCTGACGCCGTACACGATCGGCTCGCTCGATGTGAAAGTGCAAGGCACCTCGGGCAGCACGCCGTACGTGACGAGCGGCAACAATACGGTGCTGGCGGTGTCGGTCATGCTGCTGGCGTTCGGCTTCGCGTTCGGACCGGGGATTACGCGGCGCCGCAACGGCAAGCAGCCATAAACCGCGCTCGAGCGCATTGGCTCATGTGCTGTTCGTGCGTGCTGTCCATGCGCGCCGTTTGCATGGCCGCATGCGTGCCGAATGCCGATGCGAACTCAGGTGCCAATCAACGCCTGAAAAAAACGCCCGAAAAAAATGCGCGTGACGGACAGGCGCATTTTCACTGGCAGCAAACGCTTCGCCTCAGGCTTTCAGAAGCTTGAACCTGCTCCTGTGGCCAGCTTGCCGGCCTCGTCCGGCGTCGCTCAATTCGCCGGCACCGTATCGATAAACGACTGACGCAGCGACAGCTTCTGGAAATGTTTGTCCAGATTCGGATGCGGTTCGCGCCAGTTCATCTCCGGCATGCGGAAGTCGAGATAGCCCAGCGCGCAACCCACCGCGATGTCCGCGAGCGTGTAGTGATTGCTCGCGCACCACGGCTTGCTGCCCAGACCCTGCGACATCGCGATCAGACCTTCGTCGATCTTGCGCTGTTGCCGCGCGACCCACGAGTCCGCGCGCTGCTCGGGCGTACGCTGGGTTCCTTCGAGGCGAATCAGCACCGCCGCGTCCAGCACGCCGTCGGCGAGCGCTTCCCAGCACCGCACCTCGACGCGTTCGCGTCCCGACTGGGGAATCAGCTTGCCGACCGGCGACAGTGTATCCACGTATTCGCAGATCACCCGCGAGTCGAACACGGCTTCCCCGTCTTCCATCACGAGGCACGGCACCTTGCCGAGCGGATTGTAGGTGTGAATCCGGGTGTCCGACGCCCAGACGTTCTCGGGCACCAGCTCGTAGTCGATCTTCTTGTCGGCCAGCACGACTCGCGCTTTGCGCACGAAGGGGCTGGCGAGCGAACCGATGAGTTTCATCATGACCATCTACCTTTTTCTGAATCCGGCGAAAGTATAAGTGGTCGGCGGCCTTCACGAACGTGATTGATGCCGTATCTTCGCAAACCACACGTGGACGCGCTGTGAACAGATTGCAACAGGCCGGCGCCGGCCCGCCATCCTGATCCGTACAAAACGACCGCGTATGGAGCGCTACAACCGGACCTGACAATCGGGGCGCTACAATCGCACGATGAACCAGCCGACCGAACCCACCATCGCCATCGACGTCTACCGCACGCGCCGCGAGCGCGTACTCGCCGCGCTGCGCGCCGCGGGCGGCGGCGTCGCCATCGTCCCCACCGCGCCGGAAGCGCTGCGCAACCGGGACACGGATTATCCGTACCGGCACGACAGCTACTTCTATTATCTGACCGGCTTCACCGAACCCGAAGCGTTGCTGGTGCTCGACGCGAGCGCCGCGCCCGGCGAGCCGACGTCGATTCTGTTCTGCCGCGAGAAAAACGTCGAGCGGGAAACGTGGGAAGGCTTCCGTTTCGGCCCGGACGGCGCACGCACGGCGTTCGGCTTCGACGCGGCCTGCGCCGTCGGCGAGATCGACACGCAACTGCCACGACTGCTCGCCGACAAACCGGCGCTCCATTACGCGCTCGGCGCGTCGGCGCAGCTCGACGACAGGGTGCGCGGCTGGCTCGACGCGGTACGCGCGCAGAGCCGCGGCGGCGTCGCCGCCCCTGCCGCCGCACGCGATCTGCTGCCGTTGCTCGATGAGATGCGGCTCGTCAAGGACGAACACGAACTAGCGATCATGCGCCGGGCCGGGCAGATTTCCGCCGTCGCGCATCGTCGCGCGATGGCCGCGTGCCATCCCGGCGTGCGTGAATACGAACTCGAAGCCGAGCTGCTCTTCACGTTCCGCAAATTCGGCGCGCAGGCGCCGGCCTACACGTCGATCGTCGCCGCCGGCGCGAATGCCTGCGTGCTGCATTACCCGGCCGGCAACGCGATTGCCCGGGACGGCGACCTGATCCTGATCGACGCGGCCTGCGAACTCGACGGCTATGCGTCCGACATCACCCGCACGTTCCCCGCCAATGGCCGCTTCACGCCGGCACAGCGCGAGCTGTACGACATCGTGCTGGCCGCGCAGCAGGCCGCCGTCGACGCTACCCGCGCCGGCGCCACCTTCGACGCGCCGCATCAGGCCGCCGTGCGCGTGCTGTCGCAAGGGCTGCTCGACACCGGCATCATCGGGCGCGCGAAGTTCGCGTCGGTCGACGACGTGATCGCCGAGCACGCCTATGCGCCGTTCTACATGCACCGCACCGGCCACTGGCTCGGCATGGACGTGCACGATTGCGGCGACTATCGTGAGCGCGGCGCGCCGCGCGACGAAGCGGGCGCGTTGCCGTGGCGCACGCTGCGCGCGTCGATGACGCTGACCATCGAGCCCGGCCTGTACATCCGGCCGGCCGAAGACATACCCGAGCGCTACTGGAACATCGGCATCCGCATCGAGGACGACGCGATCGTCACGCCGGCCGGCTGCGAGCTGATCACGCGCGACGTGCCAGTGGCCGCAGACGAGATCGAGGCGCTGATGCAGGAAGCTCGCGCGGCCATCAAACAGGGAAGTCATCCGCAATGAACGAGATGTCCCAGGCGGCGATGATTCTGAAACCCGCCGCGATCGATCATTCATTCGATTTCGACGTGACGATCGTCGGCGCCGGTCCGGTCGGGCTGGCGCTCGCCGGCTGGCTGGCGCGCCGCAGCGTGACGCGGGAGCTGAAAATCGCGCTCGTCGACGCTCGCGAGCCCGAAGACTCGATCGCCGACCCGCGTGCGATCGCCGTGTCGCACGGCAGCCGGATGATCCTCGAGCCGCTGCGTTGGCCCGCGGACGCCACCGAGATCCAGCGCATCCATGTGTCGCAGCGTGGCCACTTCGGCCGCACGCTGATCGAACACCGCGAGCACGGCTTGCCGGCGCTCGGTTACGTGCTGCGTTACGGCTCGATCGTGCACGGTCTGGCCGAGGCGGTACGCGGCACCTCCGTGCACTGGTTCCGCTCGACATCGGCAGGAACGCCGATCCAGCAGCAACACGGCGTCACGCTGCCTATCGAAACCGCGGGCGTCGCGCGCCAGCTGCGCACGCGAATCCTGGCGAGCGCCGAAGGTGGCCTGTTCGGCGACCAGAAAGCCGGCAAAGGCACCGCCGTGAACGACACGCGCGACTATGGGCAGACCGCGCTGGTCGGCACGGTCAGCGTGTCCGCGCCGCAACCGCACGTGGCGTGGGAGCGCTTCACGTCGCAAGGGCCGATCGCGTTGCTGCCGATGGGCGGTGTGCGCGGCGCGGACTACGCGCTGGTCTGGTGCTGCGCGCCCGACGAAGCCGCACGCCGCGCGCAACTGCCGGACGACGCATTCCTGCGCGAACTCGGCAGCGCGTTCGGCGAGCGCATGGGCCGCTTCACGCGGATCGTCGGGCGCGCGTCGTTCCCGCTTGGATTGAACGCGGTCGAGACGCTCGTCGACGGCCACATCGTCGCGATCGGCAACGCGGCGCAGACGCTGCATCCGGTGGCCGGTCAGGGGCTGAATCTGGGCTTGCGCGACGCGCATGCGCTCACCGACGCGCTGTCGGCGGAAGGTCCGACCGCGCTCGCCCTCGCCAGCTTTGCACAGCGTCGCGCGCTCGACCGGCGCATGACGATCGGCGCCACCGACATGCTCGCGCGCCTGTTCACCATCGACTTCGCGCCGCTCGCGATCCTGCGCGGCCTCGCGCTCACCGCGCTCGAGTTCGCGCCGCCGGTAAAGACCGCGCTGGCGCGGCAGATGATGTTCGGACAGCGCCGCTGAGCGCGCGCCATCCGCTCGCGCGGCGCGGCTTTTCGGGGCAGCCTGGAGCCAGCCGCGCGAGCGCGGCCCGTTCTATGAAGCGGCGCACTTTCATAGAAGATTTAATGGCTTACGGCACCCATATGGCGGCTGTCGGCTATCTGTTAACGCTAAAATAGGCGTTTTCCCTCGTATTTCGCGGTGCTTCGATTGTTAAAACGGTCGATCGCCAGCGCACGCGTCCACGCCATGCCCACTCTCGGCTCCCACAATCTGCGTAACAACCTGTTCGTCGCCCCGATGGCCGGCGTGACCGACCGGCCGTTCCGGCAGCTGTGCAAACGGCTGGGTGCGGGCTATGCGGTGTCGGAAATGGTCGCGTCGAACGCGCAGCTATGGAAGAGCGAGAAGACCATGCGCCGCGCCAATCACGCGGGCGAAGTCGAGCCGATCGCCGTGCAGATCGCCGGCGCCGATCCGGCGATGATGGCCGAAGCGGCCCGCTACAACGTAGCGAACGGCGCGCAGATCATCGACATCAACATGGGCTGCCCGGCCAAGAAGGTGTGCAACGTGGCCGCCGGTTCGGCGCTGCTGCAGAACGAGCCGCTGGTGCAGCGCATCGTCGAGGCGGTGGTGGGCGCGGTGGGCGTCGGGCCCGACGCGGTGCCCGTCACGCTGAAAATCCGCACCGGCTGGGACCGCGATAATAAAAACGCGCTGTCCGTCGCGCATCTGGCCGAGGCGGCCGGCATTTCGATGCTGACCGTGCACGGCCGCACGCGCGCCGACCTGTATCACGGCGAGGCCGAATACGAGACCATCGCCGCAGTGAAGGCGTCGGTGCGCATTCCGGTGGTCGCCAATGGCGACATCACGTCGCCGCAGAAAGCGCGTGAAGTGCTGGCCGCCACCGGCGCCGACGCGCTCATGATCGGCCGTGCCGCGCAGGGGCGCCCGTGGCTGTTTCGCGAGATCGAGCATTTCCTGCAGACGGGAGACCTGCTGCCGCCGCCGCGCATCGACGAAATCCAGCAGGTGATGAACGAGCATCTCGAAGATCACTATGCGTTCTACGGCGAATTTACTGGTGTGCGCACTGCGCGCAAGCACATCGGCTGGTACACTCGCGGCCTTTCTGGCGCCAACGTGTTCCGGCATCGCATGAATACGCTGGACACTACGCGCGAACAACTCCTCGCCGTCAACGAGTTCTTCGACGCACAAAAGGCGATCTCCGATCGCCTCGTCTACGTCGACGAAGCACTCGACAATCAGGACGAGGACCCTACCGACCGACTAGCAGCATGAGCAAGAACAATATCGAACAATCTGTCCGCGACAGCCTGGATGTGTATTTCCAGGATCTCGACGGCTCCAATCCGCATGACGTCTACGACATGGTTATTTCATGCGTGGAAAAACCCCTGCTCGAAGTGGTGCTCGAGCAGGCCGGTGGCAACCAGTCGCTGGCCGCCGAGTATCTCGGCATCAACCGCAATACGCTGCGCAAGAAGCTGCAACAACACGGATTGTTGTAGTTTCCGGCGCCCTGCCACGTTTCCCTTCGGCTTTTTGTCTTCATCATGATCAAGCAAGCGCTCATCTCCGTTTCCGACAAATCCGGCATCGTCGACTTCGCCAAATCGCTGTCGGACCTCGGCATCAAGCTCCTGTCGACCGGCGGCACCGCGAAACTGCTCGCGGACGCGGGCCTGTCCGTCACCGAAGTCGCCGATTACACGGGCTTCCCGGAAATGCTCGACGGGCGCGTGAAAACGCTGCATCCGAAGGTGCACGGCGGCATCCTCGCGCGCCGCGACCTGCCGGAACACATGGCGGCGCTTGAGCAGCACGGCATTCCGACCATTGATCTGCTGGTGGTGAATCTGTACCCGTTCGTGCAGACCGTGTCGAAAGAAGAATGCTCGCTGGAAGACGCGATCGAGAACATCGACATCGGCGGCCCGACCATGCTGCGTTCGGCCGCGAAAAATCATCGCGACGTGACGGTGGTGGTCGATCCGGCCGACTACGCGCTGGTGCTCGAAGAAATGCGCGCGAACAGCAACAAGGTGTCGTACAGGACGAACTTCCGCCTCGCCACCAAGGTGTTCGCGCACACCGCGCAGTACGACGGTGCGATCACGAACTACCTGACGAGCCTGACCGACGAACTGCAACACACGTCGCGCAACACCTATCCGGCGACGTTCAACCTGGCCTTCAACAAGGTGCAGGATCTGCGCTACGGCGAAAACCCGCACCAGAGCGCCGCGTTCTACCGCGACCTGGCGGTGCCGGCTGGCGCGCTGGCGAACTACAACCAGTTGCAAGGCAAAGAACTGTCGTACAACAACATCGCGGATTCCGACGCGGCGTGGGAATGCGTGAAGACTTTCGACGTGCCCGCCTGCGTGATCGTCAAGCACGCGAATCCGTGCGGCGTGGCGCTCGGCGCGGACGCGAACGAAGCGTACGCGAAGGCGTTCCAGACCGATCCGACCTCGGCGTTCGGCGGCATCATCGCGTTCAACCGCGAAGTGGACGAAGCGGCGGCACAAGCCGTGGCCAAGCAGTTCGTCGAGGTGCTGATCGCGCCGTCGTTCAGCGCAGCGGCACGCCAGGTGTTCGCGGCCAAGCAGAACGTGCGTCTGCTGGAAAGCGCGCTGGGCGAAGGCCATAACGCGTTCGATCTGAAGCGCGTCGGCGGTGGGCTGCTGGTGCAATCGCTCGATTCGAAGAACGTGCAGCCGCGCGAATTGCGCGTAGTGACCAAGCGTCATCCGACGCCGAAGGAAATGGACGATCTGCTGTTTGCATGGCGCGTCGCGAAGTACGTGAAGTCGAACGCGATCGTATTCTGCGCGAACGGCATGACGCTCGGCGTCGGCGCGGGCCAGATGAGCCGCGTGGACTCGGCACGCATCGCCAGCATCAAGGCGCAGAACGCCGGTCTGACGCTGACCGGCTCGGCCGTCGCGTCCGATGCGTTCTTCCCGTTCCGCGACGGCCTCGACGTGGTCGTGGCGGCGGGTGCGAGCTGCGTGATTCAACCGGGTGGCTCGATGCGCGACGACGAAGTGATCGACGCAGCCGACGAGCACAACATTGCGATGGTGTTGACCGGCGTGCGGCACTTCCGCCATTGATGCGGGCCTGTTGACGGTGGTCGCGAGCCTCGCGATGAGGTGACGACGCGGCGGCCGTTGGATTAGCTGGCGATTGGCTGGAAAGAAGCGGCCCGGTGGAGTTTTCCGCCGGGCCGTTTTTTTTGGTGGCGTCCCGTTGGCCGCGTCACTAGGATGCCGTTCTCTTTGGCGCGGTTCTCGTTGGTGCCGTTCTCGTTGGTGCTGTTCTCTTTGGCGCCTCTCTCTTTGGTGACCTTCTCTTTGGCGCCCTTCTCTTTTGCGCCGCGATCAGCTCCGCTCAGTCACTCGCCTCCCTGCGCGCGTAACCCTCTTTCACCTCCGGATGCTGGCTGATGTACGCGCTAAGCCCCTGCCCGCGCCGGGCAAGACACTTGAGCGCCGCCACATGCCGCGCACCGACGCTCGCCTGCGTGTACCAATACACATCGCCTGACCTGAAGCGAACCTTGACGAACTCGTCGCCGATTTCGTAAGCATCGACGCCCGAGTCGCCGCTGAGATTCCGATAGCGCTCCATCTGCGATGGCCTCCTGCCATCCACCCAGCAGTTTTTATTCCACCGGGATCGCTACTAGCGGACCGTTGCGCGCCGCGTTCGTTGTAGTATCGCAAGCACCTGGTTTTTTCCGCATGTGCGGCACCTCATGAGAATTCTCGGCATCGACCCCGGCCTGCGCGTAACCGGTTTCGGCGTGATCGACCAACACGGCCACACACTCAGTTATGTCGCGAGCGGCGTCATCAAAACCGCCGACGCCGATCTGCCGTCGCGTCTGGGCACCATCTTCGAAGGCATCTCGACACTGATCCGCCAGCATTCGCCGGATCACTCGGCGATCGAAAAAGTGTTCGTCAACGTCAATCCGCAATCGACGCTGCTGCTGGGTCAGGCACGCGGCGCGGCGATCTGCGGGCTCGTCGCGGGCGGCGTGCCGGTCGCCGAATACACCGCGCTGCAATTGAAGCAGGCCGTGGTGGGCTACGGCCGCGCAACCAAAGAGCAGATGCAACAGATGGTGGTGAGGCTGCTCAACCTGTCCGGTGTACCCGGCACCGACGCCGCCGACGCGCTCGGCATGGCGATCTGCCACGCGCACGGCGGCACGACGCTAAGCACCCTGGGCGGCATCGCGCCCGCGCTGGCGAAGAAGGGGCTGCGCGTAAGGCGCGGACGTCTGGTCGGATAGCAAGGCGCTCGCGTCCAGCTGACTGCTGGTGGCTGGGTGGCTGGGTGGCTCGCCGCTTGCGCATCGCGCAGTGCGCGCCGCTTTGGACTCGCGCCGCGTGACGTGGCGTGGACCACAACGACTGCTTGTCGCTCACGCGCTGCGCTACACTCGCGCTTTCCCTCGAGAGTCAATTCGCCATGATCGGTCGCATTGCCGGCGTTCTGCTGGAAAAAAACCCGCCGCATCTGCTCGTCGACTGCAACGGCGTCGGCTATGAAGTCGATGTGCCGATGAGCACCTTCTACAACCTGCCGTCGAACGGCGAACGCGTCGTGCTGCTCACGCAGTTGATCGTGCGCGAAGACGCGCATCTGCTGTACGGCTTCGGCACCGCCGCGGAACGCTCGACCTTCCGCGAACTGCTGAAGATTTCCGGCATCGGCGCACGCATGGCGCTCGCAGTGCTGTCGGGCATGAGCGTGCACGAGCTTGCGCAAACCGTCACGATGCAGGACGCGGCGCGCCTCACGCGCGTGCCGGGCATCGGCAAGAAGACGGCGGAGCGGCTGCTCCTCGAACTGAAGGGCAAGCTCGGCGCCGACCTGGGCGCGCTGGCGGGCGCGGCGTCCGCATCCGACCACGCCTCCGATATCCTGAACGCACTGCTCGCACTGGGTTACTCGGAAAAGGAAGCGTTAGCGGCCATCAAGAATGTACCGGCCGGCACTGGCGTTTCCGAGGGCATCAAGCTCGCGTTGAAGGCATTATCAAAAGGTTAATGCGCAACCTGCGGCGGCTCGAACTGCGCGCGTTGGGTAATGCTTCGCACATGCGCTCCCAACGGGACTTCCTTCGCGGCGTCCCCCAAAGGGGCTTCCTCCGGTGCGCCCCCCCAAGAGGACTTCCTCCGGTGCGCCCCCCCAAGGGGGCTTCCTCCGGGGCGCGCGGTACAATGAGCGGATGATCGAAACCGACAAACTCGCCGCCGAGCGCATCATCGCGGCCACGCCCGTCTCGCCGAACGAAGAAGCCTTCGAGCGCGCGTTGCGCCCGCGCCAGCTCGACGAATATGTCGGGCAGGAAAAAGTGCGCGGCCAGTTGGAAATCTTCATCGAGGCCGCCAAGCGCCGTTCCGAATCGCTCGACCACGTGCTGCTGTTCGGCCCGCCGGGCCTCGGCAAAACCACGCTCGCGCACATCATCGCGCGAGAGATGGGTGTCAATCTGCGGCAGACGTCCGGCCCGGTGCTCGAACGCGCCGGCGACCTCGCCGCGCTGCTGACCAATCTCGAAGCCAACGATGTGCTCTTCATCGACGAAATCCACCGGCTCTCGCCGGTCGTCGAAGAAATTCTGTACCCGGCGCTGGAGGATTATCAGATCGACATCATGATCGGCGAAGGGCCTGCCGCGCGCAGCGTGAAGCTGGACCTGCAACCGTTCACGCTGGTCGGCGCGACCACGCGCGCTGGCATGCTGACCAATCCGCTGCGCGACCGCTTCGGCATCGTCGCACGGCTCGAGTTTTACAACGCCGAGGAACTGGCGCGCATCGTCACGCGTTCGGCGGCGCTGCTGAACGCGCAGATTCATCCGGACGGCGCGTTCGAAATCGCCAAACGCGCGCGCGGCACGCCGCGTATCGCGAACCGCCTGCTGCGCCGCGTGCGCGACTTCGCCGAGGTGAAAGCGGACGGCAACATCACCGCGCAAGTGGCCGATGCCGCGCTCAGAATGCTCGACGTCGACGGCATCGGCTTCGACCTGATGGACCGCAAGCTGCTCGAAGCGATCCTGCACAAGTTCGACGGCGGCCCGGTCGGCGTCGACAACCTGGCGGCGGCTATCGGCGAAGAACGCGACACGATCGAAGACGTGCTCGAACCGTATCTGATCCAGCAAGGCTTCCTGCAGCGCACGCCGCGCGGCCGCGTCGCCACGCTGCTGACCTATCGGCATTTCGGTTTGGCGGCGCCGGACTCGTCGAGCACGCTGCCCGGACTGTGGGATTCGGCTGCGAAGTGACTCGCAGGTAGCGCGAGGCCGATCAGGATGTCCGACCAGACAACGCAACCCGATTCATCCCGCAGTCTCCCGCATCGGTTTACGCACAGGCTACGCTCGAAGCTGGCCGCCGGCGTCACGCATCTGACGAGCGGCAGCGGCCCGATGCTCGACTACTCGTCGCCGCCGGGCGACCCGGGGCTCTTCGGACCGGACTCCATGTGCTGGAAGGTCCACGCCGACTTCACGTCGATGATGACAGGCGGCATCAGCGCGCTATTGCTGCAGGCATTGCACCCGCTGGCGCTGGCCGGCGTTTGGGACCATTCGACCTTTCGCACCGATACTCTCGGGCGTCTGCGCCGCACAGCGACCTTCGTCGCCGGGACGACATACGGCAACCGGCACGACGCGCTGGCGCTGATCGAGCGCGTCAAGCGCATTCATCTCGGCGTGAGCGGCGTTGCCCCGGACGGCCGGCTGTATCGTGCGAGCGAAGCCGGGCTGCTGACGTGGGTGCACGTCGCGGAGGTGTCGAGTTTCATGACCGCACACTTGCGCTATGTGAATCCGCTGCTGCCCGTTGCCGCGCAGGATCAGTACTTCGCGGAAACGGCGCGCATCGCCGAGATGCTCGGCGCGTCGAACATTCCGCGCTCGCGCGCCGGGATTGACGCCTATCTGCAGGCCATGCGGCCCGAGTTGGTGGCAAGCGAGCGTACGCGCGAAGTCGTGAGGATTCTGCTGAGCGCGCCTGCTCCGAGCGTGTTGATGCGGCCCGCCGGCGCGTTGATGCTCAACGCCGGTGTCGATCTTCTGCCGGACTGGGCTCAGGTCATGTTGGGATTGGATCGCTATGCGGCGCTGCGCCGTGCGCTGACCCGGCCCGGTGTGCGTCTGGTCGCGCCGGTGATCCGCTGGGCGCTGGTGAATGGCGTGTCGAAGCGGGCGCGCCGTCGCGTGGCCGCCGCACACGAGCAGGACTAACGCGGCGGATTCGATCTACAGGCGCGAGCCGCGCGGCTTGCGTGCGCGACGTGCGGCGCCTGATGCATGTGCGAAGCGTTTCACCGTGCAGCCCATCGCGCGTCGATCAACGGCCAGGCTCCGGGACTTTTTTGAAGCTGTCGTCGACGCTGGGCGCGTCGAGATGCGCGATGTCCCCCCACGACACGATCGTCGCACGGCCACCGTCGTAATCCACCACGTTCACGCTCGTGTTGAACAACGGGTAATCACGCGGAGCGTCGAGCGATAAGCCGCACGCGAACCGGCGCACACAGTCGAGCACGCCACCATGCGCGACACAGGCGATTCGACCGCCCGGATGCGCGGCCACCAGCGGCTCGATCGCATGCACCACGCGATGGTAGAACACGCGCACCGACTCGCCTTCAGGCGGTGCGAAACCTGGGTCGCGAGTTTGCCACTGGGCGTACTCATCGGGAAAGCGCAGCGAGATTTCGTCGCTGTCATGGCCCTGGAAAGCACCATAGGAGCGTTCGCGCAAACCTTCGCGCAACTGCAGCGGCAGCCCGAGCGCGTCGGCGATCGGCTGGGCGGTTTGCTGCGCGCGCTGCAGGTCGCTCGAATAGATCGCATCGAGCCGCGCGCCGTGTTTCACCTCGTCGGCGATGCGGCGGGCCAGACGCTGCGCCTGGCGTAGCCCGGTTGCCGCGAGAGGGATGTCGATGTGACCTTGAATGCGCTTGATGCGGTTCCAGTCGGTCTCGCCGTGCCGGATGAACAGGATCTGCGTAGTCATGAGATGAGCGTGGGTGCGATTTGCCGGTTATGCCGAGCCGCTATTGTCGCAAAAACGGCTGACGGGTAGACGTGCGCGCCGTGGCGCGCGCCGGTGGGCAGCGGTCGAGGTGCGCCCGCGCCGCGCGTGAATCGCTAGTGAACCGCGCTTGAGGGGCGCTTGAGAGCCACCTCAGGGACGCCTCATGCGTCATCGACACTCAGCCGTTGGTCTGCAGCCAGAACGTGACCGGGCCGTCGTTGACGAGCGACACCTGCATATCCGCGCCGAACTCCCCCGTCTCGACGATCGGATGCTTCGCGCGCGCTGCCGCGACGAAGTACTCGAACAGGCGCTTGCCTTCGTCCGGCGGCGCGGCCGGCGTGAAGCTCGGACGCAGGCCGCTGTTGGTATCCGCGGCCAGCGTGAATTGCGACACGAGCAGCAAGCCGCCCGCGCGTCCCGCGCCGTCCAGATTCTGCACGGAGAGGTTCATCTTGCCCGCCGCATCGCTGAACGCCCGATAGCCGAGCACCTTGGCGAGCAGCCGATCGGCCGCCGACTCGGTGTCGCCGCGCTCGGCGCACACGAGCGCGAGCAGACCCGCGTCGATCGCGCCGGTCACCCGGTCGGCCACGCGCACTTCGGCGCGCCGCACGCGTTGGATCAGCGCGATCATCGGGCGATCACGCCGTCAGCGTGACGCGTGCGAAGCGGCGCTTGCCGACCTGCACCACGTACTCGCCCGCTTCGACCTTCAGGCCCTTGTCGGACACTGTCGTACCGTCGATCTTCACGCCACCCTGCTCGATATTGCGCAGTGCTTCGCTGGTCGATGGCACGAGGTTGGCCTGCTTCAGCAACTGGCCGATCGCGAGCGGCGCGCCGGCGAGCGTCACTGCCGGAATATCGTCAGGCACGCCGCCCTTCGCGCGACGGTTGAAGTCTTCGAGCGCGCGCTCCGCATCCGCTTGCGAATGGAAGCGCGCGACGATTTCCTGGCCGAGCATCACCTTGAAATCGCGCGGATTGCGGCCCGCTCCGGCCTCTTTGATGAAGCCGGCGATCTCGTCCATCGGACGGAACGATAGCAGTTCGAAGTAACGCCACATCAGTTCGTCGGAGATGCTCATCAGCTTGCCGAACATATCGTTTGGCTTTTCGCTGATGCCGATGTAGTTGTTCTTCGACTTCGACATCTTCTCGACGCCGTCGAGCCCTTCGAGCAACGGCATCGTCAGGATGCACTGCTGCTCCTGGCCGTACTGTTTCTGCAACTCACGGCCCACCAGCAGGTTGAACTTCTGGTCGGTGCCGCCGAGTTCGAGGTCGGCATTGAGCGCCACCGAATCGTAGCCCTGCATCAGCGGGTACAGGAACTCGTGGATCGAGATCGGCACGCCGCCCTGGAAACGTTTGGTGAAATCCTCGCGCTCCAGAATCCGCGCGACCGTGTAGCGCGACGCGAGCTTGATCATGCCGTCGGCGCCGAGCGGCATCGACCATTCACTGTTGTAGCGGATTTCGGTCTTGTCGCGGTCGAGCACGAGCGCGGCCTGCTCGAAATAGGTCTTCGCGTTCGACTCGATCTGCTCACGCGTGAGCGGCGGACGGGTCGCGTTCCGGCCCGACGGATCGCCGATCAGCGACGTGAAATCGCCGATCAGGAAGATCACCGTGTGACCGAGATCCTGCAACTGACGCATCTTGTTCAGCACGACCGTGTGGCCGATATGGATGTCAGGCGCGGTCGGATCGAGCCCGAGCTTGATGCGCAGCGGCTTGGCCGTAGCCGCGCTCCTCGCGAGCTTTTGCGCGAATTCGTCTTCGATCAGCAGTTCGTCGACACCGCGCCTGGTGACGGCGAGGGCGTGACGGACTTCGTCGGTGACCGGAAAAACGGCAGCGGGGGTTGGCTTGGTGGACTCGGTGCTCATGCTGGAAACGTGAAGTCGCAAAAAAAGGAGATTGTCCCATAGATGCGCGCCGCCGCGCCCACTGACGCAGCCGCGAGCGAGGCAACGGCGCACGATTTCCGCGCGGCAGGCTATTTCGGGGGCAGCGCGGCTGCTTATTTTCGACCGCGCTTGCGCCGATAATCTGCTACAACGGATCGCAACGAACCATCGACAGGAGCAGCAACGTGGCGCAACACCCCGCAGACGGCGTCTACTTCGGATTGATGTCCGGAACCAGCATGGACGGTGTGGACGGCGTGGCCGTCCGGTTCACTGATGGCCAGCCGCCGGTGGTGCTGGCCGAGGCGTTCGTCGGCTTTTCCGCCGGCGTGCGCGAGGCGCTGTTCGCGCTGCAGCAGCCGGGCGACAACGAGATCGAACGCGAAGCGCTGGCCGCCAATGCACTCGCCACACGCTATACGGTGTGCTGCCACGAACTGCTGCTCGGCAGCCGCGTGTCCGCTGCGGAGGTCCGCGCGATCGGCGTGCACGGCCAGACCGTGCGGCATCGGCCGGAAAAAGGCTATACGCGGCAGATCAACAACCCGGCGCTGCTCGCGGAAATGCTGCACATCGACGTGGTCGCCGACTTCCGCAGCCGCGACGTCGCGGCCGGCGGCCAGGGTGCGCCACTCGTGCCGGCTTTTCATGCCACGATGTTCGGAGCGAAAAACGAAACGCGGGTGGTCTGCAATCTCGGTGGCATCAGCAATATCACGATCCTGAACACAACCGGCAGCGTGCGCGGCTTCGATTGCGGCCCCGCGAACGCGTTGCTCGACGACTGGGTGCAGCGCCATCTCGGCAAGCCATTCGACGAAAACGGCCATTTCGCGGCCGGCGGCCAGGTGGACCGCAGGCTGCTGAACGCGTTGCTCGACGAGCCGTTTTTCGCGCAGCAGCCGCCGAAGAGCACCGGCCGCGACCTGTTCAATGCCGCGTGGCTCGACGCGAAGCTCGAGCCGTTCGCCGGGCTTGAACCCGCCGACGTGCAAGCGACGCTGGTCGCGCTGACCGCGGTGACGGTCGCACGCGAAATCGAGCGGCATGCGTCGGACGTGAGAACGGTATATGTGTGCGGCGGTGGCGCGCGCAATCCCGAGATCCTGAAAGCGCTGCAGCAGGCGCTCGAAGATAGCGGCGTAAGCGGCGTACCCGTGATGACCACCGACGCGCTCGGCGTGCCGCCGAGCCAGGTCGAGCCGCTCGCCTTCGCGTGGCTGGCGATGCGCTGCCTCGCGCGGCTGCCCGGCAATTTGCCGGCCGTCACCGGCGCGACTGCCGAGCGCGTGCTCGGAGCGATCTATCCGCGCTGAGCGACGCTCGGCATCCGTTCGCCACCACCCGGCGCGGACAATAAAAAACGGGGCCGAAACCCCGTTTTTTACACAGCCTGTCGGCTAGCCCGGCATCAGACCGAGAACGACGAGCCGCAACCGCAAGTGGTCGTGGCGTTCGGGTTCTTGATGACGAACTGCGCGCCGTTGATGTCGTCCTTGTAGTCGATCTCGGCGCCGACCAGATACTGGTAGCTCATCGAATCGATCAGCAGCTGGACGCCGCCCTTGTTCATCACGGTATCGTCTTCGTTGACGGCTTCGTCGAACGTAAAACCGTACTGAAAGCCCGAGCAGCCGCCGCCCTGCACGAAAACGCGCAGTTTCAGGTCCGCATTGCCTTCTTCTTCGATCAGTTGCTTGACCTTGTCAGCCGCGGCGTCGGTGAAAACGAAGGGGGCGGGCATCTCGGTCACGGGGGTGTCGGTGACTGCGTTCATTCGAACTCTCCAAAAAGCTTCTAGCCGCTATTGTAGGGCTGATCTCGATATCGTGCTGAAGCCCACAAAATCAATGGGTTCTTCCCGCAATCCGGCGGATGGCGCGATTGCCGCCATCTGCCTGCCTGAGCGGAAAAATCGCCGCTCCGGCGCTGGATCCGTCGTCACCCGCGCGAGCCGCGAAACCATGAAAAAAGCCGCCTTCGCGTAAGCGTTGGCGGCTTTTGCAGCGGACCGGCCCTGCAGCCGGTTCGCACCCGAAGCGCTTAACGCTTCGAGAATTGCTTCCTGCGACGTGCCTTGTGGAAACCGACCTTCTTACGTTCGACTTCACGAGCGTCACGCGTCACGAAGCCTGCGTTCGACAGCGCCGGCTTCAGCGTTGCGTCGTAGTCCATCAGCGCGCGGGTGATGCCGTGGCGAACCGCACCGGCTTGACCCGTTTCACCGCCACCCGTCACGTTGACCTTGATGTCGAACGTGACGCCGTGGTTCGTGAGTTCCAGCGGCTGACGCACGATCATCAGCGACGTTTCGCGCGAGAAGTAGTCGGCGATGGGCTTGCCGTTCACCACGATATCGCCCTTGCCTGCCTTGATGAACACGCGTGCGACGGCGCTCTTGCGGCGGCCCGTGCCGTAATTCCAGTTACCGATCATGTGGGCTCCCCTTAGATCTCGAGCGCTTTCGGCTGTTGTGCCGAATGCGGATGCGTTGCGTCAGCGTAGACCTTCAGCTTCTTGATCATCGCGTAGCCGAGCGGGCCCTTCGGCAGCATGCCCTTGACCGCTTTCTCGAGCGCGCGGCCCGGGAAGCGTTCCTGCATCTTGCCGAACGTCGTTTCATAGATACCGCCCGGGTAACCCGAATGGCGGTAGTACTTCTTGTCAGTAACCTTGTTGCCCGTGACCTTCAGCTTGCCTGCGTTGATAACGATGATGAAATCACCGGTGTCGACGTGGGGAGTGAATTCAGGCTTGTGCTTGCCGCGAAGACGGTGTGCCACTTCGCTGGCGACACGCCCGAGAACCTTATCCGTCGCGTCAATCACGTACCATTCGCGCGTCACCTCATGGGCTTTTGCGGAAAACGTCTTCATGATCGATCCAAAAAAATTGCTGCGCCCAATGTGTTCTTTCCTGCTTGTAGTGTGCGCATCGAGGCGCGTGCAGGCTCTCCCTAGTTCTTCCTCCGCGGGCGCGGATACGGAAAAGCCCTGAATTATAAAGGAATTTGCTGTAGCAAGTCAAAATGTGCGGGAGTTCAGCGCAACCGCCCCGTCGATTTGGCCAGCGCAGAGCGCCAATTGCACCTTGCGGACGAAAAAAAACCCGAACGAGCGGTTCGGGTTTAATCCACCAAAGGAGGAGGTGGAGGAGACAGCGGAGGTTGCAGAACTGCTGCAACCGATGAAGCGATTATATGAGCCGCCCTTGTGCGACGCAAGAACATTTGCATTGCGAAATTCATTTTCATAATGCGATATAAAGATGCTGACATTCGCAACCCGAAAATTCCCTTTGATATCAACCACTGATGCCTGAACACCGGGTGTCCGCGCAGTTCTATCTAGAGTAAAACCCCTAACTCGTTCAGGGCATTCCCGAATCGCGCGAAACATGCCGCACTGCAACACATGAGCGGCTATCCGGCATAATTTCCGGCGAAGGTCACCCCGGGCGGATCCGCAGATGCCGGGCTACAATGCCGTCTCGATATAGCGAAGCGCGGTGGAGCACAGCATGGAATGCAAAGTGAGCTGGATGGGGCAAGACGGGATGGCGTTTGCGGCCGAGACGGGCAGCGGTCATCTGGTGGCGATGGACGGCGCGCCTGAAGGCGGCGGCCGCAATCTCGCGCCGCGTCCGATGGAAATGGTTCTGCTCGGCACAGGCGGCTGCACCGCCTACGACGTCGTGATGATCCTGAAGAAGAGCCGTCAGGAAATCGCCGGTTGCTCGGTGACGCTGAAGGCCGAACGCGCCAGCGAAGACCCCAAGGTGTTCACCAGGATTCACTTTCACTTCACCGTGACCGGCAAGAACCTGAACCCGGCCACCGTCGAACGCGCGATCAATCTGTCGCACGACAAATACTGCTCGGCCTCGATCATGATCGCGAAGACCGCCGAGCTCACACACTCGTTCGACATCGTCGCGAACTGAGCGAGGCCAGGCGGCCGCGGCGCACCGCAGCAACCGCGGGCAGCGCACATTACATACAGGCACGCAATCGACTCGCGACCTGCGCGCACAAACGAAAATGCCGGCGTCCACCTGGACGCCGGCATTTTTTGTTGGGTGGCAAAGCGGGCCGATAAGCCGGATTCTGTGCACGCGCAACGTCCGAAAACGCGACGCGCGTGGCAGCCATTCCTCTAGGCGCGCCATTACTGACGCGCTCAAGCTTCCTACCCGCAGACGAGACGGGGGCCCCGTCCTGCATCTCGAAGATGCGCGCCTGCCTACTTGGAATTGCTCCGGGTGGAGGTTACCGTGCCGGTCTGCCTCGCAGCAGCCGCGGTGCGCTCTTACCGCACCGTTTCACCCTTACCTGATCCCGGCTTGCGCCGGGCCATCGGCGGTTTGCTTTCTGTTGCCCTGTTCCGCGTGTTGCCACGGATGGCCGTTAGCCATCACCCTGCCCTGTGGAGTCCGGACTTTCCTCGCCCTCGTTGGCCGAAGCCGCAGAGGCCGCGACTGCCTGGCCTGCTTTGCTGGGGCGGATTTTAACACCTGCGCGCCCGGCAAGCCGCTTCAGTCGTTGGCTTGGCCGAATGGCCAGGGCTGTGCAGCGCAATTCGAACCACCGCCGGGGGCGGATTTTCGCAGCGAATGCTGAGGAACCCCGGCTGAGGAACCCCGGCGTGTTCAGCGTTGGCGCCGCCCCGCGCGGAACACGGACGCGTCGTCGTAAAACGCGGGCGATTCGTTTTCGGGCCACCAGCCCGGAATGCCCAGCACCGGCAGCGGCGCAAACATGCGGCTCGTCAGCGCCTCGGTGTCGAGCAGCGCCGCGCTGACCAATTGGTCCAACCACGCGTCGCGCGCCGCCGCATCCCAGCCGAAATACGCGCACGGCACGTCGACGATCCATGCATGCCCCGTGCATGCCTTGAAAGGTGTCATCAACTTTTCGAGCAACGCATGGCCAAAGCACCGCACTTCGCAGCTCGCGCCCCACGCGGCGCGGCCCGCCACCAGCAGCGTGTGCCAGTCGAAGCCGCGTAGCGCGGCGCTCAAGGCCGGATCGGCGCAGGCGAACAGCAACGCGTTCTCATCAAACAAGGTCAGCGCATCGCGCACGTCGCCGCGGGTCGGCCCGACGCCGAGCACGTCGATCGCCACCGACTGCCGCGCGTTCAGCGCCGCCTTGATGCGTGGAAACGCAAACCACATCGATCCGTTGAAGAAGTCGTGCAGATCGTGCCGCGTCGGCACGCAGCCGGTCGACGCGATATGCGCCTCGTAAGCGGCGCCGGGCGGCAGATCGTCCTGCGCGATGAAGGCGAGGCGCTGGCCGCGCCCGGTGGTCTGCCGCATTGCGCTCGCGTCCGCGTTCATGGCGGTGAGCAAGGCTGCGTAGCTCGTCAGCGCGGCCTGCTGCCAGCGCTGGCCGCGCACGGCGAACGGCGCGAACCAGGGCTTCGACCAGTCGATCGCGGCAAAGCCAGGCTGCGTCGTCTCGCGCGCCGCCGGGTTTTGCCGCGCGTCGTGCGAATGCAGCAACTGCATCTGGCAGAACCTCAGACCAGACGCCAACCGATCGACTCGCCGCCGCGCAACGGCACGACCGGCGTGTCGCCGGCCGGCAATTCCGCCGGCAGCGTCCATTCCTCGCGACGCAGCGTGACCTTCCCGACGTTGCGCGGCAGTCCGTAGAAATCCGCGCCGAAGAAGCTCGCAAAGCCTTCGAGCTTGTCGAGCGCGCCGGCCTGGTCGAATGCTTCGGTATAGAGTTCGAGCGCGTGCAGTGCCGTATAGCAACCCGCGCAGCCGCATGCATGCTCTTTCAAACCCTTCGGATGCGGCGCGCTATCGGTTCCAAGGAAAAAGCGCGGATTGCCCGAGGTCGCCGCCTCGACCAGCGCCACGCGATGCGTCTCGCGCTTGAGCACCGGCAGGCAGTAGTAATGCGGACGAATGCCGCCCTGGAAGATCGCGTTGCGGTTGTACAGCAGATGGTGCGCCGTGATCGTCGCGCCGAGCAACTCCGGCGCCACGCCGGCTTCGCGGACGTAGTCGGCGGCGTCTTTGGTGGTGATGTGCTCGAACACCACCTTCAGCGCCGGAAACGCGCGGCGCAGCGGCGTCATCACGCGGTCGATAAACACCTTCTCGCGGTCGAACAGATCGATCGACGAGTCCGTCACTTCGCCGTGCACCAGCAGCGGCATGCCGGTCTCCTGCATCGTCTCCAGCGTTTTCGCGCACTTCATGATGTCGGTGACGCCCGCATCGGAGTTGGTCGTGGCGCCCGCCGGATACAGCTTCACGCCATGCACGAAGCCGCTCTCGCGCGCGCGGCGGATTTCGTCGGGCGGCGTGTTGTCGGTCAGGTACAGCGTCATCAACGGCTCGAATTTCGCGCCCGCGGGGATCGCGGCGACGATCCGCTCGCGATACGCCTGCGCCATCGCCGTGGTCGTGACCGGTGGCTTCAGGTTCGGCATGATGATCGCGCGGCCGAACTGGCGCGCGGTGTCGGGCAGCACGGCGGCCAGCATCGCGCCGTCGCGCACGTGCAGGTGCCAGTCGTCCGGGCGGGTCAGCGTGAGGGAGTCGAGGGAAACGTTGGAAGCGGTCATGGCGAGAGGAGAACGAGACTAGCGCCCACAGCCAATCGATCCGGTCAAACCGCCATGTTGCGGCCCAAACACAGGTCAATTTCGCTATTTGGCGTTTCTGGCTCGGTGATATGCTTGGAAAATCATCATTGTAACGGCTCGCCCGTTCACAGGCTTACCTGCAACATGTGCCAACTTCTCGGAATGAACTGCGCCGCGCCGACGGACGTCACGTTCTCGTTCACCGGTTTTGCGGCGCGTGGTGGCGTCACCGATCACCATGCCGACGGCTGGGGGATCGCCTTCTTCGAAGAGAAAGCCTGCCGTCTGTTCATCGACCACCAATCGTCGGCCACGTCGCCGATCGCGGAGATGGTCAAGCACTACCCGATCAAATCGAAGAACACGATCGCGCATATCCGCAAGGCCACGCAAGGACACATCCTGCTCGAAAACTGCCACCCGTTCATGCGTGAACTGTGGGGGCGTCACTGGATCTTCGCGCACAACGGCGATCTGACAAACTATGCGCCGGAACTGACGGGCATCTATCAGCCGGTCGGCAACACCGACAGCGAGCTTGCTTTCTGCGCGCTGCTGGAAGGTTTGCGCAAGGCTTTTCCGGGCGCGCAGCAACCTCCGCTGGAAGAGTTGTTCGCCGCGCTCGAATCGCTCACGCGCGAGATCACGCGGTTCGGCGTGTTCAATTTCCTGATGTCGAATGGCCAGGCGCTGTTCGCGCATTGCTCGACGCATCTGCACTACATCGTGCGGCGCTGGCCGTTTTCCACCGCGCATCTGGTCGACGCGGACGTGTCGATCGATTTCGCCAAGTACACGACGCCGGAAGACCGCGTCGCGGTGATCGCCACCAAGCCGCTGACCGACAACGAAGTCTGGACCGCGTTCGAGCCGGGCGATCTGATCATGTTCCGGCATGGCGACGTGAGCGGCCGCGTCAATGTGCCGGTGCCGGAGTCGGTGCTCGAGAAACTACGCAATCCGGCTCTCGATGCATCGGCGTCGGCCACGACGATTGCGGCTTTGACTGGCACGCAGGCTGCCGCCCCGCTCGATAGCGAAACCGACCTCGAAGCAGCGGACGACGCAGCGGCATTCGAATCCTGAGTACGCACGCGTCGTCGCGAAGCTCGTCGCCAGATCGACGACCTCATGTCAGCAATAAAAAAGCCGCTCCAGGGAGCAGCTTTTTTGCGGTCCACGCCAGCCGGACAGCGCCGGCCGTGCCACGAGTTCAGTGCAGGATCTTCGCCAGGAAATCCTTCGCGCGATCCGACTTCGGATTGGCGAAGAAGTCTTCCTTGCGGTCGTCTTCGACGATCAAGCCCTTGTCCATGAAGATCACGCGGTGCGCGACCTTCTTCGCAAAGCCCATTTCGTGCGTGACGCACATCATGGTCATGCCTTCCTGCGCGAGTTCGACCATCACGTCGAGCACTTCGTTGATCATTTCCGGATCGAGCGCCGAAGTTGGCTCATCGAACAGCATCGCGATCGGGTCCATCGACAACGCACGCGCAATCGCCACGCGCTGCTGCTGACCACCCGACAACTGGCCCGGAAACTTGTCCGCGTGCGCACGCAGACCCACGCGATCGAGCAGCTTCAGCCCTTTCGCCGTGGCTTCGTCGCTCGAGCGGCCGAGCACCTTCATCTGCGCGAGCGTGAGGTTCTGCGTGATCGACAGATGCGGAAACAGCTCGAAGTGCTGGAACACCATGCCGACCTTCGAACGCAGCTTCGACAGATTGGTTTTCTTGTCGGTCAGCGACTGGCCGTTGATGACGATCTCGCCCTTCTGGAACGGCTCGAGGCCGTTGACGGTTTTGATCAGCGTGGACTTGCCCGAGCCCGACGGCCCGCACACCACCACCACTTCACCCTTTTTGACTTCCGTCGTGCAGTCGGTCAGCACCTGGAAGTGACCGTACCACTTCGAAACATTCTTGATTGAGATCATCTTGCGACCTTTTTCTGAAGACCTTTGACAAGGCTCGACGCGACCACACAGATCACGAAATAAACCGCGCCCGCGAACAGTACCATCTCAACGTTCGTACCGTCACGGTCGCCAATATTCGTGGCGGTGCGGAAGAAGTCGGCGAGGCTGATCACGTAGACGAGCGACGTATCCTGAAACAGCACGATACCCTGCGTGAGCAGCAGCGGCACCATCGCGCGGAACGCCTGCGGCAGCACGATGAGGCGCATCGCCTGCCCGTAGGTCATGCCGAGCGCGAACGCGGCGTTGACCTGGCCGCGCGGCACCGCCTGAATGCCCGCGCGGATGATCTCCGAATAGTACGCTGCCTCGAACAGCGAGAAAGCGACCATCGCCGACGCGAGCCGGATGTCGATGTCCGGCGACAGGCCGAGCACGCTTTGCAGCACTTGCGGCACGATCAGGAAGAACCACAGCAGCACCATCACCAGCGGGATCGAGCGGAAGATCGTCACATAGCCCTGCGCGAACCACGCCAGGGGTTTGACCGACGACAGCCGGAACATCGCGAGAATGGTGCCCCAGACGATGCCGAACACGATCGCGATCAGCGTGATCTTGAACGTGATGACAGCGCCGGTCCACAGCGTAGGCAGTGTGCCCGGAATACCGCTCCAGTCGAAATGGTGCATCACTTGCCTCCGATATAGCCAGGCAACCGGCTTCTGGCTTCGATCCAGCGCATCAGTTGCATCACGATCAGGTTGATCATCATGTACGCGAGCGTGACCGCGATAAACGACTCATAGGTCTGCGACGTGTAGTCGACCAGCTGACGCGCTTGCGCGGACAGATCGAGCAGACCGATCGTCGACGCCACCGCCGAGTTCTTGAAGATATTGAGGAACTCGGACGTGAGCGGCGGCACGATGATCCGGTAAGCGACCGGCAGCAGCACGTAGCGATACGTCTGCCATTGCGTGAAGCCCATCGCGAGACCTGCGGCGCGCTGGCCGTGCGGCAACGCGTTGATGCCCGAGCGCACCTGCTCGCACACACGCGCGCTCGTGAACAGCCCGAGACAGACGATCGACGACGAGAAGAACTGCGCGCTCGGCGGCAACTGCTTGAACCAGGTGCCGATCGACGGCGGCAGCAACTCCGGTATCACCAGATACCAGATGAAGAACTGCACGATCAGCGGGATGTTGCGAAACACCGCCACATAGACCGTGCCGATGCCCGACGCCCATTTGTTCGGCACCGTGCGCAGAACGCCGAAAAGCGACCCGACGATCAGCGCGATTACCCATGCCGACAGCGACACGGTAACCGTCACCCACAGGCCGGACAGCAGCCAGCCGAGGTAGGTGGTCGGTTCGCCGGTGGAGACCGGACTCAGCAGAATGCCCCAGTTCCAGTGATATGACATGACAAGACTCCCGCAAAAAGAAACGGAAGAAGCACGTGGCCCCTTCCGTTTCGTTCAGCATTTCACAAAAAACGGCGCAGCTTTAGTCGATAGCCTTGTCATTCGGGTTCTTGAACAGCGCCCTCATGTCGTCGCTCTTCGGGAAGTTCAGATTCAGGCCCTTCGGCGGAATCGGCGATTCGAACCACTTCTTGTAGATTCCATCGGCTTCGCCAGACAGCTGGGTCTTCGCGATCGCATCGTCGGCAACCTTCTTGAATTCCGGATCGTTCTTGCGCAGCATGCAGCCATACGCCTCACGCGACTGCGGCTCGCCGACGATCACGAAATCGCCCGGGTTGTTCGACTTCGCGCGTTCGCCGGCAAGCAGTGCGTCGTCCATCATGAACGCCGCGGCACGGCCCGTCGACAGCGTCAGGAACGATTCGCCGTGGTCCTTCGCGCTGATGATGTTCATGCCCATGCTCTTGTCCTGGTTCATCTTGCGAAGCAGGCGCTCGGAGGTGGTGCCGGCGGTCGTCACGACCGTCTTGCCCTTCAGGTCCGACCAGTCCTTGATGCCGGAATCTTTCTTGGTCATCAGGCGCGTGCCGATCACGAAAATGGTGTTCGAGAACGCGGCCTGTTGCTGGCGCTCGAGGTTGTTGGTGGTCGAACCGCACTCGATGTCGACGGTGCCGTTCTGCACCAGCGGAATGCGGTTTTGCGACGTGACCGGCGTGAGCTTCACCTTCAGGTTAGGCATGTTCAGCTTCTGCTTGACGGCCTCGACCACCTTGTTGGCGAAGTCCTGCGAATAGCCGATGACGTTCTGCTTGTCGTCATAGTAAGAAAACGGAATCGACGATTCGCGATGACCCAGCGAAATGACGCCGGTGTCCTTGATCTTTTTCAGCGTGCCCGAGTCTTGCGCATGCGCGCCAACCGTAAACAGTCCGAGCGTCGCGAGCAGCAGCGCAGCTTTTTTAACCTTCATTTGTGATCTCCTTGGCAAGAATCGGCGCCAGTTTATCAAAGTAATTATTCTGAAAGTATGGCAAAAACCGATGTTGTTGCGCGCACGCTGCTATGGGTTCGCGCCGCACCGCACGCCGGTCGGTCCACTTTTTGCGAATACGCAACGGCGGGCGGCATCGATAGATGCAGCCCGCCGGATACTACACGCCGTCTTGTGGACCGCGTTCATGCCAACACTGCGACAACGGATCCACGTCGGCCGGGATCGCCGGCCCGACCGCCGTCACACAAAACAATCACGGGTACAGACCGCGCATTTCGCGTGCTTGCAGAATGCGCTTACATGCAACGATAAACGCCGCGGTCCGCACCGATACATTCTGTTCGCTCGACACCTGCCACACCGCGGCAAACGCCTCACGCATCACGCGCTCCAGCCGCTGGTTGATCTCGTCTTCGGTCCAGAAGAAGCTCGAGAAATCCTGCACCCACTCGAAATACGAGACCGTCACGCCGCCCGCGTTGGCGACCACGTCCGGAATCACTAGGATACCGCGATCGTGCAGGATGTCATCGGCCGCCGTGGTGGTCGGGCCGTTGGCGCCTTCCACGATGATCTTCGTCCTGATCTTCGCCGCGTTCTTTTCGGTGATCTGGTTTTCCAGCGCGGCCGGAATCAGGATGTCCGATTCGACGCTCCAGAACTCCTCATTGGTGACGGCATCCGCTTCCGGGAAACCGCCCACGCCGCCTGTCTTCGCGACGTGCTCGAGCAACGCGCCCGCATCGATGCCGGTCGATTTGTACAGCGAGCCGGTGTGATCCTGCACGGCGACCACTTTCGCGCCCGCTTCCTGGAACAGACGCGCGGCGATCCCGCCGACGTTGCCGAAGCCCTGCACCGCGACACGCGCACCTTCGATATCGAAGCCGATCCGGCGTGCCGCTTCGCAGCCGACCACGAACACGCCGCGGCCCGTCGCCTCGCGGCGGCCCAGCGAACCGCCGAGCGTGATCGGCTTGCCGGTCACCACGCCGGTGGACGTCTGCCCCTGGTTCATCGAGTACGTGTCCATCATCCACGCCATGATCTGCTCGTTCGTGTTCACGTCCGGCGCGGGGATATCGGTATTCGGTCCGATGATGATGCCGATTTCGCTGGTGTAGCGGCGCGTCACGCGCTCCAGTTCGCCACGCGACAGTGTGCGCGGATCGACGCGGATACCCCCCTTCGCGCCGCCGTACGGCACGTTCACCGCGGCATTCTTCACCGACATCCACGCGGACAGCGCCATCACTTCCGACAGCGTCACGTCCTGGTGATAACGCACGCCGCCCTTGCCCGGACCGCGCGACACGTTGTGCTGCACGCGATAGCCTTCGAAGTGCGCGACGGTGCCGTTATCGAGTTCGATCGGCACATCGACGATCAGGATGCGCTTCGGGCGCTTGAGGGTTTCGAGCCAGCGCGACAGCGAGCCGAGGTACGGCGCGACGCGGTCGACCTGGCGCAGATAGTTGCCCCAGGGGCCAAGGTCTTCGCTGTTGAGATAAGAGGGAACCGATTGCAACGATGATGCGGATTGGGCGACTTGCTGCAGGGAAGACATGAACGCTCCGGCGTTGTTCGAGTACGTGCATTGTCGAAAAACGCCCTTTTTAAATCCAATGCCGTTTCCTTATCCGATTATGTTTTTTTTGCATAACCATCGGAAAGACGCAAATTCATGTCGTGGCGACGCAGCTTATTGACCGGCGTCCTGGCCCAGTTCCTCCGACACCACGTCCCACAACTGCCGCACGAGGATCTGCCGCGCGTCGTCACTTTTCGCCGCGAGCTTGTCGCGATACAGGCGAATCTCCATGCTCAGCGTAAGCTGCCCTTGCGGTGTGCCGCGCGTCGCGCGATCGAGGCGGATCAGCTTGCCGTCGGCGACCGCGTCTTCCACCGCGCTGTGCGGCAGAAAAGCGATGCCGTGGCCGGCCAGCGTCATCGCCTTGAGCCCTTCGGCCATGTCGGTTTCGTACAGCCGGTCCAGATACAAGCGCTCCGGCGCATTCGCGAGGATCACTTCGGTCATGCGTCCAAGGTACGCGTTGGGCGTGTAGGACAGGTACGGAGCGGGTGCCTCGGCCGTACCCGGCAGCGTATGGCGCGGCCGGCCGGCGCGGCCCGGCGCCGAGAACGGGCTGATCGGCTCGGTGCCGAGCGTCAGCATGTCGTAGCGGCCCGGATCGAGCGCGACCGGATGACTGGGATGGTGATAGCCCATCATCAGATCGCAGCCGCCTTCAACCAGCGACAAAGCCGCGTCGTGCACGTTCAGCGCCCGCAGCCGCGTATGGATCGGGCCCATCTGCGCTTCGATGCGCTGCAGCCAGCGCGGAAAGTACGTCAGCGACAGCGTGTGCGGCACCGCGAATTCGATGGTCGCCTGCGGCGTCGCCGTATGGCCGCGCAGCAGCGCGCGGGCCTCGTGGAACTGCGACAGCATGGCGAGCGCCTGCTCGTTGAAGACCTGACCGGCCGCGGTAAGCCGCGTCGGATACACCGAACGGTCGATCAGTTCGGTGCCGAGCCATGCTTCGAGCGCCTGGATGCGCCGCGAGAACGCCGGCTGCGTGACGTGGCGCAGCTCGGCCGAACGGCTGAAACTACGCGTTTCCGCGAGCGACACGAAGTCTTCGAGCCATTTCAGTTCCATGCGGGGATGTGCTGCCGGCGGGAGGGAAGAAGTCAGCATTCTAGCGGCCGGCGCACCGCGTGACGCGTTCGGCTCGGTGGCGCCGGATCATGGAGCGGATGCGAAGCAGGCGCGCACGGGTGGTACAGCACGGTTCGTAGCCGGCTGCGCGACCCGATCGCGGTCGGGATCGGGCAGGCATGCGCACGGTGGTAAAATGCGCGGTTCCCTCCGTTTCCGATCCGCTCCCTGAGCGCTCAATGCTTTCACCCGCTCCCATCATGTCCGACACGCACCCCGACACCCTGTTCGCGCTGAACGCGCTCTCCCCGCTCGACGGCCGCTATGCATCGAAAACCGAAGCCCTGCGTGACTGGCTCTCGGAAGCCGCCTTCATGCGTAATCGCGTGACGGTCGAAATCCATTGGCTGATCGCGCTGTCGCGCGCCGGCTTCGCCGAAGTGCCGCGTTTTTCCGCGGCGTCCGAACAATTCCTGCTGCAACTGGCCGAGCGTTTCACCGCACACGACGCCGCGCGCATCAAGGAAATCGAACGCGTGACGAATCACGACGTGAAGGCGGTCGAGTACTGGCTGAAGGAGTCGGTGAAGGGTCAGGAAGAACTGGAACGCGCGAGCGAGTTCATCCACTTCGCGTGCACGTCGGAAGACATCAACAACACGTCGCACGGCCTGATGCTCGCCGGCGCACGCGAACACGTGATCCTGCCGGCGCTGCGCTCGGTGCATCAACGTCTCGTCGCGCTTGCACATGCGCACGCCGCCCAGCCGATGCTGTCGCGCACGCATGGCCAGCCGGCCAGCCCGACCACGCTCGGCAAGGAAATCGCCAACGTCGCCGCGCGGCTGGAGCGCGCGATCGACCGTATCGCGAAGGTCGAACTGCTCGGCAAGATGAACGGCGCGGTCGGCAACTTCAATGCGCACCTGTCCGCGTATCCGGAGTTCGACTGGGAAGCGTTCTCGCGCGAAGTGGTCGAGCAACGCCTGAAGCTCACGTTCAATCCGTACACGATCCAGATCGAGCCGCACGACTACATGGCCGAACTGTTCGACGCCGTGTCGCGCGCCAACACGATCCTGCTGGACCTGGACCGCGACGTGTGGGGCTACATCTCGGTTGGTTACTTCAAGCAGCGCACCAAGGCCGGCGAAATCGGTTCGTCGACGATGCCGCACAAGGTCAACCCGATCGACTTCGAAAACTCCGAAGGCAACCTGGGTCTGGCGAACGCGACGCTGCGCCATCTGGCCGACAAGCTGCCGGTGTCGCGCTGGCAGCGCGACCTCACCGACTCGACCGTGCTGCGTAACATGGGTGTCGCGTTCGGCTACTCGCTGCTCGCATACGACTCGCTGATCCGCGGTCTCGACAAGCTCGAAGTGAACGCTCAACGTCTGAACGAAGACCTCGACAACTGCTGGGAAGTGCTGGCCGAGCCGGTGCAAACAGTGATGCGCCGTTACGGCATCGAGAACCCGTACGAGCAGTTGAAGGAACTGACGCGCGGCAAGGGCATCACGCGCGAAGCGCTGCAGAGCTTCGTCGGCGGCCTCGCGATTCCGCAAGACGCGAAAGATCGTTTGCTCGCGATGACGCCGGCTTCATACATCGGCAAGGCAGTCGAACTGGCCAAGCGGATCGGTTGATCTGCTTCATGCTTCACTTCATGCAAGCACGCGTGCGCGAAAAGCTCAGCGTTGCGCGACCTGCTTCAGCACGTCGTCGACGATCTGTTCCGGCGACAACTCGATATTGACCGTGATCGCCTCGTCCGCGCCCGGCTCTTCGAGCGTGTCGAGCTGGCTTTGCAGCAGCGACGGATCGAAGAAGTGCCCGGTGCGATGTCCCAGACGCGCTTCAAGCACCTCGCGCGAACCCTTCAGATAGACGAAGCACACGTCCTTGTCGCCGGCACGCAGAATGTCGCGATACGAGCGCTTGAGTGACGAACACGTGAACACCGCCGTCTCGCCTGCCTTCTGTTTTTCTTCGATCGCGACGCGGATGGATTTCAGCCACGGCCACCGGTCTTCGTCGGTGAGAGGAATGCCGTGGTGCATCTTCTCCTTGTTGGCGGCGCTGTGAAACGCGTCGCCGTCGGTGAACGCGCAGTGCAGGCGCTCCGCCAGCATTTCGCCAATTCTCGTCTTGCCGGCGCCCGACACGCCCATTGCGATCAGAATCATCAGAAACTCCTTACAAGACCGCCGCGAGCGCGAAGGTCAAGGCCAAACCCATCAGTGAAATGATGGTCTCGAGGAGCGACCATGTCTTGAAGGTCTGCCCCACCGTCATACCGAAGTATTCCTTGATCAGCCAGAAGCCGCCGTCGTTGACGTGCGAGAAGATCAGCGAACCCGAGCCAGTGGCCAGCACCAGCAACTCCGGCTTGACCTGCACCGCGCCCGCCGCCGCGATCGGCGCGACGATACCGCAGGCGGTGGTCATCGCCACCGTGGCCGAACCGGTGGCGAGGCGGATCAGCGCCGCGACGAGCCAGCCGAACAGCAGCGGCGAAATATGCGCCACGTTCGCCACATTGACGATTTCCTTCGAAATACCGCTATCCATCAACACGCGACCGAAACCGCCGCCCGCGCCGACGATCAGCGTAATGCCCGCGATCGGCGCGAGACATTCGCCGCAGAACTTCTGGATCTGCTCGCGCGTGAAGCCGCGGCTCGCACCGAAGGTCCAGAAGCTGACGAGCACCGCCGTCAACAGCGCGACGTCAGTGTTGCCGAAGAAGCGCAGCAGATCGTTGGGCAGGGTCTTCGGCGTGGAGATCAGATCGGCCCAACTGCCGACCAGCATCAGGATCACCGGCAGCAGAACCGTGATCAGCGTGACGCCGAAGCCCGGCAATTCGCGCTTCGCCGCGCCGGCTTTCGCAGGGACGTCGCCGTCGCCGAGGAATTGCGCGGCGAGCGGATTCTCCTTCGGCAACTGGATATAGCGGCTTACCAGCAGTGCGAACAGCGGACCGGCGACGATCGCGGTCGGCACACCGACCAGCAGCCCGTAGGCGATCGTCTTGCCGATATCCGCGTGATACGCCTGCACCGCGAGCATGGCGGCCGGGTGCGGCGGCAACAGCCCGTGCACGACGGACAGACCCGCGACCATCGGCAGGCCGACCAACAGCAGCGATTTGTTGGTGCGCCGCGCGACGTTGAACGCGATCGGAATCAGCAGCACGAAACCGACTTCGAAGAACACCGGCAAACCGACGATGATCGCCACGAGCATCATCGCCCAATGGATGTTCTTCTCGCCGAACAGGTTGATCAGCGTGGTGGCGATGCGCTCGGCGCCGCCGGATTCGGCCATCATCTTGCCGAGCATCGTGCCGAGACCGACCACGATCGCAATGTGCCCGAGCGTGTTGCCGTTACCGGTCTCGAACGATTTGACGATAGTCGCCATCGGCATGCCGGCTGCCAGACCCAGCAGCAGCGAAACGATGATCAGGACGAGGAACGGATAAACCTTGTAGCGCGTGATCAGCAGGATCAGCAATGCGATGGCGATCACCGCGTAGACCAGCAGCATGCTGCCGTGGACAGCTTCCATGAAGCGCCTCCTTTTTGGCGTTATTGAGTGTAGGACACGGCCAGCACTTCGCCTCACGGCGACCTGCGCGGCACCTGAAAACCCGGCTGACCGCACGGACGCTGAATTTTACTGTTTGTTTCCTGAAAACGCGCGGGATTGCGGCGCGCAAAGTGCACAGGAGCCTCGGCGCGACAGCCTGAGCGGCTGTAACGACGAGGCTCCTGTGTGTCGGGCCCTGACGGCAACCCGGGGCGCGGCTTCGACCTAGTGAGCGGGACCGGCCAGTTGGCTGGCGGCACGCGCCAGACGCGTGACTTCGTCCCAGTTCTGTGCGGCCAGCGCGGCCTTCGGCGTAAGCCACGAACCACCGACGCACACCACGTTCGGCAGCGACAGGAAATGCGTGGCGGTTTCAGCCGTGATGCCGCCGGTCGGGCAGAACTTCAGCGTCGGGAACGGGCCGTGGAATGCCTGCAGCATCGGCACGCCGCCGGCTTGCTGCGCCGGGAAGAACTTCACGATCTCGTAGCCGAGTTCGAGCGCCGCGATGATGTCGGTGGGTGTCATCACGCCCGGCAAGAGCGGCAGACCCGCATCCTGCGCGGCCTTGTGCATGTCCTTCGTCAGACCGGGCGAGACACCGAACTGCGCGCCGGCCTTCTTCGCCTGAGCACAGTGCTCGGGCTTCGTGATTGTGCCGACGCCGACCACGATGTCCTCAGCCAGCTGGCTGGCGCGCTCGATCGCTTCCAGACCCGCCGCGGTACGCAGTGTGATTTCCAGCACCTTCACGCCGCCTGCATGCAGTGCGCGCGACACGTGTTCGCCCTGTTCGACCGAGTCGAACGCGAGCACCGGAATCACCGGGCCGAGGCGCACGATCTCGCTTACTGTTTTCGACGTCATAGTCAGACTCCTGGTTTCTGCAGCACCTAGCTGGCTTGCGTGGTGCTGATGTGTTTTTCGGTATGCGCTTTGGCCGGCTCGCCATGGTGCAGCGGACGTTCGCCCACCATCTTGCCGAACACCGACGCGCCCTGCTCCGCGGGCGCCGCCGCCGCACGGAATACGCCGAACAGTTCGCGGCCGAAGCCGACTTCGTTTTCCGCCTGATGCTTCGGCTCGGCATTCGGCCGCGCCGCCCATTCGGCCGCGTCGATCTCGATGTCGAGCACGCCGGCTTCGGCGTCGATCACCAGCATGTCGCCAGTGCGCACCTTACCGATCGGGCCTTGCAGCAACGCTTCCGGCGACAGGTGAATCACCGCCGGCACCTTGCCCGACGCGCCCGACATACGGCCGTCCGTCACCAGCGCGACGTGGAAACCTTGATCCTGCAACACGCCGAGCAGCGGCGTCAAACGATGCAGCTCGGGCATGCCGTTTGCACGCGCGCCCTGGAAGCGCACCACGGCGATGAAGTCGCGCTTCAGCTCGCCGTTATCGAACGCTTCCTGCACCGCTTCCTGCGAATCGAACACGATTGCCGGCGCCTTCACCTTGCGATGCTGCGCGGCCACCGCCGAAATCTTGATTACGCCGCGACCGAGCTTGCCTTGCATCAGACGCAGGCCACCATCCGGCTGGAACGGTTCCTTGATGCCGCGCAGCACTGCCGTGTCCTCGCTCGCTTGCGCGCCCGGCACCCATTGCAGCTTGCCGTCGATCAGCTTCGGCTCTTCGGTGTAGTGCTTCAGTCCCTTGCCCGCGACGGTGTTCACATCTTCGTGCAGCAAGCCGCCTTCCAGCAGATTGCGCACGAGGAACGCGACGCCGCCGGCCGCGTGGAAGTGGTTGACGTCGGCCTTGCCGTTCGGATAGATCTTCGCGAGCAATGGCACCGCCTGCGACAGCGCGTCGAAGTCGTCCCAATCGATCACGATGCCCGCCGCCCGCGCGATCGCCACCAGATGCAGCGTGTGATTGGTCGAGCCGCCCGTCGCCAGCAACGCGACGATGCCGTTGACAATAGCTTTCTCGTCGATCACATGGCCGATCGGCATGTAGTGGCCGCGCTCCGCCGTCAGATCGAGCACGCGGCGCGCGGCCTGCGCGGTCAGCGCGTCGCGCAGCGGCGTATGCGGATGCACGAAGGCCGAACCCGGCAGGTGCAGGCCCATCACTTCCATCAGCATCTGGTTGCTGTTCGCGGTGCCGTAGAACGTGCAGGTGCCGTGGCTGTGATACGCGGCGGCCTCGGCTTCGAGCAGCGCGTCGCGGCCGCACTGGCCGGTCGCGAACAGTTGCCGCGTCTTCGCTTTGTCGTCGTTGGACAGGCCGCTGCCCATTGGGCCGGCCGGCACGAAGATGGTCGGCAGATGGCCGAATTGCAGCGCGCCGATCAGGAGACCCGGCACGATCTTGTCGCAAATGCCGAGGCACAGCGCCGCGTCGAACATGTTGTGCGTGAGCGCGACCGCGGTGCCCATCGCAATCACTTCGCGCGAGAACAGCGACAGCTCCATGCCGGCATTGCCCTGGGTGATGCCGTCACACATGGCCGGCACGCCGCCCGCGACTTGCGCGACGCCGCCGTTTTCACGCGCGGCGTGCTTGATGATGTCGGGATAGTTTTTGTACGGCGCGTGGGCCGACAGCATCTCGTTGTAAGAGGACACGATACCGATGTTCGGCTCGCGCATCTGCTTGATGACGAACTTGTCGTTGCCCTCCAGTCCGGCGAAGCCGTGGGCCAGGTTGGCGCAGGAGAGAGCGCCGCGCGCCGGGAATTTGCCTTGCGCGTGATGGATACGGGCCAGATATGCGTCGCGCGTGGGCTTGCTGCGCTCGATCACGCGCCGCGTGACTTTCAACAATTGCGAATGCGGGGAAACCATCGGAGCTCCTTCGTCGCTGGCGGCGGGCGTGCGCGCACGGTGCCGGGTAGGTATCGCGGGGTGTCGGTTCAACCGACCACGCCATCTTAGTAGAAAAACTACATGATCGCAACGCCAACTCCTGCTGCGTCGCCGCATCGACAAACGGGCTTTGCGGCTTTACTGGCAGCCGATCGGCGCTTGATGAACAAAACCTAGGGATAACACCTAGAACGCACAATGTAGTTTTTGTACATCACCGATCAATCGGATATAGTCCAGTCGTTCTTCAGCATAGTGTGAGTTTTGCGATGATGCTGTCCCAAGTGGAAGAGATGCGCGACCAGCTGCGCCCGTCTGAGCGCAAACTGGCCGATTACGTGATCGAGGCGCCGCGCGAGGTGCTCGACCTGTCGATGACCGAAGTCGCCGCGCGTGCAGGCGTCAGCCAGCCGACCATCGCGCGGTTTTGTCATGCGCTCGGTTTTTCGGGGTTTCGCGAGTTCAAGATCCGGCTCGCGCAAGGCATCGCCGCCGAGGTGCCCGCCGTCTACCGCGACGTGCGTCCCGACGAGCCGACCCCGGGCGTTGCCGCGAAAGTGTTAGACCGGACCATCGGCGCGCTGATCCAGGTGCGCAACAATCTGTCGTCGGACAGCGTGGCGGCGGCCATCGAAATACTGGCGCAGGCGCGGCGCATCGAGTTCTATGGCGCGGGCGGCTCGGGGATCGCGGCGCTCGACGTGCAGCACAAGTTCTTCCGGCTCGGCATGCCGAGTGTCGCGTATTCGGACCCGCATACGTTTCTGATGTCGGCGGCGTTGCTGAGCGTTGGCGACGTCGTGGTCGCGATCTCGAACACCGGCCGCACCCGCGACATCATCGACGCCGCGAAAGCCGCGCTCAACGCCGGCGCGAAAGTGATCGCGATCACGCACGGCAATTCGCCGCTGGCGCGGCTCGCGACGGTGGGTCTGTTCGCGAATGTGGACGAAGACACGGACATCTTTTCGCCGATGACTTCGCGCGTCTCGCATCTGGCGATCGGCGATATTCTCGCGGTGGGCGTGGCGCTCAGCCGCGGGCCGGAGTTGCTGGAAAAACTCGCGCAAACCAAGGAGGTGATTCACCGGCGCCGGGTGGATTCGCGTGGGTGATACGCGGGTGATACGCGGGTGATACGCGGGTGATACGCGGGTGATGCGTGGATGATGCGTGGGTGATGCGTGGGTGATGCGTGGGTGGCGCGTGGGTGATGTGCCAGGCCAGCGTGGCTTTCGCGCGGCGCGCGCAACGCCGGATACAGCAAGGGCGGTTTGCCGACCAATCTGCAAACCGCCCTTGCGCTTTCCTGCTTGCAACGATGAATGTGGTCCGCCACTGCGGCCCGACATCGGGATCGGATCAGAACGGCTTGATCACCACCAACGCGACCGCCGCCAACATGCCGAGCACCGGCAGTTCATTGAACATCCGATACCACTTGTCCGAGCGACGATTTTCGCCGCGCTCAAAAGTCCGCAGCAGCACGCCGCAATACGCGTGATAGACGATCAGCAGCACCACCACGCCGACCTTCGCGTGAATCCAGCCCTGCCCGCTGCCGATGCCGACCGCGAGCCACAGCCACAGACCGCATGCCAAGGCGGGCACCGCAATGATCGTCATGAAGCGGAACAGCTTGCGCGCCATGAACAGGAGTCGCGCCGTTGCGGCGGGTTCCGTTTCCATCGCCAGATTGACGAAGATGCGCGGCAAATAGAACAGGCCGGCAAACCAGGAAGCAATCAACACGATGTGAAACGTTTTTACCCAAAGCATCAGCGGTCCTCATACGACACGTTGGCATGGGCAGACGCACTCGCCTGCCCGCTTCCGTGAAACTCACGCGGAAAGAACATCACGCGGCTTTATTGACGGCCTTCGCCATGACCCAGCACGATGTACTTGAGCGAGGTCAGCCCTTCCAGACCGACCGGACCGCGTGCGTGCAACTTGTCGTTCGAGATGCCGATCTCCGCGCCCAGGCCGAATTCGAAGCCGTCCGCAAAACGCGTCGACGCGTTGACCATCACGCTGGCCGAATCCACTTCGCGCAGGAAGCGCATCGCGCGGTCGTGATCTTCCGTGACGATCGCGTCGGTATGTCGTGAGCTGTAGGTGTTGATGTGGTCGATGGCCGCGTCGAGATCGTCGACCACCTTGATCGCCAGCACCGGCGCGAGGTACTCGGTGCGCCAGTCTTCCTCGGTGGCATCGACGAGCGGAGCCACGCCCGCATCCGCCAGCACCGTGCGCGCCGCCGCGTCCACCCGCAGCTCCACGTCCTTGTCGCGATACAGCTTGCCCAACGGCGGCAGCACGGCCGCGGCGATGCCGCGCGCTACCAGCAGCGTTTCCATCGTGTTGCAGGTGCCGTAGCGGTGCGTCTTCGCGTTGTCGCACACGGTCAACGCCTTGGCCAGATCCGCCCGGTCATCGACATAGACGTGGCAGATGCCGTCGAGGTGCTTGATCATCGGCACGCGCGCTTCGTTGATCAGCCGCTCGATCAGCCCCTTGCCGCCACGCGGCACGATCACGTCGACGTATTCGGTCATCGTGATCAGCTTGCCGACCGCCGCGCGGTCCGAGGTGGCGACCACTTGGACAGCGTCCTGCGGCAAGCCGGCGGCCGCCAGCCCTTCGGCGATCAGCTTCGCCAGCGCGGTATTGCATTCGAGCGCCTCCGAGCCGCCGCGCAGGATCGTCGCGTTGCCGGACTTCAGGCACAGCGCCGCGGCGTCGATCGTCACGTTCGGACGCGATTCGTAGATGATGCCGATCACACCGAGCGGCACGCGCATCTGGCCGACCTGGATGCCGCTCGGCCGGTACTTCAGATTGCTGATCTCGCCGATCGGATCGGTCAGCGCCGCCACCTGCCGCAAGCCTTCGACCATCGTCTTCAGCGCCTTGTCCGACAGCGTCAGCCGGTCGATGAAGGCGGCGTCGTAGCCTTTGTCGCGTGCGCGCGCCAGGTCACGCGCGTTGGCGTCCTTGAGCAGCGCGGCATCGCGTTCGATCGCCTGCGCGACGGCCGCGAGCGCGGCGTTCTTGGCCGCTGTCGAGGCCCGCGCCATCGCACGCGAGGCTTGGCGGGCGCGTCGGCCGAGGTCGGTCATGTACTGGTCGATATCCATGGTCGTTCTCATAGTGCTGCGCACTTCGACGTGCGGCGGACAGGCAGAATTAGCGAAAGATCAAACGATTGTAAGTCGGGTGCCGGTGCTTTGCTCGCGACGGCGGCCGGTGTTGTCCTGCAGATTCGAAGCCTTGCGCCTGGCGCGGCGGACGCCAGCACGCTCGGGGACATGCAGCGCTGTGCAATCGCCGAGCCGCCGCGCGAAGCTTGTCGGGACCGCTTCGCGTCGTGGCCTGGTGGCGTCACGTCACGTTGCGTTTGCATTGCATTGCATTGCGTTGCGTTTGCGTCGCGTCGCGTTTGCGTTGCGTTGGCGTCGTGATTCAGGCTGGCCTGCGCGCCGGCGTCGTGGCACCGCCCCGAGGTCGTGGCGGCGGCACCGGCGCTGTTTTCGGCGCGGCCACGGTCATCGCCAGCTCGAACAGGCCGTCCCACGGATCAGGCGGTGGATCGTCGCGATGATTGCCCGGCGTGCCGCCCGACAAGCCCTTCACCTGCCGATCCAGCCGCGCCGCCAAAGCGAGCGCCTTTTCCAGCGCGCCTTCGGTAACGCGTGACAGCGCGGGCCCGATCAGCCGTTCACGCGGCCCCCACACGCGGTTCTCGCGCGTGAGCATCGCGAGCGGCTTGCCGGCCGCGACGCCACGCTTGATGCGCAGCAGCGTGCGCACTTCCTCGACGATCGCCCACAACACCAGCACCGCGGCCTCACCTTCACCGCGCAAGCCGTCGAGCATGCGCGCGAGGCGGCCGACATCACCCGCCAGCATCGCTTCGTTCAGCTTGAACACATCGTAGCGGGCGACGTTGAGCACCGCGTCCTGAACCTGTTCGAAGCTCAACGAGCCGGCCGGGTACAACAGCCCGAGCTTCTGGATTTCCTGATGCGCGGCAAGCAGATTGCCTTCCACCCGTTCGGCGATGAAAGCCAGCGCGCGTCGCCCTTCTTCGCCCGCGGCCACCCGCTGGCCCTGGGCCGCGAGCCGCTGCCCGACCCAGTTCGGCAACTGCGCACGCTCGACCGGATCGATCTTCAACGCAACGCCCGCGTCAGCGAGCGCCATGAACCAGGCCGACTTTTGCGTCGCCGCGTCGAGCCGCGGCAGCGTGATCATGGTCAGCACGTCGTCATTGACGGCCGCGGCGAGCGCCTTCAGCGCATCCGCGCCTTCCTTGCCGGGCTTGCCCGACGGAATGCGCAGCTCGACCAGCTGACGGTCGCCGAACAGCGACATCGACTGGCTCGCGCCCAGCAGCGAGCTCCAGTCGAAACCCCGTTCGACCGTGAACACCGAGCGATCGGTGAACCCGGCCGCTCGCGCCGCGGCACGGATCCGGTCGCACGCTTCCTGCGCGAGCAGATGCTCGTCGCCGTACACGACGTACAGTCCGGCGAGGCCCTTCGCGAGATGCGCTTCGAGCGCGTCAAGTCGCAGTTGCATGGCTACCGATCGGCGAGGTTGAAGAGGTGCGGCGCATCGAACACGGCGTGCCGCTCACAGCGGCGGCGGCGGCAGCGGTGCGCGCGGGGCGATGGCCGGCACGCCTTCGCCCGGCGCCGGGTTCATCGAACGCACGACCCCCAGACGGCGAATCAGCTGATCGATCGCGTCGCTCTCCATGTCGGCGAAGAGAATGTCGGCCTCCGCGGCCTTCGCTTGCGAGAACTGGTCGCTATAGGTCATCGCGCGGTTCAGCGCAATCACGCTCTGCGGAATCAGCACGGTGCCGTCCTTGCCGGTGAGCGTGTAGATCATCGACAGATTCAGCTGATACTCCTGGACCACCCCGAGCGTGTTCAGCGTCAGCGTGCTCTGACCGCGATTCTGCGTAAGTTGCAGCAACGCGTCGGCATTCGCGGGCGAATTGACCACGACCGTGTCGCTGCCACCTTGCACCATGCGCGTCAGGCGCGCGACAGCCGCCGGAGAACCACCGGCAACATAGAGGCGTTTGAAGGCGTAGTCCTGCTGGCCGCGCAACTGGAAGCCGCAGGCGGACAACATCATCACGCTGCAAGCCAGCGTCAAAAACGATCTGCGAGTCACATTGGCTCCCGGTTCGCAGTAAATTCCGCAGCGCAGACAAGCGCCGCCGCACGCAGCGACGACCTGTCTGCCGACATGTTTTCGTGGACCGTCAAACGACCACGTTCACGAGACGGCCCGGCACCACGACGATCTTCTTCGGCGCCCTGCCTTCGCTGAACTTCGCGACCATCTCGTGCGCGGCCGCGAACTGTTCGATCGCTTCGCGCGACGCGTCTTTCGCCACCGTGATCGCACCGCGCACCTTGCCGTTCACCTGCAGCACGAGTTCGATTTCGGCCTGTTCCAGCGCCTTCTCGTCGACCTTCGGCCACGGCGCGTCGAGCAGCGAGCCGAACTCGTCGGCATAACCGAGCTCCTGCCACAACTGGAACGTCTGGTGCGGCACGACCGGATACAGCACGCGCAGCATCACGCCGTAGGTTTCGCGCAGCACGGCCGGTTGCGCGCCCTTCGCGCCGTCGAGCGCGTTGAGCATCTTCATCGCCGCCGACACTACCGTGTTGTACTGCAGACGCTGATAGTCGAAGTCGGCCTGCTTCAGCACGCTGTAGATTTCGCGACGCAGCACCTTGCCGGCATCGCCAGCTTGCGCAGCGTCGAACTGGCCGCCTGCGCGCAACGCGGCTTCGTTCGCCTGACCAAAATTCCACACGCGACGCAGAAAGCGGCTCGCGCCTTCCACGCCCGAGCCGGACCACTCGAGTTGCTGCTCGGGGGGCGCCGCGAACATCACGAACAGACGCGCAGTGTCCGCGCCATACTGATCGATCAGCAATTGCGGATCGACGCCGTTGTTCTTCGACTTCGACATCTTCTCGACGCCGCCGAGCACCACCGGCTTGCCGTCCTCGTTCAGGACCGCGCCGACCGGGCGACCCTTGTCGTCGAACGACACGGTGACGTCGGCCGGGTTGTACCAGGTCTTCTTGCCCGCTTCGTTTTCGCGGTAGTACGTTTCGTTGAGCACCATGCCCTGCGTGAGCAGGTTCCTGGCTGGCTCGCCGAACTTGACGAGACCCAGGTCGCGCATCACCTTGGCCCAGAAGCGCGAGTACAGCAGGTGAAGAATTGCGTGTTCGATGCCGCCGATGTACTGGTCCATCGGAGCCCAGTAATCGGTGCGCTCGTCGACCATCGTTTTCGCGTCCGGCGATGCATAGCGGTAGAAGTACCAGGACGAATCGACGAAGGTGTCCATCGTGTCGGTTTCGCGTTTGGCCGCGCCGCCGCAGCTCGGGCAGGTGCAGTTCAGGAACGCTTCGGACTTCGCGAGCGGATTGCCCGTGCCGTCCGGTACGAGGTCTTCCGGCAGCACGACCGGCAGATCCTTTTCCGGCACCGGCACGTCGCCGCACGTCGGGCAGTGGATGATCGGAATCGGCGTGCCCCAGTAACGCTGGCGCGACACGCCCCAGTCACGCAGACGCCACGTGATCTGCTTGTCGCCGAGACCCAGCTCCTTCAGGTCCGCGGCGATCTGGTCGACCGCCTGGTCGTAGGTGAGGCCGTCGTACTTGCCGCTGTTGACGAGCGTGCCGTTCTTCTCGCCGTACCATTCTTCCCAGGCTTCGGTCGAAAACGCCTTGCCTTCGACCGTCACCACCTGTTTGATCGGCAGACCGTATTTCTTCACGAACGCGAAGTCGCGCTCGTCGTGCGCCGGCACGCCCATCACCGCGCCTTCGCCATAGGTCATCAGCACGTAGTTGCCGATCCACACCTCGACCTTTTCCTGCGTCAGCGGATGCGTGACGTAGAAGCCGGTCGCCATGCCCTTCTTTTCCATCGTCGCGACGTCGGCTTCAGCGACGCCGCCGCGCTTGCATTCGTCGCTGAACGCCTGCAGCTCCGGCTTGCCTTGCGCGAGACGCGTGGCGAGCGGATGCTCGGCGGCGATCGCGCAAAAGGTCACGCCCATGATCGTGTCGGCGCGCGTAGTGAACACGCGCAGCAGCTTCCGTTCACCGTCGATCTCATACGGGAAGCCGAAGTTCACGCCGAAGCTCTTGCCGATCCAGTTCTGCTGCATGATCTTGACGCGCTCGGGCCAGCCGAGGCCGTCGAGATCGTGCAGCAGTTCGTCCGCGTACTGCGTGATGCGCATGTAGTACATCGGGATTTCGCGCTTCTCGACGAGCGCGCCCGAACGCCAGCCGCGGCCGTCGATCACCTGCTCGTTGGCCAGCACGGTCTGGTCGACCGGGTCCCAGTTGACGGTGCCGGTCTTCTTGTACGCGATGCCCTTCTCGAGCATCTTCAGGAACAGCCACTGGTTCCACTTGTAGTAGTCGGGGCTGCAGGTCGCGACTTCGCGCGTCCAGTCAATCGCGAGACCCATCGACTGCATCTGCTTCTTCATGTAAGCGATGTTGTCGTAGGTCCACTGCGCGGGCGGCACGTTGTTGGCCATCGCCGCGTTTTCCGCCGGCATGCCGAACGCGTCCCAGCCCATCGGCATCAGCACGTTGTAGCCGTTCATCCGCAGATAGCGGTACATCACGTCGTTGATCGTGTAGTTGCGCACGTGCCCCATATGCAGCTTGCCCGACGGGTACGGCAGCATCGAGACGCAATAGAACTTGGGCTTGTCGGAGGTTTCCGTCGTCTTGTACGCGTCGATGGCGCGCCATTGCCCTTGCGCGGCGGCTTCGACGTCGGAGGGAACGTATTTTTCGTGCATGGTGTGATGGGATCGCTGGGTTCGGTGCTTTCGCACCGGCCGTTTTGGTGCTCTGCTGGATGAAATGGCGTTGTTTCCCCTTCGGCGGGGAAAAGGCTGATTATACCGTTCGCGCACGGGTGCACCGCGTGCGATGCTGCGCGGGCTTCGCGCGCTGTGGCCGGCTTCGCCCGGATGGTGCGCGCCTTGCGTCGCGCCATGCCGCGTGATTCGTGCCAGCCAGCCGCCGGTGCGGCACGCACCATGACGCGCGGCCGATCGCTATTGCGGCGCAGCCGGCGGCGGCGGGTCCGTCACGAAGCCAATACGCTCGAGCCCGGCCTGCTGCGCCGCGCCCATCACCTGCGCAATCACCTCATAACGCGTGGAGCGCTCTGCGCGCAGCTGAATCTCCGGCTGCTGTTCCTGTTTGGCCGCTTGCGCGAACTGCGTGCGCATCTGTGCGAGCGTGATCGGATTGCCGTTCCAGTACAGCTTCCCAGCGCCGTCGATCGATAGCGCGATGGTTTGCGGCGTCTGCCGCGCGGGCGCCGCCGCGACTTTCGGCAGGTCGAGCCGGATCGCGTGCGTGAACAACGGCGCGGTGATGATAAAAATCACCAGCAGCACCAGCATCACGTCGATCAGCGGCGTCATGTTGATGTCGGCCATCGGTGCGGCTGTATGCTTTTTCTCGAGTCCGCCGAATGCCATGTCGCCTCCTTCTGCCTGAACGTGCTGCCTGACGCGCTGCCCGGTGTGCTAGGTCATGTGCTGCCTGAGCGTGCTGCCTGAGCGTGCTGCCTGAGCGTGCTGCCTGGGGTTTCCGCCCTAGCGGTGCGCCTCATGGGTCGAAGTCTGCTGTGCACGCACCGGCGCGTGAGCCTGGTCGGCCGGCGCGCATACGTACGCGTGCAGGTCGTGCGCGAAACCGTCGAGGTCCTCCGTCAGCTGACGCACCAGACGCCCGAGTATGTTGTACGCGAGCACCGCCGGAATCGCCACCACGAGGCCGAAAGCGGTCATGATCAGCGCTTCGCCGACCGGCCCGGCGACATTCTCGATCTGTGCCTGGCCGCTTGCGGCAATGCTGCCGAGCGCATGATAGATGCCCCATACGGTGCCAAGCAACCCGACGAACGGCGCAGTACTACCCACCGACGCCAGCAGCACCTGGCCGAATTCGAGCCGCCGCTGCGACGCGTTGAGCGCCTGGCGCAACGCCCGCAGCACCCGCTCGCTGCGCTCGACGCGTGCGAGCAGCACGCCCGGAATGTCCACTTCAGCCGCATGCAGCGCGGCTTCGGCGAGCGGCGTGAAGACCCGTTCGCGATCCGCGCGCCGCAATGTTGCGACGCCTTCGGACAGCGTGGGCGCTTGCCAGAACTGCGCAATCGCCCGCTTGGCCTGACGTTTGGCGCGCGTGAGAATCCAGCTCTTGACGATCAGAAAGCACCAGCTCGCAATCGACATGGCCAGCAGCACATACGCGACGCCATGCGTGATCGCGTCGCCGGTTTGCAGGTAGTGGATGATGCCGCTGCTGGCTGCCATCTGACCTCGCCGTGGACAAGTGATTTCAGGGGGCGCGCCCAGGGGCCGCTTGCCCCCGACACGCGTTCAACGCAGGCCGAGTACGTCCTGCATGTCAAAAAAGCCGGTTTCGTGGCCTGCGAGGAAGCGCACGGCACGAAGCGCGCCTTGCGCATACGACAGACGGCTCGCCGATTTGTGCGTGATCTCGATGCGCTCGCCGATGCCCGCGAACAGCACCGTGTGGTCACCGACGATGTCGCCGCCGCGAATCGCCGAAAAACCGATGGTGGACGGATCGCGTTCGCCGGTCACGCCTTCGCGGCTATAGACCGCGCAGTCGTCGAGATTGCGGCCGAGCGCGTTGGCGATCACTTCGCCCATCGTCAACGCGGTGCCGGACGGCGCGTCGACCTTATGACGATGATGCGCCTCGATGATTTCGATGTCATAGCCGGTCGCGAAATGCTTCGCCGCATATTCCAGCAGCTTCAGCGTAACGTTCACGCCGACGCTCATGTTCGACGCGAACATGATGGCGATCCTGTCCGCCGCCGCGCGCAGTTGCGCTTTCTGCGTGTTGTCGAAGCCGGTCGTGCCGATCACCATCTTCACGTCGTGGCGCAGCGCCGCTTCCAGATGCATCAGCGTGCCTTCCGGGCGCGTGAAGTCGATCAGGTAGTCGGATTCGGCGAACACGCGCTCGACGTCGTCGGTCAGCAGCACGCCCGTCTGTTTGCCGAGAAACGCGCCGGCGTCCTGACCGAGTTGCGCAGAGCCCGCGCGGTCGAGCGCACCGGATAGCGTGACGTCGGAATCGTTGAGGACGGTTTCGATGAGCATGCGGCCCATACGGCCCGATGCGCCAGCAATGGCAATTTTCATGGCTACGAGCGTTCGAAAAGACAAACCCGGCAAAGGCGGGCGAAAGCGGCAGCGGGCAGCACGCCCGCGCGCCGCACTTCATGGGAAAGGCTCAGAATCCGGCGGGCGCCGCGCCTGGCGCGATGCCCGCCTCAAAACACGGACCGCGTGATCAGTCGCCCGTTCCCGAAGTCGACGGGGAACTGGTCTGCGGTGCGTTGTACGTCGGGCTGGCGCTGCCGCTTTGTAAGCCCGTCGGTCCCACCGGATTGCTCTGCGTAGCGGGAACCGGCGGCGCCGGACGGTGGAACTGGAACTGCGGCTGGCCGCCGGACGTCGGGCCTTGCGACGGGACGCCGCCAGCATTGGCGGTCGGCGCCGTGGCGCGCACGGACGACGGCCGGTTACCCGACGGCGACTGCACCGCATTGGTCGCACGATTGGCGGCTTGCGCGGCTTCCTCGTTGGCGTCCGTGGACGGCGCGGCCGCTGCGGCGGCGCCTTCGACCGAAGGTGAGCGAGCGGTGTCCACCGTGACCGGCGCCGCGGCCGCGGCAGCACTCGCGGCGTTCGCGCTGCCGGCCGCCTTCTGCACGGGCTTGCCACCGTGCTTGTCGCCGTCGATTTCGGCGAGCAGCTCGAGGTTGCTCGGCAGATCTTCGCCGCCCGTCCAACTGGTGACGAGATCACCCGAGAAAAACACTGTGAAGTCGCGCTGCTGCACGACTGAAGTCGAGCCGCGCTTGAAATAGAACACGTAGTCCCAGCGGTCCGCGTGGAACATGTCGGTCAAGAGCGGCGTGCCGAGCACCTGGCGCACCTGCGCGCGGGTCATGCCGACTTTCATCTGCCCCGCCATTTCCTGCGAGACAAAATTACCTTGCACCACTGTAATCCGGTACGGCGTGATGCTTTGGGCGACACGCTGCGTCAGGCTGTCGTACGTGGAACATCCGGCAAGAACCGCGACAGTCGCAACAGCGATCAAGGTACCCCGCATGCGGCTCCCCCGGTAGATCAATTGAGATTTTGAAATCATTTCACTCACCGTGCGGGCCCGCTGACGAGCCGCGCTTCATTCCATCGAAGATGACCAGAACGGCAAAAACACATTACTATGAGAGCCCAGCATTGTACTCTAGGGATCCCTTGTCATGACCAATCCAACCGATCTCAAGAATATCGGGCTCAAGGCGACCCTTCCGCGCCTCAAAATTCTTGAGATTTTTCAGCACAGCCCGGTACGTCATCTGACAGCCGAAGACGTATACCGCAACCTGTTGCACGAAGAGCTCGATATCGGCCTTGCAACCGTGTATCGCGTGCTGACGCAGTTCGAGCAGGCCGGCCTGCTCACGCGCAGCAATTTCGAATCGGGCAAGGCGGTGTTCGAACTGAACGAAGGGTCGCATCACGACCACCTTGTTTGCCTCGATTGCGGGCGCGTCGAAGAGTTTTTCGACTCCGAAATCGAGAGCCGTCAGCAGTCTATCGCGAAAGAGCGCGGCTTCAAGCTGCAGGAACACGCACTAGCGCTGTACGGTGCCTGCACCAAGGAAAATTGCCCGCATCGCAAGCACTGATGCAGGGCCAGCCGCGTCGGGGGCGCGCGGTCCGGCAAACTAAAAAAGACCCGGCCGATGCGAATCGGCCGGGTCTCTTAACGTCCAGCAGCGCCGTGTGACGAGCGCCGATGGCGCCGCTAGCTCACCAGTTCGGCGCTCGGCTCGAACGCCAGCCTCCACGGCTCGGCCAACCGCAATTCGTCGCAATTTTGCTGCTCGCCGCCACGATCGACCACCACGAAATCGCTCACCTGATCGAGCGCCAGCAGTGGATGATGCCAGACCCCTTTCGCATAGTTGACGCCTTGCCAGGCGTCGGTCCAGAAGGCGCGCATTTGCGCCGGATCGAACTCGCCCGCCGGCGCGACCACCACCAGATAGCGAGCCTGCCGTAATGGAATGAAAGCCTGGCTGCCGAGCGGATGCCGCTCCATCATCGTGATCTCGACCGGCAGCGCACGCGGTTGCGCGCGAAACAGGTTGATCAGCGGCCGCCCGCCGTGTTCCGTCACGTCGACCCGGGCGAGATCGTGATAGCGCTCGGTCGTGCCGCCGTTGATTGGGAAATGGCGCGCGCCTGCCAGTTCGATGACGTCGCCGAACGGCGCGAAGGCCGCTCGCGTCAGACGTTCCATCTGCAATGTCTTCATCGGGATCACTCCGTTACACGACCTCGCCCCACAGGCGCAGGCGCGATACGCCGCCGTCCGGGAAGATATTGAAACGCACGTGCGTAACCAGCCCCAGCGATTCGAGACCCTCGGCGAACGTGTGGACGTGGTCCATCTGCAGTTTCTGATCGCCGAGCAGCACCGGCCAGAACATCGCCTGCGTGATGAGGGAATCGTCCGTGCCGCCCGTTACCGACGCCGCCTGCACCGAACAGCGGTCGGGGAAATTGCCCTTGAAGTGCGCGGTATCCACTTCGATCTTGCGGATCACGCCCGGCCGCGCCAGCGCGACGATCGCCCAGTCGTTGCCCGGCTCGCGACGGCGCCGCGTTTCCCAGCCGTCGCCCATGTTGACGCCGCGGCCCGGCATCAGCATTTGCGAGGCCGCTCCGAAATGCTGGTTGTTCGCCGCCACCAGATACGCGCCGTTTTCGATCGCCGCGAGGTCCAGCAGCGTGCCGCGCTCGATGCGCGTCCAGTCGCGCTGCGGCTGGCCGTACACGCGCAGACGCGCGAGACCGCCGTCCGGATATAGATTCACGCGCAGATGGGTGAACGCGCGCCCGTCGTTCACTTCGACGTAGTGGTGCTGGTTGCCCTGCAGCGTGGTGGCCGGTACCAGCGTTTGCCAGTCTGCGTGCTCGGACGGCGCGTCGCCCTCAACGTAGCAGGCGTCGATCGATGCAGCCGGCGGGAAGTTGCCGGTGAAGTGGCTGGTATCCAGATCGACGCCATGCACGACGCCCGGCCGCGCGAGGCGGATCACGCAATAGTCGTGGCCGGTAGTGCGCTTGCGGCGGGTTTCCCAGCCATCCATCCACTTGCCGTGATCGTCGTATTTGCCGGGAATGAACACCGCCGGCTGCGGTTCGAGCATGCGTTCTTTCGGTGCGAAGAATTCGTCGCTGGCGTGCAGCGCCTTTGCACCCAGACGCGGGTCGGCGAGGTTCATGTAACGGCGGGTAAAGGCGGGAGCGTTGGGGTCGAGGATCGGGTTAGCCATGGTCTCGGTCAGACAGCAAAAAGGTGAAGGACTGGCGGCGGAGTCGCGGCATCCGCCGTCGCACAGCGCGCCTGGTTGGCGCGGGAAATCAGGGTGCGGGTGATCGCAGCGTTCGCGGATCGTTCGCGCGTTGATCGCTCATGGATCGCTCATGGATCGCTCATGGATCGACCCGCTCGCATCAGACGGCCGGTGCGCGGTCGCCCGCCACCGACTCGTCGCCCGCGTCTTCGCCGGCGGGCACGTAGCGCAATGCCGCGTCGCGGTTCAGAACGCGATGCGCACGCGCCCGGTCGATATCGTTTTCCCACACGGCGACCACTACCGTCGCGACGCAGTTGCCGATCAGGTTGGTCAATGCGCGGGCAATGCCGACGAACCAGTCAACCGGCAGGATCAGCACGAGGCCGAGCACGGGAATCGCCGGAATGGCGGACAAGGTCGCAGCCAGGATCACGATGGCCGAACCGGGAATGCCGTGCGCGCCCTTCGACGTCACGAGCGACACCAGCACCACTACGATCAGGTCATGCAAGGACAACGGGGTGTTGGTGGCCTGCGCGATGAAGATCACCGCAAGCGTCAGATAAATCGAAAAACCGTCGAGATTGAACGAGTAGCCGGTCGGAATCACCAGTCCGACGGTCGAGTCCTTCACACCCATCCATTCGAGCTTGCGCATGATCTGCGGCAGCACGGCATCGGACGAAGCGGTACCGAGCACGATCGACAGCTCTTCACGCAGGTAGCGAACCAGCTTGAACAGGCTGAAGCCCGCCAGCCGCATGACCACACCCAGCACGACCGCCACGAACACGACGCAGCTCGCGTAGAAGACCAGCACCAGCATGCCGAGTTGCTTGAGCGATTCGACGCCGTACGTGCCGGTCGTGAACGCGATCGCACCCAGCACGCCGAGCGGCGCGAGCTTGATGATGAAACCCATCACGCGGAAAAACACCTGCGCCAGCTCGTCGACCAGCGCGTTCACGCGCTGCGCCTTCTTGCCGAGCAGCGACAGCGCCGAGCCGAACAACACCGAAAACACCAGAATCTGCAGGATATCGCCGGTGGCGAACGCGTTGATCGCGGTGTCGGGAATGATCTTCAGCAGAAAGCCGGCGGTGTCCTTGAGGCTCTTCGCGTGCTCGGCGTAGGTCGCGAGCGACGCGGCGTCGAGCGAACGCAGATCGATGTTCATGCCCACGCCCGGCCGCGTGGCATAGGCCAGCACCGCGCCGATCACGAGCGCGATCGTCGTCATGATCTCGAAGTACACCACCGCCTTCAACCCGACGCGCCCCACTTTGCGCAGATCGCCGGCGTGCGCCATGCCGCTGACCACCACGCAGAACACGATCGGACCGATCACCATCTTGATCAGCTTGAGAAAACCGTCGCCGAGCGGGCGCAGCGATTGAGCGAAATGCGGGTACACCGCGCCGATCGCGACGCCCACCACCAGCGCTATGACGACCCGGCCAAATAGCGAATTGAAGAATTTCAACACGGCTGCCTCCTGGTTGCGATTCTGATCTGTTCAGACTGGTCCGACCAGCACTGTTATGGCGAATAGTAGGAAGCCGATATACTGACGTCAAGGATTCATCGAACAGTGTTTACCCGCTATTTCGCGGGATTGCGGATTTGCATCGCGGCAAGGCACACGCGTTGAGAGCGCGTATTACAATACTGGTCAGACCAGACCGCCGAGGGAGCCACAAATGAAAAATGTCCCGCATACCGTCACCGACGCCGCCATTGCGACCATCCGCGACCGGATCGAAGGGGGGGTCTATCCGGTGGGCAGTCTGTTGCCGGCCCAGCGTCAACTCTCCGAAGAACTGTCGATCAGCCGCGCGTCGTTGCGCGAAGCGCTGTCCACGCTCGAAGCGCTTGGGCTGCTGACGATCCGTCCCGGCAAGGGCGTGTACGTGGAAAGTGCGCAAGCCGCGGCCGCGCAAACGTGGCGTTTCGCCGAGCAGTCGTCGCTGCCGGATACCTATCAGATGCGCTACGCGCTGGAGGGCTTCGCCGCGCGCATGGCGGCGCTCGCGGTGACAGACTCCGACCTCGCCTGGTTCGAGGAAAACATCACGGCGATGCAGACAGCACTCGCATGCGACGAACTCGACGAAGCCGCCCGCCTCGATTACGACTTTCACATGCGCATCGTGGGCATTGCCGGCAACGCGGCGATCGAATCGATTCTGAGCAGCAGCGCAGAAATCATGAAGGAAAGCCAGCGGCTGCCGTTCTACCGGCGCGAACTCGTGCTATCCACGTACACCGAGCACCGCGCGATTCTGGACGCGCTCACGGCGCGCGATTCCGCCGCCGCCGGCAAGGCCATCGAAACCCACATCTCGAACGCCGCGCAGCGTGCCGGCGTTTATTTCCCGACTCCGCAGATGTAAAAAAGCCGCCCCGAAGAGCGGCTTTTTTTGCGCTGGAAAGCCGACCTGAGGCCGGCCTCACAGCGCATCACACGAAGCGCAATGGCTTACTTCGCGCTGGCGAGCGCCACCGCCGTGTCCAGCATGCGGTTCGAGAAGCCCCACTCGTTGTCGTACCAGCTCGACACCTTCACCAGACGGCCCGACACCTTGGTCAACGTCGCGTCGAACGTCGACGAAGCCGGGTTGTGGTTGAAGTCGATCGACACCAGCGGTGCGTCGTTGTAACCGAGGATGCCCTTCAGCGCGCCTTGCGATGCTTCCTTCATGATCGCGTTGACTTCTTCGACCGTCGTGTCCCGCGCGGCGATGAACGACAGGTCGACCACCGACACGTTGATCGTCGGGACGCGAATCGCGTAGCCGTCCAGCTTGCCGTTCAGTTCCGGCAGCACGAGGCCAACCGCCGAAGCAGCGCCGGTCTTGGTCGGGATCTGGCTGTGCGTCGCCGAGCGTGCGCGGCGCAGATCTTCGTGGTACACGTCGGTCAGGACCTGGTCGTTCGTGTACGCGTGAATCGTCGTCATCAGGCCGTTCACGAGGCCGATCTTGTCGTTCAGCGGCTTGACGAGCGGTGCCAGGCAGTTGGTCGTGCACGATGCGTTCGAGATCACCGTGTCCGATGCCTTCAGCACGTTGTGGTTCACGCCGTAGACGACCGTTGCGTCGACGTCCTTGCCGCCCGGCGCCGAAATGATGACCTTCTTTGCGCCGCCCTTGATGTGCGCGCTGGCCTTTTCCTTGGTCGTGAAAAAGCCTGTGCACTCCATCACGACGTCGACCTTCAGCTCGCCCCACGGCAGTTCCGCCGGGTTGCGGTTGGCCAGCACGCGGATCTTGTCGCCGTTGACGACCAGGTAGTCACCGTCCACCGACACGTCGCCCGGGAACTTGCCGTGCGCGGTGTCGTATTGCGTCAGGTGAGCGTTGGTTTTGGCATCGCCCAGATCGTTGATGGCGACGATTTCGAGATCGTGCTTCTTGCCGTTTTCGTAGAAGGCGCGCAGGGTGTTGCGGCCGATCCGGCCGTAGCCGTTGATTGCGACGCGAATCGTCATGGTCTATCTCCTGATGGCTGAAAAAATACGTCCAGGTTTGTCTGACTGACAGCATTGCCGCGCATTCGCACACACACGGCAACGCATGCCGTTGGATCAGCCGAGTGCGGCTTTAGCCGTTTCTACTACGTGCTCGACCGTGAAACCGAAATGCTTGAACAGTACGCCTGCCGGGGCCGATTCGCCGAACGTGTCGATCCCGACCACCCCGCCTTCCAGACCCACATACTTGCGCCAGAAATCCGTCACACCCGCTTCGATCGCAACGCGGCGTACGCCCTTGGGCAGCACGCGTTCGCGGTACGCGGCGTCCTGCTTGTCGAACACCGTGGTCGACGGCATCGACACGACGCGCGCCGCGATGCCTTCGCGCGCCAGCGGCTCGACCGCCTTCAGCGCGAGTTCGACTTCCGAGCCGGTGGCGATCAGGATGATCTTGCGCGCAACGATCTCGTCGTTCCAGTCGCGCAGCACGTAGCCTCCCTTCTCGATGTTGGCGATCTGCGCGTCGGTGCGCTCCGTGAACGGCAGGTTCTGACGGCTGAAGATCAGGCACGACGGGCCTTGATGTTCGATGGCGTGGGTCCACGCCACCGCCGTCTCGACCGTGTCGGCCGGGCGCCACGTGTGCAGATGCGGAATCAGACGCAGGCTTGCGACGTGTTCGATCGACTGGTGGGTCGGGCCGTCTTCGCCCAGACCGATCGAGTCGTGCGTGAACACGAAGATCGACTGCGCCTTCATCAGCGCGGCGACGCGCAGCGCGTTGCGGCTGTAGTCCGAGAACGTCAGGAAGGTACCGCCGAACGCCTTGAAACCGCCATGCAGCGCGACGCCATTGATCGCGGCGCTCATGCCGAATTCGCGCACGCCGTAGTTCACGTAGTTGCCGGCGGCCTTGCCTTCGGCGTTCACGCGAACCGACTTGGCAGCCTTCCAGTTGGTCAGGTTCGAACCGGTCAGATCAGCTGAACCGCCGAGCAGTTCAGGCAGCACCGCCGACAGGCCTTCGATCGCCTGCTGCGATGCCTTGCGCGTCGCGACGGTTTCGGCGCGCTCGTTCGCGCCGGCGATGATGGCCCGCGCCTTTTCCTTCCAGTCTGCCGGCAGCTGCTTCGCATCGCGCCGCTTGAACTCGGCCGCTTCCTGCGGATACTTCGCCGCATAGGCCGCGAATGCCTTGTCCCAGTCGGCTTCGAGGTGCGCGCCCGCGTCCTTCGCGTCCCACGCTGCGTAGACCTCCTGCGGAATCACGAACGGCTCCCACTTCCAGCCGATCGCCTCGCGGGTCGCCGCGATTTCCTTGTCGCCGAGCGGCGCGCCGTGCGAATCGTGGGAGCCGGCCTTGGTCGGCGAGCCTTCACCGATCACGGTCTTGCAGCAGATCAGGGTCGGCTTGTCCGACAGCTTGGCCTGCTTGATCGCCGCGTCGACCGCGCCGACGTCATGGCCGACCACATTCGGGATCACCTTCCAGCCGTACGCTTCAAAACGCTTCGGCGTGTCGTCGTGGAACCAGTGCACCACTTCGCCGTCGATCGAGATGCCGTTATCGTCGTAGAACGCGATCAGCTTGTTCAGCTTCAGCACGCCCGCCAGCGAACAGGCTTCGTGCGAGATACCTTCCATCAGGCAGCCGTCGCCGACGAACACGTACGTGTGGTGGTCGACGATCTGCGCGTCAGGCTTGTTGAATTCGGTGGCGAGCAGCGACTCGGCGAGCGCCATGCCAACCGCGTTCGCCAACCCCTGGCCGAGCGGCCCGGTGGTGGTTTCGACGCCCGGCGTGATGCCGTATTCCGGGTGGCCCGGCGTCTTCGAATGCATCTGGCGGAAGTTCTTCAGCTCTTCCATCGGCAGATCGTAGCCGGTGAGGTGCAGCAGCGAGTACAGCAGCATCGAGCCGTGGCCGTTGGACAGCACGAAACGGTCGCGATTGGCCCATTGCGGGTTCTTCGGGTTGTGGCGCAGATGACGCGACCACAAAGCCACACCGATTTCGGCCATGCCCATCGGCATGCCGGGGTGGCCGGAATTCGCTTTTTGAACGGCATCCATGGACAACGCGCGGATTGCGTTGGCCATCAAGGAAGTGGGTGTGGGAGACGAGGTCGTCATGTCGAGTCCGGAGACAGAGTCAGGAAGCGGTGCGCGCTTGAGGACCGGGAGCTCGGCGGCCAATTCGCTGCGGCGCACGGTGCGGCGCCACGAGACGCGAAACGGGCAGAGCAAACGGACAAGGCTGAAAGCGTCACATTCTAACAGAACGTTGACCGGCTCCCGGCGCGCAGAGCCGCCGGTGCGCACGGTGCGATTCAGGCGTGGCGGCCGAAGCGCGTCGCCCTTTACAATTGGACAACCAAACCCACCGCGCTCCAGAGGGAGCCCGCCCCGCCGTGAGCGCTGCCCTGTTGTTCCATCCGAGTCCCGACGCCGTCTATGGGTTTCCGCATGCGCGTCTTGTCGCACGCGTCGATTCGCGGCACCAGCGTATCGAGGTGTGGGATACGCGCCAGCTCGGCCGGCTTTTCACGCTCGACGGCCGGCCGATGACGTCCACTGGCGACGAGTTCATCTATCACGAATGCATGGTCCATCCGATCGCGCTCGCGCATCCGTCGCCGCGCACGGCGCTGGTGCTCGGCGGCGGCGATGGCGGCGCGGCGCGGCAACTGCTGCGGCACCCCGGCATCGAACGGATCGTGGTCGCGGAGCTGGATGCGGAAGTGGTGCGCCTGACACGCGAACATTTGCCCGATGTACATGGCGCCGCGTTCGACAATCCGCGCGTCGAGCTGGTGATCGGCGACGCCGCGCAATACGTCGCGGCAGCGGCACCGTCACAGTTCGAGCTGGTCATCTTCGATCTGACGCCGCCGGATTCGCCCGCCGCGAGCCTGTACACACCCGCCTTCTATCAGCAGCTCAAGCGGACCATGCGCCCGGGCGCCGCGCTCTCGTTGCATCTGGGCTCACCCTATTTCCACGCACGCCGGATTGCCGGCCTGCTCGACGATCTGCGCGCCGCATTCGCCGTCGTGCGCACGATGAACACCTTCGTCCCGCTGTACGGCTCGCTATGGATGATGGCGAGCGCCAGCGATACGCTCGACCCCGCCGCCATCGCTATCGACACGCTTGCCGAGCGCCTCGCGGCACGCGGGATCGACTCGCTGAAACACTACGAACCGGCCATGCACGCCGGACTGTTCTCGGCATCGCGGTCTGTGCGCGATAAACTAAGTCAATTCTTAAAGCCAACGCGCTAACGGGTGAGCACAATATACGGTTGCGTCTGATCGCACGATCGGTAGCGGACACACGACCGGCGCGGCGCGTCGCCTTCAACCGGCACCCGTCACTTGCCCCCCGCCAACCCCAAGGATCCGGAGAACTCCATGACCGCCCCTCGCCCAGCCGGTGTGCCCTGGTTGACCCCTTATCTGACGGTGCGCGACGCGCGTGCCGCGACTGCGTTCTTCGCCGCGGCTTTTGGCTTCGAAGTACGCGACAGTGTTGAGGACGACGGCGTCGTCATGCATGTCGAGATGACCTATCACGGTCAGTTGATCGTGATGTTCGCGCCTGAGGGCGCGTTCGGGTCGGCCGCGAAAACACCTCGAAGCGCGGGCGCGATCGCCCCGCAATCGTTCTATGTCTATGTCGACGACGTCGATGCGGTTTATGCGCGGGCGCTGGCGGCCGGCGCGAAATCGCTGAGCGTGCCGCAGGATCAATTCTGGGGCGACCGCTTCGCTCAGGTCGAAGATCTGGACGGCTACCGTTGGGCGCTCGCTTGCCACCTTTCCTGAGCCAATGAGTATTTTTCTGATGCCTCGTTTCTTCGTCGGTACACCCCTTAGCCCCGACGACATCATGCAGCTTCCCGATGACGTCGTGCGCCACATCCTCGTGCTGCGTTTGCAGCCCGGCGATTCGATCGTGCTTTTCAACGGCGAGGGCGGCGAGTACAGCGCCGAACTGATCGAGGTCGAACGCCGCTCGGCCCGGGTGAAAATTCGCGAATTCCGCTCTATCGAAGTCGAAGCGCCGTATCGCCTCACGCTGGCGCAGGGCATTGCCGGCGGCGACAAGATGGACTGGCTGATCGAAAAGGCAGTCGAACTCGGCGCGTCCTGCTTCGTGCCGCTGACCACCACGCGCAGCGTCGTGCGGCTTGCCGGCGAGCGCGCACAGCGGCGGCATGTGCACTGGCAAGGCATCGTGCGGGCGTCGTGCGAACAGTGCGGGCGCAACCGGCTGCCCGAAGTCATGCCTGTGCGCGAGATCGCGACCTGGCTCGGTGCGCTGCCCCGCGAGCCCGAAGCGGACGAGCTGCGCATTCTGCTGTCGCCGCGCGCCAGCATCCGTTTCTCCGCGTTACCGGAGACGGCGCCAACGGGCCGCGTGACGGTGCTGGTCGGCCCCGAAGGCGGGTTTTCCGCCGCCGAGGAAGCCGCCGCCACCGATCACGGATTTACCGCCGTCGGCCTCGGACCACGCGTGTTGCGCACCGAGACCGCCGGGATTGCGGTTCTGTCGGCACTCGCGGCTCGCTGGGGCGCTTGGTAAGTTCAGTTGCTCCGCGCCTCACGTTCCCGGCGCGAGGCGCACTACAGGAAGAGAAANNTTTCTCTTCCTGTAGTGCGGTACAAGCAATGCGCGGGTGGGCGGGCAAGACTCAGGCAAACGAACTCAGGCAAACGAATAGAACACCCGGAACGCCACTTTCCGCTCGGCCCAGAATTCGGCTGCTTCGCGGAACACGTCCAGCAGCGTTTCACGCCCTTCCTTGTCGAACTTCTGGGCAACCGGCAACTGCTCGAGCACGATCACGAAACCGGGCTGCGCGCCAGCCTTGTGGACGAGGTCGGTCAGGCAGTCGTAGAGCGCGTCGTAATTCTTGCCGAAATGCTTCGGAAACAGAAACGACGTCGCGATGGTCTCGAGCACCTCCTGTTTCGAGTGCGCGTTGGCGCAATACGCATACAGAAAATGCTGGCCGAGCTGCTGGGCCTCGTCGGCGAGATCCTGCACGCGGAACGCGCGGATCGACTGTACGATGTTCGGTCGCACGGTCTTGAAAAGGCTCATGGGCTCCTCGTTCGATGAAACCACCGTGCCAGCTTCACTCTGGTTCTCGCGGCCCTGACCGTCGGCGCGCATCTTCATGACGCGTTGGAACAAATTGCCGTCGCCGGCCGCGAAAAGATCCGTCGCGACTCCGGAGTCGTGCGCGTAGATGTTGTCGCTCATGCCGTTCATCCCGATCTCATTCAACAATACGATTAAAACTGGTGTAATGGTCGTCCGAGTAGTAACAATTGTCGGTTCGCTGTAGCGGACCACCGCAGACGATGCGACGCGCCCCGCGATTACGTGCGTGAGGCGTGGGAACGGTGTATTCGTGGTAATAGCCGCGCCGATGGGCCGGCAGCAACCGTTCGCGATTGCCGAACACGATGCCGTCCTTCTCATACGGGTAAGGCCCGCCAGCAGCAATCAAGTTCAACGTACTGACCGCTTCGCGCGGCAATTGCGCCAGCGCGACGGTACCTGGCACCTGAACGTTCGCGTCCGCCGCGTAGTCGCGTGCAAACGCGCCAGGCACAGAGCCGGCTAACGCGCACAGCGTAACAACACCGGTCAGCACGCCTTTGATGCGCAGCCACTTGCGTGCCATGTATCAGGATTCCCGCTGTTAGATCACGAGTTTGACGACCATGAAAGTCGTAAGGGTATCGCTAATAGCCTTTGGAATCAATGTTCAGCGGACCGGCGAACGCCTTCCAAACGCGCAGGAAAAGCCGATGGTTGGGTCTTTGACGAGTTTTGACAGAATGTTTAGCCTGATCTGGCTAAACTTAACTTGACTGCGCGAATGGATGGGAAATGCAGATATTCAGCATGCTCTCTATGCGCGCCGTCGTTCCCCTGGCGAGAGCCGAGGGTTGTCGTAGTCTTTCAAGGTTGATTTTGTGTCAGTAGCCGTTTTAGGGTGGCAATCCCCTGCTTACCCAAGGCGTGCCCGTTGCAGGCACGCCTTTTTTTTGGCATGGCGCGCGATCAGCCGGCGCCATGCCTCACCCGGGTCGAGGCTCAGCGGGCTGCGATTACGTCCGCCACCAACAGCGCCGTCATATTGACGATCCGGCGCACCGTCGCCGAAGCCGTCAGCACGTGAACCGGCTTGGCTGCGCCCAGCAGCATCGGACCGATCGCGATGTTATTGCCCGCGGCAGTCTTCAGCAGGTTATACGAGATGTTGGCCGCGTCGATGTTCGGCAGCACCAGCAGATTCGCATCGCCTTCGAGCGTCGAGTCGGGCAGGACTTCGCGGCGCAGGTTCGCGTCGAGCGCCACATCGCCGTGCATTTCGCCATCCACCTGCAGCTCCGGCGCGCGTTCGCGCAGGATCTCCAGCGTATCGCGCATCTTCTGGGCGGTCGGCGCGTTGCTCGAACCGAAATTCGAATGCGACACCAGCGCGACCTTCGGCTCAATACCAAAGCGGCGCACTTCCTCGGCGGCCATGATGGTGATCTCGGCCAGCTGCTCCGGCGTCGGATCGACGTTCACGTGCGTATCGACGAGGAAAATCTGGCGGTTCGGCAACACTAGCGCGTTCATCGCCGCGTACACACCGCGGCCTTCACGCTTGCCGATCACCTGGTCGATGAAGTGCAGATGACGGTGCGTCGTGCTGATGGTGCCGCAGATCATGCCGTCCGCCTCACCCTTCTTCACCAGCATCGCGCCGATCAGCGTGGTGCGCCGGCGCATCTCCAGCTTTGCCATCTGCGCCGTGATGCCTTTGCGGGACATCATCTTCGCGTATTCCTGCCAGAAATCGCGGTAACGCTCGTCGTGGTCGGTGTTGACGACCGTGTAGTCCTGGCCCGCGACCAGACGCAGACCGTAGCGCGCAATGCGCTGTTCGATCACCGCCGGACGGCCGATCAGGATCGGCTTGGCCAGCTTTTCGTCGACGATGATCTGCATCGCACGCAGCACGCGTTCTTCTTCGCCTTCCGCGAACACGATGCGCTTCTTCTCCGGCTCGACGCCACGCGCCAGCTGGAAAATCGGCTTCATGGTCGTGCCGCTGTGATAGACGAACTGCTGCAGATGCTGCTGGTACGCTTCCATGTCCTCGATCGGACGCTCGGCGACGCCCGAATCCATCGCGGCCTTCGCCACCGCCGGCGCGACCTTGACGATCAGACGCGGATCGAACGGCTTCGGAATCAGATATTCCGGCCCGAACGACAGATCCTGAATGCCGTACGCTGTCGCGACGATGTCGCTCTGCTCCTGGCGCGCCAGTTCGGCGATCGCATTGACCGCGGCGATTTCCATTTCCCGCGTCACCGTGGTCGCGCCCGCATCCAGCGCGCCGCGGAACAGGAACGGGAACACCAGCACGTTGTTCACCTGGTTCGGGTAGTCGGTGCGGCCCGTGCATAGCACCGCGTCCGGGCGCACTTCGAGCGCGAGTTCCGGCAGGATTTCCGGCGTCGGATTGGCCAGCGCGAGAATCAGCGGCCTCTCGGCCATCTGCTTGACCATTTCCTGCTTGAGCACGCCGCCGGCCGACAGGCCAAGGAAAATGTCCGCGCCGTCGATCACCTCGGCGAGCGAGCGGGCATTGGTTTCACGCGCGAAACGCTCCTTGTCCGGGTCCATCAGCTCGGTGCGGCCCTTGTAGACGACGCCCGCGAGGTCGGTCACGGTAATGTTTTCGAGCGGCAGGCCGATGTCGACGAGCAGATCGAGACACGCGAGCGCCGCGGCGCCCGCACCGGAGGCGACCAGCCTGACCTCCTTGATGTCCTTGCCGACGACCTTCAGGCCGTTGGTAATCGCCGCCGCGACGATGATCGCCGTGCCGTGCTGGTCGTCGTGGAAGACCGGGATTTTCATGCGCTTGCGGCACTCGCGTTCGACGATGAAGCAGTCCGGCGCCTTGATGTCTTCCAGATTGATGCCGCCGAAGGTCGGTTCGAGCGCGGCGATCACGTCGACCAGCTTGTGCGGATCGGATTCGTTCAGCTCGATATCGAACACGTCGATGCCGGCGAACTTCTTGAACAGGACGGCCTTGCCTTCCATGACCGGCTTCGACGCGAGCGGCCCGATGTTGCCGAGACCGAGCACCGCCGTGCCGTTCGTGACGACGCCGACCAGGTTGCTGCGTGCGGTGAAACGCGCGGCGTTCAGCGGATTCTCGACGATCTCCTCGCAGGCGAATGCGACGCCCGGCGAATAGGCCAGCGCCAGATCGCGCTGGTTGATCATCTGCTTGGTCGGGGCGATCGCGATCTTCCCGGGGGTCGGGAACTCGTGGTAATCCAGAGCGGCTTCGCGGAGTTTGCTAGTGACGGGATTCGACATAAGGCGGGCTTCGAAGTGCAGATTAGAATAGATGTTCGACCGCATTGTAGCCCCAATTGACGACGCGATTCCTTCAATACGGGTACAACTGCCGCGACCTGAACGTATCGAAAGGCTGGTGCGACGTCCGCCACGCCGACCGCGATCCGGTTCGGAGTTGTGTGCAAATCGGGGGGCGATCAGGCCGCGACCTGATACGTTGTGCACCCTAAGCCGCTTTTCATCGCCTTTATCCCTTCATCATTCGTCACCATGCTTTCCGAGTTTTCGCTGATCGACCGCTTCTTTGCCCGCCGCGCCACCGCCGGACCGTCCGACGCCACCGCCGGCACACTCGGCATCGGCGACGACTGCGCGCTGCTTGCCCCGCGCGCCGGCGAAATGCTGGCGATATCGACAGACATGCTGGTGGAAGGCCGGCACTTCTTCGCGGATATCGATCCCGAAGCGCTGGGTCACAAGGCGCTCGCGGTGAACCTGTCGGACCTCGCCGCGATGGGCGCCCGGCCTCAGGCGTTCACGCTGGCGTTCTCACTGCCCAAAGCGGACGAGGCGTGGCTCGCCGCATTCAGCGAAGGGCTCTTCGCGCTCGCCGAGCGCCACGATTGCGCGCTGATCGGCGGCGATACGACGGGCGGGCCTTTGAATCTGTGCATCACCGTGTTCGGCAGCGTGCCGCCGCACGCGGCGCTGCGCCGCGACGCCGCTCAACCGGGCGACGACATCTGGATTTCCGGCACGCTCGGTGATGCGCGTGCGGGCTTGGGCATCCAGCGCGGCGAGTGGTCCGCCGATGCCAGCGATGCTGCGACGTTCCGTCGCGCCCTCGAGCGACCGGAGCCGCGCATCGCGCTGGGCATCGCGCTACGCGGCGTTGCGCGCGCTGCACTCGACGTGTCGGACGGTCTCGCCGGCGATCTGCTGCACATCCTCGAGCGCTCGGCACTGCGCGCCACGGTCGATGTCGACGCGGTGCCGCGTTCGGCCGCGTTGCGACGTCTTGCGCCCGACATCCAGCGACGCTGCACGCTCGCCGGCGGCGACGACTACGAACTGTGTTTCACCGCACCAGCTGCCGCTCGCGCCGCAGTCGAAGCAGCCGGGCGCGCGGTGGACGTGCCGGTCACCCGCATCGGTACAATAAGCGCTCTACAGGCGCCGCACGACCGCCCGGCGATCGCCTGGCGCGATGCCGCCGGCGCGCCGCTCACCCTGACGTTGCAAGGCTTCGATCACTTTCATGCAGACTGACCCTCCGCTCGGCCCCGCCGACGAACTCATCGGCGGCAGCCCACCGCCCGGACCGAGCGCGCCGCGGCCCAAGCCGCGCCGCGCCACCGCGCGTTTCATGCTGTCGCATCCGCTGCACCTGCTGTCGCTGGGTTTCGGCAGCGGCTTGTCGCCGGTTGCGCCGGGCACCATCGGCACGCTATTCGCGTGGGCCTCGTTCACGGTGCTGAGCCGCTATCTGACCGTGATCGAATGGGGCCTGCTGATCGCCGTGGGTTTCATCGGCGGTATCGCGATTTGCGGCTTTACCGCGAAGCGGCTCGGTATCGACGATCCGTCGCCGGTCGTGTGGGATGAGATCGTCGCGTTCTGGCTGGTGCTGCTGATGATCACGCCGGTCGCGCTGACCGACCAGCTCTGGGCATTCATCGTGTTCCGCTTCTTCGATATGGTGAAGCCGCCCCCGATCAGTTATTTCGACCGCCGTCTGAAAGGTGGCTTTGGCATCATGTTCGATGATCTGGTTGCCGCCTTTTTCACGTTGCTGGTCATTGCGCTGTGGCGCATGTCGGTTTGACCGCTGCTCGGCCGTCGCGGCATCACGCCGTTATGCCGTAACGCCGTGCTTCACCACCCGCTCCCGTTTTCCGGATTGACGCCATGCCTACCGATTCCGTGGTTCATCAGCTCGCAATTCGCGTCAGCAACCGCCTGCGCGACGAGCGCCTGATGCTCGTCACCGCCGAGTCCTGCACGGGTGGCATGGTAGCGACCGCGATCACCGACATTTCGGGCAGTAGCGGCTGGTTCGAGCGCGGCTTCGTCACGTATTCGAATCCGGCGAAGAGCGAAATGATCGGCGTGCCCCCCGATCTGATCGACAAGCACGGCGCGGTCAGCGAACCGGTCGCACGCGCGATGGCCGAAGGCGCGCTGCGCAACAGTCGCGCGCAGGTGTCGCTGGCGATTACCGGCGTTGCCGGGCCGGGCGGCGGTACCAAGACCAAGCCAGTCGGGATGGTGTCGTTCGGCTGGAGCAACCGGCTGCATACGTCGGTGGAAACGAAAATCTTCAAGGGCGACCGCGAGCAGATTCGCGTGCAGGCCGCCGCCCACGCGTTGCGCGGCGTGCTCGCGTTGCTCGACGAGCAGGAACACTGATCCTCGTTGGAAGGGCGCACACCAATGCCGGATTCGCACACAATCCAACACGAACTGATCCGCCGCTTCGATCTGAAGCCACATCCGGAAGGCGGATTTTTTAGCGAGACGCACCGGTCGGCGGACTGTGTGGTCCGCGCGGACGGTACAGCGCAGATGCGTTCGGCGTCGACCGCGATCTACTACCTGCTGTGCGACGGCGCGCATTCGGCATGGCATCGGATCAGGTCCGACGAGGTCTGGCATTTTTACGTGGGCGAACCGTTGCACGTTCACGTGCTCGACGCACACGGCACGCTGGTCACGCACAAGCTCGGCAATGCGCTGACGCATCCCGATGCGGTGTTTCAGGCCGTGGTGCCGGCGGGCTCGTGGTTCGCGGCGGAGTGCGTTGACCCGGCGACATTCGCGCTGGTCGGCTGCACGGTCGCGCCGGGATTTGAATTCAGCGAGTTCGAACTGGCGGATGTCCACGCGCTGAAGACGCGCCATCCCAGGCATGCGATGTTGATCGGGCGACTGGGGCCGGCTGGTTAGGCGAGCTGGCGGGCCTGGCTTGCTGGCCCGAGTTGGGTCTGGCTTGCTGGCCCGCGTTGGGTCCGGCTTGCTGGCCCGCGTTGGGTCCGGCTTGATGGTCCGAGTTGGGTCCGGCTTGCTGGTCCGAGTTGCAGGTCCGGCTTGATGGTCCGAGTTGCTGGTCCAGCTTGTTAGTCCGACGTGATCGGGCTGATCGGAGTGAACCAGCGGCAACCCAAACCGCCGCCCTTGAATCCCGCCGCTCATCAAGCGGCCCTCACCGATCCCAGCCCTCGGTCAGCGAAACGCGTTGATCCGGTCACGCGTTTCCATTGCGACCTTCGCCGCGGCTTGCGCGAAATCGTCGCCTTTGCCCGCATAGAGAATCGCCCGCGACGAATTGATCAGCATGCCCGTGCCGTTCGCGGTGCGGCCGGCGCTGACGGTCGCCTGCACATCGCCGCCTTGCGCGCCGATGCCCGGAATCAGCAGCGGCATGTCACCGACGATCCCGCGCACGGCCTCGATTTCCTTCGGGAACGTCGCGCCGACCACCAGCGCTAGCTGCCCGCTCGCGTTCCACTTGTCGGCCGCCAGTTGCGCGACGACCTGATACAGCGGACGACCGCCCGTCTCAAGGAATTGCAGATCGGAGCCACCCGCGTTCGACGTACGGCATAACACGATCACACCCTTGCCTTGGTGCTCCAGATACGGCTGGATCGAATCGAAACCCATGTACGGATTCACCGTCACCGCATCGGCCTGATAGCGCTCGAACGCCTCGCGTGCGTACTGCTCAGCGGTGCTGCCGATGTCGCCGCGCTTCGCATCCAGGATCACCGGCAAGCCGGGATGGTGCGCATGAATATGGGCAATCAGCTGCTCGAGCTGATCTTCCGCGCGATGCGCGGCGAAGTACGCGATCTGCGGTTTGAATGACGACGCGTACGGCGCGGTCGCATCGACGATGCTGCGGCAGAAATCGAAAATCGCGTCGGGCCGGCCGGCGAGCGCGCCCGGGAATTTGCTGGGCTCGGGATCGAGGCCGACGCACAGCAGCGAGTTGGTGCGCTGCCAGGCGTCGTTGAGTGTCTGGATGAAATGGGACATTGATGAGTCTCGCGGCGAGCCGGTAAACGGAAGAGGCGTGTATTTTACCCGTCCTGCACCGCACGTCGTGCCCGTGTCGTGC
>NZ_CYGX02000047.1:131823-223575 GCF_900019265.1 Paraburkholderia ribeironis
GTGCCTGTGTCGTGCCTGCGTCGTGCCCGTGCCTGTGTCGCGGCCGGCACGCGGTACACCCGGTGCCGTCAGCGTGCGACGGGTGACGCGATGAGTAACGGGATGACTGACGCAAACACCGCCGCGCCAGTCCTTCCACGCCGCCCCGCTCCCCGCTACTGTCGCCGCGACCCGTGCGCCCCTGGCATCGAGCGCAGACCGGTACGTTCGACGGTGAAGCGAAACGTGCGCGTCAGACGCTCGCCACGTCCCAGCAAGGTCATGCCGTTTGCGCACGCGCCGCCGGCGAGATTCATCGCGTTGATCGGATGATCGACGGGCTCGAAGCAGAAGAAGTCTTCCCCCGGTGGCGTGTACAGCACGTAATAGTCGGTATCGGCAGCGATGTTCAGCGACAGCCGGCGCTTGGGCCACACTACCGCCGCCTGCCCGCTCCAGCCAGTAAAGGCATGATTGACGATGGTGTCCGGCAACGGATACGCGACGCCGAATTGCCACGCGGGCGGCGCCGGCACGTGGCGCACCGGCAGCCAGTCGTCGCCGGACAGCCACAGGCCGCCGGCCGCCGCCGAGAGCTCCGTATCCGCGTCGCGCACGAAGAACGGATGCACGCCGAGGCCGAACGGCAGCGCCTCGCGGCCAGCGTTCTCGATCTCCAGCGAGATGACGAGCGTCGGGCCATCGAGCGCATAGGTTTGGGTCGCGCGGAATGCGTACGGCTTGCCGTCACGGCGATCGAGTGTCAGACGCACGTTTTCGCGATCCGCGCCGACCACCTGCCACGCCGACAGCCAGCCGTCGCCGTGAATCGGCAGCGGTTCGTCGGCGCGATTGCGCGGCACGTCGACACGCCGCCCCGCGAGCGTGAACTGGCCGCCGCCGATCCGGTTCGAATACGGCAGCAGCGGATAGCAGGCCAGCTGGTTCGGCTGCGTATCGGCGCCGACGTGACCGCAGCGCCGGAAGATCGGCGTGAGCGCGCCGTCGTCGCGCCAGTCGAAACGGGTGATGCCGCCGCCGAGCGTCGGCGCGACGTCGAGGCGCAAATGCGCGTTGGCGAGCGTAATGCACGCAAGATCGCCACCGCTGCTCTCGCCGAGCGCCACCGCCGACGTGCTCGGCCCGGCCAGCACCGGATTGGCCGCCGCCGCGAGTCGCGAGCGGCGGGTCTGCGAGGTTTGGGGAGAAGCGGAAACGAGGTTCGCAACAGTCATATCTGGCTCCATCGAGAGGCGTGGGACGTTGCCGTCATTGCTGACGGATGCTGTTGGGCGATTCTCTTGAACTGATCGCCTCAGGGTCCGAACTACATGCTGCCGATTTGCTGCCACTGGCATTGCGACTTCAACTGCCGATTCACTTTCAAGCTCACTGCGCGCGCTGGCCGCGGCCTTGCGGCCGGGCTGCGTCATTCTGCGCTATGCGGGCGCGCCGCGGAACACCGGCTCGGGCACGCCGCGCCGCGCGGGCGTCGCGACGAACACGCCACCGGCCAGCGTATCGCGTGCGAGCGCGGCGGCGTCGAGTTCGGTGCGCGCGCTCGTGATGTACAGCGTGCCGAGTTGCGAGCCGCCCAATGCGACGCAACTCGGCTGCGCGGTCGGCACGTCGACGCGCTCCGTTTCCACGCCGTCGGGACCGTAGCGCACCACCCGAGCGGCGCCCCAGTGCGCGTTCCACAAGCCGCCGTCGCTATCGACGGTCGAGCCGTCCGGCAGGCCACTTGCATCGGTCAGCCGGGTGAACACGCGGTCGTTGGCGATGCTGCCGTTCGCGTGATAATCGCACGCGCGGATTTCGCGGGTCAGCGAATCGCAGTAGTACATCGTCGCGCCGTCGGGACTAAATGCGATGCTGTTCGAAATCGCCGCCGCCGGCAACGGCAAGCGCTCGAACGACAGATCATGATTCAACCGGTAAAACCCGCCCACCGGTTGGGCCGGCTTGCTCTCATCCTTCATCCCGAACACGAAGCGTCCTTGACGGTCGCAGCGGCCGTCGTTCACGCGCGTGCTCAGGCCGGGTTCGACATCGACGATGCGCCGCGTCTCACCGGTCGCCAGATCGAAGAACGCGAGGTGCGAGGCAAGGCCAAGCAACAGGTAATGTGGATCCGCACACAGCGCGAAGGTCGCGAGACGCTCGGGCATGCGCCAGAACGTGCTGCGGCCGTCGGCCGGATCGTAGCGCCACAGGCGCGCGCCTTCGATATCGGTCCAGTAGAAGCGGCCGGTTTGCGCACACCACGTCGCGCTCTCTCCCAGCGCGCACTTCGTGTCGAGCAGCAGCGACGCGCGCTGCGCCCGCACGCTCACGCCCAGCCTCCGTCCACGACGATGTCCTGCGCGGTGATCATCCTGCTGTCGTCGGCGGCGAGAAAGAGCGCCATGCGGGCGAGATCGTCCGGCATCAGCTCGGCGTCGATGCACTGCCCTTCCTTGATCTGACGGCGGCCGGTGTCGTCGAGCCATAGGCGCTTCTGCTTTTCCGTCATCACCCAGCCCGGCACCAGCGTATTGACGCGAATGTTGAAGTGCCCGAGGTCGCGGGCGAGACCGCGCGTCAAACCCTGCACCGCCGACTTCGACATCACGTACACAGGATAGCCGCCGTTCTTCAGCATCCAGCTGATCGAGCCGAGGTTGATGATCGAGCCGCTGTTAGCGGCCTTCATGTCTTCCATCACCGCCTGCGCGGCGAAGAACTGGTGACGGATATTCACTGCGATGCCCGTGTCGAAAAATTCGCGCGTCACTTCATCGATCGTATGACGCTTGTCGTTGGCCGCGTTGTTGACCAGCACCTGAATCGGGCCCAGCGCGGTCCTCACGTCGGCGATCGCTTTTTGCAGCGCGTCGATGTCGGTCAGATCGCACGGCAGGAACAGCGGCTTGTGCTTCGAATCGCCGAGCTGGTCGGCGAGCGCTTCACCGGCGCTCGCGTCGATATCGAAGAACGCGACGCGTGCGCCTTGCGCCGCGAAATGCTCGACGAACGACGCGCCGATGCCGGTCGCGCCGCCCGTGATCAACACAGTACGGTCGACGAGACTTGGATAGCGCGCGAACGCGGTGTCCGCGAGACGGACGTTTGCATTGGCCGGAGACGACATCGTTCGATTCCTTTCAGAGCTGGATGGTAAGGGCCGCAGTGAATCCCGGGATGAGTCCCGGGTTTAGTCACGCGAGCCGCGATTCTTCAACTGGTCGAGCAGCACGGCGGCGAGCAGGATCGCGCCACGCACGAGGTACTGATAGAACGCGTCGATGTTGAGCAGGTTCATCACGTTCTCGACCGTGCCCATGATCAGCACGCCGATCACGACGCCGGAGATCGTCGCGCGGCCGCCGAGCAGCGAGACGCCGCCCAGCACGCACGCCGAGATCACGTTCAGCTCGAAACCTTCCGCGGCGTTCGGCTGCCCCGACGTGATCCGCGACGCCAGAATCACCCCGGCCAGCGCGGTCACGGCGCCCTGGATCAGGAAGATGTAGACGCGCGTGCGTTCGACGTTGATACCAGCCAGACGCGACGCTTCCGGGTTGCCGCCGATCGCGAGCGTATTGCGCCCGTACACGGTCTGGTTGAGCATCACGCCGAACACGATGAAGCACAGCAGCGTGACCCAGATCGGCAGCGACACGCCGAAGAAGCTCAGGCCGCCGAGTGCGATGAACGTATCCGACGACACGCCGACCGCCTGTCCGTGCGAGACGATGAAGCCAAGACCGCGAACGATTTCCATCGTCGCGAGGGTCGTGATCAGCGCGTTGATGCGCAGATAGGCGATCACCGCGCCGTTGACGAAACCGATCACCCCGCCCGCTGCGACCGCCGCGACGATCGCGATGAAGGTATTGCCGGTCGCGTTCAACACCATCGCGCACAGCACGCCGGCGAACGCGACGGTCGAGCCCACCGACAGGTCGAAGTCGCGCGAGGCGAGACAGAACATCATGGTGCACGCGACCATGCCGATCTGCGAAATGGACAGGGCGAGACCGAGCATGTTCTCGATCGAGAAGAAGTGGTCGACGGTCAGCGACATCGTGACGAACATCACGATGAAGATCACGATCAGGCTGTACTCGGTGATCTGCTGCCACCATTTCGCCTTGTCGTTGGCCTGCGGAATCAGCGCATCGGCGGCGCTTTTGGCGGCCTGTTGCGCGAGGTTTTCTCTGGCTTGCATATTCAATACTCCTCCCGTTCCCCACGGGTTACCGGACCTGCGTCCGAATTATGTTCAGGCCGCGTGCCGGGCGGTCGCGTTGGCAGGCAGCGCGGTCGAGCTTTGCGGCAACGCGAAGCTCAACACCGCCTGTTCCGTTGCATCCTTGCGCGAGAGCTCACCGGAAATCCGGCCCTGGCGCATCACGACGATCCGGTCCGACACGCCGAGCACTTCCGGCAATTCCGACGAAATCATCACGATCGCGCAGCCGCGTTCGGCAAGCTGATAAATCACGTTGTAGATTTCATGCTTCGCGCCAACGTCGATACCGCGAGTCGGCTCGTCGAGGATCACCACCTTCAGATCCGGCTCGGCGAGCCAGCGCGACAGAATCGCCTTCTGCTGATTGCCGCCCGACAGAAAACGGATCTTCTGGCGGCGGCTCGGCGTCTTGATCTTCAGCAGCTTGATGAAACGGTCCGCGGTTTCCGCTTCCTTCTTGCGGTCGAGGAACATCCCCGCACGCAGATAGTGACGGCGGCAGCTGATGTTGATGTTCTCGGACACGGTCGCCATCGCGACGATGCCTTCTTCCTTGCGATCTTCCGGGCACAGCACGATGCCGTGCCTGATTGCTTCGCCCGCGCTGCGCACCTTGATCGGCTTGCCGTCGAGCAGCAATTCGCCGCCCTTCCTGTGCTCGGCGCCGTACACCAGATGCATCAGTTCGCTGCGGCCCGCGCCCACCAGACCGAAGAAGCCGACGATCTCGCCGCGCCGCACCTCGAAGCTGGCCGGTTGCGCGAGCGCGTGACCCTCGATTGCTTTCGCCGCGAAACGGACCTCGCCGAGCGGGCGTGCCGAATAATTGTAGATATCCGAAATTTCACGACCGACCATCTCGCTGACGATGGTGTCACGCGACACGCCTTCGAGCGTCGGATGCGAGGCGACCTTGCGGCCATCGCGGAAGATCGTGCAGGCGTCGCACAACTCGTAGATCTCGTCCATCCGGTGCGAGATGTAGATCATCGCGCGGTTGTCGGCGCGCAGATCGCGCACCAGCTTGAACAGCACCTCGGTCTCGCGATGCGACAGCGAGCTGGTCGGCTCGTCGAGTGCGATCACGCGTGCGTTGCGCAGAAGCGCCTTGCAGATTTCGACCATCTGTCGTTGCGCGATCGACAGCTTGCGCAGCTTCGCGTTCGGATCGAGCGCCACGCCCATCGCTTCGAGACGTTCGCGCACGAAGCGCTTGGCCTCGCGCTTGTTGACCCAGCCGAGCGAGTTCGGCAGCTGGCCGAGCAGCAGGTTTTCCGCGACCGTCAGATCAGGGACGTATTGCAGTTCCTGGTGAATCACCGCGATCCCGGCCGAGATCGACGCCGCCGCGCTCGAGAAGTGCACCTCGTTGCCGTCGATCATCACGCGGCCCGAGTCGGGCTGATATTCACCGCCGAGAATCTTCAGCAGGGTCGATTTCCCTGCGCCGTTTTCGCCCATCAGGCCGTGAACCTGGCCGACGTTGACGTCGAAGGACACACCGTCGAGCGCACGCACGCCTGGAAAGACTTTGCCGATATTGTCAAAACGTAGCGTCGCTGACACTTCGCCTCCTTTGTCGACCAGAGTTGGCGCTTTAGCGCCTACTCTGGTCCCATGCAATCTTATTGCGGTCGACCGGAGTTGGCGCTTTAGCGCTTACTCCGGTCCCATGCAAATTAGTTGCTGCTTCATGTGAACCGCGCCTGAGCGTGCCTCATACGTCGTACATCACGGGCAGGCCCAAAGCATGGCCTTGTCTCTACTGCTGATCCTGTATTGCTGCCACCGGCGCATCACCGCTGAATCGTGCGGACAATGACGCGCCGGCTTCATGACACTGCGCTGCAATCGCTTACTTCGACGCAAGGCCCATCTTCTCGCGCACTTCACCAACGTTCTCACGCGTGGCCAGCATGCCGGTCGTCAGCGTGAGCATCGGCGGTTCCTTGCCTTGCGTGATCCAGGCGTACATCAGCGCCGAGGTTTCTTCGCCGTGACGCTTCGGGCTGATGATGACGGTGCCGTAGAAGCCCGTCGGGGCCGGCTTCTTGAATTCGTTCAAGGCCGAGTCCGCACCGCCGATGCCGATCCCGATCATGTTGTCCGCCTTGAAGCCGCGGCCTTCCGCTGCGCGTACCGCGCCCAGCACGCCTTCGTCGTTCAGCGCGTAAGCGATCCAGTGCTTGAACTGCGGGTTCTTCGTCAACGCGATGTTGGCGGCATTGAACGCGTTTTCCGTGTCGGTCTTCGCTTGCGGCGCGGCGATGATGTTCGCCTTCGGGAAGCCGGCGGCCAGCAGCGCATCGGTCGCACCGGTGGTGCGGTCATGCGCGGTCGGCAGCTGTTCGTAGGTCACATCGATCGCGCCCACGTCCTTCATGTCCCAGCCGCGCTTCTTGATTTCCGCAGCGAGGCCGTCGCCGACCTGCTTGCCGATGTTGTACGCCGAGATGCCCATATGCGGCACCGACGCAATCGGCTTGCCCGCACCGTCGACCAGACGATCGTCCACCGTCATCATCTTCAGGTTGTCGGCCTTCGCCTTCGCGACGATGCCCGGTCCGAGCTTGACGTCAGGCGTGCAGATCACGAAGCCTTGCGCCTTCTGCGCCGACAGGTTGTCGATTGCGCTCATCACCTTCTCGCCCGACGGCGCACCGATCTTCACCAGAGTGAAACCCTTTTCCTTGGCGGCGATTTCGGCGAACTTCCATTCGTCCTGGAACCAGGGTTCTTCAGGCTGCTTCACGAGGAAGCCGATCTTGACCGGATCGGCGGCTTGCGCGACCGGTGCGTTGAAGAGCACACCCGTCGCGGCTGCTACCAGCGTGAGGAAGATTCTACGTTTCATGATGCGTGTCTCCTGACTAATTGATAACGAGAAGGTATCGGCCGCGTCTTCTTGTACCGGTGATGACACACGCGGCCAGCGCGTCGTCCGGTGTACCTGTTGCGCGCCCTTGCGCAACCTCTGTGCTGCAAGATCAGTCGTGATACAACACCGAGCGGCCGCCATCCACGGTGATGCAGGTGGCGTTGATGAACGGCGCTTCGTCCGATGCGAGAAACACCGCGGTCATCGCCACTTCTTCCGGGCGGCCGATGCGTCCCATCGGTTGCAAGTCGAGCGTCGCCTGCCGCGCGGCGGCCGGGTCGGCTTGCGCATTCCACCAGTCATGCGTCAATTGCGTTTCGATGTAGCCCGGCGCGATCGCGTTGACCCGCACATTGCGCGGCGCGTATTCGATACCGAGCGCACGCGTCAGGCCGATCACGCCATGCTTGGCCACCGGGTACGGGAAGCAGCCCGGAATGATCTTGAACGCGTGCGTCGACGCGATATTCACGATGCTGCCCGCGCCGCGTTCGACCATGCCCGGCAACACCGCGCGGCAGCCGTTCCACACACCGTCGAGGTCGACCGCGAAGCAACGCCGCCAGTCGTCGTCGGTCATCGTCAGCGGATCGCTGAATACGTTGATGCCGGCGTTGTTCACCAGCACATCGAGCGCGCCGAACGCCCGCTCCGCCTCGCTCACCGCATGCTGCACCGACGCCGCTTGCGCGACGTCCGTGTGCACCGCGAGCACACGGGCGCCGGTTTGCGCCTCGATGCGCGCTGCCGTCTGCCGCGCGGTTTCGATGTCGAGTTCCGCCAGCACGACCGCCGCGCCCTCGCGGGCGAACGCAAGCGCAATCGCCGCGCCGATGCCGCGCCCGGCGCCGGTGATCAACGCGGCTTTGCCCGCGAGCCGGTTCATTTCTTCGCACCCGCGCGGGCGATACGCAAGCCGTTGATGAACGCCTTCGCATGCGAAGCGGTCACCGCAGCGCTTTGACCCGGCTTGTACAACGCCGAGCCGAGGCCAAAGCCATTCGCGCCGGCGCTGAGGAACGGTCCCATGTTGTCCGGCGTGATGCCGCCGACCGGCACCAGCGGCACCTGGGCCGCGATCACCGCGCGCCACGCCTTCACGACCTGGCAGCCGAGCTGCTCGGCGGGGAACATCTTCAGCACGTCCGCGCCGTTCTTCAGCGCGATGAACGCTTCGGTGGGCGTGGCGACGCCAGGCGCGCAGGCCAGACCTTGCGCCTTCGCGGCGATGACCACCTCGGGATCGCTATGCGGCATCACGATCAGTTCGCCGCCGGCCGACTTCACGTCGTTGACGAAAAGCGGATGCAGCACCGTGCCCGCGCCGACGATCGCATCGGCCGGCAACACCTTGCGGATCGCGGCGATGCTGTCGAATGGCTGCGGCGAATTCAACGGCACTTCGACGATGCGAAAGCCGGCCTCGTACAGCGCCTGACCGTGGTCGGCGGCGTCCGCGGGCGTCACGCCACGCATGATCGCGATCAGCGGGCAGACTTCGAACGCCGCGATCAGGCCCGCGTGCGGCATGTATGGAGCGGGCAGATTGATGTGAGGTTGCATGTCGGTTCCTTGTATCGTGAGCAGCGCTGCTGGGCAGCCGGTTAGCCGGCGCGCGCCGGCTGGGCGGCCGGCTTGACGAGTCCCGCCTGGCAGGCGACGCGCCACAGACCGCGCTCGGTGGCATGCTTCACCAGTTCGACGCGGGTGCAGCCGAATCGCGCAAGCGCGAGGCGATAACGCTCGCACAGCGCTTCATTGCCGATCAGGCGCAGGCTCTGCGTGGCGAGCGATTCCTGCTGTTGGGTCAGCACGGCTTCGAGACCGGACAGTTCATGCCCGATCAGCAATCCCGACAAATAGTCGGGCTGCCTGTCGCCCGCGAGTTGTCCGGTGAGACCGAGCGTGCGCGCGCTGAATATGGTCGCGAGCATGCCCGCCTGGCCCTTTTCCCGGGCGATGTTCACGCCGTGCAAAAACGCTTCGGTGTCCGGACGATCTGGCGTGACCATCGTGCGGCCGAGAATCGTATGCTTGCGCAATGCGGCGAACACTTCGCCGGTCATGAAAGTGTGAAAACGCTCGATGCGGCCCGCCTGCACGACCGCCCACTTCGCGTGTGTGCCAGGCAGGCCGATCAAGGCGCGCTGGCCGCTTGCGGCAGTCTTCGCGGCGCTCGCGTCCTCGCTGAGCGCGCCGACGATCTGCGTTTCTTCGCCGCGCATCACGTTGGGCAATTCGCCCCGTTGCAGCACACCCGGCACGATATGCAGCGTCGCACCGCTCGCGGCCTGCACGCGGACGATGCCAGCCACCAGCGCATCGGCGTTCGCCGGCGCGTCGACATACGGCGCCTCGAGCCACCCTTGCGCGCTGCCGACCATGCCCGCCGCGATCACCGGCACGCCGCTCGCCTGTTCGAGCCACGCGCCGCACGCGTCGTCGAAGGCGGCGTCGAAGCCGCCCTGCTCCGCGCTGCGCGGCAGATTCATGATGCCGGCCGTGGAGGCGCGCGTGGCCAGCACATGGCCATCGGCGTCGTACAGATACGCGCGTAGCGACGTCGTGCCCCAGTCGAGCGCGATCAGCGCGGCATGCGCGAAACCCGCGTCAGCGACGCCTGCGGCCACGCGACTGCCGGCCGGTATGGAAGAGCCCGCGTGTTTCATCGTTTGATCCTGCGGGCTGTCGGTTGCGGAGCGCGCCAACCGAGTTCTTCGGAGATCGCACGCGCTTCACGCTGCAGGACCGGAATCAGTTCGTCCATGCGTTCGAGCGGCATGTACGGAATCGTGCTCGCAACCGACAGCGCCGCCACCACCGCGCCCGACGCATCGCGCACCGGTGCCGCGACGCAACGGATCGATACTTCGTTCTCCTCAAGGTCGAACGTGTAGCCGCCGGCCGCGTAATTAGTCATGCGCTGCATGAAGGTCTGCGCGTCGGGACGGTTATCCGGCTTGAACGTGACGCCGGCGAGCGCGCGCCGCGACGCGTCGAACAGCGACTGCCAGACGTCCGGCGTGAGGTCGAGCATCATCGCCTTGCCGATTCCCGTCGACGCCAGCGGCATCCGGTGACCGACACGCGAACGCATTTCGAGGCCACGGGTGCCGGGAATCTTGTCGATGTACAGCACGTCGTCGCCATCGCGCACGCCGAGGTGAATCGTGTCGAGCGTCTGCTCGGCCAGCGATTCCAGATGCGGACGCGCGACCGCGGTGAGCGGCATCTGTTCGAGCGCGATGGTACCGAGTTCGATCAGCTTCGGGCCCAGCAGATAGCCGCCTTGCACCTGACGCAGATAACGCGCCTGCACGAGGCTGCTGACCAGCCGATGCGTGGTGCTGCGCGTCGTGCCGAGCGCGGCGCCGAAGGTGCGCAGATCGCGCACGCCGGCCGCCGCGGCTTCGAGAATCGCCAGACCGCGCAACAGCGTTTGCGTGCCGGCTTGTTGCGGCGTGACGTCCAGTAGCGTGCCAGGTAACGCGATGGCGTCCGCGACGGCCGGTTGAGCGCCGGCACGCGGCGCATTGGCGACGGACGCCTCGTGCGGCGCGGCGCCGCTCGCGTGATCGGCTTTGGACTCGCTTGCGGCGTGATTGGGCATCGCTTTGTTCATGGCGATTGGCTTTCGGGTGGTTTTTGCGCTCACCGCGCGGGGCCGGAGGAAAGGCCTTGAGCGCTCACGATGCTGCGGGCGCGGGGATGCTGCCTTTGGCTAGTCGGCATGATCTGGCTGTGTCTCCGGTTTTTTTGCTGTCGCTGTTCGTTTGCGCGGTCAGACTGCCCAAGGGCTTTCTGGCTCACGTTGCGCGTTGGATTGGATTGTAGGGCGATTTTTGAGAAATCTCCAATATGTGAATGTTTGATTCATATAGTGGGATTTTCTCGCTTGTTGGGACATCTTGCGGTCGCGGATGAAATGGGCACGTCGTCACGCCCGCGCTCGATTTCGCTGCGCTGTGGCGCGGACGCCGTGCAAAAAAGCCCGCACGAGGCGGGCTTGATTCAGTTGCCGACTTGCATCAGCGTTTGGGCAGCTATGTCTCCAACTACATCGCTAACCGCTCCGCCACATCCCTGCGACGATACAGAACCAACGTCGCCACCAGCCCACACACGGCGGCAAAACTCAGCCAGTAGCCAGGCGCGGCCTTGTCGCCCGTCGTCTGGATCAGATAGGTCGACACCGCCGGCGTGAAGCCGCCGAATATCGCCGTCGCAAGGCTGAACGCGAGCGAGAAGCCGGCCACGCGAACGTTCTCCGGCATCACTTCGGTGAGTGCCGCGACCATCGCGCCGTTGTACATGCCGAAGAAGAACGACAGCCACAGCAGCACGATCAACATCCGGCCGAAGCTCGGCGACGTCGCCAGCCACCCGAGCGCCGGATACGCGGTCAAGATCGCCAGCACGGTAATGGCGATCAGGATCGGCCGGCGTCCGATGCGATCCGACAGCGCGCCGCCAACCGGCAGCCAGAAGAAATTGCCAATGCCGACGCAGAGCGTGACGATCAGACTGTCCGCGGTCGTGAGCTTCAGCACGGTCTTGCCGAAGGTCGGCGTGTAGACGGTAATCAGATAGAACGTCGTGGTGGTCATCGCGACGAGCAGCATGCCGGCGAACACGACCTTCCAGTTCTGCAACAGCGTGCTGAACACTTCGCGCGGCTGCGGGCGATGTCGTTGCGCCTTGAACGCCGCGGTTTCCTCCAGCGAACGACGCAGTGCGAACAGCAACGGCACGATCGCGCAACCGATAAAGAACGGAATGCGCCAGCCCCATGCGCCGATCGTCTCGGGTGTCATCCAGTGATTGAGCGCGTAGCCGAGCGCCGCCGCGATGACGATCGCGACCTGCTGACTGGCCGATTGCCAGCTCGTATAGAAACCCTTGCGGCCCGGCGTGGCGATTTCGGCGAGATAGACGGACACGCCGCCGAGTTCGGCGCCGGCGGAAAAGCCCTGCAACAGCCGCCCCAGCAGCACGAGAGCCGGCGCCAGCAAACCGATCGATGCGTAACCCGGCACACAGCCGATCAGTATGGTGCCGCTGGCCATGATCGAGAGCGTCACGATCAGGCCTTTGCGACGCCCCACCTGGTCGATGTACGCGCCGAGGAAAATGGCGCCGAGCGGCCGCATCAGGAACCCGGCGCCAAACACCGCGAACGTGAGCATCAGCGAGGCGAATTCACTGTTGGTCGGGAAAAATACCTTCGAAATATATGGCGCGTAAAAGCCGAACAGAAAGAAGTCGAACTGCTCCAGAAAGTTGCCGCTGGTCACGCGCAATACCGCGCCGAATGTCGACACCCGGCGCGCGGCCGTGTCCGTCGCGGTGGTGCTCGAGGGGTTCATCATCAAAGTCTCCGTTGTTGTTGCTGTCGACGCTGGCGTGCTCAGTCGGAGCCCGTTTGCAGACCACCACCTCGCCGTTTTTCGATCGCCGATTTGAGCAGCGCCGCGCTGCGGTATATACCGTGGGCGAACTTGCCATAGGGTAGCGTCGCGAATAGCGCGATCACCACGCCCAGGTGTGTGGCGAGCAATGCGGGCATAGCCGCCGTGTCGCGGCATAGCAAAAGCGCGAGGCCGGTGGCGCTGGTCAGCAGCAGCAACGCGATGAATCCGCGATCCATCGGACGCTGCGCGCTGTCGCCGCTTTCAGGGTTGCGTCGCAGGTTGAGCCACAGCAGGCCGGCGGGTCCGATCAGCAGACCGACGCCACCCAGCGAGCCCAGCACGACCGGCAGACTGAGAAGCGGATAAGGCGCCTCCTCACCCAGCACGTAGTGATAGAGCGTCGCGACCGCGGTCGCGGCGAAGCACAGCATGAAGCCGTAGAACGTGAAGTGATGGAAACGCCGGCGCGCGAGCGTGAAGCGGTCGTCCGATTCGTTGCAGCCGTCGCCGTGTCCCCCATCGAGATACGTGAGCCCCAGTACGTTTTTCGTCGCCTCGACAATCGCGGGCGCCGATGCCGTGCCCGCCGACACATCACGCCAGAACCGCGTCACGCCGATGCCCAGCGCCAGCACCGCGAAGCCGAACACCGCGCCGAAAATCGCCGCGAGCAGGTTGTGCGGAAAGATCGCGTAGAAGCTGGATGCCTGCGCGCCGACGCGAGGGTCGATCAGCGACCCCGTCAGGGCGGTGCCGAGGATCAGGAACAGCGCCAGCCCGGCCGCCAGCGCAAGCGACACGGTCAACCCGTTGCGTTTATACAGTGCGCCCAACGCAGGCGGCCACGCGTACTCGGTGTAGGTGTCGAGCCGGACTTTCGCCATCGCCTGCGGCACGTTGACCGCGAATTCGTGAGGCGGGGCGTACTGGCACGCGTGATAGCACGCCCCGCAGTTATGACAGAGGTTGGCCAGATAGTTGACGTCGGCCTTGCCGAATTCGAGCCGGCGCGTCATCGCCGGGAACACCGCACAGAACCCTTCGCAGTAGCGACACGCGTTGCAGATCTGCATCTGGCGCGCGACTTCCGTCTCGTTGCCGGTGAGCGGCAAAACCCGGATCACCCTCGTCTGTGGATCACGCGCAGAAGGATGGCCGGCATGGCCAGGCGAGTCGGCCAATTGCTGCGCTTCACGCGCAAGCGCTTCAATTTTCTGCACTTAACACTCCTGATGATTCGCATGCGCTCTGTGCCACCCGTGCCGCCTGCGCGGCCTGCGTGCCGGCGATGCGCCCGAACGCGGTGCCGATCGACATGCCGACGCCCGCCGTATAACCTTTACCGAGTACGTTGCCGGCCATCATCTCGCCGGCCACAAAGAGGTTGTCGCTCGGCTTGCCGCCGAAATGCACCTGAGCCCGGTCGTTGACCTTGAGGCCGAGGTAAGTGAACGTGATCCCGGGTTTGAGCGCGTAGCCATAGAACGGCGGCGTGTCGATCGGCCGGGCCCAATGGGTCTTGGCGGGCACGAGCTGCTCGGTATGACAGTCGTCGAGCGTCGTATGGTCGAACGTGCCGACCCGGCACGCGGCGTTGTACGCGGTGATCGTTTGCACGAAGGCCGCTTCCGGCAGACCAAGCCCGCGGGCCAGCCCCTCGAGCGTGTCGGCTTTTTCGCCGGGAAACACCGGCGGCATGAAGCGGCCGATCGCCTTGGCGTCGATGATCGAGTAGCCGGTCTGGCCGGGTTGCTGCGCGACGAGGCGTCCCCAGATCGCGTAACGCTTCGGCCAGAAGTCTTCGCCTTCGTCGTAGAACCGTTCGGCGTCGCGGTTGACGACCACCCCCAGCGACACGCAGTCGATCCGGGTGCAGATGCCGCCGTCGTAGAGCGGCGCACGTGCGTCGATCGCCACGCAATGCGATTGCGACGGGTCGCCGATCGCATCCGCACCCGCGTCGATCATGTACTTCAGCAACACCCCTTTGTTAAAGCGCGTGCCGCGGATCAGAAAGTTATCCGCCGGCCATTCGCCGCGTTCATTCTGCCCCCAGGCCTCGCGCAACCATTCGCGGTTGGATTCGAACCCGCCCGCCGCCAGCACGCAGGCGCGCGCCTCGAAACGCCGCGTGGCGCTTTTCGCCGCGACGAAGCGGCCGTCGTCGAGCTCGATTTCTTCGATGGGGGTGTCGTACAGAATCTGCACGCCGAGCGCTTCGGCGCTGCGATAGTACGCATTGACGAGCGCCTTGCCGCCGCCCATGAAAAACGCGTTGGTGCGGGCTACATGCAACGCGCCGGACAGCGGTGGCTGGAACCGCACACCGTGCCTGCGCATCCACGGCCGGCAGTTCGACGACGCACGGATCACGAGACGCGCGAGGTGCTCGTCCGTGATGCCGCCCGTCACTTTCAGCAGATCGCGCCAGTATTCTTCCTCTGGATACGCGTCGACGAGCACGTCTTGCGGTGCATCGTGCATGCAGCGCAGATTACGTGTGTGTTGTGAGTTGCCGCCGCGCCATTCGCGCGGGGCCGATTCGATCAGCAATACCGACGCGCCAGCCTCGCGCGCCATCAGCGCGGCGCACAGCGCGGCATTGCCTCCTCCGATTATGAGAACGTCGACCATCTAGCTTGCCTCCTGTCGAGGCAAACTGTAGTCAGCGACGGCGCATGCCGCCATCAGCAAACCGGCTAGAGGTCTTCAGTTTTCGTGAAGGTGCGACCTATCCGACTATCTGAGTTTGGCGCCGGGCCAGCGGCCCTCGCGCACCAGCGTGCGGGCGACGTCGGCGAGCACGACGCGCGCCGCCAGCGCGGCCGGGGATAGTTCGTCATCGGACACGCTGACCAGCAGGTTCGCCCGCACGGCATCGGCATCGGCGATGCGACTGCTGGCGAGCGCAGCGTTCTCGGAACGAGCGAGCGCCGCACCCGGCTGGATGGTCGCGCCAAGGCCGCCGCGCACGGCGTCCATCAGCATCGCGAGGCCATCGGCCTCGGCGGCGAGATGCGGCTCGTACCTGGCTCGTTTGAAAGCCGTGTTCAATTGCGCCCGCAAGCCGTGCGAGCCGCTGGGCAAGATCAGCGGCAGCTTGCCGAGCTTCGACAGACGCACCTCGCGTCCCGCCGGCATTCCTTCCAGATCGCGCGGACCGATCACGAACAGCCGCTCGTCGAGCAGCGGCATCACGCTCCAGCGCTGCGTGGGCGCTTCCTGAAACAGGATCGCCAGGTCGATCGTCCGCGCGCCGAGCATCGACGCCAGATGTCCGGACAGGCTTTCGACCATCCGCAAGCGAATCTCCGGGTAGCGTTCGCGCATCGCGCGCATGAACGGCAGGCCGAGCACGCCCGTGGTGCTGGGCGCCAGTCCGACGCTGACGTGTCCCGCGAGTCGCGCCTCGCGCGCTGCGAGCGCCGCGTCGTCGATATGGCGCAGCGCCAGTTGCGCCTGGCGCCAGAACGCGAGTCCGGCGTCGGTCGGCACGACGCCACTGGACGTGCGCTGCAACAGCCGGGTCGATAGCTCGCTTTCGAGCCGGCCTATCTGCTGGCTCAGTGCGGACGTGACGACACCCAGTTCGAGTGCCGCCTTACCCATGCTGCCGTGTTCGATTACGCTGATGAAGTACCGCAGCTGCCGCAGTTCCATCGAAGTTTCCCGCGAGGCCATGCACGGGCGAGCGCGCCGCCCATGCGAATCAATGTTCAATCCGGCAATTCAGCCGCGCCCATGCGCCGGGCGATCACCCGAGCCCGTTGCGCCAGATACGCGGACCCCCGGTGTTCGTCGAAATACCTGGGGCGCGGCAGCATCACGGCTAGGCGTGCCGCCTGCGCGGCGCTCAGCTTGCTCGCCGACGTCTTGTAGTAGTACTGGGCAGCCGCTTCGGCGCCATACACACCGTTGCCCCACTCGATCGAGTTCAGATAGATCTCGAAGATCCGCTGCTTGTCCATCAGGGTCTCGAGCATCCACGTAATGATCAGCTCCTGGCCCTTGCGGATGTAACTCTTCTCACGGGACAGAAACAGGTTCCGCGCGAGCTGCTGGGTAATCGTCGAACCGCCTCGAACGACTCTGCCTCTCGCCTTGTTGCGCTCCCACGCCTGCAGGATGGCGTCGGTCTCGTAGCCTTTGTTGTTGACGAAATTCGCGTCTTCGGACGCGATGATCGCGCGTTTCAGATTGCGCGAAATCTGGTCGTACGGCACCCACGTACGCTGCAGCGACAGATCCGGCCGATCCTGCGCCAGACGCCACGCATCCGAGCGCATGAACGCGGTCGAGCGCGGATTGACGTAGTTCCAGATCGCGATCTGCGTGAAGTAAAACGCCTGCGTCGCGAACCACGCGATCACCAGCACGGCACCCAGATACATCATCCACCGCACCGGACCTGGCCGGCTCGCGCGCCGCGTTGCTGTCATCGTGCTTCGAATCCTCGAGTCGGTGAGCACCGCTGGATGAGTCGTCGGTCTACGCGTGCGACGGCGCCGTCAGCAGCGCACGCAGTTCGGCCAGCACCGGCGCGCCGTCGGGCCGCACGCCGCGCCACACGTAAAACGATTCGGCGGCCTGTTCGACCAGCATGCCGAGACCGTCGGCACCGCGCGCACCGAGCTTGCTCGCGTGCTCCATGAACACCGTCGGATGCGCGCCGTACATCATGTCGTACGCGAGCGTGCCGCTGCCGAACGCGCGATCGTCGCACTCGGGCAACGACGCGTCCAGGCTGCCCGCCGTCGCGTTGACGATCACGTCGTACTGGCCCGCTTCGATCGCGCGTATGCTCCCGCCCGTCAGACGGCACGCGGCGTTGCTCGCGGCTGGCGCGAATTGATCGACCAGCGCTTCGGCTTTCGCCGCCGTGCGATTGACGATCGTCAGCGTATGCGGCGCGCGGTCCAGCATCGGCAGCACCACACCGCGCGCCGCGCCGCCCGCGCCGAGCAGCAGGATACGCGCGCCCTTCAGCGGCACGCCGAGATTCACTTCGATGTCGCGCACCAGACCGAAGCCGTCCGTGTTGTCGCCATACACGCCATTCGCGTCGATGCGCAACGTGTTCACCGCACCGGCCGCCGCCGCGCGGGGCGACAACGTGTCGGCGAACGCATGCGCGTCGAGCTTGAACGGCACGGTCACGTTCAGGCCGCGTCCGCCCGCTTCGATGAAGGCGCGCACGTGCGGCACGAACGCATCGACCGGCGCGAGCAGGTGGCCGTACTCGACCGGCTCGCCAGTCTGCGCGGCAAAGCGGCCATGAATGAACGGCGACTTGCTGTGGCCGACCGGATTGCCGATGACCGCATAGCGGTCGCGAGTCTGCTGGGTGCTGGTCGACGTACTGATGAGGGTGCTCATCGTCCCGGCTCCGCGATAGGCTGGTCGGCGGCGCTGTCGCTCGCGCCGTGATCGGTTCCGCCGGCGTGCGCCGCGGTTGCGGTTGCATCGCCGGCATTCAGGTCGGCTTCGGCTGCCGCTTCTGCCTCGGATTCGGCGCTGTCGTCGGACGCGTCGATGATCTCTTCGTCACTGTCGTCGGCTTCTTCCGCTTCGCCGCCGCTCGTCACGGCCGGCGCGTCGAGCACGTGCAGCAGACGCACGGACGCTTCGATGGTCAGTTCGTCGATCGACATCACTTCCATCTGCAAGCGCGTGCCGCGTGCGTGCACGCCGAGGCCGGGCACATGCAGCAGCAGCGGAATCTCCTCGAGGCGCACCAGGTCGTCCTTCACCACCGACGCCACCACCTGCTTGCGGTTTTCCTGCTTCAGCCAGCGCAGACACCAGAAGTACTCCATGCGGCGCTGATGATCGGCGTACGCGGAATAGGTGTCGTCGAAGCCTTGCACGACGGCGAACAGATCCGCGTCCTTGGGCTTGAACGGTGCGGCCAGCTTCGCGGTCACGCCATGCTGCACGCAGGCGATCAATTGCCACTGATTCACCAGGTCGACGTAACGGCGCAGCGGCGACGTGCTCCACGCGTATTGCGTGACGCCGAGACCTTCGTGCGGCGCGGCGTTGGTCTGCATGCGGGTGCGCTTCGGCCCGCTCGGCGCGCCGAACGCACGCTGCGTGCGATAGATGCCGGGCACGCCGTGGTCGTGCAGGAACGCGCCCCACGACGAGTTCGCGAGAATCGCCAGCTCGGCGACGATCGTGTCGAGCGGCGAACCGCGCCGGCGCGGCGTGATCGTGATGTGCTCGCCGTCCACGTAGAAGTTGAAGTCGGTATTGCGCTGCACTTCGCGACGCAGACCGTAGCCGGCGCGCGCAGTCTGGCGCTTTTCGAACAGCGCCTGCGCGAACGGCCACAGCACGGCGATGTCGTCCTTGTGCGGATAGTCGCCGGTGCCGGCGGCAAGCGCTTCCTCGGTGACCACTTCGTCGAGCGTGTTGTGGCGCAGGTTGTTCTTCACGAACACGCGCTCGGCGCGCGTTTCGCTCGCGACGATCTCCTGGCTCTCGCGATTGACGATCACATACAGCGAGAGTGCCGGCCGCAAGCCGCCTTCGGCCAACGTAAACGCGTCGACCACGCCGTCGGGCAGCATGGTGATCTTGTCGCCCGGCATGTACACGGTGGACAAGCGCGTGCGCGCGATCGCGTCGACCTCGTCGCCCCGCTGGATGCCCAGCGCCGGCGCGGCGATGTGCACGCCAATCCGCACGCGGCCGTCAGCGAGGTGCTCGACGGAAAACGCATCGTCGATTTCGGTGGTGGTGATGTCGTCGATCGAGAACGCCTCGACTTCGGCTTCCGGCAGATCTTCCGGCAAGCCGCCGACGCTCACGGGCGCAAAGCCGGTGCCGTGCGGGAAAAACTCGGAAAGAAACTTCGCCTCGTGCAGCGCACGCGCCGACGGAATGGCGCCGCATTCGAGCATCAGGCGCGCCTGCGAAATGCCGCGCGCCGCGGCGGCGCTCTCGAGGGCCTTGTATTCGATCGTGTTCTTGTCGGGCTTGGTGAGCAACGCGAGCGCGGTCTTGCCGGTGAAGGCTTCGGGCAGACGGCCGGCCTTCAGTTCCTCCTCGTAGCCCTGCTGTACCAGCGCCTGCTGGCGCTTGCGTTCGAGGCCGGCCAACGCCATCTTCAGCTGTTCCTGCGGCGCGCGCTGATACATGCCGCGCCCCTTGCGGCGGAAGTAGACCGGCGCGCCGTGCATGCGCAGAACCAGCGCGGCGCGCTCGATCGCGCCGAAGCTCTCGCCGAAGTACTCGGCGCCCAGCGTGGCGAACGGGAATTCGTCGTCAGGCGCGCATTCCCACAGGAAGTCCAGGTCGATGTCCTGCGCGGCGGCGTCGGCCTGCTGCATCAACTCGGCCGCGCCCGGCTTGTCGAATTCGATCAGCACGTCTTTGGCGCGCACCTTGGCGCGCCGGCCGCCCGGCAACTCGACCTGAAATGCGTCGCCCTGACGCGACAGCACGCTGCCGGCCTTGAAACTGCCCGATTCCTCGAAGAAAACGTTCACTCAATACTCTCGTTCTGACTTGCATCCGCCGCCGCGCCCGATCTGGTTCGGCGATCGGTCAGTGTGCGCGCGACGCGGCAACATGTTCGTGATAGTGGATCCGCGACGCGATACGCGCGCCCGCGGGTTGAATCTGATGACTGGCGGCGGCCTTGCCGTCGGCTCGCCGCAGCCCGCCTCAAGCAGCCTCGCGCGGCGCCGGCGGCTCGATGTCTTCGGCGTCGCAAAAGGCCAGCACGTCGTCGACGTATTGCGCGAACTCGCTGATCGCGTGGTCGCTTCCTTCGATCAGCGTAGTGCGTGCGCCCGGATAGTGCGCGAGCATTTCGCGGTAGTCGAGCACTTCGTCGCCGGTGGCCGCCAGCAAATAATAGCGTTCGGGCCGCGTGATCGACGCGACGCCGAGCGCACGCAGCTCGTCCAGATGATGCGGCTCGACGACGATGCTGCCACCGCCGTGCCACAACGGCTGCTCGCCGAGATACGCGCTGAGGTCGCGCTGCGGCACGACCGCCGGATTCAGCAGCACGGCCGGCCAGCCGTGCTTCTCCGCCAGCCAGGTGGCGAAATAGCCACCCAGCGAACTGCCGATCACCGTCACCCGATTCGTGCCGGCGGCGGCCACCATTGATTCGGCGAGCGCCACCGTCTCGAACGGCGAAACAGGCAGCATCGGGCAGCACCATTCATCGCCGCGGCCGAGCTCGACCAGCCGCGCCGCCAGCAGGCGCGCCTTGAACGAATTGGGCGAAGAGCGGAAACCGTGCAGATAGAGAATCACGATGTGCCTCGCGCGGAAAGGGCGTCGAGCAGTTTCTGGTGCACGCCGCCGAAGCCGCCGTTGCTCATCACCAGAATCTGGTCGCCGGGGCGCGCTGCATGGACCACCGCTTTGACCAGCGCGTCGAGATTGTCGAAAGCTTGTGCTTTGCCACCGAGCGGCACGAGCGCCGCGCCGAGATCCCAGCCGAGCGCGTCGCGCCCGCTCGGCGCGCCATAGCCGAACACCAGATCGGCGTCGGCGAGACTGGCCGGCAGTTGCGCTTTCATCACGCCCAGCTTCATGGTGTTCGAACGCGGCTCCAGCACCGCGAGAATCCGCGTGTTGTCGCGGCCGACGCGCGCGCGCAGCCCGGCCACCGTGGTGTCGATCGCGGTCGGGTGATGGGCGAAGTCGTCGTACACGGTCACGCCGTCGACGCTGCCGCGCACTTCCATGCGGCGCTTCACGTTGCGGAAGCTGGCGAGCGACTTCGCGGCCTGCGCCGGCGGCACGCCGACGTGACGCGCGGCGGCAATCGCGGCCAGCGCGTTCATGCGGTTGTGTTCGCCCTGCACCTGCCACTCGACCACGCCGACGCGCTCGCTGTTGTGATACACGGCAAAATGCTCGTCGACCGGCACGCCGTCTTCGGCCGGCAGGGTTTGCCAGCCACCCTGCACACCGAAACGCTCCACTCCGCTCCAGCAGCCACGCGTCAGCACGCGCTCGAGCGCGTCTTCGCGGCCGTTCGTCACCACCCGGCCGATACCCGGCACGGTGCGGATCAGATGATGGAACTGTGTTTCGATCGCGGCGAGATCCGGGAAAATGTCAGCGTGATCGTATTCGAGGTTGTTCAGCACCGCCGTTTTAGGGCGGTAATGGACGAATTTCGAGCGTTTGTCGAAGAATGCGGTGTCGTACTCGTCCGCTTCGATCACGAAGAAGCTCGAGTCCGTGAGCCGCGCGGAGACGCCGAAATTCAACGGCACGCCGCCGATCAGGAAACCCGGATTCAGGCCGGCGTCCTCGAGCAGCCAGGTCAGCATCGAACTGGTGGTGGTCTTGCCGTGCGTGCCCGCCACAGCCAGCACCCACTTGCCGTTCAGCACGTGCTCGCCGAGCCACTGCGGGCCGGACACATACGGCAGGCCGCGGTCGAGAATCGCCTCCATCAGGGGGTTGCCGCGCGAAACCACGTTGCCGATCACAAACAGATCCGCGTCTAGCCCGTTCAACTGGTCCGCGTCGTAACCCTCGATCAGACGAATGCCTTGCGCCTCGAGTTGCGTGCTCATCGGCGGATAGACGCCGGCGTCGCAGCCGGTCACGGTGTGGCCCGCGCCGCGTGCGAGCACCGCGAGACCGCCCATGAACGTGCCGCAGATACCGAGGATGTGGATGTGCATAAGCCTGTCGTGCCGCGCGGGCATTTTTTGCGTGGGATGGGAGTGCAGCAAAGCGGCCGGAACGACCGTCTGCAAAGGACGCTATTGTAACCGACAGGTCCCGCTCACCTATCTGCTCACCTATCTGCTCACCTATCTGCTCACCTATCTGCTCACCTACCTGCTTACCCATCTGCTCACCCATCGACGCCAACCCACGCCATGCTCGCCCGACTTACGGCGGCGCCCCGCCTGGAAAGGCGCGGGATCAATCTCTAGTATCATTCGAAGATGGTTCGCAAATCACATTTCGATCCGCAGCGCGTGCGCGAGGAAATCGCCGTCGCGGCTGCGCGCCTGATCGCCGAAGACGGTCTGGACTACGCCACGGCCAAGCGCAAAGCGGCCCGGCAGGTGGTCGGCGAGAGTCGTGTTGGCGGCGAATGGCTGCCGGATAACGACCAGATCGAGGAGGAAATCCGCGAATACCAGTCGCTGTTTCAGGGCGACAGCCAGCCGGCGCTGTTGCGGCGGCTGCGCCGCATCGCGGTGGACTGGATGGAGCGGCTCGCACCGTTCAACCCGTATCTGACCGGCGCGGTGCTCAGCGGCACCGCCGGCGAGCACTCGGACGTGCATCTGCAGGTGTTCTGCGACAACCCGAAGGAAGTCGCCCTGTACTTTCTGAACGCCAACATCCAGTACGACGTATCGGAAACTCGGCATTTCGCCGGCCGTGGCTATGTCGAGACGCTGAGCTTCCTGTGGCGCCCCGCGAACGAAGGGCGCGACGCGGAACCGGCCGGCATCCACGTTGCGCTGTACGAGACGGACGACCTGCGCGGCGCGGTACGGGCCGACGCTCGCGGCCGCACCGCGCGGGCGAATCTGCAGGCGGTCCAGGGGCTGCTCGACAGCAGCGAAGTCACCTCTTCCACTAGTTAATCAGACAGACGATGAACACGAGACGGATTCTGGCAGGCGCGCTAGTCGCCATCGTTGCCGCGGGCGGCGGTGTGCTGGCCAATCATTGGCTCACTGGCGAATCCGAAGTCGCCCACGCGGCGCAGGCCGATTTGCACCAGAGCGTGCACCAGAGCGCGGTCGACCAGCTGTGGGCCGCGCCGGTCACCGACGTGAACGGCAAGGCGCAGTCGCTCAGCCTGCTCAAAGGCCACCCTATCGTCGTCAATTTCTGGGCGTCGTGGTGCGGACCATGTGTCGAGGAAATGCCGGCCCTCTCGCAACTGCAACGCGAGTATCAGAAGAAAGGAATCCAGTTCGTCGGACTTGGCGTCGATTCAGATAAGAACGTGCAGGCCTTTCTGCAAAAGGTGAAGGTCGCCTACCCGGTCTATGTCACCGGCTTCGGCGGCGCCGACCTCGCGCGTGCGTTCGGCAACAACGCGGGCGGACTGCCTTTCACCGTTGTAATCGACGCAAAAGGCAATATCCGCTCGACAAAATTAGGTCAGATCGACCCTGCCGCGCTCAGGCAGACGCTCGACGCGCTTTGACTTTCACATTCTTTTGACGCTCAATTCCGTGCGAAACGGGCAAAAATGCACGCAATTCGCACGATTTTGAGGGAAGATGGGCGCCCAGTGCGCCGGCGAATCGACATGCCGGCCGTTTCGTCCGCGCGGAAAACTAGACAAGTTTCTCTAATCAGCGCTAAAGTGCGCGCAATTCCACGGAAAAAGAAGCGACCATGACGCGACTGCTGGTACTGCACGGACCCAACCTCAATCTTCTCGGCACCCGGGAACCCGAGGTCTACGGTCGCGTGACCCTGCCGCAGATCGATCAGGCGCTAGCCGACCGCGCCGCGGACGCTGGCGTCGAACTCGCGTCGTTTCAGAGCAATCACGAAGGCGCTCTGGTCGATCGCATCCAATCCGCGCGGACTGAAAAAACCGATTTCATACTGATCAATCCCGCCGCGTACACGCACACCAGCGTGGCCATTCGGGATGCGCTGGCGGGGGTCGGCATTCCGTTCGTCGAGATTCATCTGTCGAACGTGCATCGTCGCGAACCGTTCCGGCATCATTCGTATTTCTCCGACCAGGCTGAGGGGGTGATTTGCGGCCTCGGCTGGAAGGGATATCTGTACGCACTCGAATTCGCGCTCGACCGGCTCGCCGCCGGCACGTCGCGCGGCTGAATCCAAACACGACTAATTTGAGCCGGATCTCGCACGTGCCGGCACACTACGCATTGAAAGGGGCTTCCTGATGGATCTACGTAAACTGAAAACTCTGATCGACCTCGTCTCGGAGTCCGGTATCTCCGAACTCGAAGTGACCGAGGGTGAGGGCAAGGTCCGCATCGTCAAGAATGTGCCGCCGGTTTACGTGCAACCGTCCGCCTCGTACGCGCCGCAATACGCGCAGCCGGCTCCGGCCATGGGCGCGGAAATGCCAGCCGTTGCCGCCCCGGCTGCGCCCGCCGTCGCCGCGCCGCAAGGCCACGTGGTGACCTCGCCGATGGTCGGCACGTTCTACCGCGCGCCATCGCCGGGCGCCGACCCGTTCGTCCAGGTGGGCGACACGGTCAAGGAAGGCCAGACGATCTGCATCATCGAAGCGATGAAGCTGCTCAACGAAATCGAGTCGGACAAGAGCGGCGTGGTCAAGGAAATCCTCGTCGAAAACGGCCAGGCGGTCGAATACGGCCAACCGCTGTTCGTGGTCGGCTAACGCGGCACGCAATGTTTGCCGCCCGCGCGCCGCTATTCAAAGAGGCGCGCGACCGATCCTCTGAGGCAGCCGGTGTCGTGATCGACCCGGCGCCCATTGATGAGTCGAAAATCCGCTATGTTTGAAAAAATCCTCATTGCCAATCGTGGCGAGATCGCGCTTCGTGTCCAGCGCGCCTGCCGCGAACTCGGCGTCAAGACGGTCGTCGTCTATTCGGAAGCCGACAAGGAAGCCAAGTACGTGAAGCTCGCCGACGAGGCGGTCTGCATCGGCCCGGCGCCGTCGAACCTGAGCTATCTGAACATGCCCGCGCTGATCAGCGCGGCTGAAGTGACCGACGCCGAAGCGATCCACCCCGGCTACGGCTTCCTGTCGGAGAATGCCGACTTTGCCGAACGCGTCGAGCAGTCCGGCTTCACCTTCATCGGCCCGCGCCCGGAGACGATCCGGATGATGGGCGACAAGGTCACGGCCAAGCAGACCATGATCAAGACCGGCGTGCCTTGCGTGCCGGGTTCGGAAGGCGCGTTGCCGGACGATCCGAAAGAGATCGTGAAGATTGCCCGCCAGATCGGCTATCCGGTCATCATCAAGGCCGCCGGCGGCGGCGGCGGCCGCGGCATGCGCGTGGTGCACACGGAAGCGGCGCTGGTCAACGCGGTCAACATGACCCGCGAAGAAGCCGGCCGTGCGTTCGGCAACCCGCAGGTCTACATGGAGAAATTCCTGGAGAACCCGCGGCACATCGAAATCCAGGTGCTGTCCGATTCGTTCAAGAACGCCGTCTGGCTCGGCGAACGCGATTGCTCGATGCAGCGCCGCCACCAGAAGGTGATCGAAGAAGCGCCGGCGCCGGGCATCGCGCGCCGCCTGATCGACCGCATCGGCGATCGTTGCGCGGACGCCTGCAAGAAGATGGGCTATCTGGGCGCGGGCACGTTCGAGTTCCTGTACGAAAACGGCGAGTTCTACTTCATCGAAATGAACACGCGCGTGCAGGTCGAGCACCCGGTGACCGAGCTGATCACGGGCATCGATATCGTGCAGGAACAGATCCGCATCGCGGCCGGCGAAAAGCTCGCATACCGTCAGCGCGACATCACGTTCCGCGGTCATGCGATCGAGTGCCGGATCAATGCCGAAGATCCGTTCAAGTTCATCCCGTCGCCGGGACGCCTGACGTCGTGGCATATGCCGGGCGGCCCTGGCATCCGCGTCGATTCGCACGCCTACAACGGCTATTTCGTGCCGCCGAACTATGATTCGATGATAGGCAAGCTGATCGCTTACGGCGTCACGCGCGAACAGGCGATCATGCGGATGCGCATCGCGTTGTCGGAGATGGTGGTGGAAGGCATTCAGACCAACATCCCGTTGCACCGCGAACTGATGCTGGACGCGAAGTTCGTCGAAGGCGGCACGAGTATTCACTACCTCGAAAACCGGTTGGCCGCGCGGCAGCAGGTCGCGCCGGAAGAAGTGTAAGTCATGAGTTATCGGGAATTGATCGCCGAGCTGGCACGCGAGCACGCGGAGGAGTTCTCCGACGCGTTGCTCGAGTTAGGCGCGTTGTCCGTATCGGTCGAAGACGCGGACGCCGACACGCCCGATGAGCAGCCGCTGTTCGGCGAGCCCGGTCTGACGCCGGATCGCACGGCGTGGCAGCGTTCGCGCGTGATCGCGCTGCTCGCTCCGGAACACGAGCCGGCGGTGCTGCTGACCGCCGCCGCGAACGAGGTCGGGCTGGCTGCCGCGCCGTCGTTCAGCGTGCGTGAAGTCGAAGAGCAGGACTGGGTACGGCTCACGCAGTCGCAATTCGATCCGATCAAGATCGGCGAACGCATCTGGGTCGTGCCGTCGTGGCACGATGCGCCGGACCCCGAAGCGTTGGTGCTGGAACTGGACCCGGGCCTCGCGTTCGGCACCGGCAGCCATCCCACCACGCGGCTGTGCATGGAATGGCTGGAGCAATCGGTGCAGGCCGGGCAGTCCGTGCTCGATTACGGTTGCGGCTCCGGCATTCTCGCGATCCTCGCGCAGAAGTGCGGCGCGAATCCGGTGTATGGCATCGACATCGATCCGCAAGCGGTCGAGTCGGCGCGTCACAACAGCGAGCGCAACCGCTCCCAGGTCACCTACGGTCTGCCTGACGAGTGTCCGACCGGCGAGTTCGACATCGTGGTGGCCAACATCCTGTCCAATCCGCTCAAGCTGATGGCGTCGATGCTCGCGTCGAAGGTCAAGCCGGGGGGCCGGATCGCGCTGTCCGGCATCCTGGCGCGGCAGGCGGACGAAGTCGCGCAGGTGTACGCGCGCTGGATCGATATCGGTGTATGGCGCGAACACGAAGGCTGGGTGTGCCTGACAGGGACGCGTCGCGAAAGCCATTAGAATAAGGCTTATCGACCCACCAACGGTCCAACCAACGGCCTTCCGGCTTTACCGCTCAATATGCTCCTGGCGACGCGTTGCCCCTTCTGCGAAACCGTCTTCCGTCTGCAACCGGCGCAGCTCGCGCAGCGCCGTGGCCTCGTGCGGTGCGGGCACTGTCACGAAGTATTCGACGCATCGAGCAGCCTGTTCGACATCACCGAAGGCGGCGATTTCTCCACCGCCAAACCGGTCGCCGCTGCGGCGGCGATCGAGGCGCTCTCGGGTGTACGTCAGAAAGGCCCCGACTTCAGCGCTGAAGCATGGGACCCGCGAGCGCCCACGCCCGACGCCGCCATCGATACCCGTCTGCGCCACAACGCCGGCAACGTGCCGCTCACACCTGTGTCCACCGACGCCGGCGTGGCGGTCACCCCACGCCAGGCCGCCGAGCGGGAATTGCCGGCTGGCGGTCCCGCCGCACCGCTGCCTCACGAGGCAGAACCGGCGCTGGCCGACGCGCCGCGCGGCTTCGCCGCGCGTCCGCCCGACAAGCCGCTCGAAGAGCCGCCCGTGGAAGCGCCGCGTGTCTGGCACAAGACCGAGCGCGCGTCCGAACCCGTGATGAACGAGCCCGTGCTCAATGAGCCAGCAGGCCTGCACGGCATCCCCGATAACGAACCGCGGTTCGGTCCCGCAGGCCTGGGCGCCGCGGCGGGTGCTGGTGCAGCGGCTGGCGTCGCCGCCGCGGGCGCGGGTGGCGCGGGGACCGGTGGTCCAGGCGCCGGCGGCCCGCCACCGATCGCGTCCAGCGGTGAGCCCTTCTCCGTCAACCCCGTGAACGATGGCGCCGATGCCTTCCCGGTGGTGCGCGAACCTCGCCCCGCCGAAGTACGGCGCATTGGCTGGCTGATAGCCGGGTCTGCCGTCGCCGTGCTGCTGGTCATCGTGCTGCTCGCGCAACTCGCGTGGTGGCAACGCGAAACCGTTCAGGTGTACTTCCCGCGCTCGCAGATTGTGTACGCGAAGGCTTGCGCGCAGCTCGGCTGCCAGATCACGCCGCCGCACGATATCGACGGATTGCAGGTCGAGCCGTCCGATCTGCGGCAGATCGACGGCCCGCACAAGCTCGAGCTGAGGATGCCGCTGCACAACCGCTTCAACGTTGCGCTGGCCTACCCGGCCATCGAACTCACGCTGCTCGACGACCACAACAACGTCGCCGTGCGGCGCGTGCTGTGGCCGCAAGATTACGTGCCGCCCGGCACGCTGATTTCGGCGGGTCTACCGGCGCACACGACCCAAACGATGATCGTGCATCTCGACACGGGCAATGCGGTCGCCTCCAATTTCCGCGTTCAGATTTTCTATCCGTAACGAACGCGCCCTCGCGCGTCCGGCATGAACGGACGCGTCCACTGTCATTACTGACGAATTTTCGGAGCACAACAACATGAGTCAAGTCACACTGGGTGGCAACGCGATCGAAGTCGCCGGAACGTTCCCGTCGGTGGGCCAGAGTGCTGCCGCTTTCTCGCTGGTCGGCAAGGATCTGAAGCCGGTGTCGCTCGCCGATTTCGCCGGCAAGCGCAAGGTGCTGAATATCGTGCCGAGCCTCGACACGCCGACCTGCGCGACGTCGACCCGCAAGTTCAACGAAGCTGCCGCGAAGCTCAGCAACACGGCCGTGATCGTCGTGTCGGGCGACCTGCCGTTCGCCGCGTCGCGCTTCTGCACGACCGAAGGCATCGAGAACGTCGTCACGGCCTCCACGTTCCGTGGCCATGAGTTCGCGCAAGCGTACGGTGTCGACATCGCGAGCGGCCCGCTGACCGGCCTGACGGCACGCGCGGTGGTGGTGATCGATGAGAACGACAAGGTCGTGCACGCCGAGCTGGTCGGCGAAATCAAGAACGAGCCGAACTACGACGCAGCACTCGCCGCGTTGAAGTAAAACCTTCGCGCACGAGCCCAGCGCCGCGCCTCATGCGCTGCGCTGTCGCATGGTCGCGCGCCATCTCTCAACCGCTTTTTTACAGGAACGCTCGCCTTGGCTACGCTCATTTGCGGCTCGCTCGCCTACGACAACATCATGACTTTCGAAGGGCGCTTCCGGGACCACATCCTGCCGGAGCAGGTCCACATCCTGAACGTCAGCTTCCTCGTGCCGACGATGCGCCGCGAGTTCGGCGGCTGCGCGGGCAACATCGCTTACGCACTGCACCTGCTGGGCGGCGACGCGCGCATCATGGGCACGCTCGGCTCGGTCGACGCGCAGCTCTACATGGACCGCTTCGCGCAGCTCGGCCTGTCGACGGAAAGCGTGCTGGTCGTGCCCGACGCGTACACGGCGCAAGCGATGATCACCACCGACCTGGAAAACAATCAGATCACCGCGTTCCATCCAGGCGCGATGATGCAGTCGCATCTGAACCGCGCCGATGAGGCCAAGGGCATCACGCTCGGCATCGTCGCGCCGGATGGCTATGACGGCATGATCCAGCATTCCGAACACCTGGCGGCCGCCGGCGTGCCCTTCATCTTCGATCCGGGCCAAGGTTTGCCGCTGTTCGACGGGGACACGCTGCGCCGCATGATTGAACTTGCCACGTATGTAGCTGTCAACGACTACGAAGCCCGGCTGGTGAGTGACAAGACCGGTTGGTCGATCGAAGAGATCGCGAGCAAGGTCGAAGCACTGATCATCACGCTCGGCGCACAGGGTGCACAGATCCATCACGCCGGGGGCATCGAAGAGATTCCGGCGGTCAGCGCGAGACAGGTGCTCGATCCGACAGGCTGCGGCGATGCGTTCCGCGGCGGCTTGCTGTACGGTATCGAGAACGGGCTCGGCTGGGCCACCACCGGCCGCCTGGCGAGTCTGATGGGCGCATTGAAGATCGAGCATCAGGGCCCGCAAAACTACGCGCCCAGCCGGGCGGATATCAACGAGCGGTTCAGGCAGGCATTCGGATACGCGCTGCCTTGATACACGGAGCTATGGGAGCTAGGCAATGAGAACAACGAGTCGCCTGATAGTGGCCACTTTGATCGCCGGTTCGCTGGCCATGTCGGGTTGTGCGATGAACAGCAGTTCTCCTGACGTTTTCACAGCGTCGCAGGCGCAGCGCGAACAAACGGTCCGCATGGCCACGGTCGAAAGCGTGCGCGGCGTGAGGATCAGTTCGAACGAAGGCCAGCCGAGCGGCCTCGGCGCGGTCGGCGGCGCCGCCCTCGGCGCCCTCGCGGGCAGCGCGATCGGCGGCGGGCGCGGCTCGATCGCCACGGGCATCGTCGGCGGCATAGGCGGCGCGGTTGCCGGTAATGCAGTCGAGAACCGCGTCGCGATGCGCGACGGCATCGAGATCACCGTGCGACTCGATAACGGCGACCTGCGCGCGATCACGCAAACCTCCACCGGCGAAATCTTCCGCGCCGGCGACCGCGTGCGGCTTCTCTCCAGCGGCGGCGTCACGCGCGTCACGCACTAGGTTTCCCCTCTCGCGCGGCTAGCTTACGCGCCGCCGCGACGACCTCACACGCATGCCCTCCCCTGTGCATGCGTGTTTTTTTATCTGCACCTCGCGAGCCGAAGCCTTCCCAAACGATCGCCGATCGACCGCACAAAAGGAAGTTGGGCAAAAAAAATCCCGTCGCCGGAAACCAGCAACGGGACACTGACCGGGTAGCACTCGACACTGCTTGAGCACCGCCCGATCGTCGAACACGCCATGCGACGTGTCGAAGTACTTCTACCGCTTACGGACGGCTGCCCGTCGGGAACGGCCATGCCGCTGCCGGGTTCAGCGCGGTCTTCACCGTCGCCGCCGGTGCGCTCGAAACAGCAGCCGCAGCGGGTGCAGGCGCAGCCTTCTTGGCGACAGCCTTCTTCGCAGGAGCAGCCTTCTTCGCAGGAGCAGCGGCCTTCTTCGCAGCAGCCTTCTTGGCAGGTGCAGCCTTTTTAGCAGCAGCCTTTTTCGCGGGCGCAGCCTTTTTAGCCGCGGCCTTTTTCGCCGGTGCAGCCTTTTTGGCAGCGGCCTTCTTCGCAGGAGCAGCCTTCTTCGCTGCTGCCTTCTTCGCCGGTGCTGCCTTCTTCGCTGCAACCTTCTTCACAGCGGCCTTTTTCGCCGGTGCTGCCTTCTTGGCCGGTGCAGCTTTCTTCGCTGCAACCTTCTTCACGGCGACTTTCTTGGCTGCGACTTTCTTCGCTGCAGCCTTCTTCGCCGGAGCAGCTTTCTTCGCCGCAGCCTTCTTCGCCGGAGCGGCCTTCTTCGCTGCGACCTTCTTCACTGCGACTTTCTTCGCCGGAGCGGCCTTCTTAGCCGGAGCAGCCTTCTTTGCCGCGGTCTTCTTCGCTGCGGGCTTCTTGGCGGCGGCTTTCTTTGCAGTTGCCATCATTTTCTCCTTCAGGTTTTTCAGATGAGAGTCAGTTCAAACTACACCCTTCGTCAAAACCCGCTTCCCGCGGACGCTTCTCAGGGCGCGCGCTACGAAGCGGGCTATTCATCGGCGTACGCGGGTGCTGCGCGCTTACGCTAATGAATGCGGTAAGGCGCGCCGTGCCCCAAGGCACCGCGCGCCAAATCTGGTCGACGTTGAATCTCAACGCCGGCAATTGCTTGATCGAGCCGCCGGCAATCACGCCAGCGGCTTTTTCCGGGGGGAAGTCTGCCCATCCCACTGAAGGGTCCGCAAAGTGCCTGTCATGTTTGTGGGCCGCTAAGGCACCGGGCACGCTTTGCATCAGGCCGTTCTGCTCCTAACCAAAATTGCCGCGACCGAAGCCAGCGGCATCCCCATCGATGATTGCATCTGCGACACGAACCCGGATCACTCCCAGGTCAGCGCACCGCCAGTTTGATATTCGATCACTCGCGTCTCGAAGAAATTGCGTTCCTTCTTCAGGTCGATCATCTCGCTCATCCACGGGAACGGGTTTTCCTCGTTCGGGTACAGCGGATCGAGACCGATCTGCTGGCAACGGCGGTTGCAGATGAAGCGCAGATAGCTCTTGAACATCGACGCGTTGAGGCCGAGCACCCCGCGCGGCATCGTATCTTCCGCGTAGCGATATTCGAGTTCGACCGCCTGCTGGAAGATCGCGCGAATTTCGGCGCGGAACTCAGCGGTCCAGAGTTGCGGGTTTTCGAGTTTGATCTGGTTGATCAGGTCGATGCCGAAGTTGCAGTGCATCGACTCGTCGCGCAGGATGTACTGGTACTGTTCCGCCGCGCCGGTCATCTTGTTCTGGCGGCCGAGCGCCAGGATTTGCGTAAAGCCGACGTAGAAGAACAGACCTTCCATCACACAGGCGAACACGATCAGCGAGCGCAGCAGGGTCTGGTCTGCCTCGAGCGTACCGGTCTTGAAGGCCGGGTCGGTCAGCACGTGGATGTACGGAATCAGGAATTCGTCTTTCGCGCGGATCGAGGGGACCTCGTGATACGCGTTGAAGATTTCGCCCTCGTCGAGGCCCAGCGATTCGACGATGTACTGGTAAGCGTGCGTGTGGATCGCCTCTTCGAACGCCTGGCGCAGCAGGAACTGGCGGCATTCGGGCGCCGTGATGTGGCGATAGGTGCCCAGCACGATATTGTTGGCGGCCAGCGAGTCGGCCGTCACGAAGAAACCCAGGTTGCGCTTGACAATGCGGCGCTCGTCTTCGGTCAGCCCGTTCGGGTCTTTCCACAAGGCGATGTCGCGCGACATGTTCACTTCCTGCGGCATCCAGTGGTTGGCGCAACCAGCCAGATACTTTTCCCAGGCCCACTTGTACTTGAACGGCACCAACTGATTGACGTCGGTCTGGCCGTTGATGATGCGCTTGTCGGCAACGTTGACCCGCGCTTCTGAAACGGCAGCCGTTCCACCAGCAGCGTGGGCAACATGAGCGACGGGAGCGACAGCGATGTCGTTCGCGAAGACTTCTTGAGCCGAGGGAGCATGAGGAGCGGAACGCGTTCCGATTTGCGAACCGACAGCCGATCCCGCAGCGTTGCGCAACACGTTCTGTTGCGTAGCGCTCGACGGAGTTACGGCAGTGATCTCGTCATCCCAGTTGAGCATAAATGTCACCATCAATTTAGAACGGTTTGTACCATCTTTTCACGAGCGATAAAAGAGTTCGCCGATGAAAAATCCTGTTTTCGATTCGCGTTGCTACGTTCATACAACACTTTGTTCAACCGACTGTGTATGACGCTTCGAGTGAAGCGTGTTGAACGTGTGTCGTCGAGGTGCTTCGCGAGCTCGAAGAGCAACATGTCGAAGCGACATTGCGCTGCTCCATCTATCTGTATTGCGCAGCGTGTTTTGCAGTCTCTTGCAATTGCCGACTGCTGCCTCGCTTAGCGCATCGCGTTGGACCGCGTTCGCCGTGTCGCCAGCGTGAGCGAGGTGAAGTTCAAACTCATGTCGAGCGATGCATGCGGCTGGCCATGTCGATCGGTGCATCGATCAAAGCGTTTGCTGTGCGCGCCGTATCGCGCGCTTCGCCTGGTGTTGCCGACTGCTGAGTGCCGATCTACCGCTGGCCTGTCGCGTCATGACTTCAGTTGCTTGCATTGCAGCACTGCTGTCGATGAGCGGTGAGACTGCGATCTCTTCATCCGCTTCGGTCTCGCTCACCGCTCATCGGTTCACTTCTGCTTCATCTCTATCAGTGCGCGGATCGCTGCATGCGGGTGATTACCTACCACCCGTTAGCAAGCAGCGATCCCGCTCTTTGCTGCGTGCTTACTGGCAAGCCTCGCACTCTTCGAAACCCGGATCGCCCGGACGCATCATGCACACCGGACCATCCGCTTCCGGCGCTGTCTCGACTGCCACTGCAGGCGCTGCTGCAGCCGCCTGGAAGCCGCCTGAAGCCGCACCGCCGCTCGCGCCGAAGCCACCCGCCGCGCCGCCTGCAGCACCGCCCGAACCTTCGCCGCCACCCGAGCTCACCGCGTTCAGCGCGCCGTGCGCCACTGTCGATTTCTCGACGTGCGTCGCCGCCATCGTGCGCAGGTAGTAGGTCGTCTTCAGACCGCGCACCCATGCGAGCTTGTAGATCTCGTCGAGCTTCTTACCCGATGCGCCGCCCATGTAGATGTTCAGCGACTGCGCCTGATCGATCCACTTCTGACGACGCGCGGCCGCCTCGACCAGCCACACCGGATCGAGTTCGAACGCGGTGGCGTAGATCGCGCGCAGGTCGGCCGGGATACGGTCGATGCGCGAGAGCGTGCCGTCGAAGTACTTCAGGTCGGCGACCATCACTTCGTCCCACAGGCCGCGCGCCTTCAGGTCGCGCACCAGGTAGTCGTTGACCACCGTGAACTCGCCCGACAGGTTCGACTTCACATACAGGTTCTGGAACGTCGGCTCGATGCAAGCCGACACGCCGATGATGTTCGAGATGGTCGCCGTCGGTGCGATGGCGACGCAGTTCGAGTTACGCATACCGTAGGTGGCGATGCGCGAACGCAGTTCGGTCCAGTCCATCGACTCGCTCGAATCGACCTCGACATAACCGCCGCGCGCTTCGGCCAGCAGCTTCACCGAGTCTTGCGGGAGAATGCCGCGATCCCACAGCGAGCCGCGGTAGCTCGAGTAGCGGCCGCGCTCCTGCGCCAGTTCGGTCGACGCGTAGTAAGCGTAGTAGCACACGGCTTCCATCGACGTGTCGGCGAACGCGACGGCCTCCTGCGACGCGTACGGCGTGCGCAGCAGATGCAGGCAGTCCTGGAAGCCCATGATGCCGAGGCCGACCGGACGGTGCTTCAGGTTCGAGTTACGGGCCTTGGCGACCGCGTAGTAGTTGATGTCGATCACGTTGTCGAGCATGCGCATCGCCACGCTGACGGTGCGCTTGAGCTTGTCGTGGTCGAGCACCAGCGTGCCGTCCGCCTGTTCCTTCAGGTGCGCGACGAGGTTCACCGAGCCCAGGTTGCAGACGGCGATTTCGGCGTCGCTGGTGTTCAGCGTGATTTCCGTGCACAGGTTCGACGAGTGGACGACACCGACGTGCTGTTGCGGCGAGCGCACATTGCACGGATCCTTGAACGTGATCCACGGGTGGCCGGTTTCGAACAGCATGCCCAGCATCTTGCGCCACAGTTGGGCCGCCGGAATTCTCTTGAATAGCTTGAGCTCGCCGCGCGCAACCTTGTCTTCGTAAGCCGTGTAAGCCGCTTCGAACTCGGCGCCGAACTTGTCGTGCAGGTCCGGGCAGGTGGACGGCGAGAACAGCGTCCAGTCGCCGCCTTCCATCACCCGCTTCATGAACAGGTCGGGAATCCAGTTCGCCGTGTTCATGTCGTGCGTGCGACGACGGTCGTCGCCGGTGTTCTTGCGCAGCTCGAGGAATTCCTCGATGTCCAGGTGCCACGTTTCCAGGTACGCGCACACCGCGCCCTTGCGTTTGCCGCCCTGGTTCACGGCGACTGCCGTGTCGTTGACGACCTTCAGGAACGGCACGACGCCTTGCGACTTGCCGTTGGTACCCTTGATGTGCGAGCCGAGCGCGCGCACACGCGTCCAGTCGTTGCCCAGGCCGCCGGCGAACTTCGACAGCAGGGCGTTTTCCTTCAGCGCTTCGTAGATGCCGTCGAGGTCGTCGTCGACCGTGGTCAGATAGCACGACGACAGTTGCGAGCGGCGGGTGCCCGAGTTGAACAACGTCGGCGTGGACGACATGAAGTCGAAGCTCGACAGCACGTTGTAAAACTCGATTGCGCGCGCTTCACGATCGATCTCGTTCAACGCCAGGCCCATTGCAACACGCATAAAGAATGCCTGCGGCATTTCGATACGCACGTTGTCGTGATGCAGGAAGTAGCGGTCGTACAGCGTTTGCAGACCGAGGTAGCCGAATTGCAAATCGCGGTTGCTGTCGAGCGCGGCGCCCAGACGCTTCAGGTCGAACTGCAGCAGCTTGTCGTCGAGCAGCTCGGCTTGCACGCCGCGCTTGATGAACTGCGGGAAGTACTCGGCATAGCGCTCGCCCATTTCGGCTTGCGTGACTTCTTCTTCGAGGATCTCGCGGCGGATTGTGTGCAGCAGGATGCGCGAGGTGACCTGGCTGTACGCCGGGTCCTTTTCGATCATCGTGCGCGCAGCGAGGATCGCCGAGTCGTAGACCTGGCTCATCGGCACGCCGTCGTACAGGTTCTTCACCGTTTCCGCGACGATCGGCTCGGCGCTCACGGCGTCGCCCAGGTTCGCGCACGCGGATTCGATGATGCCGCGCAGTGCAGCCAGATCGAGCGGACGGGTGACGCCGTTGTCGGTGACGTTCAGACCCGGCGTGCTGGCTGCTGCCTGTTCATCATGGCCGCGCGCCTGCGTGCGCTTCTCGCGATACAGCACGTACGCACGCGCGACGTTGTGTTCGCCGCCGCGCATCAGCGCGAGTTCGACCTGATCCTGGATGTCTTCGATATGGAACGTGCCGCCGTTCGGACGGCTGCGCAACAGTGCGCGCACCACGTTCTGCGTAAGTTGCTCGACCAGTTCGCGCACACGCGCCGACGCCGCGCCTTGACCACCGTTGACGGCCAGAAATGCCTTCGTCACGGCGATGGCGATTTTCGACGGTTCAAACGACACCACGCTGCCATTGCGACGGATCACCTTGTAGTCGGCGTAAGTGGTTTGCGACGCGAGCGACTGTGCGCCCTCTGTCTGGCCGAAGGCCTGGCCAGTCGGTGAGCCCTCATACCGGGTCGTCACGTTGTCGGTGGTTTGCATGTGCAAAGCTCCTGGTCTTGGAAATGTTGCGGCGAGTACCGCGGATTAAAACGAACGCTGCGCCGTCGCGTGCGCGAGCGATGGGGTGCGGGAAAAGGACCGGCTGAGCCGGTTGGCGGGATGCGACTGCGATGAAGCCTGGTTCGAATTGATGACGGTCTTCTTCTTGTGTGTCGCGATCACTTGCTATGCCCTTTTCCCGAATGCTGCTGGATGCTGCCGGAGGTCTCTACCGGCCGCGCCGCAGGAATATTTTTCGCTGCCTGGAATGCTTGCGGCGCCATGCTCGAAGAGCGGGGCGCCGCTTGACAACACACCTGGTAATGCACCTAGTAATGCACATCAGTAACACAAGATGTAGTGCGGAACTGAATTTCAGGCACCAAGTATAGTGGAGATTCGAGGCAGGTCAAATCGATTTATTTGCCGTCTCGGGGTTGACTTTTCACATCGCGCGCTGCGAAGCGATCTCCCGGAGAACGAGGCTGCGCCTCGTTCTCCTCGCATCACGCGAAGTCGCGCGAAGGGTCGTTACGGCGTTTTGGAAAACTTGAGATAGGGGAAATACCGATCGGCGAGCGACGTGTCGTTTTGCAGACGCTGCCATTCGAAATGAGGCCCTGGATCGGTCTTGCGGCCGGGGGCGATATCGGCATGACCGGCCAGCGCTTCGACCGGATAGCGTGCCTTCAGCGCGCTCACCAGCGCACCGAGCGTGCGGTATTGCGCCGCTTCGAAGGCAACGACGTCGCTGCCCTCCAGCTCGATGCCGATCGAAAAATCATTGCAGCGCTCGCGGCCGAAAAAATTCGACGGCCCCGCGTGCCACGCGCGCTCGTTGCACGACACAAACTGTTCGAGCGCGCCGTCGCGATGAATCACGAAGTGCGCCGATACCCGCACGCCGCGCAGGTGCGAGTCGTAGTACGGGTGAGCATCGCAGTCGAGTGTGTTCTGGAACAGTTCGGCGATCGCCGTGCCGCCGAACTGATTGGGCGGCAAGCTGATGTTATGGATCACGATCAGCGTCGGCACGGCCCCGGCGGGCCGCGCTTCAAAATTCGGCGATGGCAGCTTGCGTGCAGCGGCGACCCAACCGTCGGCATCGACGGCGAACTCGACGCTCATCGAGCGTCGCGGCCCGCGGGACGCGCGCCGTGACGCTGCGCATGCGCGGCGCAGCAGAACAGTTGCCCCGCCACCACCACGGAGTCGCTCTTCGGCGCATGCACGCCGCACTCGACACAACGGATCATCGGCTCGGCGAGGTGCGGGGTGTCGGCAGGACGCGCACCGCCACTGGTGCCATTGGCGTCCTTGCCGGTGCGTTGCGCGGTTTGCGCGTCGTGACGGCGCAGCGCCTTCACCAGCCATTGGCCGACGATGAACAACAGGATCAGCAAAAATATTTGTCGCATGGGGACACGCTCACACTACGGCACGGTGCAACAGCACCTCAAAAACGAAACGGCTGCCGACGTACGCCAGCAATAGCGCGACGAACGACGCCAGCACCCAGCGCAAAGCCGCGCGGCCGCGCCAGCCGGACACCTTGCGCGCCGTCAGCAGCGCGCCGAACATCACCCACGAAAGAATTGCGAAGACGGTCTTGTGATCGAGCCGCAACGCGCGGTCGACCAGTTGCTCGCTGAACAGGATGCCCGACGCGAGCGTCAGCGTCAGCAGCACAAAACCCGCGCCGATCAAACGGAACAGCAGCTTCTCGAGGGTCAGCAGCGGCGGCAGCGTATCGAGCCAGCTCGACAGCCAGCCGTTGCCCGCCGCGGCCGCGTGCCGCTGCGCGAGGCCGCCGCGCATCGCGTGCAGGCGCCGCTCGACGAGCAGCATCAGAATGGCGTGCAGCGCCGCGATCGCAAAGAGACCATAGGCGATGTTGGCGATCAGGAAGTGCAGCTTGAACAGCGGCGCGGCCGAATAGGGCAGCACGCGCACGCCGCCAAACGCGAGCGGCAGCAGGCACGCGACGCACGCGAGCGGCAAGACCAGCAGGCGCAGGCCGTCGAGCGGAAAGAAAAAACTCTCGATCCAGTAGATGCCGGCGCCGAGCCAGAACATGGCCGACAGCGCGAACGCGAATCCGAACACCATCGCGTTCTGCGGGAAGATGGTGGTATGCAGTAACACGCCGTGCGCGAGCAGCGCGACGAACAGCAACGCGCGACCCGAGGCGCTCATCCCCGAAGCGGCCGAAGCGCCCGACATGCCCGCTGCGGCGGGCACCGGCGGCACACTCTCGAGCATGGGGTGCAGCGCGGCGTGCCGGTGCGAACGCCAGCCGGCCACGGCGAGACCGCCGTAGAGGAGCGCAGTGAGGGCATACAGTACAATATCCATGTTCGAAGTTTACACTAGGCCCCTGCTCCGCGACGTCCCCACTTCGCGCGCCGCCCGGGCCGCACTGTTCATCGCTCCCCATGCTCGACAATCTGACTCAACGGATGGCGCGCGTCGTCAAGACGCTGCGCGGCGAAGCCCGGCTCACCGAGGCGAACACCCAGGAAATGCTGCGCGAGGTGCGCCTCGCGCTGCTCGAGGCCGACGTGGCGCTGCCCGTCGTGCGCGAGTTCGTCGCCAAGGTGAAAGAAAAGGCGCTCGGCGAGGAAGTCCTCAGCAGCCTGTCGCCGGGTCAGGCGCTGGTCGGCGTGGTGCAGCGCGAGCTGACCGCGGTGATCGGCGGCGACTACGAAGGCAAGGCCTCCGAGCTGAATCTCGCCGTCACGCCGCCGGCCGTCGTCCTGATGGCGGGTCTGCAAGGCGCGGGCAAGACCACCACGGTCGGCAAGCTCGCCAAGCTGCTGCGCGAGAAATACAGGAAGAAGGTCCTGACCGTTTCGTGCGACGTCTACCGCCCCGCTGCGATCGCGCAATTGAAGACGGTGACCGAGCAGGTCGGCGCGGACTTCTTCCCGTCGGAACCGGATCAGAAGCCGGTCGACATCGCACGCGCCGCCGTCGATTGGGCCAAGCGCCACTACCATGACGTGCTGCTCGTCGACACGGCCGGCCGCCTCGGTATCGACGAAGCGATGATGCAGGAAATCACCGCGCTGCATAGCACGCTGAAACCGGCGGAAACGCTGTTCGTCGTCGACGCGATGCTCGGCCAGGACGCGGTGAACACCGCCAAGGCCTTCAGCGACGCACTGCCACTCACCGGTGTGGTCCTCACCAAGCTCGACGGTGACTCGCGCGGTGGCGCGGCGTTGTCCGTGCGTCACGTGACGGGCAAACCGATCAAGTTCGTCGGCGTCGCGGAAAAACTCGACGGCCTCGAAGTGTTCTACCCGGATCGCATGGCGAACCGGATTCTCGGCATGGGCGACATTCTCGCGCTCGTCGAAGAAGCGCAGCGCGGCGTCGACGTGCAAGCCGCGCAGAAGCTCGCCGACAAGGTCAAGAAAGGCGGCGACTTCGACCTCAACGATTTCCGCGCGCAGCTCACGCAAATGAAGGGCATGGGCGGGCTGTCGTCGCTGATGGACAAGCTGCCCGCGCAGTTCCAGCAGGCCGCCGCCGGCGCCGACATGGGCCAGGCCGAAAAACAGATGCGCCGCATGGAAGGCATTATCAATTCGATGACGCCGCAGGAGCGCGCCAAGCCGGAGCTGATCAAGGCGACCCGCAAGCGCCGCATCGCTGCGGGCGCGGGCGTGCAGGTGCAGGAAGTCAACCGCATGCTGAACCAGTACGACCAGATGCGCACGATGATGAAAAAGCTCAAGGGTGGCAATCTGCAAAAGATGATGCGTGGCATGAAGGGCATGTTGCCCGGCATGCGCTAAGCTTGAACGGGATGGCGCGTGGGTTGGCGCAGGAACCGAGCAACGCGCGGCTGACATAGGGTTCGTGCGGGTTTATTCTGTACCGCGCGCCGCCGTTTCCCAAGGGGACTTCCTTCGGGACGTTCCCACCACACTATGTATACAGTTACCGCCCGTCAGACGTCATGAACCGCGAAGAAGCTCTCCATATTTTTAGCCACTCCGAAGAAATCGTTTCGGCCGACGACGTCAACGCGTCGATCAGCGGCATGGCGGCTGCCATCCGCGACGAGATGAGCGAGGACTTCCCGCTTGTGCTGTCGGTGATGGGCGGCGCCGCGGTGTTCACCGGCATGCTGCTGCCACACCTCGATTTCCCGCTCGAGTTCGACTACATCCACCTGACCCGCTATCGCAACACCACCAAGGGTGGCAACGAGATGCAATGGCGCGTGGCGCCGGCCGAGTCGGTGAAGGATCGCGTCGTGCTGGTGCTCGACGACATCCTCGACGAAGGCGAGACGATGGCCGCGATTCGCGACCGCATTCTCGCGATGGGCGCCAAACGCTTCCTGAGCGCGGTCCTGTGCGAAAAGATCATTGCGAAGGCCAAGCCGCTTCGCCCGGATTACTGCGGCTTCGAAGTACCGGACCGCTATGTGTTCGGCTGCGGGATGGATGCGCGGGGTTACTGGCGTAACCTGCCGACTATCCGCGCGCTGACCGAAGGGCCTTGAGCCGCCTTCGAAGCGGCGGCTCTCACGGCGGCATGTGTCGGTAGGGAAATTGGTGAAAAAATGGCGGCCCACGTGGGCCGCCATTTTTATTGGCTGCGTGTTGTTGCTGCGTGCTATTGGCTGCGTGTTGTTGGCTGGCTGCGCTTATGAGAGGCATGGTTCGGCAGAACATCGCTCGCCGCCGCCCAGCGTCGCCATCACAGATGATGCACAAAAGACCGGATACCGCCGAGCACCATCTCCACCGCGATCGCCACCATCACCAGGCCCATCAATCGCTCGAAGGCTGCCATCGTGCGTTCGCCGAGCCACGCCTGAATGCGTTCGGCCAGCATCAGCACGATCGCGCAGACGATCATCGTGACCGTCAGCGCGCCGATCCATTCGAACGTCTTGCCTGGCGCCTGCGACGTCAGCAGCATCACCGTCGCCAGCGCCGATGGACCCGCCAGCGCCGGAATGGCGAGCGGCACGATCAGCGGCTCGCCGCCACGCGCGTCGCCGCCGAACGGACCGTCCGGGTGCGGGAATACCATTCTCAACGCGATCAGAAACAGCACGATTCCGCCGCCGATACGCAACGACTGATCGCTCAGGCTCATCATGCGCAGAAAGCCCTGCCCCAACACCATGAACGTCAACAGGATCGCAAACGCGATCGCCACCTCGCGGAGAATGACGATCGTGCGACGCTCGGGCGACACGTTGCGCAGGCAGCTGACGAAGATCGGAATATTGCCGAGCGGGTCGGTGATCAGAATCAGCAGGACGGTCGCGGACAGGAAGGTGTTCTCCACCGCCCGCTCCGCTTAGTGCGCTAACGCCGCGCGCACTTTGCCGATCACCGCCTGGGCGGCTTCGTCCACCGGCAGCAGCGTCGCTTCGGCGTCGCGGCGGCCCTGGTATTCGAGCTTGCCTTCCTTGAGCCCGCGCTCGCCGATCACCAGACGATGCGGCACGCCGATCAGCTCCCAGTCGGCGAACATCACGCCGGGACGCTCGCCGCGATCGTCGAGGATCACATCGACGCCCGCCTCGACCAGTTCCGCGTACAGCTTGTCGGCCTGCTCGCGCACCGCTTCGCTGCGGTCATAGCCCATCGGGCACAGCACGACTTCGAACGGCGCGATCGACTCCGGCCAGATGATGCCCCTGTCGTCGAAATTCTGTTCGATCGCGGCGCCGAGAATACGCGTGATGCCGATACCGTAGCAGCCCATTTCCATCGGCTGCGGCTTGCCGGTCTCGTCGAGGCAGTTCGCGTTCAGCGCTTGCGAATACTTGGTGCCGAGCTGGAACACGTGGCCCACTTCGATGCCGCGGCAGATGTCGATCACGCCCTTGCCATCCGGCGACGGATCGCCCTTCTTCACGTTGCGAATGTCGGCGACGAGCGGTTCCGGCAGATCGCGGCCCCAGTTCACACCGGTGGTGTGATAGTCGACTTCGTTCGAGCCGACTACGAAGTCGCTCATGTTCGCGACCGTGCGATCCGCGACGACCTTGACCGGCTTCTTCGTGTTGATCGGACCGAGATAACCCGGCGGCGTACCGAAGGTCTCGATGATCTCGGCTTCGGTCGCCATGCGGAAGTCGGCCAGACCGGGCAGGTTGCCCGCCTTGATCTCGTTCAGATCGTGATCGCCGCGCAGCATCAGCAACCAGATGGTCGGCTCGGCGCCGTCGTTTTCCGTGGCGAGGACGATCGACTTGATCGTGCGTTCGAGCGGAATGTTCAGCAGCTCGGCGACGGCCTCGCACTTCGCCTTGCCGGGCGTGGCGGTCTTCGTCATCGGCTCGGCCGGCGCGGCGCGTTGCGCGTATAGCGGCAGCGCTTCAGCGGCTTCGACGTTCGCCGCGAAATCGGAGGTCGGGCAATACGCGATCGCGTCTTCACCGGTGTCGGCGATCACATGAAATTCGTGCGAGCCGCTGCCGCCGATCGAGCCGTTGTCCGCCGCCACCGCGCGGAAGTCCAGACCGAGGCGTGTGAAGATCCGTACGTACGCGTCATACATCTTGCGATACGACTCGCGTAGACCTTCCGCGTCCTTGTCGAACGAGTACGCGTCTTTCATGATGAACTCACGACCGCGCATCACGCCGAAACGCGGACGGATCTCGTCGCGGAACTTCGTCTGAATCTGATAGAAGTTGACCGGCAACTGGCGATAACTCTTGATCTGGTTACGCGCGATATCGGTGACCACTTCTTCGTGCGTCGGTCCGATCACGAAATCGGATTGCTTGCGGTCCTTGAAGCGCAGCAGTTCCGGGCCGTATTTCTCCCAGCGGCCCGATTCCTGCCACAACTCGGCCGGCTGCACGGCTGGCATCAACAGCTCGATCCCGTCCGCCCGATTCATTTCCTCGCGCACGATGGCTTCCACCTTGCGGATCGAACGCAGGCCGATCGGCAGGTAGTTATAAATGCCGCCGGCGACGCGGCGAATCATGCCAGCGCGCACCATGAGCTTGTGGCTGACGATCTCCGCGTCGGCGGGAGCTTCTTTCAGGGTGCCGATAAAGAAACGGGAAGCTTTCATTCAGATTTTCCAAAAGCGGCGGCTCCGGAGGGACCGCCCGAAAGGTGAAACGATAGGGAAATCGACACAGATCCGGCGCTTGGCCGGCACCGTCGCCCGGCCAGCGGCTGCGCTGCCCGATCGCGGCACCGAAGCCGCCGCGCAAAGCCTTTGCACATGGGATAGGGCACGAAAAAGCTGACAGGCTACCGCAAACACGGGCTTTCGCGGCGATTCGTTCCATTCTGGCGCGATTCGGTGCGTCGGGTCCGTTATCTGTTTATAATCAAAGCAATTTTAAAGGATTCGAAGGTGGTTGTATGCTGGATCGTGAAGGCTTTCGCCCGAACGTCGGCATCATCCTCTTGAACGCGCACAACGAGGTGTTTTGGGGCAAACGGCTCCGTGAACATTCCTGGCAGTTTCCGCAAGGGGGCATCAAGTACGGCGAGACCCCCGTGCAAGCGATGTATCGGGAGTTACACGAAGAAACCGGGCTGCTTCCTGAGCACGTCAAGGTGATCGGTCGCACGCGCGACTGGTTGCGTTACGAGGTGCCTGACAAGTTCATCAAGCGCGAGGTACGCGGTCATTACCGCGGCCAGAAACAAATCTGGTTTTTGCTCCGGATGGTGGGACGCGACTGCGACATCTGCTTGCGCGCCACCGACCACCCTGAGTTCGATGCGTGGCGCTGGAACGAGTACTGGGTGCCGCTCGACTGTGTGATCGAGTTCAAGCGGGATGTGTATCAGTTGGCGCTAACGGAGCTATCCCGTTTCATGCGCCGGACTGCGCCGCGTGCGGAAAAACCTGGCTGGCACCATGGGTCGCGTTATCCCCGGATAGCGTCGTCGATGGAAAGTCCGCCGGATTCCACGGTAATGACGGCGACTTCCATGACCGCCGTCAGCATCGAAACATCGGTTCGCGTCGCGATCGCATCCGATTGCGGTCCGGGTTCGGGGTCAGCGGTCGAAAGGCGCGCCGAGCCGGAAACCGAACACGAATCGGCTAGCGAAACCGCCGGCTCAATGCTGCGCCCGGGCGTGCGCAATTAACAACTCTGTGCGGGCTGTCCATGCCGCCTCTACTGGCGCGGCTCGAGGAGCCGCGCCAGTGTTTCGAGGAAATCATATTGAAAGCATTTGCAATCGTCGTGGCGTGCGTCGCCACCGGCGCCCTGCTGGCTGGTTGTTCGAGCGCCGGCAAACCCACCAATAAAGACGACAGCGCGTTTACCTACCTGCTGGATCGCAAGAGCAACTGGGTCGAAAACACGGTGGACACGCTGCCGCCGCTGCCGCAAGATTCGACGCTGCTGCCTTTCGAAGTCTCGGGCAACACGCCGCTGCAATTCGCGATCGATCGGAACTCTCTCACCGTCGGCACCGACGGCGTAGTTCGCTATACCGTGGTCGTGACGAGTCCGAGCGGCGCGCGCAACATCAACTACGAAGGGATTCGCTGCGACACCTATGAGTGGCGTCTGTATGCGGGGTTGAATGCGGATCACGACGGCTGGGACAGAACGGTCGCGAACGATTTCACGCGCATCGAGAACGGCGCGCTGAATGCCTATCATGCGGCGCTTTATCAGGATTATCTGTGCGCGAACAAGTTGCCCGCAACCAACGCGAAACAGATGATCGAGAACATCCGCTACAAGCGCACCGCGACTTCGTTGATTCACTGACGCGGTTTTCGCGAGCATGCTGGGCATGCTGAACACGTCGCGGACATGAAAAAGCCGTTCCAGCCGCTGCTGGAACGGCTTTTTTTACAGGCCGTGCGTGCGTGCCGGTCGGCGAATCAGACCAGCACCAGGTTGTCGCGATGGATCAACTCGGGCTCCAGCATGTAGCCGAGCACCGATTCGATTTCGCCGCTCGGACGCCGCTGAATCAGCTTGGTTTCAGCACTGCTGTAGTTCGTCAGGCCGCGCGCCACTTCCCGCCCTGCCACGCTCAGGCAGGCAATCACCTCGCCGCGCGCAAACGCGCCCTGCACGCCGACAATGCCGATAGGCAGCAAGCTCTTGCCGCCTTCAGTCAGCTTTTCAACCGCGCCGTCATCGATCACTACGTGGCCACGCACCTGCAGATGATCGGCCATCCACTGCTTGCGCGCCGCCATCCGTGCGGTGCGCGCGATCAACTGCGTGCCGATCAGCTCGCCTGACGCGAGGCGCGCCAGCACTCCCGCTTCGCGACCGCTCGCGATCACCGTATTCGCGCCGCTGTGAGCCGCGCGCTTGGCGGCGAGAATCTTGGTCAGCATGCCGCCGCGACCGAGGCTCGAGCCCGCACCGCCGGCCATCGCCTCGAGTTCCGGCGCACCGGCGTCGGCCTGCTGAACCAGTGTGGCGTTCGGGTCCTTGCGCGGGTCGGCGGTGAACAGGCCTTGCTGATCGGTCAGGATGACGAGCGCGTCGCCTTCGATCAGGTTGGCGACCAGCGCGCCCAGCGTGTCGTTGTCGCCGAATTTGATTTCATCGGTGACGACCGTGTCGTTTTCGTTGATGATCGGCACCACGCCCAGGCGCAACAGCGTGAGCAACGTGGAGCGCGCGTTCAGGTAGCGTTCGCGGTCGGCCAGGTCGCCGTGCGTCAGCAGAATCTGCGCGGTCTGGATGGAATGCTCGGCAAAGCGGCTTTCGTACACCTGCGCAAGCCCCATTTGACCGACGGCCGCAGCCGCCTGCAACTCGTCGATCTCGCGCGGCCGTTTGGTCCAGCCGAGCCGTTGCATGCCCTCGGCGATGGCGCCCGAGCTGACCAGCACCACTTCCTTGCCTTGCCCGCGCAGGGCAGCAATCTGCGCGGCCCAGCGGCCGATCGCCGCATGATCGAGGCCGCGCCCGTCATTCGTGACGAGGCTCGAGCCGACTTTCACTACCAATCGCCGTGAATCTGCGATGACGGAACGCATTGTGCGCGGTCTCCCAAGATGACGCGTGATGCATGCCGGCAGCCCGCCCGGGCGCCGGCGCGCGAGCCTTTTATTCCTGCGGGTCGGCGCTCGATTCGTCAGCGGCGGCCGATGCTGCCGGCCGCTCGCGAAAACGCACGTCGGCGGCGAGATCTTCGGCTTCCGCCGCACGGTGCGCATCCGAATGCGCGGCGATGTAATCGAACACCGCGTAGCACAGGTTTTCGCAACCCTGACCCGTCAGAGCCGAGATTTCGAACACCGGCCCGTCCCAGCCAAAACCTTCGAGGAAGGCCGACACGCGCGCTTCACGCTCGTCTTCGGCCACCATGTCGAGCTTGTTCAACACGAGCCAGCGCGGCTTCTCGTACAGCAGTTGGTCGTACTTGCGCAGTTCGTTGACGATCGCCTTGGCTTCCGCGACCGGATCGACCGCCTCGTCGAACGGCGCGAGGTCGATGATGTGCAGCAACAGGCCGGTGCGCTGCAGATGGCGCAGGAACTGGTGACCGAGGCCGGCGCCTTCCGCCGCGCCTTCGATCAACCCGGGAATGTCGGCAATCACGAAGCTGCGACTCGGCCCGACGCGCACCACGCCGAGATTCGGCGCGAGCGTGGTGAACGGGTAATCGGCGATCTTCGGCTTCGCGTTCGACACTGATGAGATAAAGGTCGACTTGCCGGCGTTCGGCATGCCGAGCAGGCCGACGTCGGCCAGCACTTTCAGCTCGAGGCGCACCATGCGGCGCTCGCCCGGCTTGCCGTCGGTCTTCTGACGCGGCGCGCGGTTCGTGCTGGATTTGAAATGCAGGTTACCGAGACCGCCCGCGCCGCCCTGCGCGATCTGCACCGTCTGGTTGTGTTCGGTCAGATCGGCGATCAGCTCGCCGGTTTCCATGTCGGTGATGGTGGTGCCAACCGGCATGCGCAGCGTGATGTCGTCGCCGCCCTTGCCGTAGCAGTCTGAGCCGCGGCCGTTTTCGCCGTTGCGCGCAAGGTGTTTTTTCGCGTAACGGTAGTCGATCAGCGTGTTGATATTGCGGTCCGCAACCGCGAGCACGCTGCCGCCCCGGCCGCCGTCGCCGCCATCCGGACCGCCGAACGGAACGAATTTCTCGCGGCGCATCGACGCGCTGCCATCCCCTCCGTCGCCGGCGATGACTTCAATCCTCGCTTCGTCAATGAACTTCATGCGTAACTCCGTCCCGTGGTGTACTGCCAGATTTGATGCTATCCGATGCTGTTATTTTGCCGCGTGCGCCGCGCGTTGATCAATCGACCAAACGGGATAGCGAGGCCGCGTGAACGACTGATCGCCAACCGGCGCAAACGCGGCAATAAAAAAAGCCCCGCTAACTTCGCGGGGCCTTTTTCCGGTCCTGAAGCCCGTGCCTGACTAAACTCAGACTGCTGCCGGGACGACGGAAACCGTGTGCTTCTTCGCTGCGCCTTTCGTCGAGAACTGGACGTGGCCGTCCTTCAGCGCGAACAAGGTGTGATCCTTGCCCATACCGACGTTGTCACCAGGGTGCATACGCGTGCCGCGTTGACGCACGATGATGCCGCCAGCGTTGATAGCCTGACCGCCGTAAACCTTCACGCCGAGACGCTTCGATTCAGAGTCGCGGCCGTTGCGGGATGATCCGCCTGCCTTTTTGTGTGCCATTTGATTTGCTCCTTAACCGCTGCGCTTACGCGTTGATCGCGTCGATGCGCAGTTCGGTATAGTTCTGGCGGTGGCCGCCATGCTTCTGGTAGTGCTTCCGGCGACGCATCTTGAAGATGGTCACTTTTGCGTGACGACCTTGCGACACGACGGTAGCCTTGACGGAAGCCCCACTGACCAGCGGCGTACCGAACTTAATCGATTCGCCTTCGCCCACTGCGAGAACCTGGTCGAGCGTGATTTCAGCGTCAATGTCTGCCGGTATCTGTTCTACTTTAAGTTTTTCGCCGACGGCAACTTTATACTGCTTGCCACCGGTTTTTATGACCGCGTACATTGAGAACCTCACTCTGTGTTCATTTTTCCCACGCACAGCGCGCGGAAACCCGTGATTATACATAGAGTTAGCTGCTCGGTCAAAACTCGTTGAGAGGCGCCGCGCGCAGCACCCGGCGCCCGGCCGCACAGCCACGGCTCAGCCGTGTGCCGCAGCCCGGAACGCGCCGCACCGCAGCCTGCGACCCGGAACTGCCGCGATTCGCCTTATAATTCGCGGCATTACCCAATTCAGCCATCATGTCGTCGACTGCCACCCCCTCCTCCAACGCCGCCAGCCTGCTTGCTCCGATCGCCGAAGACATGCAGCAGGTCAATCGCGTCATCCGGCACCGCCTCGCGTCCGACGTGATGCTGATCAACCAGATCTCCGAGTACATCATCAGTGCCGGCGGCAAGCGGCTGCGGCCCGCGCTGTTGTTGCTGGTGGCGGGCGCGCTGGGCGTAACCACGGAACACCGGCATGAGCTGGCCGCGGTCGTCGAATTTATTCACACCGCCACGCTGCTGCACGACGACGTGGTCGACGAATCCGATCTGCGGCGCGGCCGCCAGACGGCCAATGCGCTGTTCGGCAACGCTGCGAGCGTGCTGGTCGGCGACTTTCTGTACTCGCGCTCGTTCCAGATGATGGTCGGCGTGGGCAAGATGCGCGTCATGGAGATTCTGTCGGAGGCGACGAACATCATCTCCGAAGGCGAAGTGCTGCAGTTGCTGAACATGCATGACGCGGACGTCGACGAAGCCCGCTACATGCAGGTGATCCGCTACAAGACCGCCAAGCTGTTCGAGGCGGCCGCGCAGCTCGGCGCGGTGCTGGCCGGCGCGGACGCGAAAACCGAAGCGGCCGCGGCAGAATTTGGCCGCCGCATCGGCACCGCGTTCCAGATCATGGACGACTGGCTCGACTACACGGGCACGGCCGAATCGATGGGCAAGAACGCCGGCGACGATCTTCGCGAAGGCAAACCCACGCTTCCGCTGATCTATCTGATCGAGCGCGGCACGCCCGAGCAGTCGGCGCTTGCACGCGAAGCGATCGAGCAAGGCGGCACGGATCGTTTCGACACGATTTTCGACGCGATCACGCGTTCCGGCGCGCTGGATCACACGCTCGAATGCGCGAAACAGGAAGCCCAAGCGGCCGCCGCAGCAATTTCTTCATTTCCGGATTCCATTTTCAAAGATAGCCTGCTAGAATTATGTTCTTACTCGACGGCAAGACAGTCTTGAACAAGACTGAAACGCCGGATTAGTCCGAATCGAGTCTGCAGTACAAATCGGGGTGTAGCTTAGCCTGGTAGAGCGCTACGTTCGGGACGTAGAGGCCGGAGGTTCGAATCCTCTCACCCCGACCAGATTTTCCTTGTTAGTTCAAGGTTCTAAAAAAAAACCGCCGCAGCTTGCTCGGCGGTTTTTTTGTTTTGGGCCGCGATTTTCTTTTCGCTTCGTGCACGGCTTCGCCTTGGCGAGCCGTCTGTGCGCCGCTCGTGTGTCGCTTGTGTTCCACTTGCTGCCCGTTTGTGGCGTCCCGCTTGTGCATCGTCTACTCCGGCCATCCCCCCTTGCCGGGTCGCCCCGCCCCCTCTGCTATATTCTCCTCATCCTCTCCCCTATACTTCGCGACGCGTGGAACAACTTCCCTTATGGGCGCAGATTGGTGCCGTCTTTCTGCTGCTTATCTGCTCCGGCTTCTTTTCAATTTCCGAAACGGCGATGATGGCGCTCAACCGCCATCGCCTGAAACACCTCGCCAATCAGAACGCGCTCGGCGCAAAGACCACCCAAGGCCTGCTCGCGCGCACCGATCAACTGCTGAGCGTCGTGCTGATCGGCAACAATCTGTTCAATACGATCATCCCGGTGCTCACCACGTCGATTGCGCTGCACACGTTCGGGCGTAACAACCTGGTGCTATCGATCGCGACCGGCATCGTCGCGTTCCTGATCATCGTGTTTGCGGAGATCACGCCGAAAATCGTGGGTGCCACGTTCCCGGAGAAAATCGCGCTGCCGGCCAGCCTGCTGATCGCACCGATGATGCGCGCTGCCCGACCGCTCGTCTGGTTCGTCAATCTGTTTGCGACGGGCATCTTGCGCGTCCTGCATATCAATACGAAAGGCGCGCGCGATCAGCGCCTCTCAACCGAGGAACTGCGCACCATCGTGCTCGAGTCGGGCAGCTTCATGCCGACCAAGCACCGTAGCATTCTGCTGAACCTTTTCGACCTCGAAAACATCTCCGTCGACGACGTCATGATCCCGCGCCGCCGCATCGAGGCGCTCGACTTCGATGCGCCGTTCGAGCAGATCCTGCACCAGCTCGAAACCTGCTATCACAACAAGCTGATCGTCTATCAAGGCGACATCGACCGGGTGCTGGGCGTGCTGCATGTTCGCAAGACACTCGCGGCTCTGCACAACCAGGAACTGGAGCGCGAGACACTGCGCGAACTGCTGGCCGAGCCATACTTCGTGCCGACCGGTACGCCGGTATTTCAGCAACTGCAATACTTCCAGGAAAGCCGCCATCGTACGGCGCTGGTCGTCAACGAATACGGCGAGCTGCAAGGTCTGATCACACCGGAAGACATCATTGAAGAACTGATCGGTGAGTTCACCACGTCGATTCCGCGAGGCGCCAATTCGCGCGGCGGCTGGAACGAGAACAGCGAATGCATCGTCGCGGGCAGCATGCCATTGCGTGAGCTGAATCGCTGGCTGCAACTCACGCTGCCCACCGACGGGCCGAAAACGCTCAACGGTCTGATCCTCGAAACGCTCGAAGACATTCCCGACGGCGACGTGTGCGTGCAGATCCGCGGAATCAAACTCGAAGTCATGCGCAGCGACGATCAGGCGATCCGTACCGTCAAGCTGTTCAAACCGCCTGCGCGCACGAAGGGCGGCAAGGCGCTATTGAGCTGAGCGCCAGGCCATCGATCACCGATATCACCGATAGCGCCGCCAGCATCGCACAGCAGCTCAGCGCGCGCCATTAGCCGAATGGCTGAATGGCGGCGCCGCTCGTGTTGCCGGAAGATGAAGCCGTCATGTACTACAGGCGGTTCATCACCGGTTTCTCATGCAGCAAGCTTCTTTTCAGGCCGCGACGGGCTCGCCGCGCCCCCTCGCATTCGACAGCGAAACCACATCACGCGCGAAGCCAAACGCATTCGCCGCCGATGGCAACGCCGCCAGCCTCGCGCATCCCGACGACGCCCCCGCGGTACGTCTATTGACCGACACGTTGCAGGAAGCAACCCGCCGCAACGCATCGGATCTTCACATCGAACCGGCCGAGCATGGCTGGCGCGTGCGACTGCGAATCGACGGCGTGCTGCACGAAATTCCGCAGCCGCCCGCCCACCTGCGCGACGCATTCATCACGCGCGTGAAAGTGCTGGCGCGCATGGATATCGCCGAGCGGCGAGTGCCGCAAGACGGCCGACTGCGCATCGCCACATCGCCTGGCCGGGTTGAAGACTATCGCGTCAACTCGCTGCCCACGCTGTTCGGCGAGAAGCTCGTGCTACGTCGGCTCGACGCGCTGCCTACCGATCTTTCGCTCGACTCGCTCGGCCTCGATCCGCGGCAACGCGAGACCGTCGACGCGGCGATTCGCGCGCCGCACGGTCTGATGCTCGTCACCGGCCCTACCGGCAGCGGCAAGACCTTGTCGCTGTACTGCTTCCTGAACCTGCTCAACGACGAAGCACGCAATCTCTGTTCGGTCGAGGATCCCGCGGAAATCCAGCTGGCCGGTATCAATCAGGTCAGCGTACGCGAAAAGGCCGGGCTGACTTTCGCGGTGGCGTTGCGCGCGTTTCTGCGTCAGGACCCCGACGTCATCATGGTCGGCGAGATCCGCGACAACGAGACCGCCGATGTCGCCGTGAAAGCGGCGCAGACCGGCCACCTCGTCCTGTCGACCTTGCACACGAACGACGCGCCCACCGCCGTCGCGCGCTTGATCGATATCGGCATCGAGCCGTACAACCTCGCAGCCGCACTGCGCATGGTGACGGCACAGCGACTGGTGCGGCGTCTGTGCGTCATGTGCCGCGCGCCCGCGCCGCAATCGGCGGCGGCGCTTCGAGCGGCGGGCTTCGACGAGCATCAACTCGATGGCTGGCAGCCCTACGCCGCGACGGGATGCACGGCTTGCCACGGCATCGGCTACCGGGGACGCGTCGGGGTCCATCAGGTGATGCCCGTTTCCGATGCGATGCGCGAGCTGATTGTGGCGAACGCGGGCACGCATGAACTGGCCCGCCTCGCGCAAACCGAACAGGTGGCCACATTGCGAGATGCCGCATTGGCGCGCGTGCGCGACGGCACCACCAGTCTCGCCGAAGCACTGGCCGCCACCGAAGTCGCATGAGCCCGCCTACCATCCATCCGCCCGCAGCGGCCGATACGCGCTTCAGATGGCGCGGCGTCGACGCCGACGGCGTTCGCAAAAACGGCACGCTCATCGCGCCGGACGCGAGCGCGGCGCGAGTCATGCTCAAACGCGAGCATGTGTTCATCGTCGAACTTGCGGCACAGGGGCCGGCGCCTCGCGCCAAAGCCCGCGCCGCCGATGTCACGCTGTTCACACGCCAGCTCGCCAGTCTGCTGCGTGCCGGTTTGCCGCTCGCGCCCGCGCTGGATCTGCTGGCGCAAGCGCAGCCTTCCCGCCGTCACGGCATGCCGCGCATCGTCGGCGCATTGGCCCGCGATATCACCGGTGGTCTGCGCTTCTCAGCCGCATTGCAGCGGCATCCGGCGCAATTCAATGCGCTGTACTGCCAGCTCGTCGAGGTCGGCGAGGCGGCCGGCGCGCTGGCCGCGGTCCTCGCACGGATCGCCGACGACCGCGAGCGCGCCGCCGCGCAGCGCGCGAAGGTGCGCGCGGCACTGACCTATCCGGTCGCGATCCTGTTGCTGGCGATGGCGATTACCGCCGCCTTGCTGGTGTGGGTCGTGCCGACCTTCAAACAGATCTTCGACGGCTTCGGCGCCAGGCTGCCCGCGCCTACGCAGTTCGTGCTGGCGCTGTCGGCCGGCGCCGCGCGCTGGAGCATTCCAGTGTTCGCGATGATCTTCGCGTTCAGCTCCGCGGTGACGTTTCTGCTGAGACGTTCCGAAACGGCACGCATCCGATTCGCGCGCCTGTCGCTAAAAATGCCAGTCGCAGGGCCACTGCTCGGCACGCTGTGCGCGGCACGCTGGAGCCGCGCACTCGGCACGTTGTTGTCCGCCGGCACACCGCTTGCCGACGCCTTCGATTCACTGACTCACGCCACCGGCAACGCCTTCTTCGACCGCGCCACAGTGGAGATCGCCGCGCGCTTGCGGCGTGGCGAACGGCTCGCCAACGCGATGCGTGCGGTACGTTGTTTTCCACCTGAAGTCGTGCAACCAGTTGCCGTTGCCGAGGAGTCCGGAGCACTCGATACGATGCTGATCGACGTGGCATCGCTCGCGGATCGTCAGGTAGACGAAAGAATCGGCACGCTGTCGAGCCTGTGCGAGCCGCTCGTGATCGTCGTGCTGGGTACGCTGGTCGGTGGCCTTGTGATCGCGATGTATCTTCCCATTATTCAACTCGGCAACGTGGTGTAGGATCGCAGCCGAATCTATTCCTTATTCATGCAGGCTCCTGTTCCGCTCGTGCCAGAAACTTCTTCCAGTCTGCTCCCGGGCCTACTGCCCGGCCACTTCGCAACCAGTATCGGCCTCGCGTTCGGCAACTTGCCAGTTGGCGTGCGGATCACGTTTGCGATCGTATTCGGCCTCGTGATCGGCAGCTTCCTGAATGTGGTCGTGCATCGGTTGCCGATCATGCTGGAGCGGGCATGGCGCGCGGAACTCAGCGAAGCCACCGACCAATCGCTCGAAGCAGACGGCCTGCCCGCACGCTACAACCTGTGGGTGCCGCGCAGCGCATGCCCGCATTGCGGCCACGTTCTAAGCGCCTGGGAAAACCTGCCGGTGCTCAGCTACGTGCTGCTGCGCGGACGGTGCTCCGCCTGCAAGGCGCACGTGAGCCTGCGCTATCCGCTGCTCGAGATCGCTAGCGCCGCGTTCGCGACGGCCGCACTCTCGCTGTTCGGTCCAAACCTGATCGCGCTCGCCGCCTTCGGACTGTGCGCGGCGTTGCTGGCAATGAGCGCGATCGATTTCGACACTCATCTGCTGCCCGACTCGATGACGCTGCCACTGCTGTGGGCCGGCCTCATCGTCAACTTCAACGGCATGTTCGCGAGCCTGCACGATGCGGTGCTCGGCGCTATCTTCGGGTATCTGGCGCTGTGGGTCGTCCATTGGCTGTTCCGGCTGGTGCGCGGTATCGAAGGCATGGGCTATGGCGATTTCAAGCTGCTCGCGGCGCTCGGCGCCTGGCTCGGCTGGGCGGCACTGCCGCAGATCGTGCTGGTCGCGGCGGTGGCGGGCGCGGTGGTCGGCCTGGCGGCGACGTGGCGCGGCCGAATGCGCTTCGAAGAGCCACTGCCGTTCGGGCCGTTCCTCGCCGCAGGCGGCGCGCTCACGCTGTTCCTTGGCACACCGCTCTATCTGGCTCTGGGAGGCTGAAGCATGTTCGTTGTGGGACTGACCGGCGGCATCGGCAGCGGCAAATCGACCGTCGCCAATCTGTTCGCCGCGCACGGCGTGCCGCTCGTCGATACGGACCTGATCGCGCACCGCATCACTGCGCCGCACGGTTTGGCGATGGCCTCGATTGCCGCCGAATTCGGCGCCGCGTTCGTTGCCGCCGACGGCTCACTCAACCGCGCCCGCATGCGTGAGCTCGTGTTCAGCGACGACAGCGCCCGCCGGCGCCTCGAAGCGATCACGCATCCGTTGATTCGTGCCGAGACCGAACGCGAGCAGCGTGAAGCGCAAGGTCCATACGTGATCGTCGTGGTGCCGCTGCTGGTCGAGTCCGGCACATGGAAAAACCGCGTGAACCGCGTGCTCGCCGTCGATTGCAGCGTCGAGACGCAGATCTCGCGCGTCATGAGCCGCAACGGCTTCAGCCGCGCCCAGGTGCTGGCCATCATCGCCCGTCAGGCCACGCGCGAAGCACGCCTTGCCGCGGCCGACGACGTGATCGACAACGACAACGCGCCACTCGACGCGCTCGAAGCGCAAGTCGACGCGCAGCATCGCGCATACCTGTCGCTGGCACGGCTGGCGGGCGCATGAGCGAGCGCGTGAACGAGCACGTGCGCGTGCGCGTGCGCAAAGCGAACGGCTCACTGGCAAACGGCACACGAAGCGAGCCTACCAGTCTTCACCATTCATTGAACCTTGCGAAAGCGTGCGAGCCGGAGCAAGCAGAAACCGCCCAAAACACGTGAAAAAAGTTGCGAAAGCGTGCGAAAAAAGTGCGTGATTGCTAGGGTAGTCTCACGGCATTAGAATGTTCTGCATTCCAGTCACCGACCACGCCCGAGGCGAGCCCGCTTGATCCTTTACGAGTATCCCTTCAACGAGCGAATCCGGACGCTGTTGCGCCTCGAAGATCTGTTCGAGCGCTTCACGTTCTTTCTGACTCAGGAAGACGCCAGGGAACATCACGTCGCACTGACCACGTTGTTCGAAATCTCAGAAGTTGCAGGTCGCGCGGATCTGAAGTCAGATCTGATGAAGGAGCTCGAGCGTCAGCGGCAAACGCTGGCGCCGTTTCGCGGCAATCCGGGCATCGAGCAGAACGCGCTCGAAGCGGTGCTCGGCGAAATCGAACAGACGCTGGCAGGACTTACGCAGATGCAGGGCAAGACCGGCCAGCATCTCGCGGACAACGAGTGGCTCGCCAGCATCCGCAGCCGCGCGATCATCCCCGGCGGCACCTGCAAGTTCGACTTGCCGTCCTACTATGCATGGCAGCAGCTTCATCCCGATCAGCGCCGCCAGGATATCGCCAAGTGGGTGACGCCGCTGCTGCCGCTGCGCGACGCAGCCACCATCGTTTTGCGACTTGCGCGCGAATCCGGTCAGGCGTCCAAGGTCATGGCGATGCAAGGCAGCTATCAGCAAATGCTGTCGGGTCGTTCGTACCAGTTGATGCAGGTTCGGGTGGCACCGGAATTGCGGGTGATTCCCGAGGCGAGCGCCAACAAGTACATGCTCTGGGTACGCTTCACGGTGCAGGACGGCGATCTGCGGCCGCGTGCAGTGGACGTCGACGTGCCGTTCCAGCTCACGCTTTGCAGCCTGTAGCAAGGCTTGCAATGTGCGTCGGCTAAACCCGGATCAACAGATCCGCGCCTTTGACGCGGCGCGAAATAGCCCTATATTCGTTACTTGTTCCGTTCGCGATTGACTGTCCGACCGTATGCCTACCGTCGTCAAATGCCCCACCTGCGGCAAGGATGTCCGCTGGTCTCCTGAAAGCCGCTTCCGTCCGTTCTGCTCCGAGCGTTGCAAGCAGATCGATCTCGGCGCCTGGGCCGCTGAGAAGTACAAGATCGGCGGCACCGACCAGGAAGCGTCGTCGGATGAAACGCCTGGCGGTGATTACAACCCGCATTGAACGTAAGCGGCCATCAGAGCCCGGCGCCACGCAAGCCCGGCGCCGCTAAGGTCACGCAGCGCGCGACCACGCATCTTCGTTTATCAGTTCTCTTCCGCCGCGAGCCATTGCAGCACCGGGATCGTCGCCGGCAATAGCGGCGTCACATCGGCCGGCAGCGTTTGCCAGACAAAGGCTTGGCCTTCACGGCCGTGCGGCTCGCCGGACCACTGCGTCACCTTGCAGAAGAAGAGTCGCACATAGGCGTGCGGGTAATCGTGCTCGAGCGTATGCCAGAGATGGCTCGCCTCGACGTCGATACCCAACTCCTCGTGCAGTTCACGCGCCAGCGCGGCCTCGACCGACTCGCCCGCTTCCAGCTTGCCGCCCGGAAACTCCCAGTAGCCCTCATACGGCTTGCCCGCCGGGCGTTGCGCGAGCAGATAGCGCCCGTCAGGCTGAATCAGCACGCCGACCGCAACTTCCGTCACCGGACGGCCGGCGGCGTTGTTCGGCGCGTCGCTCATGCCGAATTCTTCCTGCCGGACCAGTCGCGCGCGAACTGCCACGCGACGCGCCCCGAGCGCGACCCGCGTTCGAGTGCCCACACCAGCGCATCGCCGCGCGCCGCTTCGACTTCGGCGTCGTCGCAGCCGAAATGCCGCAGCCAGTGGCTGATGATCGCCAGGTAGTCGTCCTGCTTGAAGGGATAAAAGCTGACCCACAGCCCGAAACGTTCGGACAGCGAAATCTTTTCTTCGACCAGTTCGCCCGGATGAATCTCCCCATCGGGCGTATGCTTGTACGTCTCGTTGTCGCTCATGTACTCGGGCAACAGGTGACGGCGGTTCGACGTCGCGTAAATCAGCACGTTGTCCGACTGCGCGGCGATCGAACCGTCGAGCGCGACCTTCAGCGCCTTGTAGCCCGACTCGCCGTCTTCGAACGACAGGTCGTCGCAGAACACCACGAAGCGCTCCGGCCGCTTTGCGATCAGATCGACGATATCGCCCAGGTCGTGCAGATCGTCCTTGTCCACTTCGATCAGACGCAGGCCGTCTTTCGCGTACGCATTCAGGCACGCCTTGATCAGCGACGACTTGCCCGTGCCGCGCGCGCCCGTCAGCAGCACGTTGTTGGCCGGCCGCTTGTGCACGAATTGACGCGTGTTCTGCTCGATCAGCCCTTTCTGACGATCGATGTTTTGCAGGTCGTCGAGGGTGATCGGCGAGATAGCGGGCACCGGCTGCAGGTAGCCGCGCCCCTGGCGCTTGCGCCAGCGAAAAGCGATCGCGGCCGACCAGTCGATGTGCGGCGCGGCGGGCGGAAGCATTGCTTCCAGGCGGCCGAGCACGGCTTCGGCCCGGGTCAGAAACTGTTCGAGTTTGTCCATGGCGGTGAGGTAAGCGGCCAGAAGCCGCGTAATGAACCGGGTTGCAAACCGGGTTGCAAACCGGCTTGCGAACCCGGTTACGAACGGTAGTCGGCGTTGATGCTCACGTAGTCGTGCGACAGATCGCAAGTCCAGATCGTGGCTTGTGCATTGCCGCGACCAAGCACGACGCGAATGCCGATCTCGCTCTTTTTCATCACGCGCTGGCCGTCTTCTTCACGGTAGGCCGGATTGCGGCCGCCGGCCGTCGCGACCAGCACGTCGTCCAGATACAGATCGATCTTGCCGACGTCGAGATCGTCCACGCCGGCATAGCCGATGGCCGCCAGAATGCGGCCGAGGTTCGGGTCCGATGCGTAGAAGGCCGTCTTGACGAGCGGCGAATGGCCGATCGCGTACGCGATCTGGCGGCATTCGCCGACGCTCGAGCCGCCTTCCACATGCACGGTCATGAATTTGGTCGCGCCCTCGCCGTCGCGCACGATCAGTTGGGCGAGGGTTTGGGCGACTTCGGTCACCGCATCGCGCAGCGCTGCATAAGCGGGCGAATCGGTGGACGTGATCGCCGGCAGGCTCGATTTGCCCGACGCGATCAGGATGAACGAATCGTTGGTCGACGTATCGCCATCGATCGTGATGCAGTTGAACGAGCGGTCCGCGACGTGCGTGACCAGTTCGTCGAGCACCGGCTGCGCGAGCGTCGCGTCGAACGCGAGAAAGCCCAGCATGGTCGCCATGTTCGGCTTGATCATGCCGGCGCCCTTGCTGATGCCGGTCAGCGTGACCGTGTGGCCGTCGATCGTGACCTGACGCGAAGCGGCCTTGGGCAGCGTGTCCGTGGTCATGATCGCCTGCGCGGCGTCGTACCAGTTCGCTTCGTTGCGATTGCCCAGCGCGGCCGGCAAACCGGCCTTCAGCCGGTCGACGGGCAGCGGCTCAAGAATCACGCCCGTCGAGAACGGCAGCACCTGCTCCGGCGCGATGTCCGCGAGACGCGCGAGTTCGGCACAGGTTTCGCGCGCATGCGCGAGGCCCGGCTCACCCGTGCCCGCGTTGGCGTTGCCGGTGTTGATCACGAGCGCGCGGATCGGCTTGCCGCCTGCGCGCACACGCGCCAGATTCTCGCGGCACATCGTAACGGGCGCTGCGCAAAAACGGTTCTGCGTGAACACGCCGCCCATCGTGGCGCCTTCGTCGACGCTAATGACGAGCACGTCCTTGCGATTGGGCTTGCGGATATTCGCCTCCGCCCAGCCCAGCGTGACGCCGGCGACGGGATGGAGTTGAGCGGGATCGATCGAGGGGAAATTGACAGCCATGGTCGCGACCTGTCGAAGAAATGCCGGCAGGCGCCGGCATCGGGAGAAACGGAAACTGATGGCCCGGGCGTGTTGCCAAACCACCGCGAAATCAACAGCCAAAGCACTGCGTAAAACGACGCGGCGCGCTCAGGAGCGCGCCGCGTTCGACATTACGCGATCTTGCCGTGGCACTGCTTGTACTTCTTGCCGCTGCCGCATGGGCACGGGTCGTTACGGCCGACCTTCGGCACGTGGTCCGCGCCCACATGCGACGCCGCCTGCGACGACGGGCCGTGGCCATGGCTCATCGCATCACCGATCATCGCAGCAGTTGCGGCCTCCGCAGCAACCGGAGCCGCGGCTGCGGCTTCCGCAAACTCGGCGTGGCGGAACTCGACGTTCTCGAGATGACTGCCCTGTTCTTCCAACTGCTCGGCAGCCTCTTCCAGCTGTTCCGGCGACTGGATCTGCACGTTCATCACCACGCGGGTGACTTCGAGCTTGACGGCGTCGAGCATCGCGGCGAACAGTTCGAACGCCTCGCGCTTGTACTCCTGCTTCGGATTCTTCTGCGCATAGCCACGCAGATGGATGCCCTGACGCAGATGGTCAAGCGCGGCCAGATGTTCGCGCCAGCTGCGATCCAGCGTCTGCAGCATGATCGAGCGCTCGAACGCGCTGAACGACTCGCGGCCGACCAGCTCGACCTTCGCCTCGTACGCCTCGTCCCCGGCGGCTTCGACCGCTTCGAGAATCTCGTCCGCGTTGATCGAGTTCGACTCGTTGATCATTTCCTGGATCGCGAGGTCGAGCTGCCATTCGTTGCGCAGCACTTCCTCCAGCTCGGGCACGTCCCACTGCTCTTCGATGCTGCCCGCCGGCACGAACTGGCGAACGATATCGGCGATCACGCCATGACGCATCGCGCCGATGGTTTCGGTGATGTCGTTCGCCTCGAGCAGCTCGTTGCGCTGCTGGTAGATCACCTTGCGCTGATCGTTGGACACGTCGTCGTATTCGAGCAGCTGCTTGCGAATGTCGAAGTTGCGTGCTTCGACCTTGCGCTGCGCCGACTCGATCGAGCGCGACACGATACCCGCTTCGATCGCCTCGCCTTCCGGCATCTTCAGACGGTCCATGATCGCGCGCACGCGATCGCCGGCGAAAATGCGCAGCAGCGGATCTTCCAGTGACAGATAGAAGCGCGACGAACCCGGGTCGCCCTGTCGGCCGGCACGGCCGCGCAGCTGGTTGTCGATCCGGCGCGATTCGTGGCGTTCGGTGCCGACGATGTGCAGACCGCCCGCGGCCTTCACCTGATCGTGCAGGGTCTGCCATTCGTCATACAGCTTCTGGATGCGCCGCTGCTTCTCGTCGTCGGCCAGCATCTCGTCGCGCTCGACGAACGACGCCTGCTTTTCCGCGTTGCCGCCGAGCACGATGTCGGTACCGCGACCGGCCATGTTGGTGGCGATCGTGATGCGCTTCGGACGGCCCGCTTCGGCGACGATCTCGGCTTCACGCGCATGCTGCTTCGCGTTCAGCACTTCGTGCGGCAGGCCGGCCTGCTTCAGCAGGTGCGACAGCAGCTCGGAGTTTTCGATCGACGTCGTGCCGACCAGCACCGGCTGACCGCGTTCATGGCAATCGCGAATGTCGCGGATCACCGCGTCGTAGCGCTCCCGCGCGGTCTTGTAGATCTGATCCTGCTTGTCGGTCCGCTTGGGCGGACGGTTGGTCGGAATCACGACCGTTTCGAGACCGTAGATTTCGTTGAATTCGAAGGCTTCGGTGTCCGCGGTGCCGGTCATGCCGGCCAGCTTCGCGTACATGCGGAAGTAGTTCTGGAACGTGATCGACGCGAGCGTCTGATTCTCGCTCTGAATCTTCACGTGCTCCTTGGCTTCGACCGCCTGGTGCAGGCCATCGGACCAGCGGCGGCCCGCCATCAGACGGCCGGTGAATTCGTCGACGATCACCACTTCGCCGTTCTGCACAACGTAGTGCTGGTCCTTGAAGAACAGCGTGTGCGCGCGCAAGGCCGCGTACACATGGTGCATCAGCGTGATGTTCTGCGGCGCATACAGGCTTTCGCCCTCGCCGATCAAACCCCATTCGGCGAGCAGGCGCTCGGCCTTTTCGTGGCCCGACTCGGTCAGGAACACCTGGCGGCCTTTTTCGTCCAGCGTGTAATCGCCCGGCTTTTCGACACCGGTGCCGTCCGCCTTCTCTTCGCCGATCTGGCGTTCGAGCAGCGGCGGCAGCGCATTCATGCGCACGTAGAGTTCAGTGTGGTCTTCGGCCTGACCGGAAATGATCAGCGGCGTGCGCGCTTCGTCGATCAGGATCGAGTCGACCTCGTCGACCACCGCGAAATTCAGCCCGCGCTGCACACGCGCCTCGGTCTCGTAGACCATGTTGTCGCGCAGGTAGTCGAAGCCGAATTCGTTGTTGGTGCCGTACGTGATGTCCGCGGCGTAGGCTTGCTGCTTCGCCATGTGCTCCATCTGCGACAGATTGATACCGACCGACAGACCGAGGAAGTTATACACGCGCGCCATCCATTCGGCGTCGCGCTGCGCGAGGTAGTCGTTCACCGTGACCACGTGGACGCCGCGGCCCGACAGCGCATTCAGGTACACCGGCAGCGTGGCGACGAGCGTCTTGCCTTCGCCAGTGCGCATTTCGCTGATCTTGCCGTAGTGCAGGGCCATGCCGCCGATCAGCTGCACGTCGAAGTGGCGCATCTTCAACACCCGCTTGCTGGCCTCGCGGCACACCGCGAAGGCTTCCGGCAGGATCTTGTCGAGCGATTCGCCACTCGCGACGCGCTGGCGGAATTCACCCGTTTTGGCGCGCAGTTGGTCGTCCGTCAATTGCTCGATCTGCGGCTCGAGCGCATTGATCGCCGCGACGGTCTTTTGATATTGCTTGACTAACCGCTGGTTGCGGCTGCCAAAAATCTTCTGTAGAAAACCGGTGGTCATCGGATCGGTGTCTGCGTCGCGGCTTCGGCTGGGTCGCGGCGTGCGGTTCGTGCACGTGCGCTCCGGGGTCGGAAGGGCCTCGGCGGCTTAGTCCAAGAGTGAATTCGAATCGGGCATTTTAGCACGCGCCCCCGGCTGCGCCCGTGTCAGCGGCGCGACGGCGGCACAGCATCGGAAGCCCGCCGCGGCGACCTCTGAACGTACGCACGGAGACGGACCCGCGTGCATCCCGCACGGTACAATCGCAGCGTGAACGCGCATAGTGTGCGAGCACGCCGTTACCGTCAAACATGAGCCGTTTTCCATCCTTTTCAAGGCCGCCGCCCAGGCAGTTCACCGCGCGGCGCCCTCAGCCCGTTGCCGAGGTGCTCGATCGCACCGACGCGTTCGCGGCCCTGCGCGCGGGCGTCGAGCAGATTGCGGCGCTGGAGAAGGACCTGCGCGCGCTGCTGCCCGAATATCTGGCGACCAGCGTGGAACCGGGCTTCATCAAGGACGGGGTACTGGCCCTGTTCGCCGCGCACAACGCGCTCGCGGCGCGGCTACGGCATCTCGAGCCGCGGCTACTGTCGGATCTGCAGCAACGCGGCTGGCCGGTCAATGCGCTGAGAATCCGCGTGCGGCCGCAGCCGGCCAAGGCGCCACCGCCGGTCAAGCAGGCACGCATGACGCCGGCTGGCGCCGAAGCGCTACACGCGCTGAGCCAGTCGCTCGCGCCGTCACCGCTACAGGAAGCGCTGGCGAAAATGGCGGCCCGGCATCGGCGCAATCGCTGAACGAAAAAAACGGCCCTGTGGGCCGTTTTTTATGCGTTCGCTACAGCAACGCCGCCTGAGACGTCAGGCGAAAGCCGTCTGCGTTTCGTACGCAAAGCCGCGCGGGGCCTTTTGCGTGTCGTCGAAGGTGACGATTTCGTACGAATCTTCGTGCGCCAGCAGCTCGCGCAGCAGCGCGTTGTTCAGCCCGTGACCCGACTTGTACGCCGTGTACGAGGCCAGCAACGGATGGCCGACCACATACAGGTCGCCGATCGCGTCGAGCATCTTGTGCTTCACGAACTCGTCGTCGTAACGCAGGCCGTCGTTGTTCAGAATGCGGTATTCATCGAGCACGATCGCGTTATCCATGCTGCCACCGCGCGCCAGACCCAGTTCGCGCATCATTTCCACCTCATGCGCAAAACCGAACGTGCGGGCACGCGCGATTTCCCGCACGTACGACGTGTTCGCAAAATCTACTTCCAGCGCCTGACCGGTCTTGTCCACGGCCGGGTGACGGAAGTCGATCGTAAATTTGAGCCTGAAGCCGAAGTAGGGATCGAGACGCGCGAACTTGTCGCCGTCGCGAATTTTGACCGGCTTGGTGACCTTGATGAATTTCTTCGCCGCGTTCTGCTCTTCGATGCCCGCCGATTGAATCAGAAACACGAACGAACCCGCGCTGCCATCCATGATCGGGATTTCTTCAGCGGTGACATCGACATAAAGATTGTCGATGCCAAGACCGGCGCAGGCGGACATCAGGTGCTCGACGGTCGACACTCGCGCGCCGTCTTTCTGCAACACAGAAGCCAGACGCGTATCGCCGATCGCCATCGCGGACGCAGGAATGTCCACCGGCGTGGGCAAATCCACGCGCGAAAACACGATGCCAGTGTCCGGCGCCGCCGGACGGAGCGTCAGGTTGACTTTGCGGCCGGAGTGCAGGCCGATGCCAACTGTCTTGACGATCGATTTGATAGTGCGCTGCTTCAACATGGTGATCTTCTATTCGATTAAAAATCCCAATCGGGACTTTTTATTCCATAGCGCGGATTATACTCCATTACCCTGGGGAGCGTCGTTTCCCGGAACGTATCAATCTGTTTCGCTGCATTACCCAATCGGCACCATCAGGTACCGTCAGGCACCGTCAGGAAAGCGTGACGGGCCGATGTTCCGGAACGGAGGCGTTTCCGGTCATCGGCCCGCGTAACGGCCTGTCACAAAAGCGTCTGGTTCACCGTTGCCCTGGCGCCACGCGTGCAAAACGCGCAGACCCGGCGGCGAAAGTGCGACGCCAACGCAACTAGCTCAACGTGGCGAGAATACTCCCTGCATCGCTGACTTCGAATTTGCCGGCAGCCTCGACGTTCAACGTCTTGACCACGCCGTCGTCGACCACCATCGCGTAGCGCTGGGAACGGATTCCCATGCCGCGCGCCGACAAATCCTGCTCCAGACCGAGCGCCCGCGTGAAAGCCGCACTGCCGTCCGCCATCATGCGCACCTTGCCCGAGGCGTGCTGATCGCGTCCCCACGCGCCCATTACGAACGCGTCGTTGACGGACACGCACCAGATCTCGTCGATGCCCGCAGCGCGCAACTGCTCGGCGTGCTCGACATAACCCGGTACATGTTTGGCCGAACAGGTCGGCGTGAACGCACCCGGCAATCCGAAGATCACCACGCGCTTGCCCGCCGTCTGCTCGCGCACGTCAAAGCTGTTAGGCCCGATCGTGCATCCCGCCCGCTCGTCTTCGACAAACTCGAAGAGCGTCGCGTCGGGCAGCTTGTCACCTGCCTGAATCATGCTCAGTCCTTTGCATCGATGCGAAGCACACTCGCACGTCGTCGTGTCGCAGTGAAATCCGGTTGAGCCTCACCGTAGGCTGCACCGACCGGCGACAGTCGCCCCATCCGCTTGGCAAATCCGAAGAGGGCAGTTGTCCCTGCCGCGAATCAGACGATACGCGACCTGTTTGCCGTTCACCCGCCACGCTCGTGCATTCGTTTGCCAGCGCTGCTTTACACAGCGCGGCATCGAAAGCCTGCTCGTGCGCTCAGTCCGCCTGCTTGCGCAGGAATGCCGGAATGTCGTACGTATCGACGCCCTTTTCCTGCAGCGCCTGAACGTGCGAGGCCGCGGTGTCGCGCGAGGTGCGCCACACCGCAGGCGTGTCCAGCGCGCCGTAGTCGGCCGTGCTCGCGTGCGCCGCCGATGGTGCGTAAGCCGCGTGCTGCATCGCTCCGATCGGCTGGTTGTCGGTGCCGGTGCGCAACAGCGTCATCGGTGCCGACTGCTGCTTCTTCGCCGCACGGCCCAGGCCCGTTGCCACGACCGTCACGCGCAGCGCGTCGCCCATGGCGTCGTCATACACCGCGCCGAAAATCACGGTCGCGTCTTCCGCTGCATAGCTCTTGATGGTGTTCATCACTTCGCGCGTTTCCGACAGACGCAGCGAACGGCTCGACGTGATGTTGACCAGCACGCCACGCGCGCCCGACAGATCCACACCTTCCAGCAGCGGGCTGGCGACAGCCTGCTCCGCAGCGAGGCGTGCGCGATCGACGCCGGCGACCGTCGCCGTGCCCATCATCGCCTTGCCCTGCTCGCCCATCACCGTCTTCACGTCTTCGAAGTCGACGTTCACCAGACCGTCGACGTTGATGATTTCCGCGATGCCGGCAACAGCGTTGTTCAGAACGTCGTCTGCGCACTGGAAGCACTTGTCCATCTCGGCGTCATCGCCCATCACCTCGAACAGCTTGTCGTTCAGAACGACGATCAGCGAGTCGACGTGATCCTCCAGTTGCTGCGAACCAGCTTCAGCGACGCGCATCCGCTTGCCGCCTTCGAATTCGAACGGCTTGCTGACCACGCCAACGGTCAGGATGCCCATTTCCTTGGCGATCTGCGCGACCACGGGTGCTGCGCCCGTGCCGGTGCCGCCGCCCATGCCGGCGGTGATGAAGACCATGTGCGCGCCGCGCAGTGCGTCGGCGATGCGCTCACGCGCTTCTTCGGCTGCGGCGCGGCCCATTTCCGGCTTGGCACCCGCGCCCAGACCCGTATTGCCGAGCTGGATCACCGCGGTGGCGCGCGAACGTGACAGCGCCTGCGCGTCGGTGTTCATCACGATGAAGTCGACGCCTTGCACGCCTTTGTTGATCATGTGCTGAACGGCATTGCCGCCAGCGCCACCTACTCCGACCACCTTGATGATGGTGCCGTTCGTTTCGGTTTCCAGCATCTGGAATTCCATGTTGCCTCCGTCAAGATAAAAAGTTACAGCCACTCGGCCGTTATTCGGCAGGTGATCGGGCAACCCCCTGTCGCGCGCCGGCCGCCGGCACCAGCGCGAATTTTTTCAAACCCGCTTCGAGACCCGTACTGCAAAGCCAATGCGTCAGAAGTTGCCGAGGAACCAGTCCTTCATGCGCGTGAAGACCTGTCCCATCGACCCCGACTGCACCGCGACCTTGCGGCCGCGCATGCGTTGCGAGCGTCCTTCGACGAGCAGGCCCATCGCCGTCGAATAGCGCGGATTGCGCACGACGTCGGCGAGACCGCCCGCGTACTCCGGCACACCGATGCGCACCGGCTTGAGGAAAATGTCTTCACCCAGTTCCACCATGCCGAGCATCATCGACGCGCCGCCGGTCAGCACCACGCCGGAGCTCAGCAGTTCCTCGTAACCCGACTCGCGCACCACCTGCTGCACGAGCGAAAACAGTTCTTCGACACGCGGCTCGACCACCGCCGCCAGCGCCTGGCGCGACAGCGTGCGCGGCCCGCGCTCGCCGAGACCCGGCACTTCGATCATCTCGTCCGGGTCGGCCAGCGCCTGCTTGGCGATGCCGTAATCCACCTTGATGTCCTCGGCGTCCGGTGTCGGTGTGCGCAACGCCATCGCGATGTCGCTCGTGATCTGGTCGCCGGCGATCGGAATCACTGCCGTATGGCGAATCGCGCCTTCGCTGAAAATCGCAATATCAGTCGTGCCGCCGCCGATATCGACCAGCACCACGCCGAGTTCCTTTTCGTCTTCCGTCAGCACCGCGAGCGATGACGCGAGCGGTTGCAGGATCAGATCGTTCACTTCGAGTCCGCAGCGGCGCACGCACTTGACGATGTTCTGCGCCGCGCTCACCGCGCCGGTGACGATATGCACCTTCACTTCGAGGCGGATGCCGCTCATCCCGATCGGCTCGCGCACATCTTCCTGGCCGTCGATGATGAATTCCTGCGTGAGGATGTGCAGCACCTGCTGATCGGTCGGGATGTTGATCGCCTTCGCCGTTTCGATCACGCGCGCCACGTCGGTCTGCGTGACTTCCTTCTCCTTGATCGCCACCATGCCGCTCGAATTGAAGCTGCGGATATGGCTGCCGGCGATTCCGGTGAACACGTTCGTGATCTTGCAATCGGCCATCAACTCGGCTTCTTCGAGCGCGCGCTGAATGGACTGCACGGTGGCTTCGATATTCACCACCACGCCTTTCTTGAGCCCCTTCGATTCGCTCTGGCCGAGGCCGATCACCTCGTAGTGACCTTCGCCCTTCAACTCGGCGACGATAGCCACGACCTTCGACGTCCCGATGTCGAGGGCGACCAGCAGATCTTTATAGTCTTTACTCATAGCGTGCTCATTGCGTGTGATGTCCGTTTACTTCTTGCCCTTGTCGGGTTCGCTGATAAAGCGCATGCCAGCGGCACGAATCGCGAAACCGTTCGGATAGCGCAAGTCCGCATACTCGATATCCTTTCCCCAACGTTGCGTCACCGCGTTCCAGGCCGCAGTCAGGCGCTTGCTGCGATCGAGCAGCGTGTCCTGATTGCGCTCGCGGCCAAGTTCCACCAGCGTGCCGTTCGACAGCTTCACCGTCCACGCGTAACGCGGCGACAGCGTCACGTCTTCGGGCGTCGCGTTGATCGACGCAAACCACTTCTGAAAGTCGTGATACCGCGCGACCACCTCTTTTGCCGTGCCGTCCGGTCCATCGAACGCGGGCAGATCCTCTTCGAGCTCGCCCTGATTCGCGGTGAACAGCTCGCCGTCGACGCTGACCAGCTGATCGCTGCCCCACGTCCCCAGTGGTTTGTACTCTTCGAGCGTGACAGCCAGCGCATTCGGCCAGACCCGCCGCACGCTCGCATGACGCACCCACGGCATCTGCTCGAACGCCTGGCGCGCGACGTCGAGATCCACCGTAAAGAAGTTGCCCTTCAACCGCCCCACTACACCGGCGCGCACCGTCGGCGAATTGATGTGCTCGGTATCGCCGTCGATCTGGATCTCGCGCAACGCGAAATTCGGGCGCTGGATCAGCCAGTAACCGCCCGCCGCCAGCAGCACGAGCACCAGCAACGCATGCAATGCGTTGGCGGCGAGATTGAGCTGGCGAACGTTGTTCCACATGGTGTTGCTTTTGTCTCGTCCCGGTTAGTCCTGCAGCGTCAGCGCCAACACGGCGACGACCAGTTCCTGATAGCTGATGCCCACCGCGCGTGCCGCTTTCGGCGGCAGCGAGTGATCGGTCATGCCAGGCGCCGTGTTCACTTCCAGAAAGTACGGCTTGCCCTCTGCGTCCAGCATGAAGTCCGCGCGGCCCCAATCGGTGCAGCCGAGCACGTCGAACGCGCGACGCGCCAGGGCTTTCAGACGCACTTCTTCGTCGGCGCTCAGACCGCACGGGATCAGGTACTGCGTGTCGTTGGCGATGTACTTCGCGTGGTAGTCGTAGAACTCGCCGGCCGGCACGATGCGGATCACCGGCAGGTCCAGATCGCCGGCGATGCACGCGGTGTATTCGCCGCCACCTTCGATGCTCTGCTCGACCACGACGATCGCGTCGAACTTGATCGCTTCGAGCAGTGCGGCCGGCAACGCGTCCGCGCTCTTCACCTTGATCACCGCGACGCTCGACCCCTCGCTTGCCGGCTTCACGAAGAGCGGCAAGCCGAGCTTCGCGACGATCTCTTTCGCACGCGCTTCGTAGTCGTCGCCACGCAGCACCGCTTCGAACGGCGGCGTCGGAATGCCGAGTTGCTGCCACACGAGCTTGGTGCGGAACTTGTCCAGACCGAGCGCGGAACCGAGCACGCCGCTACCCGTGTAGCGGATGCCGTAGAAGTCGAGCGCGCCCTGAATCTGGCCGTTTTCGCCGTAGCCGCCGTGCAGCGCGTTGAATGCGCGCACGAATCCTTCTTCCTTCAACGCGGCGAGCGGACGCTCGGCCGGGTCGAACGGATATGCGTCAATGCCGGCGTCGCGCAGACCTTGCAAGACCAGACGCCCGGAATTGAGCGACACCTCGCGCTCGGCGGAATTGCCACCGAGTAGCACGGCCACTTTGCCGAATCGTTTGGCGAGTTGTTCGGATTTAATACTGCTCATCTCACACCTTTGTTTCCTGCACGAGGCGACCCGGCACACCGCCGATCGAACCCGCGCCCATCGTAATCACCACATCGCCGTCGCGCACCACTGCCGAGAGTGCGTCCGGCATTTCATCCACCGTATCGACGAACACCGGCTCGACCTTGCCCGCCACGCGCAGCGCACGCGCCAACGCGCGGCCATCGGCGGCGACGATCGGCGCTTCGCCGGCCGAATAGACTTCGGTCAGCACGAGCGCGTCGACGGTCGACAACACCTTCACGAAATCTTCGAAACAATCGCGCGTGCGCGTGAAGCGATGCGGCTGGAACGCCAGCACCAGACGCCTGCCGGGGAATGCGCCGCGCGCCGCCGCCACCGTGGCCGCCATTTCGACCGGGTGATGACCGTAGTCGTCGACCAGCGTGTACGAGCCCGTGACCTCGCCTTCAGTTACGACCGGCACTTCGCCGTAACGCTGAAAGCGCCGGCCTACGCCGTTGAAATCCGCGAGTGCTCGCTGGATATCGGCATCTTTCACCTCAAGTTCAGTCGCAATTGCAATTGCGGCCAACGCGTTCTGCACGTTGTGCTCGCCCGGCAGGTTCAACACGATGTCGAGCGGCGCCGCATCTTCACGCATCGCGGTGAAATGCATGCAGCCACCGCGCGCTTCGACATTGACCGCGCGCACCTGCGCGTCCGCCGCGAAGCCGTAGCGAATGATCGGTTTCGATACGAACGGCAGGATCTCCTTCACGTTCGGATCGTCGACGCACAGCACCGCGATGCCGTAGAACGGCAGACGGTGCGTGAATTCGATGAACGCCTGCTTGAGCCGCGCGAAGTCGTGGCCGTAGGTATCCATGTGATCGGCGTCGATGTTCGTGATCACTTCGATCACCGGGAACAGGTTCAGGAACGACGCGTCCGACTCGTCTGCTTCGGCGACGATGAAGTCGCCCGTGCCGAGCCGCGCATTCGCGCCCGCGCTGATCAGACGGCCGCCGATCACGAAGGTCGGGTCGAGTCCGCCAGCGGCCAGCACGCTCGCCACCAGCGAGGTGGTGGTGGTCTTGCCGTGCGTGCCGGCAATCGCAATGCCCTGCTTCAGGCGCATCAGTTCCGCGAGCATCACGGCGCGCGGCACGATCGGAATGCGGCGATGACGCGCGGCCAGCACTTCCGGGTTGTCGCTGCGCACCGCGGTCGACACGACCACCGCGTTGGCGCCTTCGATGTTCTCCGCTGCGTGACCGATCGCGATACGCGCGCCGAGTGCGGCGAGGCGGTCCGTGACCGCGTTGCTCGACAGGTCCGAGCCGCTCACCTGATAGCCGAGGTTGACGAGCACCTCGGCGATGCCGCTCATGCCGACACCGCCGATGCCGACAAAATGAATGTGTTTGACGATGTGTTTCATTGCTTTCCTTCTGGGCTCGCGCCCGAAATCGAACCCGCCACGGTTGCGCAGATCTGTGCGACCTGCTCCGTTGCGTCGGGTTTCGCGAGCGAGCGCGAACGCTCCGCCATTTCCGCGAGCGTCTCGCGCGTCTGGCTGCGCAACCAGCCGGCGAGATTTTCCGCCGACAGGTCGCGTTGCTGCACGACCAGCGCCGCGCCGTTATCGGCGAGAAACGCTGCATTAGTGGTTTGGTGATCGTCCACCGCATAGGGGAACGGCACGAACAACGCCGCCACGCCCACCGCCGAAATCTCCGACACCGTCATCGCGCCCGAGCGGCAAATCACCAGATCCGCTTGCGCGTACGCGCTCGTCATGTCGTCGATGAACGGCACGAGTTCCACCGCGGTTTGCTCACCCTCGCCCTCTTGCAGACCCGCTGCCGCATAGTTCTCGCGCAGCGCTTCGATATGCTTCGCGCCCGCCTGATGCACGACGTGCGGACGTTCGTTCGGCGCGAGCAGCGCCACTGCGCGCGGCACCACTTCATTCAAAGCTGCCGCGCCGAGACTGCCGCCCACCACCAGCACGTTCAACGGACCGCTGCGTTGCGCGTAGCGTGTTTTGGGTGCAATCGCGCGTGCAAGTTCCTCACGAATCGGGTTGCCGGTCCATTCGCCATGCGGCAGCGCATTCGGGAAGGCGACCAGCACGCGTTTGGCGAGCTTCGCGAGCACCTTGTTGGCGAGACCCGCGATCGAGTTCTGTTCATGCAACACCAGCGGCCGGCCGCTCAACGCGGTCATCAGACCCGCCGGAAATGTGATGTAGCCACCCATGCCGAGCACGACGTCCGGCTTCACGCGACGCAGCACGCTCAAGCTCTGCGTGCACGCGCGCAGCAAATTCAGCGGCAACATCAGCTTGGTTTTCAGGCCCTTGCCGCGCAGCCCGCCAAAGCGCACGTATTCCATCGCGATACCGTGCTTGGGCACCAGCGTCGCTTCCATGCCTGCGGGATTGCCAAGCCACACGACCTTCCAACCCCACGCCTGCATCAGATGCGCGACCGCGAGCCCAGGGAACACGTGTCCTCCGGTGCCGCCGGCCATCACCATCAGCGTGCGTTGCTGCGTGAGGGTCATACCTTCCCTCCACGCATCAGTACCCGATTCTCGTAGTCCACGCGCAGCAACACCGCCACCGCCACACAGTTCAGCAAGATGCCCGAACCCCCGTAGCTGACGAGCGGCAAGGTCAGGCCTTTGGTCGGCAGCAGCCCGAGGTTCACGCCCATGTTGATGAAGGTCTGCGCGCCGAACCAGATACCGACGCCCTTCGCGACGAGACCCGCGAACGTGCGATCGAGTGCGAGCGCCTGACGGCCGATCTCGAACGACCGGCGCACGATCCAGTAGAACATCAGGATCACCGCCAGCACGCCGACGAAACCGAGCTCCTCGCCGATCACCGCGAGAATGAAGTCGGTATGCGCTTCCGGCAGATAGTTGAGCTTCTCGACGCTGCCGCCGAGGCCCACGCCGAACCACTCGCCGCGCCCGAACGCGATCAGCGAGTGCGTCAACTGATACGCCTTGCCCTGCGCGTAGCGGTCGTCCCACGGATCGAGGTACGCGAAGATCCGCTCGCGACGCCATGGCGACGCCCACACCAGCAGGGTGAATGTGCCTACCGCGGTGGCCACCAAACCGCCGAACAGCTTGCCGTTCACGCCGCCGAGAAACAGCACGCCCATTGCGATCGCCGCGATCACCATGAACGCGCCCATGTCCGGCTCGAGCAGCAGCAATGCGCCGACGAGCCCGACCGCCACCGCCATCGGCAGAAAGCCTTTGGCGAAGCTGTGCATGTATTCCTGCTTGCGCACCGTGTAGTTCGCCGCGTAGATCGTCACCGCGAGCTTCATGATTTCCGACGGCTGCATGTTCGTGATGCCGAGCGGAATCCAGCGGCGCGCCCCGTTCACGCCCTTGCCGACGTGCGGGATCAGCACGATCACCAGCGCGACGAGCGAGATCAGGAAGAGCTTCGGCGCGTACTTGTCCCACGTCGAGATGGGAATGCGAAACGACACGACGCCGACCACCGCACCCATCACGACGAAGATGGTCTGGCGCACGAGGAACGCGTAGTCGCGGTACGACGCGTACTTGGGCGAATCGGGCATGGCGATCGACGCCGAATACACCATCACGATGCCGAGCCCCAGCAGCGCGACGACGACCCACAGCAACGAGTGATCGTAGTCGAGCATCCGCGAGCGCAGCGGACGCACGCCGTTGACGGCGCTCGCGAGTCCGCTGCCGCCCGCGCGACCTGACGCGCCGGCCGCATTGCCGCCGGTCTGACGCGAACCGAAACGCTCCGACCAGCTCATATCATCGTCCCCCGTTCGGCCGCGATATCTTCCACGGTGCTGCGAAACACGGCGGCACGGTGCGCGTAACCCTTGAACATGTCGAAGCTCGCGCACGCCGGCGACAGCAGTACTGCGTCGCCCGGCTGCGCTAGCGCGGCGGCGGCGCGTGTCGCTTCTTCGAGCGTGGCGTGATCGGTCAGCGCGATGCCCGTGTGTTCCAGCGCCGTGCGAATCTGCGGTGCGTCGCGGCCGATCAGCATCACCGCGCGGCACCAGCGCATCACCGGCGCAGCGAGCGGTTCGAAATCCTGACCCTTGCCATCGCCGCCGGCGATCAACACCGCGCGCTGCGCGAGACCGTCGAGCGCGGCAACCGTCGCGCCGACATTGGTGCCCTTGCTGTCGTCCACGTAGTCGATGCCGTCGATCGACGCGATCAACTCCACGCGATGCGGCTCGCCGCGATATTCGCGCAGCCCGTGCAGCAGCGGTGCGCCCGGCAGACCGATCGCACGCGCGAGCGCATAGGCGGCCAGCGCGTTCGCGGCGTTGTGCAGGCCGCGAATCCGTAACGCGTCCGCGGGCATCAGGCGCTTCAACGCGATGGTCGGCGGCGTCGCCGCTTCGTGCTTGCGACGGCGCTTCGGCGTGGGTGCTCCGAAGGAAGTCCCCTTCGATTCGTCGCTTGCGTCACGGTCGTACGCTTCGACCAGCCAGAGCATGCCGTTATCGCGCAGCAGACCATAGTCGCCATCGTTCTTCGGTTCGGTCACGCCGAAGGTGACTACGTCCGCGCCACCTGCGTGCGCCGACGCGTCGCCGGAAGTCGCGAGCGTCATCACGCGCGAGTCGTCGCGGTTCAGCACGCGCACGGTCTGTGCACCGAAGATGCGGCCCTTCGCGGCCGCGTAGGCATCGAGGCCGCCGTGCCAGTCCAGATGATCCTGTGTGATGTTCAGCACCACCGCGGCATCCGGCGCGAACGTCTGCGCTGTTTCGAGCTGGAAGCTCGACAGCTCGAGCACCCACACGTCGGGCAGCGCGGTGTGATCGATCGCTTCGGTGAGCTTGTCGAGCAGGGCCGGGCTGATATTGCCCGCCACCGCGACCTTCTTGCCGGCGCGTTCGCACAGCAGGCCGGTGAGGCTCGTTGTCGTGGTCTTGCCGTTGGTGCCCGTGATGGCGATCACCTTCGGCGCATAGCCGTCCTCGCCAAGCGTCTCCAGCGCCTGCGAGAAGAACTCGAGTTCCCCCCACACGGGAATGCCCTGCTCGCGCGCCGCCGTGATCAGCGGCAACAGGTCGGCGGCGAGCGGCGACAGGCCCGGGCTGATCGCGAGCAGCTCGATGCCTTCGAGCAGCACCGGCGCAAACGGGCCGCCGACGAACTCGGCATCGATGCCGTGCGCTTGCAGCGCGGACAGGTTCGGCGGCACTTCGCGCGTGTCGGCCACACGCAGCCGACAGCCGTGCCGCGCGCACCAGCGCGCCATTGCGAGACCGGATTCACCCAGTCCCAGCACGAGCACCATCGGCTTTTGCCGATCCCGAAACTTCTCGCCGAACATCGCTTGCTTTCCCTTAACTTCGACTGTTGCTTAACGCAATTTGAGCGTGGACAAACCGAACAGACACAACATCAGCGTGACGATCCAGAAGCGCACGACCACCTGCGTTTCCTTCCAGCCCGTCAATTCGAAATGGTGATGCAGCGGCGCCATCTTGAAGAGACGCCGCCCTTCGCCGAAGCGGCGCTTGGTGTATTTGAACCACGTGACCTGCAGCATCACGGAGAGTGTCTCGGCGACAAAGATGCCGCCCATGATGAACAGCACGATTTCCTGACGCACGATCACCGCGATCGTGCCGAGCGCGCCGCCGAGCGCAAGCGCGCCGACGTCGCCCATGAACATCTGCGCCGGGTGCGTGTTGAACCAGAGGAACGCGAGGCCCGCGCCGCCCATCGCGGAACAGAAGATCAACAGTTCGCCCGCGCCAGGAATATGCGGAAACAGCAGGTACTTCGAGTAGACCGAGCTGCCCATCACGTACGCGAACACGCCGAGCGATCCGCCGACCAGCACGACCGGCATGATCACGAGACCGTCGAGGCCGTCGGTGAGATTGACCGCGTTGCTCGCACCGACGATCACCAGATACGTCAGCACGATGAAGCCCCACACGCCGAGCGGATAGCTGATCGACTTGACGAACGGCAGCATCAGGTCGGCGTTCGCCGGCAGTCCCATCGACAAGCCGCTGCGCACCCACGCCATGAACAGGTCGAACACACGCACGTTGCTCGCTTCCGACACGCTGAACGCCAGATAGACCGCGGCGAACAGCCCGATCAACGATTGCCAGAAATACTTTTCGCGCGACGACATTCCGCGCGGGTCCTTGTAGACCACCTTGCGGTAATCGTCGACCCAGCCGATCACGCCGAAGCCGAACGTGACGAGTATCACGATCCAGATGAAGCGGTTGGTCAGGTCGGCCCACAGCAGCGTGGCCACTGCGATGCCGAGCAGAATCAGCACGCCGCCCATGGTGGGCGTGCCGGATTTGACGAGGTGGGTTTGCGGACCGTCCTTGCGGACGGCCTGACCGACCTTCATCGCGGTCAGCTTGCGAATCACGGCCGGGCCACAGATGAGTCCGATCAGCAGCGCAGTGATGGTCGCCATCACCGCACGGAAAGTCAGATAACTGAACACGCGCAAGAAGCTTGCGTCATTCTGCAGCCATTGCGCCAGCGCCAGTAGCATGCTTCGGTCCTTCTATTTCAATGTGCAGCGGGCGTGCTGCCCGCTGCGTTGGGTTGTGGACTCGTAACGGCGTCCACCACGCGCTCCATTTGCATGAAGCGCGAGCCTTTCACGAGAAGCGTTGCAGCAGCGCCGAAACCGGCCTGCTGCAATTGCGCGATCAACGTGCCGACGTCGGCGACGTGCTGCGCTTTGGCGCCGTATGCGCTGCAGGCGTCGCGCGATGCGTCGCCCATCGCATACAGCGCGTCGATGCCGCGCTCTTTCGCGTACGCACCGATTTCACGGTGAAACGCCGGACCGTTGTCGCCGACTTCGCCCATGTCGCCCATCACCAGCACGCGTGGCGATGCCCGCGACGCGAGCACGTCGATCGCGGCGCGCATCGAGTCGGGATTCGCGTTGTAGGTGTCGTCGATCACGGTTGCGCCGGCTAGCGTGCCAAGCATCGCCTGCTTCACTTGCAGGCGGCCCTTCACTGCGCCGAACGATTCGAGCCCGCGCTTGATCGCGTCGAGCGAAACGCCCGCTGCCAAGGCAGCTGCGGTTGCGGCCAGCGCGTTGTGCGCGTTGTGATTGCCGAGCACTTGCAGCGTGACTTCGAGCCGGCCTTGCGGCGTGTCGATGCCGAGGCGGTTGCCGTCGAACGTGCCTTTGACTGCGGCCTCGGTCACGCGCTCGGCGCAGTTCAGCGCGAAGTCGATGATGCGGTTGCCGGTGGCGGCCACGCGCCAGATGCTCGCGTAAGCGTCGTCCGCGGGGAACACGGCGACGCCTTCAGAAGAGAGCGCGTGAATCACGCTCGCGTGTTCGAGCGCGACTGCTTCGACAGTCGCCATGAATTCCTGATGCTCGCGCTGCGCGTTGTTCACGACGGCAACGGTCGGCTCGGCGAGCTTCGCCAGCAGCTCGGTTTCGCCCGGGTGGTTCATGCCGAGCTCGACCACCGCCAGTCGATGCGCGGCGTGCAGACGGAACAGCGTGAGCGGCAGGCCGATGTCGTTGTTGAAGTTGCCCGCGGTCGCGAGACGCGCCTCGTCGCCAACTGCGGCGGCGAAAATCGACGCGATCATTTCCTTGACCGTGGTCTTGCCGTTGCTGCCCGTGACGGCGACGAGCGGCATGCTGAACTTGCGACGCCAGCCGCGTGCGAGCGCGCCCAGCGCGAGGCGCGTGTCGGCCACGCGAATCGCGGGCACGTGCCAGCCATCCGGCGTGCGCGTGACGAGCGCGGCCGCGACGTGACGCGCCGCGACGTCCGCCAGGAAGTCGTGCGCGTCGAAACGCTCGCCCTTGATCGCGACGAACAGATCGCCGGGGCCGGCGCTGCGGCTGTCGGTCGACACGCGTGCGAAGCCGACGCCGCCGTCGCCGACGACGCTGGCGCCGGGGATCAGCGCGGCGGCTTCATGTAGCGTGAACATGCTCATTCGCCACCTCCGCGTGCGTGCGTCGCGCGTGCCGCGAGCGCGAGGCGAGCGTGGTCCTGATCGGAGAAAGCGCGTTTCTTGCCCATGATTTCCTGTGTTGCTTCGTGCCCCTTGCCGGCCAGCACGATGACATCTTCACGCGCGGCGCCGCGGATCGCTTGCAGAATTGCGCTCGCGCGGTCCTCGACACGGCGCGCCTTCGACGCGTCCTGCATGCCCGCGGCGATCTGCTCGATGATCGACTGCGGATCTTCGCTGCGCGGGTTGTCACTGGTCACGACCACGCCATCGGCGAGCCTCTCGGCGATCGCGCCCATCAGCGGACGCTTGGTGGCGTCGCGGTCGCCGCCGCAACCGAACATGCAGATCAGCTCGCCGCCGCGCGCAGCCGCCATCGGGCGTAGCGCTTCGAGGGTCTTTTGCAGCGCATCCGGCGTGTGCGCGTAATCGATCACGACGAGCGGCTCGTCGTTCTGCAAGCGGCCGCCCAGACGTTGCATGCGGCCATTCACCGACTCGAGCTTCGCGAGTTCGGCGAGCGCCGCGTCGAACGGCACGTCGGCGGCGAGCAATGCGCCAAGCACGCCGAGCAGATTGCTGACGTTGAACGCGCCGAGCGTTTGCACTTCGACATCGGCGTCGCCCCAGCCCGACGTGCTCAGATGAAACGCGGTGCCGGTGGCCGTCGCGCGCACGTTCGACGCGAGCAGCAACGCATCCGCTTGCGGCATCGCGTGCGACCCGGCTTGCGGCGCCGGGTCGAGCCCGTACGCGATGGTGCGCACCCGGCCGCGCGTGCTGGCTAGCAGGCGACGGCCGGCGGCATCGTCGCGATTGATCACGGCCGCGCGCAGCTCCGGCCACGCGAACAGGCGCGCCTTGGCCGTTTCATAGGCTGCGAACGTGCGGTGATAGTCGAGGTGATCTTGCGTGAGGTTGGTGAACACCGCGATATCGAACGCCGTGCCGTTCACGCGTCCCTGATGCAGCGCGTGCGACGACACTTCCATCGCCACCGCCTGCGCGCCCGCGTCGCGCAATTGCGCGAGACTGCGCTGCAGTTGCGGCGCATCGGGCGTCGTGAATCCCGTGTTCACGAGCTCGCCAGGCAAACCGGTGCCGAGCGTGCCGATGATCGCGCAGCGCGTGCCGAGCGCAGTCAGCGCGGCCGAGATCCATTGGCTGCACGAGGTCTTGCCGTTCGTGCCGGTGATGCCGACCGTCAGCATCGCGTCGCTCGGATCGTGATACCAGCCGCTCGCGATCGAGCCGGCAAGTTCGTTCAACGCCGGTACGGCCTGTGTGATGGACGGATCGATCGTGCCGCCGAAGCCTTCCGGCTGAACCAGCACCGCGGCCGCGCCACGCTCAATCGCGCCGTCGATGAACGCACGGTTGTCCGCACCTTCCACCGCGTAGGCGAGGAACGCGTCACCGGCTGCGAGCGAGCGCGTGTCGGCGTGCAGATGCGCATCTGGCCGCAGGCGGGCGTGCAGCCAGCCGAGGGCGTCGGCGATCTGCCGGTGCGCGGGATGATTCTTGCGCAGCACGCTCATCGCACGACTCCGGGGTGGCTTTTCGCGTCGGCGGAAATCGTCATTTTCTTCGCGCCCGCGCTGGTGGCGAGTTTCTTGACCGCCGCCGGCGTGGCCGGCGCGGCCTGCGCGGCAGGCGCCGACTCGTCCGATACGACCATCTGCTTGACCGGCATATCCGGCGGCACATTCAGCGAGCGCAGCGTATCGCCGACGATCCCCGAGAACACCGGACCCGACACCTGACCGCCGAAGTGGCTGCCCGCCGTCGGCTCGTCGACCGACACGGCCACGACGATGCGTGGGTTCGGCATCGGCGCCATGCCGACGAACGACGCGCGATATTTGGAGTGGTCGTAGCCGTGGGCACCGTGTTTGTACGCGGTGCCGCTCTTGCCGCCGACGCGGTAGCCCGGCACGGCTGCGTCCGGCGACGTGCCGCCCGGCGCCGTCACGGTTTCGAGCATTGCGCGCACTTCGCGGGCGGTGGTCGGCGAGAAAATCTGCGGACCCGTGGCCGGCTGCTCGCCAGGCGTGCGGAAAATCGACACCGGCATGATCTGGCCGTCATGCGCGATCGCGGTGTACGCGCGGCCCAACTGGAATAGCGACACCGACAGACCATAGCCGTACGACATGGTGGCCTGTTCGATGCGCCGCCAGCTCTTCCACGGCCGCAGACGGCCCGCCGCCGCGCCCGGAAAGCCGACCTTCGGCGCCTGGCCGAGACCGATGCTGGTATACATGTTCCACATCTCTTCGGGCTTGAGTTGCATCGCGATCTTCGTCGCGCCGATGTTGCTCGACTTCTGGATCACGCCGCCGACCGTCAGCACGCCGAACGCACTGTCGTCGGTAATCGGCGCACCGTCGAGCACAAAGCGGCCCGGCCCCGTATCTACCAGTGTAGTCGGCGTCACGCGATGCAGATCGAGCGCGAGCGACACCGTGAACGGCTTCATGATCGAGCCCGGCTCGAACGTGTCGGTCAGGATGCGGTTGCGCAACTGGTCGCCCGTCAGGTGCGAGCGGTCGTTCGGGTTGTACGTCGGGTAGTTGACGAGCGCCAGCACTTCGCCGGTACGCACGTCGATCACCATCGCCGCGCCAGCCTTTGCCTTGAATTTTTCGACGGCCGCTTTCAGGTTCGTGTACGCGATGTACTGGATCTTGCTGTCGATCGACAGATCGACGTCGCGGCCGTTGTGGGGCACGACCTGCTCGTCCACGTCCTCGATGATGTGGCCCATGCGGTCCTTGATCACGCGCCGGCTGCCCGACACGCCGGCCAAGAGCTTCTGGTCGCCGAGCTCGACGCCTTCCTGGCCTTCGTCCTCGACGTTCGTGAAGCCGATCAGGTGAGCCGTGATCTCGCCTTCCGGATAGAAACGCTTGTACTCGTCGCGCATGTAGATGCCGGGGATATCCAGCGCGGTGACTTTTGCCGCGACGTCGACCGGCACCTGGCGCTTCACGTAGACGAAGGTCTTGTCTTCGGAGAGCTTGGCGCGCAACTCCTTGGTGGTCATGCCGAGCAGTTTGCCGAGCGCATTCAGCTTGTCGGCGCCGAGGTCGTCCGGCACCGATTCGGGAATCGCCCAGATCGCGCGCACCGGCAGACTGGTGGCGAGCACGAGACCGTTGCGGTCGAGAATCTTGCCGCGCGTGGCCGGCAGTTCGAGGCGGCGCTGATAGCGGATTTCGCCCTGCTTCTGATAGAACGCGTTGCCCGGCCCCTGAATCCAGAACGCGCGCCCGGCGAGCGCGACGAACGCCATGAACAGCAGGAACACCACGAGTTTCGAGCGCCACATCGGCAGGCGCACTGACAGAATCGGATTGGCGGAAAACGCGACGCTCTTGCGAGCCGATGATTTTTTCATCGCACGCCTCCGCGACGGGTAGCCGCCGGCGCCGACGCCGGGCCCGAAGTGGGGATCGGCGCATCCTCGGCCTTCGCGGCGCCCGGATCAAGCGTCAGATACTGCGTGCGTCCGGTCGTGACGGATTGCATCCGCAGCGAGTCGGTGGCGGTCTGCTCGATGCGCGACGTCTTCGACAGCGCGCTCTGCTGATATTGAAGCTGCGAATAGTCCTGCTGCAGCTGGCGCTCCTGCGACTGCGCGCGCTGCAGCTGGATAAAGATCTGACGCTGCTGATTGGTCGCGTTGACAACCGACAAGGCGCAGCCCATCACGATAATCAGCAGAAAGATGTTGAGACGATTCATGGCGCGATCCGCTCCGCCACACGCATGACGGCAGAACGGGCGCGCGGGTTCGCGGCGACTTCGGCCTCGCTCGCGAATACACGGCCGATGATCTTGAGCGGAGGGCTCGGCAGATCGACGGCGCGAATCGGCAGACGGCGATCGACCGCAGGCGTACTGGCGTGCGCCTGCATGAATCGCTTGACGATCCGGTCCTCGAGCGAATGAAAGCTGATGACCACCAGCCGCCCCCCTTGCTCCAACAGCGACAACGCTGCTTCTAAAACGACTTGCAGCTCCGCAAGCTCTTGATTGATGTGAATCCGTATAGCCTGAAAGGTGCGGGTTGCCGGATCCTTGCCCTTCTCACGGGTTTTGACGACGTTAGCCACGATTTGGGCAAGCTCGCCCGTGCTGACGAGAGGCCCAAGACGGTCGGACTCTGCCCGGCGAGCAACAAGCGCCTTTGCAATCTGAAAAGCAAACCGTTCTTCCCCATAATCTCGTATCACCTCCGTCAGTTCCTGCACCGTGGCCCGCGCCAGCCAGTCAGCGGCAGACTCGCCGCGCGTCGGGTCCATCCGCATGTCGAGCGGGCCTTCGGCGCGGAAGCTGAAGCCCCGCTCCGGATCGTCGACTTGCGGCGACGACACACCCAGATCCAGCAACACACCCGACACCCGTCCTACGCCGCGCTCCGCAAGCGCGGTGCGCAGTGAAGCAAAACTCTCATGCACGATGCCAAAGCGCGGATCCGTGATCTGCTGCGCGGTGGCGATCGCCAGCGGGTCCTTGTCGAACGCGATCAGACGACCCGACTCGCTGAGCCTTTCCAGCACCAGCCGGCTGTGACCGCCGCGGCCAAAGGTGCCGTCCACATACACGCCGTCAGCGCGCGTCACCAGCGCGTCGACCGCCTCGTTCAGCAGCACCGTGCGATGCTGCAATTCGCTTCCCATCGCAGGTGCCATATCTATAACCCGCGATCAGAACGTGAAATTCTTTAAGGCCTCGGGCATGCCCTCGGCGATCGCCGCCTGTTCCTTGGCGGCGTAAGTCTGTGCATCCCACAACTCGAAGTGACGGCCCATGCCGAGCAAGGTCACTTCTTTTTCCAACCCGCCAGCCATGCGCAACTCCGGCGACACGAGCACGCGGCCCGCGCCGTCCATATCGACATCCATTGCATTACCGAGAAAAATGCGGCGCCACCAGGCGGCGTTCATCGGCAGATTGCCGACCTTCTCGCGGAAAACCTCCCATTCCGGGCGCGGAAAGAGCAACAGGCAGCCGTCCGGGTGCTTGGTGATCGTCACCCGGCCCTCTGCCTGTGTTTGCAGCGCATCCCGATAACGAGAAGGGATCGACATCCGCCCTTTCGCATCGAGCGTCAGCGCCGACGCCCCTTGGAACACTTCACTCTCCCCTTTTGCGGCGCTTTGCGCCGGCTGCCCGCTTCGTGAAAATCTACCCCAAACCGACTCTTGGATCACACAAAAATACACTTTCTCACACTGTCTCCCACTTTAGAGGAACGCTAAACAGGGGTCAAGGGAGATAACCGCTTTTCGAGCGGAATTTTGTTTGTTAGAACAAGGACTTAGCGCGACTCCTTCACGTCAGACATAAAACGGAAAACCGTTATAAATGAATGAACTACTGCAACTTGTGAAGGTGATACGTGAAAAGTGCAGGGGAACAGCGCGGAATGAAAGAGATCGTTAAGCGGAATCGGGAGGTCTCAGCGGGTCTTACGGGGATTTTACGAAGGGCTTGCAGCGGATGGCGCGCGAGGCGCCGTCCCAGTCGAGAAAGACCTGAACGGTGGTCTCGACTTTATATGTAATACGCGGTGCGAGTCATTACTTTCGACACCGCGCGCATCAGCGCACGCGCGGGAAACGGCAGCTCGATGCCACCCGCATCGATGGCGGCCTTGCCATGCCTGACTTCGTCCGCCCGCATCTGCTCGACGATCGCACGTGACTCGCGGTCAGCGGCAGGCAACTGTTCCAGATGGCTATCAAGATGCTGCTCCACCTGGCGCTCGGTTTCGGCCATGAAGCCGAGACTGACGCGGTCACCCATGCGCCCCGCCAGCAGACCGATCGCCAATGCGCCGGTGTACCAAACCGGGTTCAACAGGCTCGGACGCGAATCGAGCGCCTCGAGACGTTTGGCGGTCCACGCGAGGTGATCTTCTTCCTCGGTGGCCGCGTGGTCGAAGACGGCACGTAACGAAGGCGAGCGGGTTGAGAGTTTCTGAGCCTGGTAGAGCGCCTGTGCGCACACCTCGCCGACGTGGTTCACGCGCATCAGACCCGCCGCGTGCGCACGCTCTGCCGCGGAGAGCTCGGGTGCCTCCGCCGTCGCCGCGGATTCCTGCGGAACCGGCAACGGACGACTCATCCGCGACACGCCGGTCATTGAGCGTAAACCCCGATCAAACTCGCAAATCAACTCGTCCAGAAACATTCAGCACTCCCTGATTCAACAACCGGCTCACCGAGCCGGAAGGTCCGCGCGACAACGCTTTGCGAGTCCAAAGCCGGTGCGCGCCAGCCTTCAACCCGCATGAATTCGGCGGCCAATTGATGATATTAGACCATGTTGCGTAAACGAAACAGGAGCGTTCCGACCCGGCTCCTTTTTCTTTGTCCCATGTATGCCTTTTGTTACATTACGTGGCAACTTCTCGCGAAGTTGGACACGCAAGGCTCCCAACCCTACATAAATATCCGCCTTGTACAAAAGATTCGTAATCCTTGGAGATCATTCGATGAAAAAGTCGCTTCTCGCTCTCGCAGCACTGGGCGCATTTGCAGGCGTCGCACATGCTCAGAGCAGTGTGACCCTGTACGGTATCGTTGACGTTGGTATCAACATGAACACCAACGCCGGCGGCTTCCACAAGTACGACATGTCCAGCGGCGTTCTGCAAGGCTCGCGTTTCGGCCTGCGCGGCACGGAAGATCTGGGCGGCGGTCTGAAGGCGCTGTTCGTGTTGGAAAACGGCTTTGACGTGACCAACGGCAAGCTCGGCCAAGGCGGCCTGATGTTCGGTCGTCAAGCTTACGTCGGCCTGTCGAGCCAGTTCGGCACGGTCACGCTGGGTCGTCAGTACGACTCCGTCGTCGACTACGTCGGTCCGCTGGAATCGGGCGACCAGTGGGGCGGCTACATCGGCGCTCACCCGGGCGACCTCGACAACTTCAACAACTCGTTCCGTACCAACAACACGATCAAGTACACGAGCGCCAACTACAACGGCCTGACGTTCGGCGGCACGTATAGCCTCGGCGGCCAGGCCGGCAACTTCACGGGCAACCAGATCTGGTCGTTGGGCGCAGGCTACAACAACGGTCCCCTCGTGCTCGGCGTCGGTTACTTGAACGCACGCACCCCGGCAGCATCGGGCGGCCTGTTCAACAACGGCGGCACGATTGCAACGAACACGCCGGCGACCGCTACTACCGCCGCAAACTTTGCAATCACCAGCCCGGTCTATGCTGGCTTCGCATCGGCTAACACGTATCAGGTGGTCGGCGCAGGCGGTGCCTACACGTTCGGCGCGGCAACGATCGGCCTGACCTACTCGAACATCCGCTTCGGCAACCTGGGCAAGACGTTCGCATCGCCGTTCACGGGCCAAACGGCTACGCTCAACAACGGCGAAATCAACTTCAAGTACCAGTTGACCCCGGCATTGCTGGTCGGCGCAGCGTATGACTACACGCGCGGCGCGGAAATCGCCAACACGTCGCGTGCCCAGTATCACCAAGGCTCGGTTGGCGTGGACTACTTCCTGTCCAAGCGCACCGACGTGTACGTAATCGGCGTGTACCAGCACGCTCTGGGCGAAACGCTGAGCGCGACGGGCTCGGTGGTCGACGCACACGCTGGCATCAACGGCCTGACGGGTTCGTCGACCAACAACCAGTTCGCAGCTCGTGTCGGTATCCGCCACAAGTTCTAATAAGTCGTAAAATCGCTGTATGTCTCAAAGGCGCCTTCGGGCGCCTTTTTTTATGGTGCACGCTGCGCGCCAATTCGGCTGGTTTGGAGCCTGCAGTTTGCGCAGTCTGGGCCGGTGGTCGCAAAAAAGGCCAGCAGACTTTCGTCTGCCGGCCCTCGCTCATTCCTGGCTGCGCGTTACCCGGGTTACTTCGCTTTCGCTGGCTGGGTGGTGCGAACTCCGGCGCGTGATGCGCTTACGCGCGTCCGTCGCGCAGCTCGCGACGCAGAATCTTGCCGACATTGCTCTTCGGCAGCTCCGTGCGGAATTCGACGGTTTTAGGCCGCTTATAGCCGGTCAATTGCGTTTTGCAGTACGCAAAGATGTCGGCGTCGGTCAGTGCCTCGTCTTTCTTCACGACGAACAGCTTGACCGCCTCGCCCGAATGCTGGTCGGGCACGCCGACCGCCGCGACTTCGAACACACCCGGCAATTTGGCGACCACGTCCTCTATTTCGTTCGGATAGACGTTGAAGCCCGACACCAGAATCATGTCCTTCTTGCGGTCGACGATCTTGACGAAGCCGCCTTCGTTCATCACGCCGACGTCGCCCGATTTGAAGAAGCCGTCCGCCGTCATCACCTTGGCGGTCTCCTCCGGGCGGTTCCAGTAGCCCGCCATGACCTGCGGCCCACGAATGCAGATCTCGCCCGGTCGACCGAGCGGCACTTCGTTGCCGTCGTCGTCGCGAATCGACACCTCGGTCGACGGCAGCGGCACACCGATCGTCCCGCTGTATTCGGTGACAGTGACCGGATTGCACGTCACGGACGGTGACGTTTCCGACAGCCCATATCCTTCGACGATCGGCGTATGCGTCAGCTCGAACCAGCGCTTCGCAACGACCTCCTGCACCGCCATGCCGCCGCCGTTTGCGGTGAGCAGCTTCGAGAAGTCGAGCTTGTGGAAATCCGGACTGTTTAGCAGTGCGTTATACAGCGTGTTGACGGCGGGGATCGTGTTGATCGCATAGCCTTGCAGCGCCTTGATCATGCCGGGGATGTCGCGCGGATTCGGAATCAGCACGCCGAGCCCGCCGGTGCGGATCGTCAGCAGTCCGCACACGGTCAGCGCAAACACGTGATAAAGCGGCAACGCAACGACGGTGATGAACTGATCGATGTCCGTGCGGTTCGCGCGCACTGGATTGAGCCAGACCTCAGACTGCAATACGTTGGCGATCAGGTTCCGGTGCAGCAGCGTCGCGCCCTTGGCCACGCCGGTCGTCCCGCCGGTGTACTGGAGAAACGCGACGTCGTTCGGCCCTTGCTGGACGGGCTTGAGACTCTGCCGCGCACCTTCGGCGATCGCGGTGTTGAATTTGACATGGCCCGGCAGATTCCACGCGGGCACCATCTTCTTCATCTTGCGCACGACGAAGTTGACCAGGGCGCCCTTCACGCCCATCAGATCGCCCATCGCTGCCACGACCACATGCTTGACCGCGGTGTTGCGCACGATCGCCTGCAACGTCACCGCAAAGTTTTCAAGCAGGATGATCGCTTCCGCGCCGCTGTCCTTCAGTTGATGCTCGAGTTCGCGCGGGGTGTAAAGCGGGTTCACGTTCACGACGACATAACCCGCACGCAGGATGGCGGCAATCGCCACCGGATATTGCAGCACGTTCGGCATCATGATTGCGATGCGCGCGCCGCGGACAAGGCCCTTCGACTGTAACCACGCGGCCAGCTTGCGCGACAGCGCGTCGAGTTCGCCGTAGCTCAGCTCCTTGCCCATGCAGACGAATGCCGGCTTCGCGCGGTGCTCGCGAAATGCTTCTTCGAGCAGTGCGGTAATCGACGCATAGCGGGTTGGGTCGATCTCTGCGGGAACGCCGGGCGGATATGATTTCAGCCAGATTTTGTCCATGCAGCGTCTCCTGATTTATTTTCGAATGGTCGTGCTAAAAACGCATCGTAGCACGCGCACCTCGCTGCTATTTGCGAAAAGCGGCCTGGTTAGACTGCAGCCTCGAACCGGCCACGGGACGAGCGCTGCGGGGATTTTTAGTGTGCTTCAGACGCGCTCGACTTCGACGAGGCAATCATAGAAGGTGGCCGATCCGCCCAGATCGGTGAGCGCCTGGCTCGTCACCTGGTTCGCATTGCGGCCGTCCGGCGCGAGCTTCTTCCACCAGATCGACAAACCGACGACAAGCCCTTCGCGCGCTTTGTCGGTGACGCGAGCCCGCGCCTGCATCGAACCGCGATCGTTGAAAATACGCACCAACTCGCCGTCGATAATGTGTCGCGCGTGCGCGTCCGTCGGATGGATGTCGAGGTGCGGCTCGCCTTCGGTCGCACGCAGACTTTCGATGTTCACGAAGGTGCTGTTCAGGAAATTGCGGGCCGGTGGCGAAATCATGGCGAGCGGGTAGCGGGCGGCGAGCTCAGGCGCGCCATCGGCGGACTCGTACGGCGGCAGGTAGTCCGGCAGCGGATCGAGACCCTGCTGCGCAAGGCGCTCGCTATAGAACTCGCATTTGCCGGAAGGTGTGCGAAAGCCACCCTCGGCGAACGGCGCGTCGGGCACGTTCAGCCTTGCCCAGCCGATTTTCTTCAGCGCCTCCCAGTCCGCGCCGTCGAGCGTATTGTCTTGCCACCGGAACGCGGCTTGCGCGATAGTCTCGTCGCTTTCGAACAGCGCCGGCTCGTCGAGGCCCATCCGGCGCGCGAGGCCGCGGAAGATCTCCGTGTTCGGACGCGCATCGCCGACGGGTGCAATCGCGGGCAGATTGAGCATCACGTGCGTATGTCCGTATGACTTGTGCACATCGAGATGCTCGAGTTGCATCGTGGCCGGCAGCAGCAGATCGGCATAGTCCGCGGTGTCGGTCTGGAAATGTTCGAGGACGATGGTGAAAAGATCTTCGCGCGCAAAGCCCGCCGCGACTCGCTCCGAATCCGGGGCAACGGCAACGGGATTCGAGTTGTAAACGACAATGGCTTCGATCCTGGGACCGAACGCGGCGTCGCCCGGATGGAGCAACGCATCGCCGATCGCGTTCATATTGACGACGCGGCTCGCCTTGGCCGGCCAACCCGGCATCAGATCTGGACGCTGCAGCGCATGCGAATCGACCGGAGCCCACCCGCTCGACGACAAGAGCGCACCGCCCGACCGCTCGCGCCACGCGCCAGTCAGCGACGGCAGGCAAGCGATCGCGCGAACCGCGTTGCCGCCGCCGCGCACCCTTTGCAGACCGTAATTCATGCGGATCGCGGCCTTCCTGGTACTGCCGTAAAGTCGCGCAAGATCGACGATCACCTGCTGTTCGATACCGCAAATTTCGCTAACACGCGATGGCGGATAACTGAGCGCACGAGCCTTCAGTTCGGCAAAGCCGAGCGTATAAGCCTCGATGTACGCATGATCGAGCAAGTTCTCTGTGATCAGCACGTGCATCATGCCGAGTGCCAGAGCGCCGTCGGTGCCGGGCTTCAGTGCAATGTGCTGGTGGCATTTTTCCGCCGTCAGCGAGCGATACGGGTCTATCGCGATCAGACGCGCGCCGCGTCGTTTGGCTTCCTGGGCGCGGGTCCAGAAATGCAGGTTCGACGCGATCGGATTTGCTCCCCAGATCAGGATCAGCTCACTCTCGGCGAAAAACTCGGTATGCATGCCGATGCCCGCGCCGTACGTGTACTTCAGGCCAGCCGCACCGGCAGCCGCGCAGATCGTGCGATCCAGCTGCGATGCGCCGAGCTTGTGAAAGAACCTTTGTGCGATGCTGTCGCCCTGGACCAGACCCATCGTGCCCGCGTAGCTGTATGGCAGGATCGATTCCGGCGCGCGGCGGGCAATCTCCGACAGACGAGTTGCCGCGAGTTCGAGCGCTTCGTCCCAGGTGATCGGCTCGAAGCGGCCCTCGCCTTTGCGGCCGATGCGCTTCATCGGGGTGGTCAGGCGATGCGGATGGTACACACGCTCCGCATAGCGACTGACCTTGGTACACAGCGCGCCCTGTGTCGGAGGATGGTCGGGATCGCCGACGACCTTGATCGCGCGGCCATGCTCGATGGTCACGCGCATCGCGCAGGTATCGGGGCAATCGTGTGGGCACACGGCGCGGACGAACTCGGTCGGGGCATTCATCGGCAATCCGTCCAGGGAAACAGTGAGCAAGGGCAATGCGAGATTTTATTACGGCCACCGACGGTTGGCCGGGGTGGTGCCGGCAATAATGCCTTCGGCGTAGAATCAGTTATCACCGTGCCCGGGCCGAACTGGCCTTGAGCGATCCCACGCAAGTCAAAGCACAACAGCTTCACCACTACATCATGAAACTGATTCCCGAAATCCTGGCCGCTCACGGCGAAATCCAGACCCTTCGACGAACGATTCACGCCCACCCCGAGTTGCGTTATGAAGAAACAATAACCGCCGATCTCGTGGCAAAGACTCTCGAGTCCTGGGGCATTGAAACTCATCGTGGACTCGGCAAGACAGGCGTCGTCGGCATACTGAAGCGCGGTAACAGTTCGCGTGCAATTGGCCTGCGGGCCGACATGGACGCACTGCCGATTCAGGAGCTGAACAGCTTCGAGCATCGGTCGAAGAACGACGGCAAAATGCACGCGTGCGGCCATGACGGACATACGGCGATGCTGCTAGGCGCAGCGCGACACCTGGCCAAACACGGCCAATTCGACGGCACCGTCGTGTTCATTTTTCAGCCGGCCGAGGAAGGCGGCGCCGGTGCACAGGCAATGATCGACGACGGTCTGTTCGTCAAGTTCCCGGTAGATGCGGTGTTCGGCATCCATAACTGGCCGGGTATGCCGGCCGGCCACTTCGGCGTGACCGAAGGTCCGATCATGGCGTCGAGCAACGAATTTCGCATTGAAATCAAGGGTGTGGGCTCGCACGCCGCACTACCTCACAACGGCCGCGACCCGGTCTTCACGGCCGTGCAGATTGCAACCGGGCTGCAGAGCATCATCACGCGAAACAAGAAACCGCTCGATACCGCGGTCTTGTCGATCACCCAGATTCACGCGGGCGATGCGGTCAACGTCGTTCCGGACGATGCGTGGATTGCGGGGACGGTGCGAACGTTTACCAACGAAACGCTCGATCTGATCGAAGCACGGATGCGCAAAATCGCGGAAAGTACCGCCGAAGCCTACGACTGCTCCGTCGCGATCCAATTCCACCGCAACTATCCCCCGACGATCAACAGTGGCGAGGAGGCGCGATTTGCGGCGGCGGTCATGAAGGAGATTGTGGGAGCCGAAAACGTCAACGAGGCAGTCGAACCGACGATGGGCGCCGAGGACTTCTCCTTCATGCTGTTAGCGAAGCCGGGTTGTTATGCGTTCTTGGGCAATGGCGATGGCGGCCATCGGGACGCGGGTCACGGCGCGGGACCTTGTATGCTGCATAACGCAAGCTACGACTTTAACGACGAATTGCTGCCTATCGGGTCGACGTATTGGGTCCGGCTTGCGCAACGCTTTCTTGCACAAGAGAAGTAGGAGTGGTTTCGTTGCTGGGACAAGAGGCGGCGCGCGGTAGGTTGTCGTTTGCGACGCGCTGGTCGTGGGGCGGCAATGCTTTTGTGTTAGCCGACTGATGGTGCGCGATTCGTGAGGGTTCGCGCATTGTGGCCGGCGTGCGCGGTGTTTTTCCGGCTGCGTTTCCGTTTCCCGCTGTCGTTCCGTGAGGCGCCGGCTGCAGGGTCCTGCCGGTACCGCTTCGCACCGCGCGCCCGGCGCGCGTAAACGCAGAAACCCCACCGGCGGTCCGGTGGGG
>NZ_CYGX02000142.1 GCF_900019265.1 Paraburkholderia ribeironis
ATTCCATATCGTCAAGAACCTGTTTCGCCATCGCAAGACCCGATACAAGGGCTTGGCCAAGAACACGGCGCAACTGTTCAGCTGTATTAGCCTGAACCGGACCTGACAGGTAGTCGGAGAAGCGAATTAAGGAAGGCGATTCAGCGAGGAATTAGTTTCTCCCTGGCGAGTTCGAGTGAATCGAGGAAAGTACGCATCGGCGTCTTGCCATAGCACCATCGCCCCTGATGTTCGCGCTCATTGTTGTACTGGTCAAGCCATGTGTCCAGATCACTCTGCAGGGCGGCGATCGAGTCGTAGATTTTCCTGCGGAAGGCGATGCGATAGAACTCGTTGAGCATGGTCTTGTGAAGCCGCTCGACGATGCCGTTGGTTTGCGGAGAACGCGCCTTGGTGCGGGTGTGATCGATGTTCTCCACGGCCAGATAGAGCTCGTATTCGTGATGCTCGGGGTTTCCGCAGTACTCGGTCCCCCGGTCGGTCAGAACGCGCGCGAGCGGAATGCCGTAGTTGTCGAAGAACGGTACGACACGATCGTTGAGCAGGTCGGCCGCTGGCAGCGGTGTCTTGCGGTCGTAGAGTTTGGCAAACGCCACTTTCGAGTAGGTGTCGACGAAGGTTTGCTGATAGACGCGACCGACGCCCTTGAGCGTGCCGACGTAAAAGGTATCCTGGGCGCCGCAGTAGCCGGGGCATTCAGATTCAAATTCGCCGTGCGTTTCCTTTTCCAGCTTGGCACGCTCAAGCGCGCTGAGCTGCGATTCGGTCAGCACCAGCCCTTCCTGGGCAGACTTCGCTTCCAGCGCCTTCAGGCGTTTGTTCATCGTCTCGAGGTCATGGCGCAACCAGATGCTGCGCACCCCCTGCGGCGAGACGCTGAGGGCATGGCGTTTGAGGACCTCATTGGCGATACGGATCTGGCCGTAGGCGGGCAGTTCCAGGGCCAGTTCGACCACTGCCGCCTCGACCTGCGGATCCACGCGGTTCTTCAGCAGCGGGCGATGGTGGGAGATTTCCTGCAGAGCCGCCTCTCCGCCCTTGTCGTACAGTTCCTTGAAGCGGTAAAAGCTGTCGCGGGAATAGCCCATTACCCGGCAGGCCTGACTGACATTGCCCAGTTGCCGCGCCAGTTCGAGCATGCCGACCTTGGCGCGGATAACTTTCTGTTCCTGAGTCATGGTGGACTCCTTGCGGTTCGCCGCGCGCGTTGCCGCTTCGGACTACGTCCTCCGCGCCCACGCGCAACAGCACGAGAAACCGACCACTGTCAGATTTAGTCTAGGCTATTCCACTTTATGTTGGCGAATGAGGCAATCCGCCTCGTTCTCCAGCAGGAGCCCTATCATGACCTCCTCCCAGTCA
>NZ_CYGX02000154.1 GCF_900019265.1 Paraburkholderia ribeironis
GGCCGAGGCCGTGTAAAAACGCGCAGAGGGGCCAACCGATAAAGCGCCGTTGGGAGTGCCGTTCGGTTACACCGAGACACGGACCGCTGACCTGATTGTGCTATGCCGATGCGCAGTGTCAGTACGCGAGTTCACGCACCGGCCAACTTCATTGCCCGCATCGTCCTCGTGAATCCGAGGATCCTGATGACGCGCTTGAGGTTGTATGCCAGCACATGCAAACTCATTTCGGTTGCGACGTAACCAAGCCTGCGTGTCTGGAAGTGTGTCGAGCCCATCCAGTGCTTGAGAGTGCCGAACACGTGCTCGACTGTTCGGCGTCTTATCGTCATTGCATTGAGTTGGCGATCCAGCCTTGACTGCATTGCCTCAAGCACCGCTTCGTGCTCCCATCGCCGGATACGCCGGTAATCAGATGGCGTGCACTGGCTCTTGATCGGGCAATTCGGGCAGGCGCTACTCCAGTAGGTGCGCAGGGTCATCGGATTGTCCCGCTCAACCGAACTGAATCGGTAAATCGCCCGCTGCCCCGCCGGGCAGCGATACTGGTCATCCGCAGCGATGTAGACGAAGTCGGCCCGGTCGAATCGCCCGTCGGCCCTCGCGCCAGACGTCAGCGATTTCGGCACCATTGCGGCAATGCCAGCGTCGTCGCACGCCTTGATCTCGGGTGCACTGAAGTATCCACGATCTGCGAGTGCCTTGATCTTTTTCTTGCCCATGGCGTCGCGAGCTGCCTTGGCCATCGGACTCAACTGCGTCCGGTCATTGCCGATGTTCGTCACTTCATGGGTCACGACGAGGTGATGCATGGTGTCGACGGCCACCTGAACGTTGTAGCCAACCACGCCTGTGCCTTTGGCTTGCGAGATCATCGAACGCGAGTCGGGGTCGGTCAGGGAGACCTGCTTTTCAGGCAAATCGTTCAGCAGCTTTGCCGCACGCTCCAGATCACGCATCTGTTCGCGCAGCGTCCCGATCTTTTCCCGTAGTCGCTCTGTCTTCGCTTCCACCTCGGCGGGTTGAGTGCGATCTGCTGTTTCCAGAGCATCCAGGTAGCGCTGAATGCTCTGCTCGATCTGCTCCTGACGCTTCGCAATCTTGTTGGGCGTGAAGTTGTTGTCGCGGCTGTTGACCGCCTTGAACTTACTGCCGTCGATGGCCACGACCGCTTGCGTGAACAGCTTCAGATCACGGCATATCATCACGAAGCGCCGGCATACATTGCGAATGCCTTCCCCGTTGCTTCGCCTGAACTCGGCGATCGTCTTGAAGTCCGGGGCGAGGCGCCCGGTCAGCCACATCAGTTCGACGTTGCGCTGGCACTCCCGCTCCAGGCGGCGGCTCGACTGCACGCGATTGAGATAGCCGTAAATGTAGATCTTGAGCAGCACACCGGGGTGGTAGGACGGACGCCCCGTGATCGCCGGCATGGTCCCTTCAAATCCCAGAGACGACAGCTCAAGCTCATCTACGAATGCGTCGACAATCCGGATCGTGTTGTCTTCGGCGATGAAGTCATCCAGACATTCCGGCAGTAGCGTTGTTTGATTGCGGTCTGCACCTTCGACAAATCGCCCCATCTTCGCCTCACGCACCAACAGGTTGATTCAGTCTAG
>NZ_CYGX02000155.1:0-384 GCF_900019265.1 Paraburkholderia ribeironis
CGCCTCGTGCGCCTCGACCACTCCCGCGCGCTCGGCCACGAAGCGCATGCGGTCGAAATTCATGTTCGCGCCCGATGTGATCGCGATCAGCGTCTGGTTCTCGATGCCCTCGCGCTCGGCATACTGCTTGGCGCCCGCCACCGCCAGCGAGCCGGCCGGCTCCAGCACGCTGCGCGTGTCCTGGAACACGTCCTTGATCGCCGCGCACAACGCGTCGGTGTTCACCAGCAGCACGTCGTCGAGATAGTCGCGGCACAGCCGGAAGGTCTCCTCACCGACCAGCTTCACCGCCGTGCCGTCCGAGAACAGCCCCACCTCGTTCAGCGTGACGCGCTCGCCCGCCTTCAGCGACGCGGCCATCGCGCACGAGTCGTCGGTCTGCAC
>NZ_CYGX02000155.1:394-721 GCF_900019265.1 Paraburkholderia ribeironis
CGCACCGCGTCGACCTTCACCTGCGGGGTCGTGACCGGCACCACGATGATCGCCTTCACGCCCATGCGCGCGGCCGACAGCGCCACACCCTGCGCATGATTGCCCGCCGACGCGGTGATCACGCCACGCCCGAGCGCATCGGCGGGGAGGTGCGCCATCTTGTTGTACGCGCCGCGCAGCTTGAACGAGAACACCGGCTGGTTGTCCTCGCGCTTCAGGTAGACCGGGTTGCGCAGCCGCGCCGACAGATTGGGTGCGCGTTCGAGTTCGGTCTCGCGCGCCACGTCGTAGACGCGTGCGGTCAGGATCTTTTTCAGGTAGTCGTGG
>NZ_CYGX02000143.1 GCF_900019265.1 Paraburkholderia ribeironis
ATGCTCTGCAGAGCATAAGCGCTTTTAGGCACAGTTCCGGGTTATGCCCAGCTCGTCGACCGGTGTCCGCCAGCTTTGGATCGCCGGCGACGAGACTGTAGATAATCAGAGCTGCTGGAGGAAGGCGAGCACGCTATCGGAAGGCTTGAACCGGAACGAGGCGGCTTCCGCGGGCGCCAGTTTCTCGAGTGCGCGCTGCTTCGTCGCCAGATCAGCGTCGATGTAGACGTGAGTCGTTTCGATGCTCTCGTGCCCGAGCCAGAGAGCGATGAGACTGATGTCGACGCCCGATTGCAGCAGATGCATGGCCGTCGTGTGACGCACGACATGCGGCGAAATGCGTTTGCCAATCAGGCTCGGGCATTTCAAGCCAGCCTGATTGACGGCCTGCTGGAGGATGTAATCGACGCCGTTGCGCGACAGTTGCCGGCCGCGATGACTGGGAAACGCGATCGGCGTGCGAGTGCTCTCCAGTTCACGGAACCACGTCTTCAATACCTGGGCCGTGTTTGACCACAACGGGATGCTTCGTTCCTTGCGGCCCTTGCCCATCAGGTTGATCAGCGTGCTGCCGCCGAACTGGACCTGTTCCTGTCGGAGCGCGATGATTTCGGAAACGCGCGCCCCGGTGTTGTACATCGTCAGAAGTAGCGCGTAGTCGCGACGACCGCGCCATAGGGACCGGTCGGGTGCTGCGAGCAAAGCATCGATTTCGGCACGGGTGAGCGCCTGTACCAGCAGTCGATCGGTCCGCTTCAACGGAATCGCAAGTACGCGAGTAGCCAAGCCCACCGACTCCGGATCGCACAGCGCGACCCATCGAAAGAAGCTGTGAATCGCTGCCAACCTGGCGTTGCGCGACCGCACCGAATTGCGCCGCTCAACTTCCAGGTAGTCAAGAAACGACAGGATCACGGGCGCTTCCAGCGCGGTCAGACGCAGTGACGAAGGTTCAATGTGTGTTTTGTCCCAGACGAACTGGAGCAAGAGACGGAACGTGTCTCGATAGCTCGATACCGTTCTTGGGCTGACATGCTTATGGGCGAGCAGGTGTTCGACGAAGAAGCCCTGCAGCAACGGGCCGATCATGGTGGTGGTCTTCATTGCTTCTCTCCCAGATTTGCGTACTGCCGGAACGTCGCGGCCGCAGTAGTCAGCAGTGCCGGCGTCGCGGTCAGGTACCAGTACGTTTCCACGGGGCTGACATGCCCGAGATAGACGGACAGATTCGGTATCCACTGCTGAACCGGTGCACCCTCCAGGCACCATTGCGTCAAGCGCTCGACGGCGAAGGTATGGCGCAGGCTGTGCAGCGTCGGCGACCGGGTGCCCGAAGGCGGCACCATGCCGAGCCGGTAAGCCGTGCGCGTGAACCAGTTCGCGAAGAATCCGTAGCTGATCGCCGTTCCAATCTCGGACATGAAAAACAGATCCGATAGCCCGGCGTAGCCGAGCTTCTGGCGCAACAGCGCATAGGTCTTCAACTTCTCAGAGGTCGTCGGGTGCAGGGGCACGATTCTCGACTTCCGAAACTTGGTCTCGAGGATCGAGATCCTCGGCGGATCGGCGTCAAGCAGCACGTCGTCAACCGTCAATCGGATTGCCTCGCCCGCTCGGATACCGGTGCTCGCCAGCAGGCCAATCATCGATACGTACACGTGCGGTCGCAATCTGCGACGAGGCCGCATTGCCGCGGCGGCATCCAGAAGGCGGGCGAGTTCCTCCTGAGTGAAGATGTAGGGCCTGCGCCGCCGCGGTCGCGCAAGCAATCCGCTTCCGGGGACCTGTGTTTCCGGAACGCTCGCGCGCAGGAAGTATAAAAACCGCCGTGCCGTAGAAAGGCGACTTGCCTGCCCGGCCGGACTGCGGACGGATGATGGCCCGCACGCCCAGTCAACCGCAAGCTGCGCGTCGATCGGCCACTTGTCGGCGACGATCGCATATTCAACGAAGCTTCTCAGCACTGCCTTTCTGGCCGCATCGTTGAAGCCGAGCGCCTCCCGAACGGCAAGGTAGGCATCAAGGTGGTCGCGTAACTCTGGATGCCCGTTCATGACCGCACTCCCGGCCACGGCAAGGCCACGTGCGCGAGCGTCGCGAGATCAAGCTTCGCATAGATCGCTGTCGTCGCCAGCGAGGCATGTCCCAGCACGTCGGCGACTTCCTTGAATGTTGCGCCTCGGCATACCATCTGCGTGGCCGCCGTGTGACGCAGCGCATGTGCCGCGGCCGGGATACCCGTCACGCCGGCGCGGGTCATCGCTTGGCGGACCGTTCTTGAGACGACCGACGAGTCGAGAATCGGCCCGTACGGTTCCCGCGTACTCAGGAAGACTGCTCTGCAAGTACTGGCTGGGCGTTCGTGTTGAAGATAGGCGCACAATGCTTCGCCGACCTCGCAAGGCAACGGCAGTCTCCGTTCGCGGTGAGACTTTCCAGGACGAATGCGCACGCAGCCCTCGACCCAGTCGATATCGTCGAGCATCAAATGTGTGAGCTCACAGGCCCGTACGCCCATTCTCGCCAAGACCAGCAACATCGCCCGATTGCGCAACTCGTGGGCGCTGCCGTCGTGCGCTGCTCCGAGCACGCGCTCGGTCTCCTCTGCGGTAAGACGAACCGGCAAAGCGGCGTACTTCCATTGGGGCATCGAGGGAATCGCGGCTTCGAGCTCACGGCCTGCCATGCCGCAGAACACCAGATACCGGAGCCAGGCTCGCAGTGCCGTTCCTGGCTTCTTGCGCGAGTGTCCGTGAAGGCGCGCAGCCTCCTGGCGCACAAAGGTGGTGAGCCATTCGGCGCGCGGTACCCACTGGTCACGGGCGGTTGCCGGGCAGTACTGCGCCAAGAATCGCCGGACAAAGAAGCGGTATTGGCGGCGGGACGCGGCTGCAAGTCCCACGACCTGCGAGAGATGGCGATCGAAATCGCCGACCCAGCTGTTCAGTTCATCGGGCAGTTCTGCCTGCGCTAAACGCTTGCCGCTGCCTGATGAGCGGGATACGGACGGAGTCGGAGACGGTGTGTTGTTCATGAGCTTCTCCCGTCGACCGGAATGGCCGATCGGGGAAGCTTGCTCCGATTATGCGAAGACGTTTCAGGTGCGGGCCGGCTCTGACCGGCACTCCACGGTCACCGCAGAACTCGACCTGTCGCGAGCTGGGCATAACCGGGAACTGTGCCTAAAAGCGTTTATGCTCTGCAGAGCATAAGCGCTTAT
>NZ_CYGX02000094.1 GCF_900019265.1 Paraburkholderia ribeironis
GGCCGCCGAAGCCGCGTTCGATGCGGTGCAGGCGGGCCGCCACAATGATGAACTCGCTGCTTACCCCGAGTCGTTCAGGACTTCGTGGCTGCACACCGAGCTGTACCGCGCACGCAACTTCAAACAGTGGATGAGCAAGGGCCTGTATCTGGGCACGCTGATGGTCGGCATCGAGCAGAAGCTGCTGGGCGGCAACGTGCCGTGGACGCTGCATCACCAGCACTGGGATCACGAGATGCTCAGACCGGCGTCGCAGTGCAAGCCGATCGAGTATCCGAAGCCCGACGGCAAACTCACGTTCGACCGGCTGTCGTCAGTGTTCATCTCGAACACGAATCATGAGGAGAATCAGCCGGCGCATCTGACGCTGAAAGATGCAAGCGTCCCGATCAAGGTGAACCTGCAAACCTACGCGGGCCCGGAAGCGCGTTTCTGTCCGGCCGGCGTGTATGAATTCATCAAGGAAGAAAACGAAGACCGTCTGCAGATCAACGCGCAGAACTGCGTGCATTGCAAGACCTGCGACATCAAGGACCCGACGCAGAACATCGTGTGGGTCACGCCGGAAGGCGGGGGCGGACCCAACTACCCCAGCATGTGAGCGGCTTGTGGCCCTGGACAAGGTTCAGTTGAGCGGGACTGACCTCGCGGATCTCGACATGTTCAGCTTCCAGATCTGTCTGGTGGCGTCGTCGATCATGCCGTGGAAGATGCCGACTACATCGCTGATCGTCACGGTCGCGGCAACTCGATGCTCGATCCAGAGTCCGTGAACGAGCGCAAGGGCCTGTATCGCGTGGATTCGCGCCATCGTGTGATCGCAACCCGCCTGCCGCAGATCGAACATGAAGTTGGATCGCAAGCGCTTCGAAAATGCCGCGCAAAGCCGCTGTACTTCCTCGTCATGAGCGGACGAGCTCCACATGTGTGGCCACACGTTGGCCGCGCCTGGGCTCATCACCTCATCACTGAAGCACATGTCTGCTGTGAACTTCATCCGTTCGACGGGATCTTCGATGCCCCGCCGGCCGTTCGTCAGCTGCTCGCGCACCCTGCGAATGAGATGCTCGAAAGTCTTGTAGACGAGGCTCTTCTTGTTGTCGAAGTGATGGTGAACAAGGCCGACTGACACGCCTGCATGTTCGCTGACCCGTCGGATTGTCAGATTCTCGAGACCGACCTCACCGACGACTGCCAGCGTCGCATCGATAAGTCTTAGCCGCATCCCCTCGTAGGGGCCGGGATCTTCCTTCCGGCCATCCTTCGCAGCGACTGACGTCGTCGTTGTTTGCATTGCTTCCTCGTCTGTTCTGTGCACCGCGATCCCGGCGAACCGCGTAGGTTCGCCAGTTTATCCTGAACATGCATTCGGCCCTGATGCGCCAAACCGGTCATGGACTCTTGGCGGCTGGTACCAAAGTGAAGTTTGCCCAGGCTTTTCACTGAACAATTGTTCATATAATCAGCCTGTCGAGATGCCAAATAAACTGAACAGATGTTCATGTGATGATCGGAGAAAACGTAGGTGAATACCCGAATTTTTGCCTAAACCTACCTATTACGTCGAAAATAACGTTGAAAAATTATTTTTGGCGTCGAAAAATCGCGTATATAGTGAACTCCAAGCAGATGAAATTGAACGTATGTTCAGCTTAAGGCTAGCTAATAGTTGGCTTTTTGGCAAGTAAGAACTGATCGATGGTTCAACTTTCGGAAGGCCATTAGGGTCTTGATCCTTGGCTGTTCCGCGGCCGAGGGACCACGATCCGACAGTTGATGTGGGACGTTCTGAGTTCGGGCACAGAAGCGTTGCTTATGCGACTCCGCTGTCGCGTCAGAGCTTGCAGGACACGATTGAATAAGTAGTACACCTTATCAGTAACCAGTTGCAGAATGAGTCCGGCTTGATCGAATGATGAGAGAAACGGCGGCGGCAGACGATGCCGATCGTTGCGACGCTTGTCTTTGGCTCTTCCTGCTTTGCGGTACTACGGGGTGATGGTTTGAAGTTGGCAGTTCGCAGAGAAGTGTTCTTTTTTTAACCGGGACGATTGGCTTCACCGTGCCACTGGACGTCGATACGAAGGAACGTAAGCATGAAACTGAAATTCAACCATTCAGCGAAGGTTGCGCTGCTGGTCACCGCAGCGGCTGTGAGTGTCTCTGCCAGCGCGGCTGATCTCGTATTTGCGAGCTGGGGCGGCTCATATCAGGACGCCCAGATTGCGACTGCGGTGAAGCCGTTTGCTGCGCAGGCTGGTACGAACGTGAAGACTGACGTCTACAACGGGGGAATCGCGCAAATCCGCAGCCAGGTTCAGACCAACAACGTTACCTGGGACGTCGTCGACATCCAGATGGCCGATGCGATTCGGGCGTGCGATGAAGGGCTGCTCGAGAAAGTCAATGTCGCCGCGCTGCCCGCTGGCAAAAACGGAACCCCTGCGAAGGCGGATTTCCAGCCCGGCGGTATCACGGACTGTATGGTCGGCAACGTAGCGTGGTCGACCGTCATTACGTATAACAAGGAAGCCTTCAAGAACGGCGAGCCAAAGACGGTTGCGGATTTTTTCGATCTGAAGAAATTCCCCGGCAAGCGAGGCCTGCGCAAATCACCCGAAGCTGCTCTCGAATGGGCACTGCTCGCTGACGGCGTAAAGCCGGCTGACGTGTACAAGGTGCTGGGTACTCCGCAAGGCGTGGACCGCGCATTCAAGAAACTGGACACGATCAAACCGTCGATCGTCTGGTGGGAAGCGGGCGCTCAGCCGCCCCAGCTTCTGGCTGACCGTGAAGTCTCGATGACGAGCGCTTACTGCAACCGGATCTGGACCGCGATCGCCCAGGACAAGAAGCCGTTCGGTTTCGTGTGGGATGGCGAAGTCAAGAACATCGAGGGTCTGGCGGTTGTAAAGGGCACGAAGAACCTGAAGGCTGCTCAGGACTTCCTGCACTTTTCGACATCGACGGAACAGCTCGCGAAACTCGGTTCGGCCACTGCATTGGGACCGATGCGAAAATCGTCGATCTCCCTGGTTGCCCCTGGAGTCGTCCAGTACCTTCCGACCAACCCCGCCAACCAGAAGACTGCGGTTGACGTCGACGTGGCATTCTGGGCGGACCATTCAGACGACCTGAACCAGAAGTTCGCGGTGTGGCTCGGCGCCAAGTAGCTGATCACCACGTGAGGCGCTACCACGGCAGAGGGACTCGGAGGGATGGTCCACTTTCTTGCTGGTAGCGCTGTCGATCGAGGTCACATCGCCTGTTGTCAGTTGCGGCGAGCGGCGCAGAACTATCTGCGCCGCTCTTTGCCGTCAGCGCCCTTCCTCAGCGTCGTTGCACGGGTAGTCATGCCGCTGCCGCGTGTGACGGCTCAGACAAGGAGGCACCACAAGGCAAGAAAAGGTGATGCACTCGAGCGCATCGCATGCACTATGTTTGGCGTGTTGTAGATACCGCCGCCAAGACCCGGATCGACCCATTCACCATCGCCCTGGCGGAACTCTCCGGGACTCAGCAGCACGTATGCCTCCTCTGGTGGGTGGCTGTGGTCCGGATACCGGGTGTTGGGAAGCATGATCGTGAGGCCAAGCTGAACATCACTTCGGCTTTCGGCCCCGCCGGGTCCGCAAATGATTCCGTTCGCGTGTTGTTCGACGTAGCCTGGACTACCGTTGGCGCCAGACGTCCTTCTACGCCACCCGATCAGTGGCGCAACCGCCTTGAGCGCCATTGCAATGTCACGGAAGCGAACATCTCCAGAGAGTGCAACGAGCGATGCGTCTAACCATTCGCAGGCCGGATAGCGTGTACCCGCTCTCTGTCCATCATCCGACGAGTCGTCCAGTCTCGCGAATACCTCTTTCGCGATCTTGCGGCCCTCGGCGGGGAGGCGATCCGATGCAAAGTGCTGTCGAGCGACACGAATAAATTCGGTCAGGACTTCGGGGCGGGTAGTCATCAAAATACCTCTTCATTGAAGGCGACTGAATATCTGGAGACGTAGTGTGGCAAGTCGGAGGATGATCCGCAGCCTGCACTGTGCCCTTTACCTAAACGGCGCTTATGATCAGTACAACGCGGGCCAAACCTAACGGGTCGGCCATTTGATCGGAGTATGTTGATTCCATGGATAGATGGGGTACAGGACTGCCTGTCGTGTCTGGTCCGGTCGATGGCTCGCGCGCACCAGGTATCTGATCAGGGCCCATCGTCCATTGCGCACCCTTACCGTAACTATAGTTCGAAAGGTCAGAATCATGCTGCTGCAAACTGAAACGGACGAGCACCTGTTGGCGCAGGCGGAAACACCCGAGTCCACAGAGCTGGATCAGATGCGCTGCGCAAACTACTGGAAGCTATTGCAAAAGCCGACAGCGAGTCTGATGCGGTGTACGGACGACAACCCGCAGTCGACGTCCGCTGCGGTGCCCGGATATAACCAGGAGCGGGCTGGGGCGGATATCCGGCAGGAGTAACAAGCAGCGGCGCGCTCCCGCTGCTTTCGTTGTCACTTCGCGCGACGTCGCGAACGATCATTTTTGGCGCAGAACGTACGAAACGGGAAGATCATGACTTTCAAACGCACTTTTCACGCAGTCGAAACTCACTCCGGTGAGCCGATGCGCGTGATTACAGGTGGTGTTCCCCATATTCCGGGCAATACCGTCTATGAGCAGATGAAGTGGCTCGAAGAAAACGACGACCAGATCCGCATGCTGATGCTGCGCGAGCCGCGCGGCTATCCGCCGTTGTGCTGCAATCTGGTGGTGCCCGCTAAACATCCGGATGCCGCAGCGGGCTACATCATCATGGAGCAGGTCGAGTATCCGGTGATGAGCGGCGGCAATACGATCTCGGTCGCAACGGTGCTTCTGGAAACCGGCATGATTCCGATGCAGGAGCCGGTCACGGAGTTTCAGCTGGAAGCGCCGGCAGGCTTGATCGGTATCAGGGCGGAGTGCAGCAACGGAAAGGTCACGTCGGTAACGTTCCGAAACGTGCCGGCATTTGCGGCCCACATCGAGAAGGTCATCGAGGTGCCTCACCTCGGCAAGGTCACGGTGGATGTGGGTTGGGGCGGCATGTTCTACGTCATTGCCGATGTTCGCCAGTTCAAGGGGCTCGAGCTCAAGGCCGAGCACGGCCGTGAGATCACCAGAGTTTCTGCGCTGATCCTCAAGGCGGCCCAGCAGCAGTTGCCGGTCGAGCATCCGCATTATCCAGGATACGGCATCACGGTCGCGCAACTGTCGGGGCCGACCGAAAATCCGAACGCAGACTGGAGGAACGCGGTCACGGTTGCAAGCGGGGCAATCGACTTTGATAACCCGGCAACGTGGACGGGCGCTATCGACCGCTGTCCTTGCGGGACCGGCACATCCGCGAAGATGGCTACGCTGCATGCAAAGGGGCAGCTGGACCTGAACCAGCCTTTCCGGCACGAAGGCGTGCTGGGAACCGTGTTCACGGGCAACCTCATCGAGCAGACGCGCATCGGTGACATCAATGCCGTCGTTCCGACGATCTCCGGTCGTTCGTGGATCTATGGCTACAACACCTACGTGCTTGACCCTGACGATCCCTTTGTGAACGGCTTCACGATGGGCGACATCTGGGCCTGATGCGTCGCGGGCTATAGCGGACCGCCTATCGGAAGGTTTCAGCAGCATGTGGACGACGCGCGTGCAATGCAGCGACTCGGGTCGTCCACTGTTTGCATTCTGGTGATGGAACTATGAAATACGAGAGTGGGGCGGCGCGGCACATCGCGTTCGGGGCAATCAAGGCGGTCGGAGCAAATGATGCTATCGCTCATTCGCTCACGGAAGCGGTGATATCGGCCGAGCTTGCCGGCAGCAAGGCGGTTGGCTTTGCTCACCTTCCAGACTATCTGGATGGCTTTGTCCAAGGCAGAATTGCCGTGAACGCGGAGCCACAGGTCACCTTTGCGGCTCTCGCGGCCGTGCGGGTTGATGCGCGAGGCGGAATCGCACAACTGGCATTCGATCGCGTATTCGGTGAGATCGTCGACAGGGCGAAAACGTATGGCGTCGTCACGCTCGCAGTGTCCAACAGCTTCACGGTAGGTGAGCTTGGCTACTACACGCGCCGGCTTGCCGAATCGGGTCTTGTTGCGCTGGGAACCTGCAATGCAACGGCCCAGATGACCACGCTCGAATGCGGAAAACCTGTCTACGGCACCAATCCGGTGTCGTTCGCTGCGCCAGTGGCGAACGATCGACCTCTTGTCATCGATCAGGCGTCCAGTGCCACTGCGTTCGTCAGTGTGCGAAGGGCCGCGCAAGCCGGAGAGACGCTTCCTGAGGGCTGGGCGGTCGATGAACAAGGCGTGCCAACCACAGACGCCAGAGCGGCTATCAAGGGTCTGTTGTTGCCATTTGGTGGCGCGCGGGGAGCCAACATCGCGATGATGATGGAGATTCTTGCGGCAGGCATGACCGGGGCCAACTGGTCAATGGACGCGCCTCATTATGCAAAGGGAAGCGAGACGCCAGGCATCGGGCTTTTCCTTGTGGCCTTGAAGGCCGACGTCTTCGCGGAAGATTTCGAAGCTCGCCTCGCCGCGCAGATCGAGAGACTGGCGCAAGCGGGTGTGCGCATTCCAGGTAGCCACATCAAGGTGCGTGAGATCGACGTCCCGGACGACGTCATGAACAAGGTGCGTTCGTTTGGATCGGGAAAACCAGCTGCGTGAGAGGTACGTGACGCGGCCTGGTCTGTGGTTTCCGACCAGGCGATCGGCTGGCGTCAGGTGCCGTTCGACCTGACGCCAGAAGGCCTTAGATGCTTTGTTCCTTCAGTTTCGCGTCATACCATCGGCAGAATTTGTCGAGTTCCGCCTCCGTATACTTCGAGTAGGGTCCCGGAACATAAGCAGGATCCTGCGTGCCGCTGTGAGTGTTTTGAACGAGCTCGGCATCCTGCTGGTTGGTTGCGAGCCAGACTTCAGTAAGCGTCTTCAGATCGTAGTCGACGCCCTCCACGGCGTCTTCGTGAACGAGCCACTTGGTGCGAACGAGCGTCTTGTCAGGGGCGATCGGCAGAATGAAGGCGACAATCGAATGGTCACTCATGATATGGGTCCACGAATTGTGGCCCCACATGTGAACGTCTCCCAGGTCCCGGCGGGTCAGATCGCCCAGCAGCCTGGTGCTCGCAACCTTGGTACTCAGTGTCTGGGATTCGTTGCTCCCTGCAATCACGAGACGCTGCGTGCGGAAGTTCGTGTGGACGCTTTCGTCGAGCGACTCGAAGATCGAGCAGATATAGCCTTCGCTTTCCCAGTTCGCCTTGTTTGCCGCATTGCGCGCCACGTAGGTATCGTAAGACTTCAGATCTTCCTCGCCGAGACCATCCGGACAGAAGCCGAAGTCCTCCGGCAGGAAAGAATTCGTCAACTCGGGGTGAGTTGCTTCGCAGTGGTAGCACTCGCGGTTGTTCTCCACCACGAGCTTCCAGTTTCCGTTTTCGATCAGCTCGGACTCGAAAGCGATCTTTGTGCGTTGCATCTGATGCGGAGCGAAGCGGGGCGTCATGACTTCTTCCAGCTTCGATATGTCAGCCGGGGGATCGTCAGACAGACACACGAAAATGTGCGCGCCGACTACCTTCGTGTGAACCGGGATCAGGCTCCGGCATTTCGGGTCGAAATCCTTGCCCATGTGCGAGGTGTGCTTCAGGCTGCCATCGAGGTCGTAGGTCCACTGGTGGTAAGGACAGACCAGCATGCCCACGCTCGCCTTGCCGGGCTCCTTCATGATGCGCGAGCCGCGATGGCGGCAGACGTTCCGGTAAGTGCGGATATTCTCGTCGTCGTCGCGAACGATCATGATCGAAGCTTTGCCGACCTCGACGGTCGACACGTCACCGGGTTCGGGCACGTCGGCCGTGACGCCGACAAGAATCCAGAGCTTGTTGAAGAAGACGTCCAGATCGTTTTCGAAGACATCCTGACGGCTGAAAACTTCTCCGGGGAGTCCGCAGCCGGGCACCCGGCTGTCGACCAGTTCACGGTGGGTTTTGATGGGGATGACAGACACGTTTTTGCTCCAGTCACATTGTGTTTCAACGGGCGATGGCGTATAGCCGCAATGCCAGTATTGAAGTGCAAATCTGGAGCGTCAACGGCCTTTATAGTCCCGCTGGTATTACTCTATGTTATGCGAAACTTTGCGGCTCGCGAGGGTAGGGGCGCCTGTGATCGGTGGCGGCTTCACCGGCGCGGGAGTAGTCGTATTCCCGTAGGAGCGCGATGTGCCAGAACGGCGTTCATGCTTCGAAGACCCTGCGGCGATTGTGTATTCTTCTGCGGGAAAACACCTGGCATACTGCGCAACGTACGCGATGGGCAGGATGGCGCGAGGGGGCTGACTGCTAAGGTCGCAGGCGATCTCGGACCGCCCCTTCCGAGGATGTCGCTTCATCACTTAAGTAGAGACTCTCAGAGATGAAAATTACAAGAGGCCCCAAGGGATACCGACGGATCATTCCGTCGATGACTGCGCTTGTCGAATTCGAGGCGGTTGCGCGTCTCTCAAGCTTCACGAATGCGGCTGCGGAACTCGGTGTGAGTCAGGCCGCAGTGAGCCGGCAGGTCAGGTTTCTTGAAGAGACGCTCGACGTCAAGCTCTTCCACCGATTGCATCGATCAATATCGCTTACTGTCGAAGGAGAATCGCTCTACCTCGTCGTCGCCGAGTCGATGCAGAAGATCGCGGGCGTATTCGACCGCCTGTCTACCGGGATCGAACAACAGGAGCTGGTCCTTGCGTCCACGGCCGCCTTCTCGCAGCTTCGTCTCCTGCCGCGGCTGGCAAGTCTGAAGAAGCTGCAGCCACAGCTGAAGCTCCGGCTGACGACGCAAATGTTCACCGCAGATTTACGGCACAACGAAGTGGATGTAGCCGTCAGGTTCGGTGATGGTACGTGGCGAGACGGCTCATCAACCTTGCTGTTCGACGAAGAGGTTTTCCCCGTATGTTCGGCGCGCTGGCTGCGGGAAAATGCGGTGCCTCAGTCCCTTGAAGACCTGGCACAACTTCCATTGATCGAATCCGACTCTACGTCGGAGGGATGGATGGGATGGGAGGAGTGGTTCACGTCCGTCGGACACCGTCCAGCAAAGCTCAACTATGCGCTCCGGTGCAGCATCTACACAGACGCAGTGCAGGCGGCAAGGTACGGCCAGGGCATTGCGCTCGGCTGGGGTCGGCTCGTGCACGATCTGCTCGTATCAGGCGAGTTGGTGAGGCTGGAGACGGCTACGTGCAAGATGATGGACGGATACTACATGGTGGTACCGCATGGCAGATCGATAACATCATCCATCACCGGACTGATCCAATGGCTGAACGAGGATCCGTCTTCGATCTGATCAAGTGGATCGTGGCACGGCGTGACCTCGACGGTACGGCAACACTGCAATAACTTGAAGTAATGCGACCAGAAAAATAAAGCCCATTGACGGCGTTTTTCGGCATTCCAATACTGATTGCCTCACATTGCCTGACGCATCCGGGCGGATCGAGTTGTGAGATCGGACAACAGAATTAACCCACCGACGTGCCAACGAAGCTGACTCGACAAAGCTTGCGTGTGGCGCGGCATTCACGGAGAAGGCATGTCAACGGTCAGAACCATTCGCGCGTCAACGGAGCCCTTCGCCTGGCGTCCCGGCGACCCGGATGAACAGCTGGACATCGTGCGCAGTTATCGGCTGAATCGCGTACGCGAGCAGCTCAGACTTCAGGGCTGTCCGGCGATCCTTCTGTACGACCCGGTAAACATCAGATACGCAACGGACTCCTCCAACATGCAAATCTGGACCGGTCGGAATCCTACGCGCTACATTCTTGTGTTTGCCGACGGCCCGGTCGTGGCCTTTGAGTTTCACAACTGCGAGCATGTTTGGCGAGGCATCGATTGTGTTTCGGAGATTCGTGGCGCGACATGCTGGAATTACTTCAACGCTGGTCCCGAATCAGCGCGGCGAGCCGCGCAATGGGCCGATGAAATCGTCGACCTGCTGCGTCGCGAAGGGACGGAACTGTGCGTGGCAGCAGACAGGCTGGACCCGGAAGGCGTCTATGCGCTGCAAAAACTAGGTGTTCGAATTGTCGACGGCCAGGCTCTCATTGAGCAGGCGCGGTGCGTGAAGTCGCCGGAAGAGATCGCCGTTATGCAGCGCGCCATCGATGTTTGCGAACGCGGTATCGCGCGCATGCACGATGCACTGGTGCCGGGCATTACCGAGCAGGAATTGTGGGCGCATCTTCACTTCGAGAACATCAGGTATGGCGGCGAATGGATAGAAACCCGGCTGCTTTCGTCGGGTGAACGAACAAATCCGTGGATGCAGGAGTGCAGTTCCAAGGTCCTCGAAGCAGGCGAACTGTTGGCATTCGATACGGACCTCGTGGGGCCTTACGGCTACTGTGCAGACATATCGAGAACATGGACCGTCGGCCATGTGAAGCCATCGGACGAACAACGACGGCTCTACGCGACGGCCCACGAGCAACTGCACTTCAACCTGGACCTTGTGCGCGCCGGCATGAGTTTCAGGGAGTTCTCCCAACGGAGCTGGAAAATCCCAGCCAGATACGCCCGTAACCGCTACAGCTGCGTCGCTCATGGCATAGGCCTGGTGGATGAGTATCCGTCGATCGCGCACTATTCCGACTGGGAGGGTGGCGGCTACGACGGGCTGTTCCAGGTCGGAATGGCACTTTGCATTGAGAGCTACATCGGGGACGAAGACGGCCGCGAAGGTGTCAAGCTCGAGCAGCAGGTGTTGCTCACGGAATCCGGATGCGTGCCACTGTCCACGTTTCCTTTTGAGCGTTCGTGGCTCTAGCTTTTGATGGGCTTTCGTGGTCCAACTTCGAGCCAGAGTTTTTCGACGGAAACAGGGAGCGCGCAAACCAGGCTTTCTTGGCAGACTGGTTTGCGTGCCTGATCTTCCTCGGGCTATTCGCTTGTGGGTTTTTCGGCGCGCGACAGACGCCGACAAAGAATTGGACGATGGGAGAGAGGCGGGTCGACCCAGGCAACCCCACCTTCGATCAGCAACTATGGTTCACGCTTTTTGCGTGAACCACTGCGTCACGCCGCTGCTTTCAGCACGCCGTGAGGGTCGATCACAAACTTCCTGGGCACACCCGAATCGAACTCGGCATAGCCGTTCGGCGCATCGTCGAGATTGATCACAGTGACGTTCACCACATCGGCAATGTTCAGCCGGTCCCAGAGAATAGCCTGCATGAGGTTGCGGTTGTACTTCATGACGGGCGTCTGACCGGTGAAAAACGAGTGCGATTTGGCCCAGCCAAGACCGAGTCGAACCGACAGGCTCCCGTGTTTGGCCGCGGCGTCTACCGCGCCGGGATCATCGGTGACATACAGACCGGGGATACCGATCTTTCCGGCCGCGCGAGTGACTTCCATCAGTGAGTTGAGCACCGTCGCCGGCGCTTCGGCCTGTGATCCGGAATGACCGTGCCCGCGCGCCTCAAAGCCGACACAGTCAATGGCGCAATCGACCTCCGGTTCGCCGAGCAGGTTGGCGATCTGGTCGGACAGGGAGACATCCTGCGAGAGATCGACTGTTTCGAATCCAACGCGTCGAGCGTGCTCGAGCCGCTTCGGGTTCACGTCGCCGATAATCGTCACGGCGGCACCCAGCAGTCGCGCGGAAGCGGCGGCGGCCAGACCAACCGGACCCGCGCCTGCAACATAGACAGTAGCACCCGGCGCGACTCCGGCAGTCACGGCGCCGTGATAGCCAGTAGGAAGGATATCGGAGAGACAGGTCAGGTCGCGAATCTTTGACATCGCCCGATCGCGGTCGGGAAACTTCAGCAGGTTGAAGTCGGCATACGGCACCATGACGAACTCTGCCTGACCGCCGATCCAACCGCCCATGTCGACATAGCCGTAGGCCCCGCCTGCGCGCGCCGGATTGACGTTCAGGCACACGCCCGTGTTCTGCGCCTTGCACATCGGGCATCTGCCGCACGCGACGTTGAACGGCACGGACACCAGATCGCCTTTCTTCAGCGTCAGCACGTCCGACCCTGCTTCGATCACTTCGCCGGTAATCTCGTGGCCTAGCACGAGTCCTGCGGGCGCGGTCGTTCTACCGCGCACCATGTGCTGGTCGGAGCCGCAGATGTTGGTGGCGACAACGCGAAGGATCACACCGTGGTTTGCCTTTTTCCCCGTGGGATCGACCAGATCGGGGTATGCGATGTTCTGCACTTCGACTTTCCCTGGACCAATATAAACAACGCCGCGATTTGCTGACATGATGTCTCCTGTGTCGACCAGAGTTGGCGCTTTAGCGCCTACTCTGGTCCCATGCAAGATGGTTACTGCATTGGGGTTTTCGGTGCGAGCTGCTGGTGGCCAGCCGCTCGCCTGCTACAGATCCAGTACGAGATCCGAAGTTGGTTTGCTGCAACAAAGCAGACGGAAGCCCTTCTGGACCTCCCGGTCCCGGATGCCGCCGTTGTGGTGCATGTCAACGGCGCCTTCCAGCACTTTTGTCTTGCATGTGCCGCACACGCCCTGACTGCATGAGGATGCGATCTTGATGCCGGCCTTCTTTGCGGCGGACAACACGGTTTCTGAGCCGCTCATCGTGAAGGAGCGTGACGTCCGGGACAGCTTGACGGTAAAGGAGGTTTGCGGCGCATTGGCCGGTGCATCTGCGATAACCGGCGCTGGTGCGACGCCTTCCGTGATATCGAAGCTCTCCTGATGGTAGCGCTCAGGATTGTGGCCGCCTTCACGTAGCAGCGCTCGCACAGCGCTCATATATCCAGCGGGTCCGCATGTAAAGACTTCGCGCTCCAGGTAGTCGGGAACCCATTTGCTCAGCAACTCAAGGCTGAGGCGACCCGTCCCGCCCGACCAGTCGGGCTCGTCGCCTACGCCTTCGCACACGAAGAAGCGTCGCAGATTCGGCGACTGTCGAGCCAGCCGGTGAAGCTCATCACGAAACACGATGTCCGCCGGAGTACGCGCGCTATGGACGAAAACGATGTCCCGGTCCTGCCCCAGATCGACGCTCGAGCGCGTCATGGACATGAGCGGCGTGACACCGGAGCCTGCGGACAGGTAAAGGTACTTGGGGGCGTGCCAATCGGTTGGCGTGAATGAACCAGAAGGACCGTACGCGTCCAATGTCTTGCCGACCACCATGTTGTCGTGCAGCCAGTTCGACATGACGCCGCCCGGCACACGCTTCACAGTGATGGAAACAAGAAATGGCCGCGTCGGTGGCGACGATATCGTGTAGCAGCGCTCCACCGACTGCTCGCCAACGACGGCAGAAATGGTCAGGAACTGCCCAGGCTCGAAGCGGACCGGCAGACCGTCACCCGTCCGGAACTCGAATGTCTTGACGTCATGCGTTTCATCCGTCACCCGGCAACATGTGAGGAGCTGTCGCTCGTTGCTCGGCCAGACCCTGCCGGCGGTTTCCCAGGTACTAGCGTAGACGAGCCGGTCTGCCGTCTGAGTTGCCGGTTCGAAGTGTCGGTCAGGAGAATTCATATTGCCAGTTCAGGTTGCCTGTGCGCCGTCTCTCAGCGCTGCAGGCGTTGGTAATCACCCTGGTGGAGGCGGGCGGACTGCGAAGCCGGGCGCTGTCTTATGTTGCTCATCCAAGGGCCAGTGCTTTGCGCTGAGTATTGGATCGGGAAAGAGCATCGTCAACGCGCTTTATTTTCGCGTTCGCATTACTTCAGGTTATCCGAGGCACGCGCGGACATTTGCAGACCCGCGACGTCCAACGGCGGAGGGCGATTGCGGAGACGTCTGGAGCCTTGGCGGCGGCGCGCAGCGGACCGGCAGTTCCACGCACTGATCCCTAATGCTATTGAGCATGCTCTGAACGATGACTATCATGTGTGTTCGCCGAGCTGCCTTGTCCAGAGTGTCCGGGAATTGGACGGACCAGTGCCTGGATCTGGTCACTGGCGGACATAGGCAGACGTCTACTGGAGGAAAAACGATGAAAGGCTATTGGCTAATCTTGGGCGGAGATCTCAAAGATCAGGACGCCCAAAAAAAGTATGGTGAGTTATGGGCGCCTATCGCCGAAAAGTACGATGCGAAGGTCAGAGTGCTTGATAGGCATGCCGTGCTGAAAGAGGCACAAACGACCACCCGAGTGGTCGTTGTCGAGTTTCCATCCTACGAGCAGGCTAAGGCGTGCTACGCCGACGCTGCTTATCAGGAGGCTGCCAGATTTGCGATGCAGGCATCGGAACGGGAGTTACTGGTTCTGCAGGGCGAATTGAATTAGATGCGTTTGCATAGTGGCGGCCTGCGTCTTCGCCAGTATTTCGATATCCAAAGGCGGCGCAGGCACTGCAGAAACAAGGTGAGCCACAAACGCGTGTGGTAAGGCACCGAAGTCGTCATCTTTCTTCGTGATCGCCATTCGTCGCTGCGGTTTGTCCATCAACCTTCGGAAAAGCAGACTTTCTTCGGTACCAGCCGTCCGAGGACGGTCTGGTCACGGATAGTCAACCAGCCACCGGGTCACGGGCGAGATGCGATAGTTTGGATTGCACGTCCTTCCATTCTTCCGCGCTGGGTAGAGGGGAGTGCCGGGTTGTGATCGCTGGCCATTCTTTCGCGAGCGACGCATTGAGTTCGACGAAAACCTGCTGCTCGGTTCCCACAATCTCCTCGGCCGAGAAGATTGCATCAACCGGGCACTCTGGGGCGCAGACCCCGCAGTCGATGCATTCGTCGGGGTCGATGACCAGAAAGTTCGGACCTTCGCGAAAGCAGTCGGTGGGACAAACCTCGACACAGTCCGTATATCGGCACTGGATGCAGCTTTCGGTTACAACGTACGCCATTTGTCCTCCCCGGGGTACCAGGAAATCGGGCTATGGCCCGCGAGGCGGGCCGCCTTGTCAGTTACGCTTCGATCGCGAGAGGCTGCGGCGTTTTTGATGTCGCGCCCGGCACATATCGGCCCGTGTGTCGCGTGACAAGCTGTAGGGACTTGTGTGGTGCATCCGCTTCGGTTTCGAAGAAGAACTTCTGTTCCCCGAACGCAGGAACGAGATCGTGGAGCCAGGTCGCGTTGGGGTCGAACTTCGCATAGAAGGGACGACGGACCCACTCGGGCTTGCGCGCTTGCAGGAACTGCAGCGCGAACACCTTTTCGCCAGCGATATCAACGATACCGTCTATCACGACCTTGCCGGGAAATGCGCTCATCGAAGGTCCTCGGACTGTGCGAGCCAGACCTGATACTGAACTATAGGCGGACTGGAAGATCTCGTATGCTCGGGCGAGTGGCAACTGGAAATAGTGGCTGGGACCCGTGTCTCTTTCGACAAACATGTAGTACGGAATCGCGCCCAGCCGTACGCCAGTCGTCCAAAGCTCTACCCAGCCCTTGGGATCTTCGTTGATGTGGCGGATCAATGGGGCCTGCATGCGCAGGGTCGCGCCGGTAGATACGATGCGCTTCACAGCCCGCTGCGCGATAGCGGTTCGAAGTTCAGCCGGATGGTTGTAGTGGCCCATGAGGGCAAGATTTTTTCCGGCGGCCACGACCTTCTCGAACAGACGTAGCAGATCATCCGAATCCTTGTCGGTCACGAAACGTTGAGGCCAATAGCCAACGGACTTGGTGCCGATACGGATATTCTGGATGTGCGCGAGCTCGGGGACGAGCAGCGGCTCGATGTAACCCGCGAGAGAACGAGTGTTCATGATAAGCGGGTCACCACCGGTGATCAGCACGTCAGTGACCTCGGGGTGCAGTTTGAGGTAGGCGACCAGTTCGCTTGATTCACGCGCGTCAAATTTCAGATCGTCCATTCCGACGAACTGTGGCCAGCGGAAACAGAAAGTGCAGTATGCGTGACATGTCTGCCCGGCGCTGGGAAAGAAGAGGACCGTCTCCCTGTACTTGTGCTGAAGACCACGCACTGGCTCGCCGTTCATGAAAGGCACGTTGTGCGTCAATTGACCGGCGGGATGGGGATTCATCGCCAGCCGGATACCGCGCACCGCAGCTTCGATTGCAGCCTCATCCTTCTTTACCAGTACGAGGTCTCTCAGGTTCGAGTAGTCGGATGGAGAAAGCATGTCCTGATGCGGAAACGTCAGGCGATAGATCGGATCGTCGGGAACATTGCTCCAGTCGATCAGTTCGTCCATCACGTACTGATTGGTTCGGAACGGCATTACCCGCGAGACAACCTGTACGGCTTCACGAAGTTCTTCCTGGAGTAGATGCCATTGTGGTGCCTGGCTGATCGTTTGGCGGGTATAAGGCTTGAACTTTGCAGGAAGCGAATCGGAAGTCATGGAGCGTCCTTTATAAGATACGGCGTTGTATAAATAGGAATGCGAAATGATCAGGCGAGTAACACGGCTGGCAAGATGCGTTGTCTCCAGGAAGCGAGCGTTACCGCGCGGCGTCACTCATTTGGTGACCCCGGGAGTTCCACAGTATCGGGGGAGTCAAGGTGGAAGGGTCAAGCACTCCCCGTGTGTCATGGAAACCATTGTCACTTCATGGTCAGCGAGCAGCAAACGATATAAACTCGCAACCTTGTGCGTTTGAGGAATGAACGTGAGGCGAAGAATTCCGAGTATCGAAGCACTGATCGCTTTTGAGGCGGCAGCGCGCCATCTGAGTTTCACCCGCAGCGCGGACGAGCTGGCTTTGACGCAAAGCGCGGTCGGTCGTCAGGTCGCGAGCCTGGAGGATTATCTGGGTGTAGCGCTTTTTAACCGTGTCAAGAAGAGGCTCAGCCTGACCGAAATAGGTCAGACTTATGCGCGACAGGTCCGTGAGGATCTCGATCGGATAGAGCGGGATACCCTGGCGGCAATGGCTCATCGCAACGCCGGCGGGATTCTCGAACTTGCCGTCATTCCTACGTTCGCCACGCGCTGGCTGATTCCGCGGCTTCCACAGTTCTACGCGGAACACGAACACGTTACGATCAATCTGACGACACGGGCAGAACCATTCCTGTTTACAGATACACCGTTTGACGCAGCCATTCACTTCGGCGACCCTGTATGGCCCGGGTCGATAACGAAATATCTCTTCGGTGAGGAGATGACGCCTGTTTGCAGTCCGCGGCTATTGCAGGGAAAAACCTCGCTCGAACCTCGGGACGTCACGAAGTTCACGTTGCTTCACCAGTCAGCAAGACCGGATGCATGGCGGCATTGGCTCGCGCAGGCCGGTATCGATGATGACGTCGACTGCATGCGAGGGCAGCGGTACGAACTCTTCTCGATGCTTGTTGAAGCAGCGCGCGCCGGACTGGGTATTGCGCTTGTTCCTCGCTTCTTCGTGTCTCACGAGGTGGCTACGGGAGAGCTTGTGCTACCGTCCAGCACGTCTCTACGGAGCGACAAGGGATACTACCTGGTCTATCCGGAGTCCAAGCAAAATTCGCCGCAATTGCAGGCGTTCGCACTCTGGCTGCTTGCGGAAGCCAGCCGATATGCCGAACGCGAGGAATGACGATAGCGATCCACGTTTTGGTGTTGCCGTGGATCGCATACTTCAATATCACGCGGCTACTTCAACGATCGTGACACCCTGAGGCAGACGGTGTGCGGTAGTTCGGCACAGGTGACCATTGCGTTTTCCTTCGGCCTGTGGTGTCCCTCCAGCAAATCAAACCGCACTTAAGTTCATCATTTGGATCGCTGATATTAGGCGGATGTGACAGCTTCCTCGGCATGATGAGAACAGGCTAAACCATCGAGGAAGCCGGCTTCCTCTTCATTGTACGAAGAGGCGCGGGTTTTGACGCGGTCCGCTGTTCGCTCGCAGGCGCTCGAGGCGCGAGCGCAATGATGTTTCGATCGTAGCGGTGATTCCATGCATACCCAACTAGGTCTCTCTACTTCCGACGTAGCCGCGGGGAAATACCCGACCTATCGATTTGGTTCGGGCTGGAACGCGATGTTGGCCGAGCGTCCGAAGAGTTCTCGCACGAGCATTCGACGGTTCGGCACAGTTGTGATCGGCGGTGGATATACGGGGCTTGCTGCGGCACGCCGCATTGCAGAGATGCAGCCTGACCAACCGGTGCTGGTGCTCGAAGCCTCGACTATCGGCGAAGGCTCATCCGGGCGTAATTCCGGTTTCGTCATCAATCTGCCACACAACACCAAATTGGGCGGGCACACCAGCCCGCTGGAAGTCGCTCGCAAACAGATTCGCTTGTATGACGCTGGTTTGCGTTGGCTCGAGCAGCTTGTTCGAGAAAATCGGATTGACTGTAGCTGGAATCCGGTCGGAAAGTTCCATGCTGCAGCGAGCGATGCGGGCGTTCAGAATCTCCGTTCGTCGTTGGCGCAATACCGCGAATGGGGCGTGAGTTTCGAAGAGTTCGATCGCGATGCGCTCCAGGAAAAACTCGGCACCCAGTACTACCGCTATGGGTTTCACTCGCCTAATAACGTCTTCGTCCAGCCAGCCGCATTGATCCGGGGGCTGGCAGACAGTCAGCCCGCAAACGTCGTTCTGGTCGAGAACGAACCGGTCATAGAGCTAAGCGAGTCTTCGCCGTTTCGGATTACCACCTCCGAGGCGCAATACACAGCTGATCGCGTCATATTGGCCAACAACGGATTCGCAAAAGCGTTAGGAGTATTGCGCGACAGGCTGATAACGATCTTCACCTATGCTGCTGTCACCCCCAGGCTGCCGGAGTCCGAACTGAAGAAACTCGGCAATACCCAGGAGTGGGGCGTCATACCTGCCAATCGCCTGGGCACGACATTACGCCGTGTCCAGGACGGGCGATTCATGGTGCGCAGCGCCTATTCATATGAGCGGGAGCAGTCCCCATCCGATACGCTGACTCAGCTGACGGACTGCTATCAGCGCCGCTATCCGAACATGAAGTCACATGATTTTGAGTATGTGTGGGGAGGGGCGACTGAAGTTGACCCAGAAA
>NZ_CYGX02000124.1 GCF_900019265.1 Paraburkholderia ribeironis
ACCGCAGGGCTTCCAGGGCGCGCAGGGCTTCGGACCCCAGGGCTTCCAGGGCGCGCAGGGGCCGCAAGGGTACTTTTGAGGCTCTTTTGAAAATTGTGTGGGTAACGCGGCTCACGAGGCATGCGCGTTGAAGCTGGAGAAATCGAGTTTGCCGGCGATGAGAAAGAGCACGGTGCGCATGGTAGTGAAGTGCGTGTAGCCGCGAGCCTTGCGCTTGGCAGCTTGAAACAAACCGTTGATGGCCTCGATGAAGCCGTTGGTCTGGCGGGTCTGCGCCCAGGCAACGATGCCGTCGAAGTGCCGGCGAATCAGACGCGCGACGTCCTTCATCGGCTCGACTTTCGAGCGCATGACGTTGGAGCACCACTGCCGCAACATCTCGGAGACGACATGGATTTGCTTGCGCTCGAGAATCTCGCGCAGTTGCTCGCGATACAGCCATGCGCGGGCGGTACGCTTGGTGGCGTACTGCCTGAGCAGCGTCCAGCGCATCCCTTTGAGTTCTGGGTCGGCTTTCTGCTGCTGGCGGCGCACCGTGTCGAGCGCCTTGGACGCGTGGGCGACAACGTGAAACTTGTCGAACGTCAGCCGCGCATTGGGCAGATGTTCGCCCACGCCTTTGATGAAGGCGGGCGACATGTCGATGCTTACCGAGGTGACCTGCCCGGGCGTGACGAACACGACCCGCCGCGCCTGCATGTCGGCGACCAGCGTCAGATACTCGTGGCCGCGCCGGTACGAGGTTTCGTCAATGGCTACCGTGCTCACGTCAGACAGGTTCGCCGCCGCGAGCGCGAGTTCCACATAGCGCGAGCAGACGGCATGAACCTGATGCCACGACAGATTGACGATGCGTGCTACGGCGGCAAACGGCATCTGCTGCGCCAGCATCAGCACCAGCGCTTCGAACAGCAACGTGAAGCCGTCGAGTTGGCCGACCCAGTCGGGTTCCACCAGCCGTACCGAGCCGTCCGGCAAGCGCACGCGCGGCACCCGTACCTCCAGATAGCACTCGTGCTGAAAGAAGTTCAGGTGGCGCAGCCGCTTGATTTGCGTGTCATGCACCGGGTGCTCGCCGGCAACCCCGGGGTAAGCGAAGCGGCTGCCAGCGACAAAGTCCACGGCAATCGTGAGCTGCCGTTTGGTCGTGTCGAAGTCAACGCCCTGCACGTACCACGGGGCCTTGATTCCCAAGGCGGCTTCAAAGAGTTGATTCGTCATGTTCCCGTCGTCTCGTATGGCTGGTTGCCGCATTCTGCCGCAACCAGCCATACACGAGCTTATCGATTCAAGGCGCCTCAAGGGTTCGCTGCGCCGGGACCACGCCCGCCCTTGACTCGCCAAACCACCCACTCGAAATTCAAAAGAGGCACTTTGGCTCTTTTGAAAATTGTGTGGGTAACGCGCTATTCGCCGGCGGGCGACCGTCAATATGGTGGCTTAATATGTTAGGAATTCTTAATTTATCTCCGGAGCAGCGAGCAGAACTGTTCGACCGTACCGGAATGCCACTTCGCAGGATTGGCATTAACGTCCTGAATGGCGCGGCGTCCGCCGTCGATCGCTGCTGCAGGCGCTGCTTGCTAGCGGATGATCTTCCGGGCGTCACGGTCGGCCCTGACGGCATCTGTAACTACTGCGCCGAATTCGAGGCCGAATCTGCGTGCGGGTTCTACGCTCCGCAGCGATTGCTCGAATTAGTCAAAACGTATCGGGGCAATGGTTCACCCGATTCGGTGCTGGCTTTCTCCGGCGGAAAGGACAGTGCGCTTACGTTGCTCCTTGCTGTGAAGGAATTGAATCTGAAGCCGTTAGCTGTGCTCGTCGACAATGGCTTCATCCCTGACGAAGTAAAAGAAAACGGCCGAGCTTTTTGTGGTCGTCATGGCGTAGAGATGGTGGTCGAGAAAATTGACATTCGGCGGGTAGCGCGGGAATCCTTGCAGTCGACGTCGGGCAAGATTCCCTGTACGGCTCGCATCTCGGGGGTGTTTGCCATCATGGCGCGCGCATGCAGAGATCGGGGACTCCACCTTATTCTCGGCGGACACCGCTTTCCACCGCTCGCGTATCCGGTAAGCGCTTTCACCAAAAAGGAAAAAGATGCGAAATTCGTCTGCGTTTCACCGCTGTTGGCTCGCCGATTGAGCGAAGCAGAGCAAGTAACGCTAATTGAGGAGGCCGGCTGGCGGCGGGTTGAGATTGCTGGAAATACCTCTAACTGCAAGCTTATAGGCCTCGTCGAGGAGCACCTCTATGGCTCGCACGGCTACAATCCACATATATTCGAGGTCTCGAAGGAAGTGCGTGTAGGATTTTACAGCCGCGCGGACGGTTACAAAAAAATAGATCGACCACGAATTAATCCTGAGCATCGACGCTGGGTCGAGCAGCGCCTAGGAATCGATATGCCGGATAAAGGTGAAACGGCCGTCGACAAAGAAATCACTGAACTGTAATGCGGACTGCCATGCGTGAGACCATCATTGTCACCGACGACTTCTATCGAGACCCATTGGATGTGCGTGGGTTTGCCTTGGGGCAAGATTTCTCTGTCAAAGGGAATTATCCAGGAGCGCGTACTCAGCCGTTCCTGCATGAAGGAATTCTTGCTGCGATCCAGTCAATTGTTAAAAACCCCATTACTTATTGGCCATTGAATACGTACAACGGCGCGTTTCAGTTCAGTGTTGAAGGGGATCAAACATGGGTGCACGCAGATCACACGACCATGTGGTCAGGTGTTATATATCTGACGCCGAACGCGCCCTCCAACGCTGGTACGGCATTTTTTCGACATCGTGAGACGGGCTTGGAGAGCTACCCCGATGAGCCGTTTCTGCGGAGAAGATGCGATGAAGACGCGAGTTTGTGGGATCGATGGTCGGTAATCGACCAGATAGGTAACCAATTCAATCGATTGGCCCTTTTTCGGGGAACACGATTTCATTGTAGTCAGAGGCATTTCGGTACTTGCAAGGAAGACGGGAGACTTTTTCAGACTTTTTTCTTCAATACGGCTTACTAAGAGAAAATAGGAGCAATGCGATGGAATCATCGGAACTGTTTTTTCAACTCGGCCGACTCAGCCTGACTAAGGAACAGTCGTCACAAATAGAATCCGCGCTTGGAAAGAGCGTCGAGTCGGTTCCGCTCTTCCGCGTTGTTGCGGTCTCGGCGGAAGATCGGTATGTACCGCTCGCAGGTATACCGGGCGTGGCCGGCGTTATAGTCCACTACGGACAGCAGCCGGAAAAAAAGGAGGGTGGGCAGGTGATTGCGTCGCTGCTCGATGAAATGGCCATGGAATCCGATGTGAGTCCCATTTTTGCGGCACACACGAAGCTGATGGCTCCTCATTCCGACGCCGAGCGTTTAGAATCGAATAGAGCAAAAAGTAAAAGCAATTGAGCTACACGCTCCACGGAGGCAACATGAAAGGCGATCTACTCGTCATGCTGAAAGTTGCCGAGCGCTGCAATATCAATTGCAGCTATTGCTACATGTATCAGGGAGCGGACCAAGGGTGGCGGCGCCGACCCAAGTTCTTAAGCGACGAGAATCTCGACCGACTGGCAGAGCGGATGGAGCACCATAAATATGCCTATCCGGATGCGCGCATGACGCTGGAAATTCACGGCGGAGAGCCTTTGCTGATGGGGAAGCAAAGAGCTGACCGGTTCTTTGGCAATCTTCGCCGTCGGTTGCCGAAGAACGACCTCTTTAGTGTCACGCAGAGCAATGGTGTACTTCTCGATATTGAGTGGCTCGACCTGTTTGCTTCTCACGCGGCGACTATAGCCATTAGTTGCGATGGTCCTCCTGCCATGCATGATCAGCACCGCGTCGACTTCGCCGGAGCTGGTACGGGCCACATAGGTGGAACGCGCCATTCGACTTTGTCTTTCCTACCCCGCTGAGTCGCGCGTGTTCAACGGAGTACTTGCTGTCGTTGATCCGAACAATGATCCGAGCGCGACCTTAAATTACTTTCATGGGCTACATGTCAGTAATATCGACTTTTTGTTGCCTGATGCTCATTACACAGCCCCTCCACATTACATTCATCGCTACAGCCACGAAAAACTCTTGACGTTCCTTTCAACTGATTGCGGGTTTTCCGAAGGGGCCGAATTTGTCTGCGGGCCCCGTCGGGACTGGCTCGCGGGGTTGGCGAGGCCTCACTTCGCAGTGCGCATCTTGCCATGCAGGGCCCTTCATGCATCATTGGCACCTTCAACGGACAATCGCTGAAATCCCCCCGAAACCCGCAACCAGTTGATCGTCATGCCCCGCAACAGATAAGGCCCGATCTTGTGCTTCGCATGACGGCGGCTCGTGTTCGGCTTGCAGTACAGCGCCTCAATGCCCATGCGCTTCATCAGAGTGCTGACATGTTTGCGCCCGACCCTGATAGCTTCACGTTTGAGCAGGCGAACCAACATTCGCGCACCGGCGAACGGGAACTCCAGATGCAATTCATCGAGCCACCGCATCAGCTTCTGATCGACCTCGCTGACCGGGTGCGGCTGGTAGTAGGCGCTTGAACGGGCAATGCCCGCCAGCCGGACCTGCCGGCTCACCGGCAATGCGTGCTCGCGATCAATCATCGCTTTACGCTCAGCAATCCCGCCTTGCCGAGCGCGCTTTCCAAAAAATCGTTCTCCAGCGTTAATTGCCCGATCTTCGCGTGCAACACCTTCACATCGACCGGGGGCTCGGCCGATGTTTGGCCCGTCTCGAACACTTCGGCAACACGCTCTTGCAATTGCTTCTTCCAGTCCCTGATCTGGTTCGGATGCACATCAAACTGCTGGGCCAGCTCTGCCAGCGTCTTGTCGCCCTTGAGCGCCGCGAGTGCCACCTTTGCCTTGAGCGCCGGTGAGTGTGTCCGTCGGTTGCGTTTCGTCATCTTCTGGTTCCTTGTTGCCGGCCATTATGACCGACTCACGCCCCAGCTTTTCCACTTACCGACCTGTCCGAATTCTCGGCGCCACCTCTCCAAGGTCAGGGGCGCCTGCCACGGACAACGCTTCGATGATAAGGGGTGACCCACGACGAAAAGAAGTTGACCGAACGTCTTCAGCTTGGAAATGAGACCGCAGCGTGGCGTCATCGTCGGGCAGTGCTTTGCTTACCCACGCTGTCGGGGTTCGGTCGAGAGCAGCGGAGTGGTAGTGATCTTTGGGTACGTCAATGCTGATGAATTGTTCTACGACTGCGCCTAGGGAAACGCTGATTAATGAATCTCGGCGGTCATCGCTGACGCAGCCGAGGACGTTATAGAAGACAGC
>NZ_CYGX02000144.1 GCF_900019265.1 Paraburkholderia ribeironis
TGGTGCCCCAAAGGGAGTGTGCATTGAACATTGCTCCATCGTTAATTATGCATCATATGCGGCTGAACGATTTGGCGTTGCTGACGGTCACGGCTCTGTGCTTTCTTCTTCTATCAGCTTTGACTTGGGCCTCACGGCCTTGTATCCTGCGCTAATTTGTGGGCGTCGGCTATATCTCTCTTCTGAGGGCAACTCCAAGCTCGACTGGCGTCAAGCCATTGTTGACGGTAACAATTTATCACCGGTCAAACTCACGCCATCCCATTTAGAGGCACTTCGAGGGATACTACCGGTCGAAGCGATGGCAGGGCGCATTTGTACTCTGGTCGTGGGGGGAGAAACCTTACGGCATGCGCAAATTGAAATATGGCAAACCCATGCTCCGGAAACACGGATATTCAACCACTATGGACCGACCGAGACAACGGTCGGCTGCGTTGCATACGAAATAAAAAAATCTGCCGAACATAGCGAACCAATCCCGATCGGCCGACCGATCTC
>NZ_CYGX02000145.1 GCF_900019265.1 Paraburkholderia ribeironis
AAGACGGCATACGAGATTCGCCTTAGTCTCGTGGGCTCGGAGATGTGTATAATACGCGTTCGTTGAACTCTGTAGCGGCCGTTCGTCGCTGCTCCTCGGCGAACGACCGGTGACCAGCCGTAAGCAGGCATGCCACCGTCGATACACCAGCGTCAGATGTGGCCGAATTGTGTGCGTAGCTCATCCTCCAGGTTTCGGAGTAACGCAGTCAGTCCAACGGCAGGTTTCCCGGGCACTGCAATACGGCGTGGGCCGAACTGCTGTCTTTGGACCGCCCCATCAGATCCTCTTGATGCCTGTCGAAACCCTCCAGTCACTCGCTCCGGCGTCCGCGTTGACGAGTAGGTCAAAGATTTCCGAAGCAGACGTATTTGGCTTCGAGATATGCCTCGATTCCGGAATGAGCCCCCTCACGCCCCATACCTTGATCGGGTCCGCCGGTTGCACCGTCGCGATCGCATTGCCCGCGTAGATCGGGCGCTCGAACGTGTCGGCCGAATCGACTGCGGTGATGTCGCTGATCTGCGCGACGTCGAGCTTCGCTGCGATGCGCGGCGCGATGTTCTTGCCGTAGGCGGTCGCCGGCGCGAGGATATGTGAGTAGTCCCTGGCGATGTTCAGCACGGTCGCTTCGATGTTCTCCGCGAGCCCTTGCTCCAGTTGCGGCGCATCGGCCAGCAGCACCTTCGCAACGCCCGCAATTTTCGCGGCCGCATCCGCTCAGATTACTCGTCCTACGGGCACGCTCGGTCGACGTACTTCCAGCGCCAAGAAAGACCGCTGCCGCACGCCATGATGGGTCGATCGACTCTGTCAAATGTCCGCGTCGGCTCGCCGGTCGACCATTTGACGACCCGTGCGCGATCTCGTTGAAATAATGGCTGAGCCGTTCGTCGGCGGATTCGTCCTCAAGATATTCAAGAGGAAACTCGCTCATATGGACAGCGGCGCCGCACCTGGCACAGACCCGCGCGTGACGGACGCCCTGGGAACCTCCTGGCGGAAGGCAGCCGGAGTCGAACCGACCTGAGAGCGTCTGACGCCCTCAACTGGGTTTGAAGCCCAGCCGCACCACCGGATACGCATGCCTTCCACGGTGATTGAACTACATGTCGCCGATCAGAGCAGATCGAGCCAACGACTATCCGTGCGCATCAGGTGCAAGCCACGGTGAAACCGAGTATAGCCAACCCGATCGAAGAACTCCAAAAGCTGGATCGCGCGTTTGCGCCCGAGTCCGGTGACGTCGCGAAAGGGCGCAGCCGCCACCGTGCCCGCGTTCTTCCGCGCTTCGGCCGCCGCGATTGAAGCCAGTTCGCGAATCACCTCCGGATGATAAAAGAGGTCGTGCACGACCTGAAAAAGCTCCCCCTGGCGCGCGAGTTTGCGCATTAGCTGGCGCATGCGCTCCTCAGGCACACCCTGCGCGTTCGCCAGATCGCGCACCCACGGCGGATCAAAGCGACCCGCCTTCACCGAAGGCAATAGCGCCGCCGCGAGCGCCCGATCGGCGTCGTCGAGCGTCACGGTGTGGCCGGGCAAATGCAGCCAGGGGCCGCGCTTCACGATCTCGCCGCGTGCAGCGGCATCGTCGACCAGCGCGCGCCACAATGCATCGTCCGCGAGAGGCGCCGCGATCCGCCGCAAGCGCGACACGTCCGGGCCCAGTTCGTCCGGCACGCGCTCGTGGTACTGCGCGAGGGCCGAGGTGAGACGGGCAGCGAGCGCTTGCCAGGATGCATCGGCGACCAGCAACGCATCGTCGCCCGGCAACTCCACGACGCGCGTGTCGGACGGCAACGCGAGCGCAGCCGCCGGCATGCCGGTCAGCCTTTGCAGCGATGCACGCGACAAACCGTGCGGCGCCCTCGCGAGCATCGCGTCGAGCGTGCCTGCGTCGAGCCGCGTCTGAATCGCGTCGAGCCACGCGAGCCGCTCGGCCGAGCGCCGCTTGCGCGACGGCGCGAACGGATCGAGCACATGGCCGCCCCCCAACGTACGATTGGCCTGCGCATTGCGCACGACAAACCGGTCGCCAGACACCGCGCACACTGGCCGCTCAAACACGAATTGAACGCGAGCGCGCTGACCCGCACCAAGTGTTGCGCCATCGAGCAACGCAACCCGCGCCACCTGATGCTGCGTGCCCAGATGCACATGCAGCGGCGCCCATTGCTCCAACGTGAGCGGTGCGTCGGCGAGCAGGGCCAGCATCACGTCGATGCGCTCGGATGCTTGCGATAAACGCGGATCGACGATCCAGTCGCCGCGATCGATCGCACTCTTCTCGATGCCCGCCAGGTTCAATGCACAGCGCTCGCCAGCGCGTCCGATTTCGGCCGGCCGATTTTGCGCATGAATGCTGCGCACGCGCACCGGTTGATTTTTCGGCGCGAGCAGCATCGTATCCCCGAGCGTCACGCTACCGGAGAACACGGTTCCCGTGACGATGGTGCCCTGCCCCGCAAGTGTGAAGACGCGATCGATCGCGAGACGGAACAGCCCGTCAGCGCGTCTCATGCGCCACGCGGCGGCAGCACTGTGCAGATGCGCCTTCAACGCGGCCACACCGGGATCGTCGGCGCGCGTCGCACAGGTATCGAATACGGGCGCATCGCGCAGCACGCTGCCGCTCACGAACGCGGCCGCCTCATCATGCACTTCGCGCAGACGCTGCGCGTCCACGCGATCGATCTTGGTCAGCGCTATCGCGCCTCGCTGAATGCCGAGCAATTCCACGATCGCCAGATGTTCGCGCGTTTGCGGCATCACGCCATCGTCGGCGGCGATCACGAGCAGCGCGAAATCGATCCCGCTCGCGCCCGCGGTCATCGTGTGCACGAGTTTTTCGTGACCGGGCACGTCGATCAGACCGAGCACGTCGCCGTTCTCCAACGGCACGTACGCATAACCCAGTTCGATCGAAATGCCGCGCGCCTTTTCTTCCTTGAGTCGATCCGTATCGACGCCCGACAACGCTTTCACGAGACTCGTCTTGCCGTGATCGATATGTCCCGCCGTCCCGACGATCATGCGTGCGTATCCTTCAGTTACCCACTCAATGGCCCGCTCAATGGCCCACTCAATTGCCCGATCAGCTGCGCTTCATCGGCGGCTTCGAGGCAACGCAGATCGAGGCACAGCGCGTCGTCCGCGATTCGGCCGATCACCGGCCGCGCCATCTCGCGCAGCACCTTCTCCACCCCGAGCAGATGACGGCCGCCGCGCTTGCCGTGGGCCATCCTGACGACGAGGCCGTAGCTCGGCAGCACATCGACCGGCAATGCGCCGCTGCCGATCTGGCTCAGCATCGGCTCCGCAACCACCGCATAGCGCTCGCCGAGCGCGCGCTGCAACGCCGGTTGGACACGCTCTGCCGCGAGCCGGATGTCGTCGGCGGCACGCGTGAGCAGGCGCAGCGTGGTGAGCCGCTCGGCCAGCTTTTCCGGCGCGCGATAAAGCCGCAACACCGGCTCCAGCGCGGCGAGCGTCAATTTGCCGACGCGCAGCGCGCGCTTGAGCGGATGCTTCTTGATCTTCGCGATCAGATCGCGCCGCCCGACGATCAATCCGGCCTGCGGGCCGCCGAGCAATTTATCGCCGCTGAACGTGACCAGGTCGGCGCCGGCTTCGATGGTTTCGCGCACCGTCTGCTCGCGCGGCAAGCCCCATTCGCTCAGATCGACCAGCGTGCCACTGCCTAGATCCATGGCGACAGCAAGGCCGCGCGCATGCGCGAGCGACGCGATTTCATCCAGACCGACTTCGCTCGTGAAGCCGTGGATTGCGTAATTGCTCGCATGGACTTTCATCAGCAACGCGGTTTGCGGACCGATGGCTTCTTCGTAATCCTTAAGATGCGTGCGATTGGTCGTGCCGACTTCACGCAGTCTCGCGCCGGCGCGGCTCATGATGTCGGGAATGCGAAACGCGCCGCCGATCTCGACCAGCTCGCCACGCGACACCACGACTTCTTTCTTCGACGCCAACGCGGACAGCGTGAGCAGCACTGCGGCGGCGTTGTTGTTGACCACAGTCGCCGCTTCGGCGCCGGTCAGCTCGCAGATGAGTTCGTCGATCAGATCGTCGCGGTCGCCGCGCTTGCCGGTTTCAAGATCGAACTCGAGGTTGGCGGGTTGCGTGAGCGCTTTCACCACCGCCTGCACCGCCTCGTCGGGCAACAGCGCGCGGCCGAGATTGGTGTGCAGCACGGTGCCGGTCAGATTGAACACGCTGCGCAAGCGCGACTGGTTGCGCCGACGCAGCGCGGCCTCGACCGATGCGTGCAGTTGCCCGACGTCGAGCGCGCTGACCGACGCCTCGCCCGCTTGCGCGTTGCTGCGCCAGCTGTCGAGCGTATCGCGCACCGCGCCCAGCACCTGGGCGCGACCGTACTCGTTCACGAGCGGCGCGAACTGCGCCGACGCCATCACCTTTTCCACCGACGGCACACGCGCCATCAGCGCGCGCAATTCCGAGCCGCTTACGTCGCTCACGAGGCAGTCCCTCTGTTTTGTCGTGTCCGCTCGAATCTAGTCGGACTCGCCGGAAGGCTCAGCCGCGCTGTCGGCCTGCTCCGGCCACAGCCACGGATGCGGCGACGCGCGCCGGTAGCCCTCCGCTCCCATCAGCAGATCCAGCGTGAGGCTGGCGAGATCGTCCGCGAACGGATCGAAATCGAAGTCCTTCGACTGAATGCCGATCTTGCGGTAAGTATGGCATTCGTCGCACGACTCCGCCTTCAATGCGGCGTTCTTCGCTTCGGCTTGCCGTGTGGCCTCGTCGGCGTCCGGCGAGCCGACGACGTGATACGCGATGCCCTTGGTCGAATCGCAGTTCGAGCATTTCGTCCGAACCATATGCCACTCGGTCGAGCACAGGCCGCATTGCAGGTAGCGGTAATTGTCGTACGCACCGCCTATGCGCACTGTGCTCGCCACCGGATACGATCCGCACACCGGACACAGGCCGGGCGTTTCGAGGTACGGCACTGCGCGCCTGTCGATGTCGGCGGCGAGATCGGTCCAGACCACCTGCAGCGCGGCCATGATGAAGGGTGCGCTGGCCGGGTCGACTGCACCGAAGCGCTGCGCGAAGATCGCGTCGGCCTGCGCTTCGAGCGTGGCCGGGTCAAGCGTGCGCAACCGCGCGATCAGCGCTGTGAGCGGCGGCGTGAGCGAGCCGGCGGCTTCGATCCTGTCGAGCAGCTGGCGCAGCACATCACGCCACGCCGGATCGCGTACGCCAGAGAGCGCGGGAATCAGCGGCATCGAATGCTGCTGCGCGCTCGCGATCGACTCGGCGCTGGGCGGCTGCGCCTTGAAGTCCGCGATCACCGCCTGCTGCGCATCGGCCAGTACGGCCATCAGACGCAGATAGCCGGCAATCGGATTGCTGAGGGCCGCCAGCTGGCGCAGCCGCGCGGCGCGCGGCGCGAACACCGCGAGCCGTTGCGGCGTGCGGATGCGGGGAATCGCCGAGGGATCGAGCGATTCGATATCGCCGGCTTCGAGAATGCGTTGAACCAAAGTATCGACCTCTGAAAACGAAAGAGCCGCCGCGGTTCATCGAACAGGAGCGGCGGCTCGGTGGGCGGGGCGCGGGAACGTCGCGCTGCTTCTCGCTGCTTCTATTTGCGGATGATTTCCCTGAACCAGTTCGGATGATGCTTGCGCGCCCAGCCGTAAGTGACCGTGCCGCGCGTCATCGCGCGGATTGATCCCTTGACCCACAGCGCCGCATAAATATGCACGATGATGCCAAGGATCAACACGAACGCCGTGGCCGCATGCACCACCGCCGCGAAGCGAATCACCCCGATCGGGAAATAGAACGAGAAGTAGCGCCGCCAGATCACGATGCCGCTAGCCAGCAACAGCACGAGGCACAGCACCATCAGGAAAAATAGCAGCTTTTGACCGGCGTTGTATTTGCCGATCGCGGGCAGCTTGTCCTCGCGATTGTTGAGCACGTCGTCGAGCTGCTTCATCCACTGGATGTCGGCCTGGTCGAGCGTGTTGTGATGCCAGAAGCGCAACGCGAGAATCAGGAACGACACGAACATCACGCAGCCGATGAACGGATGCAGAATCCGCGTCCATTGCCCGCCGCCGAACACCGCATAGAGCCACGCCATCGCCGGATGAAACATCGCGAGGCCAGACAGCGCCAGCAGCACGAACGTGATCGCGGTAATCCAGTGATTGGTGCGCTCGTTCGGCGTGTAGCGCACGATCAGGCGATTGCCCTTCATGTCCTTCAGCTCGGTGTACTCAGGGTGACTCATGGTGCCTCCCGCGAACGGCGTGCTTCGTCGGCTTCACGCTGGGCTGCGACTTCATCCGCGTCCGTCACCTCGTTCGGACCGACGCGTGTGTAGTGGAAGAAGCCGACCACCGCGGCGAATGCCATGCCCGCCAGCGCCAGCGGTTTGGCAACCCCCTTCCACAACGCAACCATCGGGCTGATCCTCGGATTGTCCGGCAGGCCGTGATACAGCGAAGGCCGGTCGGCGTGGTGCAGCACGTACATCACATGTGTGCCGCCCACCCCGGGAGGATCGTACAAGCCGGCGTTCTGGAAGCCCCGCTCCTTCAGATCCACGATCCGCTCTGCGGCATGCTGGTGCATGTCTTCCTTGGTGCCGAACATGATCGCGCCGGTCGGACAGGTCTTCACACAAGCCGGTTCCTGACCGACCGAAACGCGATCCGAACACAGCGTGCACTTGTACACGCGATGGTCCTTCTTCGAAATGCGCGGTATGTTGAACGGACAACCGGCGATGCAATAGCCGCAGCCAATGCAGTTTTCCTGGTGGAAATCCACGATGCCGTTCGTGTACTGCACGATCGCGCCGGGCGCCGGACAGGCCTTCAGGCAGCCCGGATCCTCGCAGTGCATGCAGCCGTCCTTGCGGATCAGCCATTCGAGATCGCCCGCGGAGTTCTCATATTCGGTGAAGCGCATGACGGTCCACGAATGCTCGGTCAGATCAGGCGGGTTGTCGAGGACGCCGACGTTTACGCCGACTTCGTCGCGCAGGTCGTTCCACTCCATGCAGGCGGTCTGACACGCCTTGCAGCCAATGCACTTCGACACGTCGATGAGCTTGGCGACCGTGCCCGTACCCGGCTCGCGCGCTTGCGGCGCGGGCACCGTCGTGGCCGAGATGCGCCTGATATCCAGTGATTGGAGTGCCATCTCTTTTCCTTAGGCCTTTTCGACCTTGACGAGGAACGACTTGAATTCCGGTGTTTGCGAATTCCCGTCACCCACGGAAGGCGTCAGCGTATTGACGAGATAGCCCGGCATCGTGAGTCCCTTGAAGCCCCAATGCAGCGGCAGCCCGACTGTCTGTACTTTTTTCCCTTCGATCATCAGCGGTATGATCCGCTTGGTGACGAGCGCCACGGCAATCACGTGACCGCGATTGGACGATACCTTGATCCGATCGCCTGCCACCACGCCGACCTCTTTAGCCAGATCCTCGCCGATCTCCACGAACTGTTGCGGTTGAATGATCGCGTTCAGACGCGCGTGCTTGGTCCAATAGTGGAAATGCTCGGTCAGACGATAGGTCGTGGCGGTGTGCGGGAAGTTCTCGTGCGTGCCGAATGCCGCACGATCGCCCGGGAACACGCGCGCCGCCGGATTGCTGACGGCCTCCTTGTTATCCGGATGCAGCGGGTTGTAGCCGAGCGGTGTTTCAAACGGTTCGTAGTGCTCAGGGAATGGCCCTTCCACCATACTATCTCGCGCGAAGAAACGCGCGACACCCTCCGCATTCATGATGAACGGATTCATGCCGTCTTCAGGCGGCTCATCGGCCTTGAAGTCAGGAATGTCGGGCCCTGTCCACGCGCTGCCGTTCCACGCGATCAGCTTGCGTTTCGGATCGAACGGCTTGCCGTTCACGTCGCAGGACGCGCGGTTGTACAGGACCCGCCGATTCGCCGGCCACGCCCATGCCCAGTTCAGCGTATTGCCGATGCCCGACGGGTCGGAGTTGTCGCGGCGGCCCATCTGGTTGCCCGCCTGGGTCCACGATCCGCAGAAGATCCAGCAACCGCTCGCGGTGCTGCCGTCGTCGCGCAACTGCGCGAAACTCGCCAGCTGCTCACCCTTCTTCGCGAGCACCTTGGTACTGTCTTTCGGGTCCGTGACGTCGGCGAGCGCCTTACCGTTGTACTCCATCGCGAGTTCTTCGGGCGAGGGGTTGGCCGGATTCGCATACGGCCAGGTCATGTTGACGATCGGGTCCGGATACTTGCCGCCGTCCTTTCTATACGCATCGCGAATGCGCAGCCACAGCCCCGACATGATCTCGAGGTCGCTCTTCGCTTCGCCCGGACCGTCCGCGCCCTGCCAGTGCCATTGCAGCACGCGGCTGGAACTGACCAGCGAGCCGCGCTCTTCCGCGAAACAGGTGGTGGGCAGACGGAACACTTCGGTCTGGATCGATGCCGTGTCGACGTCGTTGAACGCGCCGTAGTTTTTCCAGAACTCCGAGGTCTCGGTGGCAAGCGGGTCCATGATGACCAGCCATTTCAGCTTGGCCAGACTCGCGCTGATCTTCGCCTTGAACGGCGCCGCGGCCAGTGGGTTGAAACCCTGCGCGATGTAGCCGTTCATCTTGCCTTGATGCATCAGCTCGAAGCCCTGCAGCATGTCGTACGATTTATCGAGCTTCGGCAGATAGTCGAAACCGTAGTTGTTCTCCGCAGTCGCCTTGTCGCCCCACCACGACTTCATGAAACTGACGTGGAACGCGCGATAGTTGCGCCAGTAGCTCAACTGGTTCGGCCGTAGCGGCTGCGATGCGCGCTTCTTGATGTACTCCTCGAAGTCCTGCTCGCCTTCCATCGGCAACGTCATGTAGCCCGGCAGCAGGTTCGACATCAAGCCGAGGTCGGTCAAGCCCTGAATGTTCGAGTGACCGCGCAGCGCATTCATACCGCCGCCCGCAACGCCGATGTTGCCGAGCAGCAATTGCATCATCGCGCCGGTGCGGATCATCTGCGAGCCGACCGAATGATGCGTCCAGCCGAGCGCGTACATGATCGTGCCGGCGCGCCCCGGGACCGACGTCGACGCCAGCATCTCGCACACGTGAAGGAACTTCTCTTTCGGCGTGCCGCAGATTTTCTCGACCTGCTCGGGCGTGTAGCGCGAGTAGTGCGCCTTCATCAGCTGATAGACACAGCGCGGATTCTGCAGCGTCGGATCGACCTTGACGAAGCCGTCGTCGCCGCGTTCGTAGTCCCACGTGGTCTTGTCGTACTTGTGCGCCTGGGCGTCGTAGCCCGAAAACAGGCCGTCCTTGAACGAGAAATCTTCACGGACGATGAACGACACGTCCGTGTAATTCTTCACATACTCGTGCTGGATCTTGTCGTTGGTGAGCAGGTAGTTGATTACCCCGCCAAGGAACGCAATGTCGGTGCCAGTCCGGATCGGCGCGTAAAAGTCCGCCACCGACGCCGTGCGTGTAAAGCGCGGGTCGACCACGATCAATTTTGCCTTGCGATGCGCCTTCGCTTCCGTGACCCACTTGAAACCGCACGGGTGCGCCTCGGCTGCATTGCCGCCCATCACGAGAATCACGTCCGCGTTCCTGATGTCGACCCAATGGTTCGTCATCGCTCCACGGCCAAACGTCGGGGCAAGACCTGCCACCGTCGGGCCATGTCAGACACGCGCCTGATTGTCGAACGCGAGCATGCCAAGACTGCGAACAGTCTTGTGCGTCAAATAACCGACTTCATTGCTACCGGCCGAGGCAGCGAGCATGCCGGTGGTCAGCCAGCGGTTGACCTTCTTGCCGTCTTCCGTCGTCTCGACGAAATTGGCGTCGCGATCCTGCTTCATCAGCTTCGCGATACGGTCGAGCGCGTCGTCCCACGAAATGCGCTGCCAGTCTTTCGCGCCGGCCGCGCGGTACTCGGGGTATTTCAGGCGGCTCTCACTATGAATGAAGTCGATCAGGCTCGCGCCTTTCGGGCACAACGTACCGCGATTGACCGGATGATCGGGATCACCCTCGATATGGATGATGCTCGACGTCACGTTCTTGGCGCCGTCGCCAAGTCCATACATCAGGATGCCGCAACCCACCGAACAATACGGGCAGGTATTGCGGGTTTCGGTTGTACGCGACAATTTGTACTGGCGGACTTCCGCCAACGCGGGTGTCGGGGAGAAGCCCATCAGGGCCAGACTCGATCCGGCGAGCGTAGTGGCGGACACTTTCAGGAATTGTCGCCGGGACATATAGGTCATCGAATCGCCTCGGCTCGTTCGGGATACTGAAATGATTATAGTTGCCGATATGAAGAGAGCAATTAACAATGCGAAATGTACGAAAATCGGAAGCCGATTTAACTTCGCGTCCCGGGCGGCTGCTGATTGATTCAACCTCACCCACCGGTTATTTCGTTCGATTATTAGGTCTATAGGCCTTGTCAGTACTCGTTCCTTTTAGAAGGCGCGATTTTTACCGCATTGCAACAGTGCCGGCGGCTTCGTTTTTATTACATGGTTTCGGAATGTGTCTTGCGATCACTCAGGACCATCTTTAATGCCGCCCTGATTTTGAGATAAATGACGTATGAATGACGTCGACGTGAATCGCGGCGCTCCGCGTTGTCGATCCCGCCGCGCCCGCACGACGCGCCGGGTCCCTGCGCAGCACGCCAACAACCCTCATAATTGCGGTCATTCGAAGTCCGAGATTCGCCCATCATGACCAACACCCACGTCCAGCCCAGCCCGTCACCCCGCCTCACCAGCCTCTCGCACGGCGGCGGCTGCGGCTGCAAGATCGCCCCCGGCCTGCTCGCCGATCTGCTCAGGCGCAGCGCGCCGCTGCCGTTCTTTCCCAACCTGCTGGTCGGCAACGATACCGCCGACGATGCCGCCGTCTACAAACTCAACGACGAGCAGGCGATCGTCGCCACTACCGACTTCTTCATGCCGATCGTCGACGACCCGTTCGACTTTGGCCGGATCGCGGCGACCAACGCACTGTCCGACGTCTACGCGATGGGCGGCAAGCCGATCATGGCGCTGGCGATCGTCGGCATGCCGATCAACGTGCTGCCGCACGACGTGATCGCGGCGGTGCTGAAGGGCGGCGAATCCGTCTGCGCCGAGGCCGGCATCCCGCTCGCCGGCGGCCATTCGATCGATTCGGTCGAGCCGATCTACGGCCTCGTCGCGCTCGGTGTGGTCGATCCGAAGCGTGTCAAACGCAACGCGGCCGCGCAGGCCGGCGACGTGCTGATTCTCGGCAAGCCGCTCGGCGTCGGCATTCTCTCGGCGGCGCTGAAGAAAGACCGGCTCGACGCCGCGGGCTACGCCGCGATGATCGGCGCGACCACCCAACTCAACCGCCCGGGCGCGGAACTGGCCCGGCTCGACGGCGTGCACGCGCTCACGGACATCACCGGCTTCGGCCTGCTCGGACATACGCTGGAACTGGCGCGCGGCTCGAATCTGACCGCGCGTGTGCGTTATGCGGATCTGCCATGGCTGCCGGAGGTGGTCAGCCTGGCCGAAGCAGGCATTTTTACGGGCGCGTCGGGGCGCAACTGGGATGCGTACGGCAAAGACATCGCGTTGCCCGCCACACTGCCGCCGGCCGCCCGTGTGCTGCTGACCGACCCGCAAACCTCGGGCGGTCTGCTGGTGTCGTGCGCGCCGGAAGTAGCCGACGAGGTGCTCGCGCTGTTCCACGCTGACGGCTTCAGCGGTGCGCGCGTGATCGGCGAAATGGTCAGTGGAGAAAGACGCGTCGACGTCGTTTGACTGCACGCGGGCAGCCAGCGGTTGCGCGGCCGAAATGCAACGGGAGCGCGGACCGCGCGCAAACCGGCGCGGCGAATCGCGCCGGGTTCCCGCAAGCAGGGGTCGAGGTCGCGTCGCGCGCCCGCATCCACCGCGCATGCGATAATTTCAGTCTTCCCGCCGATCTGTTTGTCTCTACTTCCTTGAAAAGTCTTCTCGTCAGCCTCGAAAAAGCAGGTGATTTCGATGAAATCATCGATGTGCGCACACCTCTCGAGTTTGCGGAGGACCATATCCCGGGCGCGCTCAACGCGCCCGTACTGAGCAACGAAGAGCGGGTGCTGGTCGGCACCACGTACAGGCAGGTCTCGCCGTTCGAAGCCGCGCGGATCGGCGCGGCGCTGGTCGCGCGCAACATCGCGCATCATCTGGAAACGACCTTCGCCGACCGGCCGCGCTCCTGGCGGCCGCTGATCTACTGCTGGCGCGGCGGCAAGCGCTCGGGCTCGATGACGACCGTGTTCAGCATGGTCGGCTGGCCCGCTCGCCAACTGGACGGCGGCTACAAGAGCTACCGGCGCGCGACGGTCGCGGCGCTCGACACCCTGCCGAAGACCTTCACCTACATCGCGCTGGTGGGCCCGACCGGCAGTGGCAAGACGCGCCTGCTGTCGGCGTTGCATCAGGCGGGCGCGCAAACGCTCGATCTCGAAGCATTAGCTTCGCATCGCGGCTCGCTGCTCGGCGCATGGGCGGGCGTGCCGCAGCCGTCGCAAAAGCATTTCGACACGCTGCTCGCCACCGCGCTGCGCGAACTCGACCCGCGCCGGCCGGTGTTCGTCGAAGCGGAGAGCCGGCGCATCGGTTCGGTTGCGCTGCCGCTCGCGCTGCTGGAAACGTTTCATCGGGGCGCGTGCGTCGAAGTGCGATCGAGCTGCGAAGATCGCGCCGCGTTCCTGCTGCACGACTACGCGCACCTGTTCGACGATCCCGATTCGTTGAAAGGACAATTGCAACGGATGATCGGCTTGCATAGCAGGGAGCGTGTCGCGGGCTGGCAGCAGCTCGTCGATGAAAACCGACGCGCCGAGCTTGCACACGAGCTGATCGAACGACACTACGATCCGGCCTATGCGCGCAGCAGCCATCAACATTTCGTGCAGTTGCCGAACGCGCTGCAACTGAACTTCCGGCCCAACGACGCCGACGTCGTCGATCAGGCGAAAACACTGCTCGCGCAACTCGAGAGCCACGCGTTCGCCGCAATCTGACTAAATCACCTCCAAAAACCATCATGCAATCGACCCTTCGTCAGCCCCGCGCCACACTCGGCTGGATCGTCTTTGTGCTGGTCGCCGTCGTCGGCCTCTTCTATGTGAAATGGTTTCCGTACTACAACCGCGCGTTCGTCGCCGCGAGCCAGCATTCCATCGGCAAGTCGATCTTGATGGGCACGTCGGCGAGCGCGCCGGCGGCGTCGTGGCAAGCCGCAATCGACTACGCCCTCGCATATGGCAAAGCGATCTGGCAGGCGATGGTGCTCGGTCTGCTGCTTGGCTCGGCGGTGCAGGCGCTGATTCCGCCGCAGTGGGTCGCACGCGCGCTCGGCCGTACCGATTTCAGCAGCGTGGTGACGGGTGGCCTGATGTCGTTGCCGGGCATGATGTGCACCTGCTGCGCGGCACCGGTCGTCGCCGGCTTGCGCGCACGTCAGGCGGCGCCGGGCGCGGCGATCGCATTCTGGCTCGGCAATACCGCGCTGAATCCGGCCACGCTGATTTTCATGGGCTTCGTGCTCGGCTGGCAATGGATGGGCCTGCGGCTCGCACTGGGCCTCGTGATGGTGTTCGGTCTCGGCTATCTGGTGAACCGCATGGTCACACCGAAAGAAGCGCAAGCGTCGCGCGAAGCGATCGCGGAGCTGATCGCCGTCGACGAACCCAGCACCGCGTTCACGCGTTGGCTGACCATCCTCGGCAGGATGACTCTGCGGCTGGTGCCCGAATACATCGTGCTGGTGCTGATTCTCGGCGCGGCGCGCATGTGGCTGTTTCCGCACATCGGACCGAACATCGACAACAGCCTGCTGTGGATCATCGCGTTGTCGATTGCCGGAACCGTGTTCGTGATTCCGACCGCGGGCGAAGTGCCGATCATCCAGGCGATGCTCTCGTTCGGCATGGCGGCCGGCCCCGCCGGCGCATTGCTGGTGACGCTGCCGCTCATCAGCGTGCCGTCGATGGCCATGCTCGGGCGCTCGTTCCCGCGGCGCGTGCTGACCGCGGTCGCTGCGGCCGTGCTGCTGTGCGGCGTGGCGAGCGGCTTGCTGGCCGTTGGGTTGGGCTTCTGAATTCAGGTGCAAGGACGATGAAACGGATCGCTGCCTTCGCGTTGACGTGCTGGTCAGCTGCGGGGCTGCTGTATCTCGGACAGCATTCGGTGGCACTGATCGTCGTCAGCGGCGTCGTGGTGCTGGCCGGCTTCGATCTGCTTCGCCCCTGACGGCGGCAGCGGCGCAGACGGCCGCGTGTATGCCGTCGATCTGGAAACGCGCGACGAGGCCGAATGGTTTCTCGCGACCGATCCGTTTGCACAGGTCGATCTGTTCGAACGCGTGATGATCACCCGCTGGCGCAAGGCCTGTTTCGACGGCGAGTGCTGCTTATAGCGAGCGCCACACGCGCCGGCTTCGCGTTCACCCGGCTAACGGTGCAGCCGCTGTTAGCCCAGCGCCGCGCGAATCGCAGCCAGCCACAACGCCACCGCATGCGCGCCCGGATCGACATAACCGAGCGCGCGCTCACCGACATAACTCGAACGCCCCCGCCGCGGATGCATCGTTGCCGTGCGTGCGGTTCCGTCCGCGGCCGCGTCGACCGCGGCTTGCAATGCGGCGTCGGGCGCCTGCGCGCGGGCGAGCGCGGACTGCAACGCATCGGCGGCGGGCTTCAATGCATCGACCATCGTGCGATCGCCCGGCCGCGCCCCACCCACTTCCATCAATCCGTCAACGCCCGCGCCGAAGGCCGCAGCCCATTGCTGCGCGCTCGTGCCGGCCGATTGTTCGAGCGCAACGGCGGCGCGCAGCAGCATCACTGCATACAGCGGCCCCGACGTGCCGCCGACCACCCGCCGCACTGTCGCGGACAGACTGCGCAACACGGCGCCCGGTGTCGATGCAGCAGGATAGCCGTCGAGTTCGTCGAGAATTTTGCGCGCGCCGCGCGACAAGCTGATGCCGAGATCGCCATCGCCGACGCGTTGATCCATTTCAGTCAACGTCGGCTCCGCTTCCAGCAGGCACGCGCAGACAGCCTCGATCACACGACGCAAGGTTGCGTCATGCGCGAGCGTCGCGGCGCTTGCGCGATCCGCTTTGCCGGGCGCGGACCGGATGGACACCTGCGCGACGCGGCCGCTCAACGCGGGCCACGCGCTGGTGTGCGCGGCGGCATCCAGCCAGCCGAGCCGGTCGTCGTCCACCCGCAGCAGCGTCATCGAGATGCCCGCCATTTCCAGCGCGCTCAGGAACGTGCCGGCCCACGCGCGCTCCACTTTGATGCCGCGTCCCGCCAGATAACTCAGCGCGGCCCCAGCCACGATGCTCAACTCGCTCGCTGGCGTGCCGCCGAGATTGTTCACCAGCAAGGCGACCCGCTCACCGGCCTGCAGCGACAGATCGCCGACGATCTTCGTCAGTAGCCGCTCGACGATCGCATCGGCCCGCTCCATCGCGCCGCGTGCGACGCCAGCTTCGCCATGAATGCCGAGACCCCATTCGATCTCGCCATCGGCCAGCTCGAAACCCGGCTTGCCCGCTGCCGGCACTGTGCACGGCGTGAGCGCGACACCCATCGTGCCGAGCGATGCGGCGACCTCACGCGCGATGCGCGCGACCTCGGTCAAGGGACGGCCCGCGGCAGCGGCGGCACCCGCGATCTTGTGAACCAGCACGGTTCCTGCCAGCCCGCGACGGCCCGCATGGTCGCCGCTTGCCGTCAGCGCGACGTCGTCGGCGACGATCACCATCTCGGTGGGGATACCCTCGGCACGCGCGATTTCGGCGGCGAGGCCGAAGTTGAAACGGTCACCTGTGTAGTTCTTCACGATCAGCAATGCACCGGCCGCGCCGGTGACCGCGCGTATCGCGTCGAGCACGGCATCGGTGGATGGCGACGTGAAGACTTCACCCGCCACCGCCGCACTCAGCATGCCGTGGCCCACATAGCCAGCGTGCGCAGGCTCATGGCCCGAGCCGCCTCCCGAGATCAGCGCAACCTCACCGCGTGCGGCGACGGCCTCGGCATCGGCCCGCACGACGATCGTGCCGCCTTGCAGCAGCGAGAGATTGGGATTGAGCGCCGCGAGTCCGGCGAGCATATCGGGGACGACGGCAGAGACGTCGTTGATGAGCTTCTTCATTGCGTCAGCTCCATTCAAGCTGCCCGCGCTGCGTCGCGCGCTGAGGGCAGTTTATTCGGTGGCGAAACCGGAAGGCTCAACTGTACCGCGCATTGGCGACAGGCGACGTAATACGGTGATTGTGAACGTGCCAGCACACTCGCGATGGAGTCAGCCTGCAACGAACATGAGAAATACGGGAGGCAATGCAGAGGGATAACAGACAGGACGGTAGACGAAAGCGGAACCGCTTTCGTCTACGTCACCGATGCGTTGGTAGGCTCGATTGGATTCGAACCAACGACCCCCACCATGTCAAGGTGGTGCTCTAACCAACTGAGCTACGAGCCTTTAGAGGCGCGAATTATAGAGACTCGGCGTGTGCAGCACAAGCCTTGACCGCTATTAAATCAACTCAGGTACCTGGTTCAGTTGGTCGATGTCCACTTGGTCTGTCGATCGAGCGGATAAACCGGCCGCTTCACGTGCTTGAATGCGAACAGCCCGTAATCCGAACTCGTCACGCCACGGCTGTCGCATTCCACCAGCGCCGCAGCGATCGGCACGAAAACCGGTCGGCAATACATACGCGATTTGAGCAACAGGAAACGCGCACGACGCGGATCGATACCGACGCTCTCGAATACGCCGAGGTCCCACGGCTCGTGCGTGTGTTCGGTTATCACGAGCTTCACGGTTCCCGTGTCGAGTACCGCGGTGCGCCCCATGAACGCGCGCTGGCCGGTGTACGTCGGGCCGCTGATCACGTATTCGCCATCGGTGAGCGCACGCACCACGCCAGTCACGGCCATCGGCGGGCGCGGCGTCAACACATCGCTCGCAAGCTTGTTGCCGATCGTCACCGTCACCGTGCTGCCGACGCCTGCCGCCATTAACGCCGCGACTGCTTGCGGATCGCACAACGGCCCGCTGACGATCCCTTCGAGCTTCTGCTTCAATGCTTCTTCGAGCAGGTCCATCGTGTCACAGGTTCCGCCAGACATGCAGTTGTCGCCGTGGTCGAGCAGTAGCACCGGCTTGTCGGCGCCGCGTGCGAGCAGCGCCGCTTGCGCGACCGACTCCGCGAGCGGCGCGCTGCGATAGACGAAGTCCTCGCGCTCGTCCCAGATCTGTCGCGCGATGCGCTCCGCCACCGCTTCGGCCTCGGCGCGTTCGCCGTTGCCCACTACGACTACGCTGATGCACGGTGCGTCGATATCGGCCAGCGAGAAGCCGGGCAACACCGATACGGCCAGCGTGCCGTTGGCTTCCGCCGCACGCGCGGCGTCCACGGCGCGTTTCATTGCGCCTTCGGCGGTCGCGCTGCGCAGCGTGTGCGTGAGCAGTGGCGGCTGGCGCCACGCGATCACCGGCTTTGCGTTGCCGTGGATCAGCTCGAACATCAGACGCGCCGCGTGCGCGCCCGTCTCGTACATGTCGACGTGCGGATAGGTCTTGAAGCTGACGATCACGTCGGCGTTGTCGATCATTTTCTGCGTGACGTTGCCGTGCAGATCGAGCGCGACCGCAATCGGCGCATCCGGCAGCAAGGCGCGCACGCGTTCGAGCAGGTCGCCTTCGCCATCGCTCGAATTCTCCGCGACCATCGCGCCATGCAGATCGAGCATCACGGCGTCGCATCCTGCTGCAGCGGCGACGATGGCGTTGCAGATCGCATCGTAAGCGGCGGCCTCGACCGGTCCGCTCGGATTCGCTGACGCGGACACCGGCGTCACGATCTCGGCATGTTCGCGCTCGGCGGCGTCGATGAATGCGGCCATCGCTGTCTGCATGCCCTTGTTGTCGTTGAACGCGTCCTCGCCGAAGCTCGGGCCGTTGCGGCCGAACGCGGCCAGCGGCGTAGCAACCGGCGAGAACGTGTTGGTCTCGTGGTTCATTCGGGCAATCAGGATCTTCATGCGTTGGCCCTCCCGTCCTTCTGCGCGGCGTTCAGCATCGCCTGCAACAGCACGTTGCAACCCGCTTCCAGATGATCCACGCGCTGATTCGATTTCGTTGTGGCTGTTACCGTCCTTGCACGGCGCGAAGATCATTGCCGCAGACGCGCCGCACGGCAGGTAGACCGCATCGTGGCCTGCATCGCTGAGCACGTCCATCGACGCAAGGCCGCGTGTGCGCGCCCGCTGCACGTCCGCGACCAGGTTCCGCAGCGAACGACTGCGACGGAAATTACACCACCGTGCGCAAATAGTATGAGCCGGAACTCGCGGCGGGCGCCGTACCGCATCGGACTGAACGGGATTTCGACGCGCTCGAGGCGAGCATTGTGTGTTGCGATGGGCCGGATTCGTTGCAGGACGGCTAGAACATCGTGCGACAACGTCGGGAGGACGTCAACTTTCATGACATTGTCGCGGCGGCGAATCCGAAACCGTTCCTGCGTTTCGGTTGCGAGCTGATCGACGAGATGATCCGGCAGCTCATCGAGTCTCACAACGACACGTCGCAAGCGGAGCACGAGCGGTTCAGTCAAGCAGACGTGAAGATTCAGTTGGCGATGACGAAAACCGCGCGAGACCTGACGTGGAGAAGGTGCGGGAGGTGATGGTGATTCAATGAACTAAGCGCCTTGCTACGTGAAACGGATGAAAGGCAAACTGCGCGAGCATCTGATTTTCAATTCGGAGATTCGTCGACGGGTTTCGGGCGCGTAGTGTCGTGCCTGTCGTGCCGTTAGACGACGGGTTGAGGAGCGAGGCGGTTTCGCGGCGCACAGCGCAATGAAGGGCGCGCGAAAAGCATCGACCGGCCGAATTGACCAGGGACCTTGAGCCGCAGAAGGGCAGCGATTCATGCGCGAATAAGCGCCGGTCGGTGCGTTAGCCGGTCGGTTTGCGATATGCACAATGAAGACTCAATCTTTTGCGGGGCGCGCCGTTATTGCATCTGCAGCGGCACAAACCATTGGACCTTCATGGCACAACCTATTCCCTTATCCCGCAACGGTGGCGCTGCACGCGCGCGGCATGCCAAGGCCATGCTGTTACCCATCGCCCGGCAGATCGCCAACGACCTCGCGTTGCGGACGCATCTGGCGCTCGACACCCTGCGTCGGGGCGTCGGCAGCAAGGCCGATGTGCAAACGCTCACGCAGATCATGCTGCTAAGCGGTTTTCTGGCGGAATCAGGCTTCGGCTCGCTGACCGGCGAACAACTCGCCGCGGCGGACCGCGCGGTGGCGGCCGTTTTCGATATCGGCCGGGAGACCGGCGAGTGGAAATTGGATGGCGCAGGATTCGCGCTTTTTGCGTCGATCGCGACGAATTACGACCGGCAGTTGCATAGCGCGCCCCTTTGGGCAATCACGGATGCGAGCGAGCGGCTCGATCGGTTGATCGCAGGTGTGCCTGATCAGGCGCCAGTGCGCAAGCTAGCTTAGTTGGATCGGATGACTTCGGGCAGTGAGGGAGCCGTCGGCGAATTTAAGGCAAGCGGCCGGCGCGGAGTATGGTGAAGGTGCGGGAGAGAATGAAGGCGCAGGTGCGGTGTTGCTGTTTCCGTTTCGCGCTGTCGTTCCGTGAGGCGCCGGCTTCAGGGTCCTGCAGGATCTGCCGGTACCGCTTCGCGCCACGCGCCCGGCGCGCGTAAA
>NZ_CYGX02000169.1 GCF_900019265.1 Paraburkholderia ribeironis
GCTCGAATCCCTTTACCCAGCTCACTCTCCGCCTGTTTTTACACCTGAGAAAAACCTGCAACCAGTAGTACAACTTATGGAGATTGGGAGGCCGAAAAAAAGGCCCGCATGCCGCGGACCCGATCCTGGCGGGGCACAGACGGGCGGCCAGCCTTGCCGCCAGCCCCGCCTGTGCTCCGTTTGTGGTCGCGTTGTGTGAACGTGGACCACCTCTATATGATAGTCACGGCGCCGGCGCGCGATGGATTTTTCACCCGCGCGGCACCGCGACGGGTGTTGGCGGCCGGAGGCCGCTGCGTGACGCCAGGATCTGCCGGATCGTCGCCAGCGACTGCTCAGCCGTAGTACTTCCTACCCCCTGGCGTGGTGTGCTGAATCGCGGCACCGTCACGCCGAGTGCTCGGCAGACTGCCGACAGGTACGGCTTCGTTGGTCCGACGCACCGCTTCGCCGCGGCCGCGATCGCCGCTTCGCCGACGTGCCCGCGCAGCCACGCCAGTGTGCGGCGGTCCCGCTCATTCTGTACGCGCACCAGGTGTTCCATGACGCCTCCGATGACTGCATATGCGAACATGCTGTATATATATACAGCATTCTGGTGATTTTCAAGAGAAAGGCGTCGCGAGAGCTGACGCGCTAGGAATCTCGGCGCAGTTGCGATGCGTGAGAAAAATGAGAAAAGTGAGAAAATATGGTGTATGCTGGACTTGTTGATTGAGTGAAAAGGCTCCGGATGTTGAACTGGGACGATGAAATCACTGCGGTAACCCCATCAGAGGCACGTGCCTATCGCAAGATCGGTGGGCGCACCCGCGCGGTGGACTCAACCCCGCATGCGGTGGTCAACAGGGTCATCCTGGTCGGAAATCCATCGCGTACGGATCTTTATCGATATGTCGATGACGTACTCCAATTTGAGTACTTCGAGCTTGGTGACGCCGATTGCCGGACTGCGTGGAGTCGCAACGCGTCCATTTTGCGCGCAGCTGTCCTGCGTCGATGGCTGGGTAAGGTTCGAGGGCGGGCGTTTGCCGCGCTTAGGTCCGCGATGTTGTTTGCCCAGCCGCAAACCGGCAGCGAGAAAGCAATTGCGAAGCGGATCAGTCTGTTGGGCGCGCCCCCGCAATTTGCCTGAAGGAGGTTTTCATGACACAGGTAACGAAGGAACGAAACGACGCATCGGCCCTCACAATTCGTGCAGCATTGACCGGCAATTACGCAGGCGATGCTCGCCAGTTGGTCCGGGATGTCGCCGAGTCGTTTGCGTCCGATATCGAAGGGACGTTGCGAGTGCGAGTCCCGGAGTTGGCCGACAGCTCGATCAGGGAATTGCTGCGACATGTCCTGGAAGAGCGCTTCGCGACGATCCTGGCGTCCGGTGACGCCGGCGGGCCCCCTGCCCGGTCTTCCTCGTTGCCTGTTGTCAACCTGAAGCCTTCCGAGGTGATCGGGCAGCGCAAGGTACGCATGTCGCTCGCGAGTCTGTATCGCTATGTCGAAGCGAACAGGTTCTATTGCGTCGTGCCATCAGGCCAGAGTAACGGTCGTGAATTTCCCGCGTGGCAATTCGCCGGGCCAGTTCCTGAACTGTTGCCGCCTGTGCTGCTCGCCCTTCGAGGGGCGTTGAGAACTGAGGTTCATGCTTTCCTGGTTACTGCGCAGGACGCGCTGAACGAACTGGCGCCAGCCGAGGTATTGGCCGGTGCCCCGTTCGAGACACGCGCGTCCCTCCATGCGAGTCAGCAAAGGCTCCTGCAACTGCCCTCGAACGAGCGGCAGCGCAAGGTCCTTGCGTTGATCAAAGGGCCGGGGGCAAGCATGGCCGCGTGAACGGCTATCCCATGAGCGACAACAGAAAACCAACCGTCGAACCACCGTCGTACCTGCGTGCACAACTGCCGTCGCCCGCTCAATTGAAGGAGTGCCTCACCAACGAGCCTTTCGCGGTCGGCGGTGAGGCGCAGCTATACCGCGCTGCGTATGTCCCGGAGAGTGTCTTGCCGATGAGCGTGGCGCGAGCGTACCGCTTTGGGCCCCCCGAGGAACTTTACGCGGGCGGCATCGAACTGCCGTTCTGGTGGCTATATGCGGCGCACGTTGCCGAAACGGCGATGTGGGAGGCACGGTTCTGCAGGAATGACGTGACACGACCAGGAACGTTCTACATGGATCCGTTTGCGGTGCAGCACGGCATCATCGCCGAACTGCGCTTTCCGCGGCCGCTCCGGTTCTGGAATCTCAATGGCTCGGTTGCCAGTCGCCTTGGCATCTACGACAACCTTTCGAGCCCTGACTATGAGTGGTGCCAATGGTTCGGCTATTACATGGATGTCGCGATACAGTCGGTCGACGACGCGATGCGGCCGGATGGTTTCGTGTATCCGTCGCGACGCCACCGGGGCCATACGGCGGTCGCAATTTCCTCGCGCGTCCTGCCGGACTTGAGGGACGGTGTGGCACGATCCGAGACGCCGTTCTCCCAGCACCCGGATTTTGCGCGACTGCTAGACGACCGACTTCGGGTCGCTCCGCCGGCGGCTGACGCCTCTGCATATTAGTAGGCGTGGCACCAGCACGGCGATGCGAGCGAGCACCTAGCGCGGGTACGCCTCAGGATCGATGCCGCTGAGTTTTGCGGTGCCAACGAGGCTGCAGATTGCGGCGGCACATTCGCTGCCGGAGCCTGCGCCAGCGAACTGAATAGTGCTTTCGTGAGCATCATTAGCGTCAGTTACGAATTTCAACAGATAGCGCCTGACCGCCTCGCGCACGGGCAGTCCCGCGTACCAGGCACGCAGCCCGGCGAGTTCATCGGCACCGGGGAAGTGCGGCGGGTTGTCGGCACGGGAGGAGGGCAGCAGGGTGTGGCTCATTGTCATACTCGCGAGTTTAACGAAGAAACCGATGTCAAAGCCATTCTGAAATGTCCGCTTACTGACCAGATAGAAATGTCCGGGTTTAAGGGGTTCTGG
>NZ_CYGX02000146.1 GCF_900019265.1 Paraburkholderia ribeironis
CTGGCCGATCAGCAAGCTCGATCTGCCGGGCTCATTCCGGTCGTATTGCTAAGCGACACGCCAACGGAGGTCATTGCTTCAGCTCCGGTGGAAGCGCAAGCGCAGGGCGCAAAGCCTGTATCACCGGTCGGCACGATGGAGATCCGGATCGGTCGTGCGGTGGTTAAAGTGGACGGCCTGGTTGATGCCGATATGCTGCGGATCGTGCTGGGTAGTCTGCGCTCATGATCTCCCTACCGGCAGGCACGCGCATCTGGATCGCTGCTGGCGTCACCGATATGCGATGCGGGTTTCAGGGGTTGGCAGCGAAGGTGCAAACAGCGCTTGGGGAGAATCCGCTGGGCGGCAACGTCTACATCTTCCGGGGCCGTCGCGGCGATCTGGTAAAGATTCTCTGGGCCTCGGAGGACGGAATCTGGCTGCTCGCGAAGCGGCTTGAACGAGGCCGTTTTATATGGCCCAAGGCCGACGGTGGCAAGGTCCATCTGAGCTCTGCACAACTGTCGATGCTGCTTGAGGGCATCGACTGGCGACAGCCCCGTCGCACTGCCGCACTATCGATGTTGTAAACCGCGCGGCAGACTCGTAAACTACGGCGCATGTCGAACGGCGCCGATCTTCCTGACAATGTCGAGCTCCTGAAGGCCTTGCTGATTGAGGCCCGCAGCCTGCTTGCCGAACGCGATGTCGAGATTGAGCAGCTCAAGGCGCAGATCGACAAGCTCAGGCGCATGCAGTTCGGTCGCAAGTCCGAGCAGCTGCAGCGGCAAATCGAGACGCTCGAGACACAACTTGAGGATCTGGCCGCCGGGCGCGGCGTTGTGGATGTGCTGCGTGCGCAGGCCCGCGGTGCAAATGCGTCCACCTTGAATGCGACGACGGACGAAGCGGCTTCCAGGCAAGCGCTTCCCGCGCATCTGCCGCGCGAGGATCATGTGCTCGAGCCTGAATCAAGTTGCCCGGATTGCGGTCAACCAATGCAGGTGCTCGGCGAGGACGAATCCGAACAACTCGCCCGGGTCGCAGCGGCGTTCAAGGTCATTCGCACGATCCGGCGCAAACTGGTTTGCCCATGCTGCAGCACTATCACCCAGCCGCCGATGCCCGGCCTGCCGATCGAGCGGAGTATCGCCCATCCGAGCTTGCTGGCAGACATCCTCGTCTCGAAGTACGCAGACCACCAGCCGCTGTACCGGCAATCAGCGATCGCGGCGCGCGACGGGGTGACGCTTGACCGGGCCAGTATGGGCCGCTGGGTCGGCCAGTGCGAGGCACTGTGCGCTCCGCTAACAGATGCCATGCCCACGCGAGGAGAAAGTTCTACGGTAAGCGGTCCATCTTCGACGTCTATCGGCTGGCGGCATGAGCGAGGAGCATAGGTGTCCACCTACGTGGAGGTGGACACCTATGGCTGGCAATGACTCAGAGTTAAGAGTAGTTCGTCTAAGCCGCGACGGGCGCCGTCGCTATGACGAGGACGGTAAGCGCGCGCTGGTCGAGGTTGCATTGCGCCCGGGCGTGTCGGTAGCCCGTCTGGCACAGGAGCATGGGATCAACGCTAACCTGCTGCGCAAATGGACCACAAAGTACCTGATGGAGCGTGAGAAAGGCATCTCATTGGCATTGCTGAAGGACGACGACGCCGACGAGCGCGGCCCATCACCACCAGCAGTCGAAGTGATGGATGGCAAAGCCATCGGTATGCCGGATTCACGTAAGCGGCCCGCGCCGACAGAATCCTCCTCTGCATTTGTTCCTGTCGTGTCACCACCACCGGCACCGCCGCCACCATCCGTATCTCCGGCACCGCCGATGACGCTCTCACTGCATGTATGTCTGTCGAACGGCGTGGAGCTTGATCTGAGTGCAGCGAGCATCGACGAACTGAGCACCGTGGTCCAGATGTTCGGGAGGATGCCGTGTTCCGGTTCGACGAAAAGCTGACGGTATACCTGCACCGCGATCCCGTCGACTTCCGGTACGGAATGAACAGTCTGTCGATTCTCGTCGAACAGGCGATGCGCCTGAATCCGATGAATTCCTCGCTCTACGTTTTTACCAACCGGCGATGCGATCGCGTCAAGATCCTGGGCTGGCAGCACAACGGTTTCTGGCTGATGCTCAAGAGACTTGAGGCCAATGATCGCTTCGTCTGGCCTGACAGCAAAACCGAAGTCGTGACGTTGACCGTCGATCTGCTGCACTGGCTTCTCGAAGGTGCCGACATTGCTGCTCTTCAGCGGCATCCGAAACGCCATTATGCTCGCGTGAGTTGAACACGGCATCGGCGTGCCGGTCTAAGTGGCATGCCGATCAACGTGACCATCGACGCTGACGAACTCAGGGCGCTTCTCGCGATACGTGAGGAGCATGACGCCCTTCAGTCAGAGCGTGACGGGTTACGCAGCGCACTGCGTCTCGTGACTGCGGAGCGCGAACTGTTCGGCGCGAAGAGCGAAGCTCGCGCATCGGATCAGCCCGGTCTGTTCAATGAAGCCGAAGTGCTCGGCACGAACGCAACACCCGCGCAGGAAGATACTCCCGAAACCACGATCGCAGCGCACACGCGCAAGAAGCGCGGTCATCGCAAACCGCTCGATCCCAATCTGCCGCGCGAGGTCGTTCGGCACGAACTTCCCGAGGTCGAACGCTTCTGCAACCACGACGGACACGCGCTCGTCGAGATCGGCGTCGAAATGAGCGAGCAGCTCGACGTGATCCCCGAGCAGGTTCGCGTCATCCAGCACCAGCGCGTCAAATATGCCTGTCCGTGCTGCGACCTCGGCATCAAGGTTATGCCGGCGCCGGCGCGCATCATCCCGCGTGGGCTGCTGACGGAATCGGCACTCGCGTGGGTCGCCACCGGCAAGTATCAGTTCGGCATGCCGATCTATCGACAGGCTGGCCTGCTGCGACGCTTCGGTGGCGACATCTCGTCGAACACGCTCGCCGCGAGCATGATCCGCGTCGGTCTCGCGACGCAGCCCGTTATCAACCTGATGCGCGACGCGTTGCTCGATGCTGACGTGATCTACTGCGACGAGACGACGTTCCAGGTCCTGAAGGAAGAAGGGCGCAAGCCGCAAACGAAAAGCTATCTCTGGGCGCAAATGACCGGACCGGGAACGCCCATCCGCTGTTTCGCCTATACGGCTGGTCGCGGCGCGAAGCTGGCCGACAAACTGTTCGCCGGCATTCGCAAGGGTGCGGTTCTGATGACCGACGGATACGAGCCCTACAACGGCATCGCGCAACAGTATCAGCTCGTGCATCTCGGATGCTGGGCTCATGCGAGACGGTATCTGGTCAAGGCCGAAGATAACGTGCCCAAGGCGGCCCGCTCCCCCGATCTGCTCGCCACACGCTTCATCAAACTGATCGGCAAGCTGTTCGCGGCGGAGGCGCGCAGTGAAACGTGGCCGGCTGAACGACGACAGCGATTGCGACGACGATACAGTGCGCACGTACTCGATGCCATCGAAAAACTGGTGCTCGAACAGTCGCCCGGCGTCGTGCCGCAAAGTTTACTCGGCAAGGCGCTGACCTATCTGCATGGGCAGTGGCCCAAGCTGATCCGTTACGTCGAGAACGGCAACTGGCCCATATCGAACAACCCCTGCGAAAATTCCATTCGCCCGTTTGTGACGGGGCGTTCATTGTGCACCTCCTTGCGAAACCTCGGTAAACATTGGGAGTTGCCCTTCAACTTCGTTGCGACACGGGCGATGTTTGCGCGTCAACGCAGCTGTAACTGCCTCACTG
>NZ_CYGX02000147.1:0-528 GCF_900019265.1 Paraburkholderia ribeironis
TAAGTGTTCAGGCGAAATTGATTTGAAATTTGGTGCCGTATGCGCCGAGTAGACTGCGGACCTCATCGTCGATGGTTTCCTTCGTCCAGGTGACGAAGTTACGCCAATGGTATTTGGCCTGCTTCCAGACGATTTCGATCAGATTGAGTTCGGGACTGTATGGCGGCAGATAGAACAGCCGCATGCGATGCTCGCGTAGCCAGCGCTCGTGCACTTCAGGATCAATGGCATGATGGATCGAAGCGTTGTCGAGTACCACCACGGTCGGACGTTTATCGCCCTGCAGGGCGATCTGCTCGAGGAACTCGACGACGGCACCGCCTTTGATAGACGAGCTCGTGACATGGTGAGTCAACGCGTTGACTCCGAAGTCGAGGGCGCCGAGAACCGAGCGCCGGCAATGGAAGCGAGGTTCGACACAGTGAGGCAGGCCGCGCGGTGACCACGCTCTTTGCACCGGAGGTGACGCGGCGAAGCCCGCTTCATCGAAATAGACCAGACGCACTGCGTTGGCGCGAGCGGCGCATT
>NZ_CYGX02000147.1:538-7997 GCF_900019265.1 Paraburkholderia ribeironis
GGCTCGCCATGCACGGCTTCGATGCGCTTCGCGATTTGTCCGAGCGTCATGGACTCCGTACGCGCAACCTCCATCGCCGTGGCGAGCATGGCTTCGGACAACGCACGAGGACGAGCGCCGCCATGGCCGGACAGCAGACCACACAAGCCTTGCTCCTCCCACAGGCCGGACCAGTTGTAGATCGACTGCGCGCTGACATCCAGCCCGGCGGCGGCCTTGGGAGCACTCAATCCATTACCCAGCAGCAGGAGTCCCGCGGCACGTGTGCGGATGTCTCGATGTCGATGATTGACGGACAGTTGTTGCAAGGTATGCCTCTCTGCTTTGCTCAGCTTGATGATGCATTTCATCGGGCGTCATTTGTGTTGAACTCCTTAATCAAACGCACCAACTTCAAAACCGTTTACACGGAACACTTACCGCGCAGTTGACCGGGCGGGAAAAACGGTCGATTTTCGACTCAGCGCCAGGCAAAATGTGGCTGCGGCAAAGGCGTTCTTCGCGAAGGCGATCAGAAGTCAGGGGCGCGCTCCGGCTACGATCACGCTGGACGGTTACGCGGCGTCTCACCGCGCGGTGCGCGAAATGAAGGCCGATGGGATCTTGCCCAAAGACACGACGTTGCGATCCTCGAAATACTTGAACAATCTGATCGAGCACGATCATCGCAACTATCAAGTCTAGGGTCAACGCGATCCTCGGCTTCAAATGCTTCAGAAACGCGACCGTCACGATCTCGAGCATCGAGTTGATGCATCGCATTCGCAAAGCGCAATTCGATCTCACGAACCTGCGCCTCAAAGATACCAATGCGCCCGCTATTTGGAAGGCAGTTCTTTCCGCTCAATGAGGTGGCGGCGAATACGCTGCTTCTCGCTCGCTATTGAAATTTGCACCAGAGCCTTGCTTCCTGTCTTCTTCGATTTGCGTGGCGACATTGACCGGGCCGTAGTGGTAGTCGTTCACAGCTTGGACCTGCTTCGGCTGCGTGAGCGGATCGTAGCCATAGAGTTTTTTTTGCAGCGCATCCACGCTGCCGTCATCCCAGACCCGATAGTTCACGTCCGGCATGCCGGCCATGACGGAGCCGACCTGCGGGAGAATCGTGTTGGATTGGTTCGACACTTCGAACGGATCGGGCAACGAGCGGGTCACCAATTTCATTGGTCACGTTCGGCTCGGTCGGCGGTGCCGCGTTCATTGCCAAGGCGCCGTTGTGAACGAAGCCATAACCGTCCAACATCGCGTTGTTGACCGCGGTGTGTTTGACAGTCGCGAGAAACATCGGTGTGGCGAACACCCGCCTAGCGCGGCGCTTTATTGACGCGGTTGCTGCTGCAGATACTGCCGCACGTCATTGAGCGATACGCGCCCCGAGTGTGTCGTGTCGATCTCGTCGAAATGTTTCTCGATATAACCGAGGCCGCTGCCTTGCGCCTGCGCCCGCGTAATCGACGCACCGTTACCCAGCACCGAAGCCGCGCCCATGCGCGCTTCAATCCGCTGTTGCGCCTGTTGCTGCAATTGCGTTCCCGTTGACGGCGCAACGGCCGCAGCGCGGCGGGCCGGGAAAAATGGACCGTCCACGCCGTGGCCACCTTTGGGCAGCGTGACGGGCGCCACGGCCTGTGTCGCGGCCTGCGCATTGCCGAGCACGGCACCCAGAGAGACGACCAGGAGCGTGCACCACAGCTTGTCGACTGGAGACATGATCACTCCCCATGAAGAGATGAGCGGGAGATCTCCGGATCACCGGGGACCAGTTTCTTTGTTGGAGGCTACTGCGTGGCCGCCACCTGTGCAGTGGCTGTCGGCGTGCCGGGAGAACTCTCGTCCTGCCATGGCGCCGGCAGTGTCCAGAGCGATAGTGCCAGTGGAACCGGCTGGCCGGCGTAGTAGTTGACGAGGTCACGCTTCATCTTCGGCCGCGCGACGTCATCCAGATAGGTCATATGACCGCCCTGGAAGAAGTTGACCTGCAGGTCCGGGTTCAACCCGCGTACCGTTTGCAGACGCGCGAGTTCTTTCTCCGTGGTGAAAAACGGCGTGGCCAGATCGTGAAAGCCGTTTTCGGCAAGGATCTTCAACTGCGGATTGAGCGTGATTGCGGCGAGCAGATCGGGCAGCGTGTCGGGCAGCGGCTCGCCGTCATGCGAGAAGTCCCACACGTCGATGATGCGGTCATTGAGCGGCAGGTAGGTCGCATTCGGCGCCGTATAGCCCAGGTAGTCTGGCATCTGTGTCGCGAGCACCGTTGTGAACGGCTGCGCGATCAGGATGTCCGACGGGTCCGGGTCGTTTTGCAGGCGCGGGTCCGAATTGGGCAGCGACACGCGCCCGTCGTACCGGCCGATCGTGGTGCCCGGAATCAGCGATGTGTTGAACGGGTTGATGCTGAAATAGCCCTGCAGTGCTTGCAGCGTCAGACCCGAAGGCCATTGCCAGGATTGAAGCGTTCGCGTGGGCGGTAGCACGGGCGTGCCAAGCGCATCGGGAGTGCCGAGCTGGCTGAGCACCCATGTCTGCGCGTACTGCCTGAAGTCTTGATATTGACCCGTTGCAAAGATCTGCGATTGATAGGCGAACAGTCCCTGATCGATCAGCGGCGGCGACGCCTGGTTGTGGTACGCGGCCACCTCCGCATAACCCGGGTAGTAGCCGGCGAGCGTATCGGTATCGAGCCGCAGTCCTTCCGTATTGAGCGTAATGGCCACCGCCTCGATTGCGTCGGCGAAGTAGTTCAGGATCGACGACTGCAGCACGATGCCCGTCAGAGGCACATCCGCCGTTTCGAGCGCAAGTGCGAGCATGTCGGTGCGCGGCGTGCCATACGATTCGCCATAGAGATAGACCGGCGAATGGCTGAGGCTGTTCGCCGCCAGATAGCGGATGATGAAATCGCGCATGACACTGACGTCGGAATCGCAGCCCCAGAACTGCTGGTTGATGTTTGGCAGGATTGCTTCCGAGAGTCCTGTGCCGGGTGGATCGATGAACACCATATCGGTGGTGTCGATCAGGCTCTCCGCGTTATCAACGAGCGGATAGTTCGGCCAGTTGGTAAGCAACGGGTCAGGCGTGGCGACGCGCGTGGGTGCGAACGAACCGAGGCGCAGCCAGATCGACGATGAGCCCGGGCCGCCGTTATAGAGAAATGTGATGGGCCGGGGTGCGCCGTTGGTGCCTGGTGCCGTGTAGGCGACGTACGACATCGTAGCTTCGGGGTTACCGTTTGCGTCGGCAGCCGTCAGATGCCCCGTTGTCGTCGTGTAACTGATCGTCGTCTTGCCCGACTTCCATTGGTGATGCATGACGGCCGCCTTTTCGGCTACCTGCGATGCGGGCAGTCCGTCCTTTGCGTTCATTGAATATGCGACGGGATCGACATAAGGCCGGTTGGATGCCTGAGGTTGCTCAGCGTCCTGCTGATTCGCGCTCACATGGCGCAACGCATCCGTGGCCGACGATGCGGAACTGCTGTCGCCGCCTCCGCATCCGGCGAGCATCAGCACGCCGGCCACCAGTGCCAGTGTGCCGGCAAACCCGCGCGCGCGACGCGGGAGGAGGCGGCTAAAGCTACGGTCTGGAGTCATTTCTGCCCCTGTGACTTGGTGATCGACCACAACGCGAAGGCCGCATTTGCCGGCGAGGCACTGGAAGCTGCTGTCGGCGTCGGCGGGTTTTGCAAGTGTTGTCTGTCCTGTGCGCCGCTGGTCAGTCCGTGATCACGGTGACGCGGCTCCAGCGATTGGTCGCAGCCACGGCTTTCACGACGGGCATCAGTTCCTCATCGAGCGTAACGCGGTGCTGCCATTGGCTTCGCGCTTGTAGTCCCGCTTGAACTGGCTGAGTGCTCAATACCGTGCTGCGCAGCTTGCGCTAAGAGCGGACGGACGAACGCGTCCAGCGCAGCCCGCTAGCCTCCAACGACTTTCTTCAAGCCGATCATCGCGAAGCGTCGCAGTGAGTACGGCAGCGGGCTCGGAAAATTCCGCTGGGTCGTTGAACGGACTCACTCCTGGCTCATTGGCGGCTGTCTCGTCTGCCGGAATGCAGAAGGTGTTGAACTAGCCTCTAAAGTCCGGCGGTCCAACAGCGATGATCGTGCCAACAGCCAGATAACCGCTCGAATCGATATTCCTCGTTTTTCAACGACGAACAAAGGCGACAATGAAGACGCGGAGTGTCGCAAGTGCGACACTCCGCGTCTGTAGTCTTCTGTTCAATGAGAAATGACGCCGGTCGGAAAAAATGGAAGCCAACGTTTCGTAAAATCGAGAAACGGAGGGCATGCATGAATCGAATTCCACGAGCGGTTTATACGAAGGAGCATCGCGACGAAGCGGTGAAGCTGGTGTTGACTGAGGGTGTTGGGGTATCGGAAGCTTCCCGACAGTTGTCGATCCCAGTCAAGACGCTGGCAAACCGGGGGCGCGCGGCGAAGGCCGGTAAGCTGAAGGATGTCGGTCGGCACCGGAAGCCACTGACGGAGGTGGAGGCCCAACTGGCGCGGGTCAAGCGCGAGCTGGCCGAGGTCAGACAGTTCGCATACCAAATCAAGATCAACTTGTAAAGCGTGCGGTGTCCATATAAGCCAGTGTGAAAATGCAAAAGCACTCAGGTTTAGGCTGTCGCTTTACCCTTCCCAAGTTGCTGCGCAGCCAATACAGCGCGATCTGAAGGGTCGATTTTTTTGAACACTTCATTCAACGCGCGTCTTCGCACAACCTCGCCAGCTTTCGTACCACGTGATGAGAGCCGGCGCACGCTTCCATGACGACAGTGCAGACCTCGTACGTCGCGAAGAATTCAATCGGTTGCTCCCCAGCTTCCTGCGAAACTCGGCCTTGCCGTTCCGGTCCTCGATCAAAACATTGATTCATTGTTGAGCTGCAGCAAAAATTTGCCGGGTCTTTGTGTCTAGAATTGATTCACTTTGCGTGGGGCGAAACATCAATCTGGTTTGTCGCTTTCCTCGTTTCCAGAAAACCCGTGTGGACGTAAAACGGTCAAGCGCGGTCGCAAGCTGCTTTTCGATGCGGCCATCTTCGAGGAGCGCTTTCGCACCATCGAGCGCGTCTTCGCCTGGGAAGACAAGTTTCGACGTCTGCTGCTTCGCTTTGAGCGGATTGCTCGAACTCTTCGACGCTCAATTTCGTTGGAATCTCTTGCCACGACTGCCTTTCGGCCATTTCGACCTTCAAAGCATTGGGATGCTAGCCGATTCGTGTCAGGCGGGTAGAACCCAAGCCCGGCAGCCATTTCAACCGATTCCGCCAGTTGGAAGAAACCCGCAACCAGTTGTCAAGCGTCACCACGAGAACAGCGCGCTCCGGCGCGAACCACCACTGCGATGAAACTGACCATTCCCAGCTATGCCGAACCAGCCGGCGAAAATTCGCCTCCGCCACACAGCCCACGTAGCGCTTCGCCTCCATCGCCGAAGCGGCGACCGCTGGCGTCGGGAAGCCTGCAGTTGCTCGAGAGCGCCGGTGCTTCCAAGGAGGGAGACCATGCAGGGGGAGATTAGTCGCCCGCGAGTGCAGTTACCCGGAGTAAGCGCGCGATGGAGCGAGCCGCCCGCCCAACTCAGCCCGTCGCTCGAAGCGAAATTCGGCCTGGAAATCGAGATTCCGAGCGTCGACGTGTCAGCGGTCGGCGGCGGTGACGCGCTTCGCCGCGGTGTCATCCTGCTGGACCGTCCTCATTGGAAACTGGAGTGCGATGACAACGGCGGCGGCAGGCACGATCTGGAGTTCGTAACGAATCCGCTTGCGAGTGAAGACGACGTGCGCGCGGCGGTAAGAGAGATCACCGCGCTAACGGCAGCGATTCGCGCCCGGGCGCTCGCTGGCGATATGACCGTTCAGCTGAAAGACGTCGTGAGCGACGCCAAGGTCGACGCTGCCCTGCAGTTGAATGATCCGCGCATGCCTGGACGCTTGCAAGCTACGTATGGCGTCGGCCTGGATCATGTCGGGATGCTCATCGATGAATTGTTGCCGAAGAAACAGGCAGAGGGGATCTATGAGAACACGCGGACGGTTGCCGACTTTTATGCGGCGCGCACCGGCGAGCCCTTGCCGCCCAAAGCATGCTCCTTCATCCAGCTCATCAGCATGTACCTCACGCGCGCACAAGCGAAGCTCCCTGCGGACGGCACGGTACATATCTTCTTTCGCATGATGGCGCGCAGCGACTTTTGTGCTGCGTTCTCCAAACTGCTATCGCCTCACGAGCAGGAGGCCTTGCGCACCCTCCTTGTGCCATTGAAGGACTCGCCCACGCGGGTTCCGATGATGATGGAAGCGCTGCACATGAGCGACCCGGATCAGTTGGTGTTCGCAAAGCCCTATAATCTGGCCGACCGAAACCCTAACCACCGGCAAGCTGGTCCGACCATCAAGGATTGGTTGACGTCGATCATAGAGGGGCGGCAGGAGGGACCCTTGCAGAAGGACTTGCTGTCGCCGCCGGTCGGGTATCCGTTGCATAGTGGAGACCTGTCTACCGACTACGGGATGGGCGCGATGGGGGTCGACGAGCGCAATGGTCTCATCCTGTTCGAAATTCGCGGCGCGCCGTATCGGCCCCGGCACGTGACGATGAACGGGCAACTGGCGCGCGCCGCTGACAACGAACTCGGACATGCGGGAAGGCACAACCCCGCATTGAAGACCTCGAAGCGAGGGCCCGTCACCAGTGCCAAGTACGACGCACTGCGTGGAGCCGAAGAGGCCTATGCTGGCCTCCGGAATTCCGCACAAACAATTGAAGCGCGGGCAGAGAGGCTGGATACGGCTGGCTGGAAGTATATGGGGCGGTACTTTGAGACCCAGTTGACCATGCTCACAAAGGCGCGCACGGCGATTTCCGCGCGCAGCCAGTCATCCTGGGCGCCGCGCCTGAGCCAAACGATGGACGAACTCCAAAAAGCAGCTCATGAAGTTCTACAAAGGGGCAACGACGGGAAGCTGCAGGATCTCGTTGCAAAGCTCGAGCCGTTCAAGCTCGCGCTCGCGCAGTATGAGGACGTGCTTTGGAAGGCTGGTGCCAGACGCAAGTGAATCGTCGATTCCCGCGGAACAAGATCGGCCGAACGTGTTGGCAGTGGTGTTCGCGGCGTAATCGCAATGGTGATGAACTGCCGGGCGTTGCGATCAGTACTGGACCCGTATGAAAGCGCCGCCTGAACGCAGTTGCGAAACCTTTTCCGTGCCGTGTCGCGTGGATTGCAGGCGCCGCGCCTTCAAGGCGCCCGTCGTAGAGGATGCTCCGGGCCACCAGTTCTGCTGGTGGCCTGAATGGGGTGCTGTCAAGATTCGGACGTTTACGTAGTCGCCCCTTCAGAACTGCGCAGAGCCAGTTGCAGCACGTGATCGGAAGAAGTTCGTTGGTTGTCGAACTCCCAGAAACAATATCGATCTGATTTTCTTTCCGGCAACTGGTTGCGCGTTTC
>NZ_CYGX02000200.1 GCF_900019265.1 Paraburkholderia ribeironis
GAGCAGCGACGTGCCGAGCAGGGCTTCCAGATTCTGAACGATCGTCGTTGCAGTCGCGCGCGGAATCTCCAGCGACTCCGCAGCGCGGGTGAAGCTATGAGTATCGACGATGCGCATGAACGTGCGCATCGCCTGGATACGGTCGATCACGGAACTCTCCTGTCGAAAACAAACCAGCGGAAAACACCGCGGCATGCCTCGTCCCATCGGGGAGGCGCGCCGTTACTGCAAACGCAATGACTGAAGCGAGGCGGGGAGCAGGGACAGGCCGCCGTCCTGCGCGGCCTGGGAGGAAGGGGTGAAGCGCGAATCGGGTCCTGCCGGGTCCTGCTGCCCGTTACTTGCGCAGCGAGTCGAGATCGATGACGAAGCGGTACTTCACATCGCTCTTCAACATGCGCTCGTATGCTTCATTGATCTGCTGCATCTGAATCATCTCGATGTCCGACGTGATGCCGTGCTTGCCGCAGAAGTCCAGCATTTCCTGCGTTTCGGCAATCCCGCCGATCAGCGAGCCCACGAGACT
>NZ_CYGX02000091.1 GCF_900019265.1 Paraburkholderia ribeironis
CCTGTGTTCGTGACGCACCTTCGTCGAGATGCCATGTGGTGCTGGATGTGCGGCGAGCCGCTTTGACCCGCCGTGCAAAGCCCGCGCCAAATTTATCGCACCAGCGTCGGACCGTTTCGTAGCTGACGATAACCCCGCGCTCGAACAGCAGCTCTTCGATATCACGCAGGCTGAGCTGAAACCTGAAATACCAGCGCACCGCGCAACTGATGACCGCCGCTGGAAAGCGATGTCCGTAATAGGGAGATTTCGAGTCCTTCATCACGCTATCTTAAGCCTGCGCCTCGGAATATGACAGCGCCCTCGATACTCGTGTCGCGTTGCTCACACTTGCTTGCGCAGTTATCTGTTCGCGGTTCGTAGACTAGTCTTGTTAGCAAGTCTTAGGCGAGTGATGTGTTTTCACACACGCTGTTTGCAATGCGCCTTTGAGCTGGACATCGCGGCCGACGGCGCCACCTCTATGCGAGGCGATCCCTGCCAAATGATTCCATACTTTTTTATTCATCGGATTTGATATAGATCACGTTGTTGAGGCCGTTTTTTCAAGCGCTTTGGGTACCTTATGGAGGCGTTATCGGAGAGCCTCGGAGCACGACCTCCCCATCGAAACAGTCAAGAAGTAATTTGCGGGAGTGAGTGCTCGCGAAGTGCTTTCAGAAAACGCATCACGATGCGATCGAGCGTTTTGCTTACCTGGGGCCCGTGAGATAAACTGGGCTTGATTTCAAACGCTGTCGGGTGCTTTAGAACTGTGTGGCATCCGCGAAGATCAGGTGACGGTCAAAAAGTGCGCCTGCATAAGGAAGGGTTACGGGTCTCCGCAGATCTTTGGAGAAATGTTTTTTCGGCAGAGCCAGGGAGGAATGATGTCATCGGACAAGCGGCCCTCAGATATTGTCGAATGCAAAATGACTTTCAGCCTCGACACTCGGACGTTGGGTAACATATCGAGCGGCGCCCGAACGTTCCTTTCGCGTAATCAGGCTCGTTTGCTCGAACTGCTGTTGGAAGGGCCGCGAACCAAGGAAGTTCTTATGAAGCGTATATGGGGCGACCAAGGTGTTATCGTGAGCAACGCGAGCTATTACCAGCTTATCGCGCAACTGCGCCGCGCCTTCGAGATGATTGGGCTTCCTCGCTTATGGGTTCGTACGATCCCTCGATACGGCCTCGAATTCGCGATCGGCGGCATGCACCTAGGCCATTATGGGTGCCCGCACGACCACGAAGTGGTTGACGGGAGGCTTGTTAAGAAGCCCCTATCTGCCATGACGATCGGTCATTGTTCGGGGCGCTGTGCACGGCATTTCCAGGACAGCATCGTTCAGTCGCAAGAAACGGAACCTGTCCGGAGAGAGGTGGCCCCGTCTGTTTGGACAGTGGTTCCGCGATTTAAAGTGGAAAGCGCCGGTCGTTACGCTGCCGTTTCAATCGCAGGCAGCATCGAGAAGTAAGCTTCATCCGGCGCCAAGTCTGCCAGGCTGAAATGTGGCCGTTGCTGACTGTACCACGCCATGTAAGCAGCAATCGACTGGCGTGCTTAACCGACCGATTCATAGGCCTTCAGATACACATCTTCGTACTTCACACTCCCTTGCCATCCATTGACAGCTAAAGAGTCGCCCCTGAATAATGCGTTTTGCCCGGCGGTGGCGTCATGCGCCGGGCATGATTCGCACGAGAGGAGCAAGAATGAGGGCGTAAAAAACCTTCAGCTTCCTGAGGATCATCCGCAGGTTGTGACCGGCGCCGCATAACACCGCGTGCATCGCGTCACCGAGCGCTCCCTTCAGCCAGTTCCGATCGAGTTTGCCATCTGTCTTCATGTGGCCGATGACTGGCTCAATCGCACTGCGCCGTCAGATCATCGCCCGTAATCCCCGCGTGATGCCTCGCCTCAGCCCCGGGTGGTAGATCTTCACACCCTCGATGTCTACGCCCTTGTATCCACGATCCACGACTGCGATTTCTGGCGTGACGTCGCTCAGGATCGCCGCCTGTTCCAGCGCTTCTGCAAGTGTGTGGCCATCGTATGGATTGCCGGGCATCGAGCGCATGCCAACTACCAGGTCTTCCCTGTGCGTCGTCGTGATCGATACCTTCACGCCGAACTCGTAGAGCGTGCGCGCCTTGCCCTTGGCCAGGCACTCTACCTCCGGCGCATGCAGGGCGTAGAGCTTGCTGCCGGTAGCAGTAGTGCACGACGAACGCACCATTGAGAACGCGGCTGCATTGTCCGTTCAGTCACAGAGCAAAGCCGAGCCGGTCGTCGCGGGAGTGATTGAGATCAGCGTCGGCGTCGCACGCATACGTATCGAGGGCACGCCCGACGCAGCCACGCTGCGTGTTGTGTTGCGTACCTTGCGTGTCGCGGCGGAGACGCCGCTTGCGCCAGCGCGTCAGGCTCGACGGATCGATCGGCGGCTCGGTCTGCAAATACGTCTCGCCGGTGAACACCTGCCAATAAGGATTTTCCGCCCATTGCCAGACGACTTCTTCGTCGGACAGGTCGAATGCGTGCAGCAGATACAGCAGACCGGCGATTAGCCTGGGTGATGTTGCCGGCCGTCCCTTGCGCGACACAAAGTTCTCGCTCATCGGCATGCCCAGCCGATCCCAGTTGATCAGGTCAGCCAGCCGCACCAGCGGATGTTTCAGATTGAACTGCTCGCGCAGTGGCTGCCGGAAGAAATCTCCCTCTGTCACAAGCTTCTTCGGACCCATCCGCACCTCGTCAGGATTTGCAGGATTTAGGCATCAATATGCCAGGTCTCTGCAAATCCCACAATGCCATTTCGGCCTCGGAGCCTTACCGCATAAGCTTTCGCGGATTGTTCAAGGCCGACTAAAGACAGCTGGATGCCTTTACCGGGTACCGCCCCCGTGAGCGCGTCGCTGGTGAACTGGCTGCCCTGATCGGTGTTCACGATTTCCGGCTGGCCGTATTTCACGATTGCTTCTTCGAGCAGTTGCTGCGATCGATCTTCCGGTTGCGCAGCAGCTATGGCCAGATCCTGGGGGCCGCATGTTTGCGGCTCGCGTTTGGCCCGCGATACAACGCCTCGACGCACATGCGCTTCATAGTCGAGTCTCGCCTCATCTAGCCAACGGCCGTCGTTCGGCTGCGCTGCATCGACAGCAGTTCTTCCCGCTCGGCTTTACCAGATTCATTTTGCGCATGCACCGTTCTGAACGAGGGTTCGGTTAGCGGAAAGTGTCGACGATCAGCTTGCCTTTTGAGCACGTCGCGAAAGCATGCGAAACAGGGTGGACCGGTGAATGCCAAACAACGCCGCGATTCCCTGCATACTCGTATTGCCGTCGTCGACGAGTCGGTACATCTGTTCCAGTTGCACCGCACTGAGCACCGGTTTGCGGCCGAACTTCGTGCCACGTTCCATTGCCTCCGCGCGCCCCGTGCTCGTGCGTTCAACAATCAGGATGCGTTCAAACTCGGCGATGCCAGCGAGAATCGTTAGCACCGTAACGCCTGCGGACGTCGTGGTATCCGCCCACGGCTCGGCGAGGCTGCGCAGGCCCGCGCCGGCGTCACCAATGCGCTCGACAATGACAAGAAGGTCACGAACGCTGCGCGCCAGCCGGTCAAGCCGCGTCACAACGATCAGCTCGCCGGCTCGCAAGTGATCGAGCATCCCGTCGAGTTGCGGACGGGCACACCGGGAGCCAGTGACCGTCTCCGCAAAGATCCGGTCGCATCCGGCCGCACGCAACTGCGCTTCCTGATCGCCAAGATCCTGGTTACGCATCGAGACCCGCACGTATCCAGTCATAAGCATACTGGTCTCTTTGTAGCGCGTCGCAATCTCAGCAGGATCGCGCATCGCCAACGTGGCAAAACCAGTTCAGGACGCCACTGCCCCATTCTGGCTTCAAACTGCGGACCGTAGCTCCGGCGTGGAGGATCCCATTCTTGCAACACGGTGATCACGACCTCCGCAATTGTGTCATCCAACCACCACGTCGAGGTAATGTCGAACCGCCCGCACTTTCCGCATTCCACGCCGTCGCGCTCCGTTTCGATCATCTTGTGCATTGGTTCCCATCGCTTTGTCGCCCGTCCGTTAGCAAGCTGTCCCAGCGGCTGCGACGTCAGGTCGTCGGCAACGCGGCTCACAAACGACGTCGCGCCTACACCCAACTTTCGCGACCCGTCGCTCCCCTTAACAGCATCCCACACCCTCCGATTTCTTTGCCCATGACCTGCTATTTTGATGACCAACGTTTGACTTATCTCAACGTCCACTCTCCGAGACAGCCCGACCTCAAGATCCGAATCCGAGCATCTCCAAGTCTTTCTTCCCGACCTCCCCTGCAACGCAAACGCGAGCCGGTATAGCGGACCGAGGCGCTCATCAACGCTCTTTGGGCACAACGTCAACGGCATCGCCTTCGATACGGGTTATCCACAGGGCCGTTCGCCTCTCGCTACCGAAGAAGCGGGCGGCGGCCCCATGGATAACCCTGCCCTTCTCTTGTTTTTGGACGCCGCGAATGCCACTTCCCTGCCCTCCCGGGCAAAATCCGCCGTCGCAGCGCACCCTGCCCGCCTCTACATATTCGACATGCTCGCCGAGGGTCATCACGATTTGCGCACCCTACCCCTCGTGAAGCGAAAAGACATCCTGCGAGACAGCTTTGACAACACCGCTCGCCTTGTGTACGTGGCCGGCATTCACGCAGCCGGGGACTGGGTTTTCTCGCAGGTGCAGGCCTACGACTTCGAGGGCATGGTTGCGAAACGTTTGCGATCTACTTATCAACGCGGGCGGTCGCGCGACTGGATCAAGATCAAGTCAGAGCCGTACGGACGTGAGGCCGCCCTTGGCTTCGGTCGTTCGGTCAAAGCAACTTATTGAGAGTTACGTAATTGATAACATTACCAAAGCTCGGCTTGCTTCCAGCAAGCGGCGATGATCGATTTGCGCTTCTGGCCGCTCTTGAGCTTGCGTCGAGCGGCGTGCTTCAGTTCGGCTAGGTTGTTGGGGCAGAAATTAGCCAAGGCGTGTCGCTTGAGCCAGGCCCACAGAGGTATTCGACTGGATTGAGGTCCGGGGCGTAGCCGGGCAGCAGCGCCATCTGTACGGCGCCATCCGTGCTGTCGAGGTACTCACGCACGACGCGGCTCTTGTGCTGCGCTGCGCCGTCCCACACGATCATCAGCTTTCGCTTGAGTTGCGCGCGCAGCGCTGTAAGGAATTCGACGATTTGCGCGCTTTTGATCGCGCCGTCGTGCAAGCGGAACAGGAAGTTGGTACGGGTGAGGCCCGCGACAACCGAAACGTGCTTCCAGTTGAAGTGATACTGAATGATCGGCGTGCATCCCTTGGGCGCCCAGGTACGCACCCGCGTGGGACGCTCCGAAAGGCCCGATTCGTCGATGAAGACGATCAGTCGTCCTTGGGCGGCACACTTTTTTTGAGCGCGGGCCAGGTCTTGCGCTTCCAGGTCAGCACCGCCTGCTCGTTGCGCTCGATGGCTCGGCGCTCCGGCTTTTGCGAGCTGAATCCCAAGGCGCCCAGCAACCGCCAGACGTGTACCTCGCTGCAGGTAACGCCATACAGCCGCTCGATGAGTATCCGTACGCCCTTGAGCGTCCACAATTCGGTACCGAATCTGTGTGTCAGCGGGCTCTGCAGCAGCGCTACGCGCAAACCTTCGACTTGGGCCGCATCGAATTGCGCCGGCCGTCCCGTGGCCATAACGCGAAGTGCGTCGATGCCACATTCGTCGAGTCGGGCTTTCCACGTGTATGCGGTTTGCCGCGCCACCCCGACCGCCTTGGCTGCTTCGGCGGGTGTTTTGCCCGCCAACATCAAGCGACCGGCACGCACCCGCTTGCGCGTAGCGTCGTCCATCTTGGCCATCAACCGAGTCCCCCTTCAGCGTGATGACGCTATAACGCGCCAGCAAAGAATCGGTTGTTGTCCTCGACAGGCCTACCGTATGACCGAGGATGCCGATTTGCTGGTTGACGCCCGGGCCATCATTGAACAACGACCCACCTACGGCTATCATGAATCGTCTGCGAAGAGACAACGGGGCTCGCCGTGCTGAACCACCAACGGCTGTTGAAAATGCAGTTACCGCGCGAATTCATTCGCGCACAAGTGGCCGTGGCGTGTTCGCTTTAATAAGGGCGACTCCGAACGGGAAAGAAAATGAAAGTGAGAAGTGGGCATATTGATCAGGTTTTGCAACTGACGCAAAGTGCAGCCACTGTCGCTGCACAGTCATCGAGTGTGACGGCGGCATTTCGGGAAGGCAATACACCGATCACAACGTCCAGTCCTCCCCGAACAGCTCACCTGCTGAGAGCTCAAGCCGGGACTTCAGAAGGCAAACGAAACGATACGTCAAGCTTTCCCTGCCGCGCGATGAGGTACGCTTTCGGTTTCGCGGGAGCCGTCTATCTCTACGATAAGACTGCCAATAATTTTTTCCTTTCCACTACGTCTTTGCACGACGGGAAAGGCGGCTTTACCAGCAACAACAGGCTCAATGCAGCCAACGAAACCGCAAAAGACTACTTCCAGCGCTATCACAGCAGCAAGCCAGAAGAGCAGGGGCTGAACAATCGGTCCATCAATCCCATCCGCACCTGCGGCGACAACCAATTCGTGACCATGACAGACTATCGGGCGGCCACCAAAGTGCATGTCATGCATCTAGTAAACACGGAGAAGGGCCGCCAGTCGCTGGTGAAAAGCCTCGCGTGCTTCAAGGGCCACCCCGTGAAAGCTGACCACGTTGCCAAATACAATCCGCCTCACCTACCGAAGAATTTTGATTTAACGAAGAGCGGCCTGTACGACAAGAAGAACAAGTATGCGCTGACAGGCGTCGCAAATGAAGAGACCGGGGCTCGGGGCTACACCTCGCGTTCGATCACCAGACCGTTCCTGCTCAAGGGGTACAAAGACTTCGAAAACGTTTCCGAGTCGAAAGGCTTGACGCCGCGGCAGTGTATGGAGTCGTTCGAGGCCTTGCTGGAAACGAACGACAAGCTTACAGAAGATGCGCAGTTCGCTGCCGGTCGGGCCATCTTGAACTTCAGGCAGATCTATGCTCTCGACGAGCATTGGGGGCATGCCGAGAATGTCGTCATGAAAACGCTGGCACAGCATGGTTTTCTGTCGCCCGACGAAACCTACAAGATCGATGAGAGCCTGATGTTCGAAGATCCATCGAAAAGCATCTTCAAGCGAAATACCGGGGTCATGGGACCGCGGTTGCACAAGCTCGAAGTCTGTATTAAAAAGTTTCGCTTGAGAGACGATCCCGAGGCACTTGAAGACCTCAAGCCGATGGTGGCATCGAAGAACATGGAGAATCTAGCAATCGCTCATTTCAAGCTGAACGAGCAAGGCAACGGGTTCGAGGACTGTTCAGGATTTGGCGATTCATTTACCAGTGCCAACGCCGTCGCCTGTATTAACCATGCCAGATTGATGAGCGGCGAAGATCGCTTGTCCAAAGAGGACGTAGTGGTACTCATCGGGTGCATCAATGCTGTGTACGATGACGCTAGCGGAAGCAGGCACACGCTTCACGAGATAGCAAGAGGATGCTTTGCAGGTGCGGGCTACACGGTCGAAGATGCTGACCGCTTCTACGAGGAAGTCTGCAAGAAAGCCGCCGAAGAGTTTTACGGCGGTAAGAATATAGCAAGGCATCAGTTTCATGAGAGATGCCGAACGGAATGTGGCTTATTGCGACACAGCCCGGGGAAGTCCCTTTCATTCTCTAATGAGGTCGCCAGTCGGGCCAACTTCAACGCAGACAGACTATGGGGAAACGCATAGACTTGGGCGAGCGGATACCATGCGGGGTGTGAACGCGCGAAACCCGTGTGCAGAAACATGCCCGAGGCGGGCGCCGCTAGAACGATGCGGTATGCATGCGGGCAACCAGTGAGCGGATGCTTCGCGATCGCGCTACATGCTTCGTGTCGGCGCGATGGCTGAGCACCGCGCGTCCGAGAATACGCATTCGGTGAGTTGTACGACTCGCTTATGGTCGTCGCCTTCAACGAGTCGCGTCACGAGCAGCCCAATTTCAATGCGCTGATTCAACGTAGGCGATCAATACGTTTTCACGCACGCTCGCCCCAAAGTGGCCAACACCATCCAAGGGGCTGCTCGCGCCGCGCCAAGCGATAACGAAAAGGGCTGAATCCGGCTGTGACACCAAGATGCTCAGGGGTCGGCGTTACCTGTCCACTTACTCACCACGATCATACCGCGACACAACCGCAATAACCTAAGGGAAATGACTCTCATGGAAAACACGATCGCATCGAATTCCGCGTCTATCAACGACTACTCTGTATCCGTCTCGGTGACAGCCGAGCAAAACGAGATACTGCATCGGCCAACTAGTCCTCCAAGGAGCTCTCCACAACTGAATGAGATTCCAGCAGCGCTGCGGCGCGGAACCTTAGATAAAAATCTCAACGAGTTTCGCCGGTCGAAGACCGGTACGCCTGAATTGCCGCATTTAGACCATCGACTGGTAGTGGCATCGAATCGCGTTATCGACCCGGGCAGGCCTGCCGCAGGTGGGCTAGCAGTTGCGCTCGGTGACATGATGCGCGAAAGCGAAGGGCTGTGGTTCGGCTGGTCCGGTAAAACAACCGACCGACAGGACATGGCCAGAGTTCAAACCGAATCTTTCGGGCGGACGACGCTGGTTCAATTCGATCTAAGCAAGAAACATCACGACGGTTACTACGCAGGATTTGCGAACTCTGCGCTTTGGCCGGTTTTTCACGATAAGGTTAAATTGGCAGAATTTGACGAAGATAATTTCAAAGACTATGAAAGTGTCAATAAGATATTCGCTTCGGAGCTGGCCCGTACAATCAGAGAAGATGACATCCTATGGATTCACGACTATCATCTCATTCCACTGGCACAAGAATTGCGGTCACTTGGGTGCAAACAAAACATTGGCTTCTTTAGTCATATTCCTTTTCCTTCGCCAGAGGTTATCAAGCACATTCCCCAACATCGGAAATTGATTGAGTCTCTGATGTCCTATGATCTCGTCGGAATGCAATGCCCCAAGGACGTGGAGAACCTTCAGCGATACGTAGAAACCGAAGGCATTGGTCACCGACTCGACGACCGTAACCTGGAAGCGCTTGGCAGAAAGGTCCGCATTCAATCCTTTCCGATTGGCATTCATGTCGAGAGTCTTAATACCGTTGAGCCAAACAAAACTTTGGACGCCATCGTCGGCATAGTCCGCAATGAGTCAAACCAGCGAATGGTGATGGTCGGCGTCGATCGACTGGATTACACCAAAGGAGTACCAAGGCGCCTAAAGGCTTTCCATGAATTGCTGGATACTTACCCGAATTTACTAAATCAGATCACCCTGGTCCAAATCGCGGCTCCAACACGCCAAGGCATTCTTCCTTATGCCAGGTTAAGCGATAAGACAAGAGCACTGGTAGATAGGATAAATGGCCAGTTTGGAACTGCCAATTGGAAGCCCGTGATGTACTTTAACCAGTCGGTCGATCACGATTCACTGCCTGAAATTTATAGGATGAGTCGCGTGGGAGTGGTTACCCCTTTGGCGGATGGCATGAACCTCGTGGCCAAGGAATACATTGCCGCGCAAAAGCCAGATGACCCGGGTGTTCTTGTACTATCAACCGGTGCCGGCGCAGCCTCCCAACTCGACCATTCACTTTCGGTGCCGCCCAAAGATCGAAGTGCCATCGCCAAAGCATGCGCTCGCGCTTTGAGCATGCCCTTGGAAGAACGTCAATGGCGGTATAAAAAGCTGATGGATAATGTGAATACCGAAGACTTACGCTGGTGGAGAGAAACTTACCTTAACGCACTTACAAGCAGTTTCAAAAAGAATTCGTAGCGTCTGCTGCGATTCCGTCTTTGGCGTCACAAATCGCATGGCCGGCCGTGAGGCGGCTTCGCAGATTGCCTCGGCGTCAACAAAATCGTTCTTGTTTGATTTTACGAATGGGCGGACGAACTGCGGTGAGATGAGCTTGATCTGGTGCCCGAAGGTTGCAAGTTTGCGTGCCATGAAGTGGGCGCCGGCGCAGGCTTCCATAACTAGTCCGTCCTGAACAATTCGCTTTTGCCGACCACCGGCGTTAAGGCAATGGGACCGCAGCAACGCTGCGGTTGGACAAGGCAGCGAGAATGAAGCCACAAAAAAGCCGCAGCTTCCTCAGGATCATCCTCAGGTTGTGGCCGGCGCCGCACAACACCGCGTGCATTGCATCGCCGAGCGCGCCTTTGAGCCAGTTCCGATCGAGTTTTCCGTCTGTCTTCATGTGGCCTATGGCTGGCTCGATTGCACTTCGCCGCCTGATCATCGCGCGTAGTCCGCGTGTGATGCCCCGCCGCAAGCCCGGGTGATAGATCTTCACGCCGTCAATGGCGACGCCCTTGTAGCCGCAGTCGACGATGGCGACTTCCGGCGCATGCAGCGCGTACAGCCTGGTCTTGTCCTTCGGCTTTTGCGACAGAACCCTCTTTGT
>NZ_CYGX02000182.1 GCF_900019265.1 Paraburkholderia ribeironis
CCATACATGGTGCAAATAGCGCGGGGGCGAATCGGTTAAGGTGTCGGGCTGAACGAATTGAGAACCGACGATGAGCAAGCTGAAGAGCCTGGACGAACTGTTTGCAGGCCGTCACTTTGATCGCGATGTGATCATTCTGTGTGTTCGCTGGTACCTGCGCTACAAGCTTAGCTTGCGCGATCTGGTCGAAATGATGGCGGAACGGGGTCTGTCGCTGGCCCACACGGCGATCCTGCGCTGGGTGCGGCGCTTTGCGCCGGAGTTCGTCAAACGGTGGAATCGCTTCGGCAGGCCCACCGGCCAGTCCTGGCGTGTTGACGAGACTTATCTCAAGCTGCGCGGCAAGTGGGTCTATCTTTATCGGGCGGTGGATCGGGTGGGCCAGACGGTTGACTTCATGCTCCGTGCAAAGCGCGACGTGGAGGCGGCAAAAGTCTTTTTCAGGAAGGCCATCAGACATCAGGGCCAGCCACCGAAGAGCATCACGCTTGACGGCTATGCGGCCTCGCACCGCGCCGTGCGCGAGATGAAGGCCGATGGCTTGCTGCCTGAGGACACGAAGATCCGATCCTCGAAATATCTCAATAATCTGGTCGAGCAGGACCACCGCAACATCAAGTCCCGGACGAAAGTCATGCTCGGCTTCAAACGGTTCAGGAACGCAGCGATCACGCTCTCGGGTATTGAGTTGGTACATCGCATTCGCAAGGGCCAATTCGGCCTCGCGAAGCTCGGCCTCAAAGATACCACTGCGCCCGCAGTCTGGGAGGCCGTCCTGTCTGCTTCATGAGGTATCCTCTAGATAACAACAATCTCGTACAGACCGCCTATTTGCACCATGTATGG
>NZ_CYGX02000148.1 GCF_900019265.1 Paraburkholderia ribeironis
GGGCGCCCCGTTCGGGAACCCGGCTTCTTCTCCGCAGACTGTGTCAAAGTGGTGCCCATCAGATTGGAAATGATGGGCATCACTTTGATGTCACCCTCAGCCACCGTCTATAACGGCCGGCACGAGCCGCTTACTCAGAAGCCTTGGGGAACACCAGTTATCTGTTCGCCAGGCGGACGTTCGCCTGCGGCACGGGCGTTCAATGACCTGCCTCACGATGCATGATCGGTGCCGACTGTGGATATGGATCGGCCTTTGTTTGCTGCCGCACATTCAAAACGATTCAAGGCCTCCGTGCTGTTTGCCACGATATACAAATGAAGGGGCTTGCAGTGGCAAAAGCTGAACATGGAGTAAGTGACGAACACCTTGGTTTTTTGTCATCACCCTTTGCATAAAGGTCCGCGGGGCAGCGTAGCCCTTCGCGGTCGAACCGGGACTGCGCTTGATGCGCCAGCTTGCCCCCAAGACCGCACTCCGCGGTTTCCTCCATCGGGCTTATTCGACGCCTGCCGATATGCGCACAGGGATGCACGTTCCTGCGGCCCAAGGCAGGCATCGAATAAACCTAAACGAGCAGCGATGTCCGCTTCGGCAGGGATCGGCCAACAACGGCACGTAGCTACCAAGCGTTGCTGGCTGCTCCATCGCCCAAATCTGTCGTTGAGCGTGACAACGTGCGCAGCAGCAGCCCCCGGGCGCACCTATCGGTTATTCGGTGCGATCGGACAACGGGTCCAGCTACCATTGGCGGTCGGAGCGACTATAGTTACTTGGGGACTCGTTTCCCCCCCAACCCTGTAAGGAATTATCTAGAACTAGGCCAGCCGTTCATTGGCTGGAAGTTAGGTCATGACTTTCAGACGGATGTCGCGCCCGGGGCTACATCCTCCGGTGACCACTTCGTCTTCCTTGCCACGACCCCTGACGGCCGAACCGCCTACAAGTGGGGCAAGCTCGGGGGAGACGAGTCCGGGTGGATCGACATTGGCGGCCAGACTGTGGCTTCTCCCGCAGCAGCGCTCATAGGCACGTACCTCTTCGTTGCCGTGAGAGGTATGGACGGTAACGTCTGGATCAACCAGGGAGAACTAGGCCAACCGTTCGTAGGGTGGCAGCAAACATAGCGGTTCGCTGTGGTGCTGGCTACCGCCGCCGATCCGGGCAGTCCAAGCAATTCCGTGCTTTCGAGTCCAGCTAACCGCGCTCTAGTCCAGCTAATTCCGTTTCCCTGCAAAATTACGGCAATCATCAACGTCGGTTGAAGCCTGAGAACGCATTGGACTCAATAAACACCCGTCGCGGCTCAACGTCATCGCTGCTGCGAGCGAAATGGAAAATCCCATCCGAGGCGTGGTCGGCTTAATGTGATCTGAGTGCGTAAGCCAGTCGTCGAGAGTCCGTTGTTTAGGCGAAGCGGTCGCCCAAATGTCCAATTGCCGGCAGGCGCCAACGGCAGATTATGGCCGACGGACTAAACCGCTC
>NZ_CYGX02000157.1:0-239 GCF_900019265.1 Paraburkholderia ribeironis
CGGGTCGCGAAATCCGCGCATGCGCCGCTCACGTTCACGCGTAGGCTGATGGCTATTCTCTGCCCGGTTGTTCACCCGTGCCGCAGCCTTGACGAACACATGTTTGACGTTCGCCAGTTCGGGGATCTCGGCCTTGGCTGCCGGGTAGCTACGCAACTGGTCAGTGACGATCCTGCGCGGCACGGGGCAAGATCGAAGCACGTGCCTGAAGAACCGTTTGGCGGCTGCCTTGTCGCGCC
>NZ_CYGX02000157.1:249-481 GCF_900019265.1 Paraburkholderia ribeironis
TTTGCTCCCAGAAACTGCCAGTGCACAAACTGTCGCGGGTACGCCTTCCTCATCTTGTGCAACCACTCGTCGCTACGCCGTTTATGCCGTCGTAGCGTTTTGTACTTGCACCGGGCCCAGCGTGCGAGCTTGCGGTCCAGATACCGACCGAGCCCCTGCATGGCCGTCCGATAGAAAGCCCCGTAATAGTTCCACCAACCACGTATCGTGGGATTGCATTGATCGGCCAGTT
>NZ_CYGX02000156.1 GCF_900019265.1 Paraburkholderia ribeironis
AGCGCTGCTGGAAATACGACTGGGTTGTTGAGTTTGACATCAAGGCGGCATTCGATCAGATTGATCATGGCCTCCTGCTCAAGGCGGTGCGCAGGCACATCAAGGCGGACTGGATCCTGCTGTATATCGAGCGGTGGCTGACTGCGCCGTTTGAGACTGCAGACGGAGCGAGATTGCCGCGGGTGCGCGGTACACCCCAGGGTGGAGTGGTCAGCCCGATGCTGATGAATCTGTTCATGCACTATGCGCTTGACACATGGATGCAGCGACACTTCCCGCAATGTCCCTTTGCGCGTTATGCCGATGATGCGGTGGTCCACTGCCGCAGTGAGGCGCAGGCGCAGGCGCAGGAGGTCATGCATGCCATTGCCTCGCGGCTGGCGGAATGCGGGTTGGAGATGCATCCGGAAAAGTCAGGCATCGTGTATTGCAGGGACCGAAGCCGTACTCAAGCCTACCCGAATGTGACCTTCACATTTCTGGGTTTCCTGTTTCGTCCGCGAAGGGTGATGACCAGGTCTGGACAGCTCTCAACGAGCTTTCTGCCCGGCGTGAGTCGTGATGCCCTGAAACGGATGAGACAGACAGTGCGGGGGTGGCGGCTACCTCGTCAGACGTTCAGGTCACTGGTCGAACTGGCCGATCAATGCAATCCCACGATACGTGGTTGGTGGAACTATTACGGGGCTTTCTATCGGACGGCCATGCAGGGGCTCGGTCGGTATCTGGACCGCAAGCTCGCACGCTGGGCCCGGTGCAAGTACAAAACGCTACGACGGCATAAACGGC
>NZ_CYGX02000152.1:0-688 GCF_900019265.1 Paraburkholderia ribeironis
TCATGACTTGGCGACGTTCAAATCGCTGACGCGTCGTCAATTTAGTGGCTTGTTTAGCTTAGCCCTAAGCCGGGGCCGCGACGTGGACCGGCTCCAACGCTGGCGTTGCACACGATCTTTAATTACGTCCTGCAGCTGCTTTACACGGGCTGTCAGTGGAAAGCCCTGCCGATCAGGATGAACGCCAAAGGCCGCCCCGAAATTCATTACGCGCGCATCTATCGGGCACTGCGGCGCTGGCAGGCAAAGGCTGCATCAATCGGATTTTCGCCGGCTCAGTGCGCAGGCCCCATCGGGACGGACGGCTTGACCTCACGGTCATTCACGGCGACGGCACCACCACTGCGGCAAAGAAAGGCGGCGACAACCTGGGATACAGCGGACACAAGCACCTCAAAGGCGACAAGGTCGTGGCCTTCTGCGATCGCGACGGCAACGTTATCGCGCCATTCATTGCCGCGGCGGGGAACCGGAACGAATCGCCCCTGCTGCGCGACGCCTTGCCCAAATTCAGTGAGATGGCGCGCGCCATCGGCATGGACCTACGAGGCTCAACGGTGAGCCTGGACGGTGTCTACGACTGCCGGGCCAATCGCAAGTTTATCTTCAACCGGAACATGCGCCCCAATATTCCAGAAAACCCGCGTGGACGTAAAACGGTCAAGCGCGGTCGCAAGCTGCTCTTCGA
>NZ_CYGX02000152.1:698-862 GCF_900019265.1 Paraburkholderia ribeironis
TCTTCGAGGAGCGCCTTCGCACCATCGAGCGCGTCTTCGCCTGGGAAGACAAGTTTCGACGTCTGCTGCTTCGCTTTGAGCGGATTAGTCAGTTGCACTATGCGTTCAGGACGCTCGCCTACACGCTGATCAATCTGCGACACTACTGTCGCAACTAAACCCAC
>NZ_CYGX02000152.1:872-1067 GCF_900019265.1 Paraburkholderia ribeironis
CCATGAACGAACCTTCGCGAAACCAGGCACATCTTCGCATCGCACGTCGAGTGGCCACCATTCATCCAGTCTCATATGCTCTCTCAGCCGTGCTGCAGATAATCACGATCGAAACCCGCAACCAGTTGGATGCAAAGGCGGCCTATACCCACCACGCTGACAGAGTTGCCCGATTGACCAACGTACAAGATGCCT
>NZ_CYGX02000162.1 GCF_900019265.1 Paraburkholderia ribeironis
CGATGCCGGAACGGGGGACGGAGCTGCCCGTAGTAGTGTTGAAGCCTTTGTAGTGAAGGTGGAGCGAAGGGGTAGCGTTATCCTGTTGACGAACGTCGCCAACCTGCACTGCGGGGATGAGTGACATGACATCAACGAAACCGTACAGCATTGCAAAGCGCACGGTATGGGAGGCTTTCCAGTTGGTGAGGGCCAACCGGGGCACTGCCGGCAGTGGATGATGAAACTATCGCCATGTTCGAGCAGAATCTTTCGGGAAATCTGTACAAGCTGTGGAACCGGATGTCGTCGGGGTCGTATTTCCCGCCACCGGTGAAGCAGGTTGAAATTCCGAAGGCCAGGGGTGGCACGAGAAAACTGGGCATCCCCACCGTGTCTGATCGAATTGCTCAAACCGTCATCAAACTCATGATCGAGCCGACACTTGAACTGGTGTTTCACCCTGATTCTTATGGGTACCGGCCGGGCAAGTCGGCGAAACAGGCGATTGCCGTGACGCGCAAGCGTTGCTGGCAGTACGACTGGGTTGTTGAGT
>NZ_CYGX02000126.1 GCF_900019265.1 Paraburkholderia ribeironis
GTTCGTCAGCAGTCTGAAGCCGCTTGCAAAGCGGCTTTTTCCGTGTCCGATTGAGCCGCGGCAAACAGCAGCAAACAGCGGCGAAGAGCAGCAAAGCGCAGCAACGAGCAGCCAAAGCGCGCTAGCCAGACTCTAGCCGGCCAGGCTCTCGCGCACGGCGCGCTTGCCCGAGGCAGCACGCGCCTTGCCGATTCGGGCGCCCTTCGTCTTCGCACCCTCGACGCTCTGCAAATCGCGCATGAAGTTGTCCCGCCACACCGACACATTGTTCTCGCGCAACTGCACCATCATGTCGCGATAACGCGCCTGGCGCTCCGCTAATGGCATCTCGAGCGCTGTTGCGAGCGCCTCGGCCATGCCGTCGATGTCGACCGGATTGACGATCAGCGCACCCTCCAGTTCCTGGGCCGCGCCGGCAAAGCGCGACAGCACCAGCACGCCTGGGTTCTCCGGGTCCTGCGCCGACACATACTCCTTGGCGACGAGATTCATCCCATCGCGCAGCGGCGTCACATAGCCGACGTGCGCGGTGCGGAATAGCGCGGCCAGCACCGAACGCTCGTATTGCTTGTGAATGTAGAGGATCGGCGTCCAGTCCAGTTCGGCGAAGCGTCCGTTGATCCGCCCCGATTCCCCTTCGAGCTGCAGGCGGATGTCCTGATATGCGTGCATGTCGGCGCGCGTCGGCGGCGCGATCTGCAGGAACGACACCTTGTTGCGCTGCGCGGTCGCATGCTCGAGCAGACGCTCGAATGCGCGGAAACGTTCGACCAGTCCCTTCGAATAATCGAGTCGGTCCACGCTCATGATGAGCTTGCGCGAATGCAGCGTCGCCTTCATCGTGCGCACCGGCTTGCCACGCTCGCCCGCTTTCGCGAGCTCCGCGATCTCGTCCGGATAGACGCCGATCGGATACGCCGCCGCGCGCAGCGTGCGGCCGAACGCATGGACGGTCAGCGGGCCGCTGGCCGACACATCGATCGTACCGTTCGCTTCGTTGACGATGTAGTCACAGAACGCGCGCAGATCCGGCGCGGTCTGGAAGCCGAGCAGATCGAACGAACACAGCGCTTCGACCAGCTCGCGATGCGGCGGCACGGCCAGCAGCACTTGCGAGGCGGGAAACGGAATATGCAGGAAGAAGCCGATGCGGTTGGTCACGCCCGCTTCGCGCAGCGCCTGCGCAAACGGAATCAGATGATAGTCGTGGACCCAGATCACGTCGTCTTCGCGCAGAAGCGGCACGAGCTGCTGCGCGAGCCACGCATTCACGCGACAGTAGCCGCCGAAGTCGTGCCGGTCGTAGTGCAGCAGATCGGCGCGATAGTGAAACGCGGGCCACAGCGTGGCGTTGGAGAAGCCGCGATAGTATTGGTCGTAGTCGCGGCGCATCAGCGCGACGGTCGCGAAGGTCACCGGGCCACGCTCTTCGACCTTGATTTGCGGCTGGCCCGAGCTGAGCACGTCGCCGCTCCAGCCGAACCACATGCCGCCGGTTTCCTTCAGCGCGTCGTATACGCCGACCGCCAGACCGCCCGCCGCCGGACCGCCCTCCGAGATTGGCGCAACCCGGTTCGATACGATGATCAGTCGACTCATGAAGCGCGATTCCCGGTCCAGTACGTTGTTTGCGTCGAGCAATGCGGCGTCGGCATCATGCTGCGCGCGCCGCCGCGACGATCGATTCCAGCCAGTCGAGCAGCGCCGTGACCGATTCGAGGCGCGTATGTGCCATCGTCTCGCCCGCGCCGACCTTGATCGACAGGCCGCCGCGCTCGTTGACCACGGCGAAGCCCTTCTCGTCGGTCAGGTCGTCGCCGGCAAACACCGGCTTGCGGCCGACGAAAGGCGGCTCGTCGAGGAACGCGCGCATCGCGCGGCCCTTGTCGACGTCTTTCGGCTTGATCTCATAGACCATCTTGCCGGGCTGCAGCACGTATGCACCCGGATAATCGGCCACCAGCCGCCCGGTCGCCTCGCGTGCTACCGTTTCGCGGTCCGGCGCGTTCCGATAGTGCAGCGCGAGCGCCGCGCCCTTGATTTCGAGCAGCATGCCGGGGTGTTCATTGACGACCTGCGCGAGCACCTGTTCCATGCGCAGCAGCCGCTCGTCGTGGAAACCGATGCGCTGCGTGTCGCCATTCGCATCGCGCCGTTCGGCGCCGTGCAAGCCGGCGATCGGCAAATCGGGCAGGCTGAGGAAACCGTCAATGCTGTCGATGCCGCGGCCCGACACGACCGCGACCGCGCCATTGGTCAAAGTGCGCAGCTCGGTCAACAGCTCGATCACGCGCGGTTGCACCAGCACGCCGTCCGGCGTGGGCGCGATTTCGACGAGTGTGCCGTCGAAGTCGAAGAAAAATGCCGTCTCGCTCGGAGACAGAACAGCCGGAAGTGCTTGCATCGCCTGGGTTCGCCTTTCAGCCTTCTGCGGCCGGAAAAGTGTGCGCATCTTACCGCGCATCGGTCAATTTTTCGAGAAAGTAAGCCGGGACTCAAGCCCCGCCGGGTGACGCGCGCCTGGACCGGCAACGATTGCGTTCAAAAAGAGAACGATCCGCTTCAGACAGCTTTGGGCCGCGTGCGTCAAATTGCCTCGCAAACGCCGCACCGCGGGCGCTGCGCAACGTCGTTGGCGATTTTGCGCTACAGTCGCAGCCAGCCGACGATGTCATCACGCCCATATTTGCACACTATCGAGCGGTCCGCGCCTGGCGAGGTCCGCCCGTGAGTAGTACGCGTCGCGCGAAGCAGACGCCGCGTCGATCATCGGCAGCGTCCACGCGCCGCTCTTCAATCGAGTCATTGAGCCGTCCTTTGTTCCCGATCATCCCATCCCGACACCCGCAGCCGAATCTCGCCGCACCGCGCCGGTCGCGGTCCGCGCGGCGGTTCTCGCTGACCGCGATGATCGGCGTGCTCGCCGCCCTCGCCGCCCTCGCCGGTTGTACGCAGCGTGCCGAGCCGTGGCAATTGACCAATGTGACCGGCCATCTGCCGGACCTCGAGTTCACACTGACCGGCGACGACGGCCGCCCGGTCAACGGCGACTCGTTCAAGGGCCGCACGTCGCTCGTCTACTTCGGCTACACCCATTGTCCCGACGTGTGTCCCGAGACGATGGGGCGGCTGATGCAGGTGCTCGACAAGCTCGGACCCGACGCGCAGAAGGTCCGCATCCTGTTCATCACCGTCGATCCAGCGCGCGACACGCCGCAAGCGCTGCGCGATTATGTCGGCGCGTTCGATCCGCAACACGCCGAGGGACTCACCGGCACCGTCCGGCAGATCGAGTCGCTCGCCAAACGTTATCGCGTCGCCTATCAGATGGAGAAACGCGATCCCAACGGCAACTATGAAGTCACTCACAGTTCCGCCGTCTACGTGTTCGATAGCCAGGGGCACGCGCGCCTGCTGGCCACCGATCACGACACACCCGATACGATCGCGCAAGACCTGCGCCGTATCATCGATGACCGTTCCTGACCTTTCCTGAGTCTATTCCTGAGTCAATTCATGTCGATCAAGATCAAAACGCTTGCTGCAATGGGTTGCGCCCTCGCCCTCTCGTCCGGTTTCACCGCCACCGCGCAAGCCGCCGGCGCCAATGCGATCGGCGTCAAGGACGCGTGGGTCCGCTGGCTGCCGAACAACCTGCCCGCCGCCGGCTACGCGACACTCGTGAACGCGAGCGACAAGCCGGTCGACCTCGTCGATATTTCGAGCAACGACTATGGCGACGCAATGCTGCATCAAACCGTGTCGAACGGTTCGTCGCAGAAGATGGTGATGGTCGACAAACTGACGGTACCCGCACACGGTCAGGTCGCGATCGCGCCGGGCGGTTATCACGTGATGCTCGAAGACGCGAAGCACAAGATCGCGCCGGGTGACACCGTGCATCTGACGCTGAAGTTCTCCGACGGCGAAACGCTCGATACGCCGTTCGCCGTCAAGTCGCCGGCCAAGACCAAGTAGCATTCGACACACCACGATGAATCTGCTCTACTGGCTCGACCCTTGGGAGTTCTCGCCGGCCGTCGTGATCGCGCTGCTGGTGCCGGCGATCCTGTTCGTGCGCGGCGCGCGCAAGGCGAAGCTGTCGCTCGCGCGACGCGTTTCCTTCTGGTTCGGGCTGGTGGCGTTATACGTCGTGCTGCACACGCGGCTCGATTATTTCTTCGAGCATGAGTTCTTCATGCATCGCTTGCAGCATCTGGTGCTGCATCATCTCGGGCCGTTCTTCATTGCGCTGTCGTATCCGGGCGTGGCGTTGCGCGCGGGGCTTCCATTCAGCTGGCGACAGCGCTTCGTGCGGCCCACGCTGCAAACGCCCGTAGTCCGCAAGGTGCTCGACGTGGTGATGCATCCCGTCGTCGCGGTCACGTTGTTCGTCGGGCTGATTTATTTCTGGCTGTTATCGCCGATCCATTTCGTCGCGATGCTCGACTGGCGCGTCTATCGCGTGATGAACTGGAGCATGGCGATCGACGGCCTGCTGTTCTGGTGGCTGGTACTCGATCCGCGCCCGGCGCCGCCGGCGCGTCTGTCGCCTGGCAAGCGCGTGCTGGTGGTAATCGCCGCGATTCCGCCGCAAATCGTCCTCGGCGCGTTCATCTTTTTCACGCCGCATGAGTTGTATCCGATCTATTCCATCTGTGGGCGCGCGTTTACGTGGCTCAGCCCGATGCGCGACCAGCAGATCGGCGGACTGTTGCTATGGATTCCGGGTTCGATGATGAGCGTGATCGGCGCGCTGATCGCGCTGCGTCACTGGATGCGGCTGTCGGCACGCGGACGCCTGCGCGCCGAACGACGCGCGGACACGGCGCGTGGCTTGACGCATGCCGCGTCGGTGCCGATCGATGGACGCCGCGGATAGCCACCTGACGTCTACCGTCTACCGCCTGCCGTCTGAATCGGAACGAAGCGATTGAAGTGCACGGCGCCTATGCGCCGACGCGACATGCTCTGCTCAAGCCGAACGCATCCATACGTGCGGGATGCCGTCCTCGTCGTGAATCGCCGAGACCGGTGCAAAGCCGAATGCACCGTAGAAGCCTTGCAGATGCGCCTGCGCATGCAGGCGGATCGGCGTATCCGGCCATTGCGCACGGATATGCACGAGCGAGCGTTCGAGCATCGCATTGCCCAGGCCGATGCCGCGAAATGCCGCCGTGGTCAACACACGGCCGATACGCACATCGGCGTCGGAGCAATCCGGCAGTAGCACGCGCAGATAGCCCGCCAGCAGCGGCGGCGTTGCATCGACGCGAGGACCGTAGGCCGCCAGATGCCATGCTTGCATATCGAGCCAGTCGATATCGCCATACACGCAGTTCTGCTCGACGACGAACACCGCGCTGCGCGCGGACAGCATCTCGTAGACTTCGATGTTCGTGAGGTCCGCAAACGATTTCCAGCGCCATTCGAGTTGCGCGAGCCGGGTAGCGGCGGTGTGCTGCGAGTCAGTCATCAGGTGTCTTCAGAAATGGGGCGCGCCGATGCGGGCAATGAAGCGTAATTATGCCGCGCGTGGCGGCCTTAATCTACGTCACGCGCTACGCCACGCATCAGCCGCGCTGTGCGGCGCGCAACATATCGGCGAAGATCTGCTGAACGCGATCGCCTTCAGCATGACCGAAGGCATCGTTGATCTGCTTGAGGTCGTTCAGACCGAAGAACAGCAACGGCGCCGTAGAGAGGCAGCCACGCGAGCGAGCCGGTACGCGCTCAGGACACCGCCTCGACAGGTTGCGCGAGGCATTCGATCAGATTGTCCGGGCCGCACAGATGCAACGCACCGACCACCACCAAGGTCCGCTCCGGCCGCTCGAACAGGTCCCTCATACGCGTGGCCCATATGCGATTACGCGCATCGAGAAGCGCGTGTCGGATGTTCGGCAGATTGAACATCGGGGATTCCACGGCGACCTGTTGCACTGCCTGGAGATCGCCGTCGAGCCACGCTGTGTGCATCCGTTCGAGCGTTCGCTGCGGTTCGTCGCGATCGCCCATTAGCAAGCCGAGCGCTGCACCTACAGTCTCCAGCGGAATCGATTCGAGCGCCGTGGCCACGTCGTGCGCGGTCTCCAGATAGCGATAAGGTTTGGCTTGCGTGATCGCGGAGCGCAGCATGCGCGGCTCGACGCCTTCGACGACCTGCTGAAACAGCGTCGGCGCAACGACCAGCGCCGCCCATGGCCGCAGTTCGACGAGCGGCGCCAATGGCCCTTCGACGGGCCACACTGCCTGCAGTTGCATCCATGCGTCGGCGGGCAACAACGGCTGCAGCCGACCCGCGCCGCACCGAGGGTCGGTCTTCAGAAACGGCAGGATGGCCAGCGGATCGGATTCGAACACCAGCACTTCGGCCCAGTCGTAGGCTTGCCCGATCCATGGCGGCGTTCTGCGGGCCGCCGCAGGAAACAGGTGCATCGAGCCGAGCACGCGCACGTTGGTGCCGGTGAGTTGTAGGTACATGCGGCCTCGGTCGATTATTCGGCGCTACTTTCGAACCACTCCAGTTCGGTCGGCGCGGACAAATGTTTGAGATGGCGTTGGGGGCGCCAATGCCTTTTACGCGGCATTAAACAGTCAATAAAAAAATCCTGGAGACATTAAAACATAAAGCATGTGCAGGCGGCTCGTGCGGTGATTCGGTATCGACGGCGAGCACATCGACAACTCGAGCATTGTGCAAAAGCCCAGCAAATGGCGCAGCGTATGACTGTCACTATCAGACCTATCATTAGTACAACGATGGAGTCTTTGCGGGCTACTTGCTGAACGGCGCAGCATCGCATCGCGGCACATGCGGCGGAAACCACGCATCACATACGCATGCGCATGCATCGACAAAAGCAACGCGAAAAAAAGAAAAGCCCCGACGAGTCGGGGCTTTTCTTCTACATCAACTACTGGAGGCGCGAGCCGGAGTCGAACCGGCCTAAACGGCTTTGCAGGCCGCTGCATAACCGCTTTGCTATCGCGCCGCAAGCGGACTGGAACCTAGCTACAGGCTCGCAGATTCGTTTGGTGGACAACCGGAGGGACCGTAATGTCGGACCACCAAACAAAAAGGGAAGCGCTGCTTCCCCTTATGTATGGAGCGGGAGACGAGGCTCGAACTCGCGACCTCAACCTTGGCAAGGTTGCGCTCTACCAACTGAGCTACTCCCGCGTTGTACTGCTTCACAACACGCCGCATTTTTACTTCGCCAAACAACGCGGTGCTTCAAAAAACTGGAGCGGGAGACGAGGCTCGAACTCGCGACCTCAACCTTGGCAAGGTTGCGCTCTACCAACTGAGCTACTCCCGCGTTGTGCTGCTAACTGCAGCCCTACTGACTGCAACTACCCTCTTACTGCCTCCGCTGCTTCAAACTGCGTGCATCGGAGAAACGAGATTATGGAGAAACGGCTGAAACGTGTCAACCCCTTTTGCGAACGTCTTTACTGAAAAAATTTCACTCGCGTTTTGGCGACATCCGGACCTGCTCCCGCGCCTCGGGATCACCGGCACGATGACCATCGACGCTCACGCGACGCCGCCTCGTTCACGGATCTGCGGCCACGCGAGCTTCATGTAATACAGCATCGACCAGATCGTCAGGAATGCGGCCAGATAGATCAGCCACAGGCCCCAGACGCGCGTGTCGATCGTCAGGCCGCCGCCGAGCGGCAACGCACCGTAAAAGAGCAGCATCGGTATCGCCACCATCTGACAGGCGGTCTTGAACTTGCCGAGCGAATTCACCGCGACGCTCTTCGACGCGCCGATCTGCGCCATCCATTCGCGCAGCGCCGAGATCGCGATCTCGCGTCCGACGATCACCAGCGCGATCGCCGCATCGATCCGCGCGAGTTGTACGAGCACCAGCAACGCCGCCGTCACCATCAGCTTGTCCGCGACCGGATCGAGGAACGCACCGAACGCCGAGGTCTGATTCCATTTGCGGGCCAGAAAGCCATCGAACCAGTCGGTAAGCGCAGCCAGAATGAAGATCGTCGCAGCCGCCAGATTGCGGTGCGCGGGGCTCATCATCATGTCGGGCAGATAGTACACACCGACGACGAGCGGAATCAGGACGATCCGCAGCCAGGTCAGGAAGATCGGAAAATTAAACGGCATGGGCAGGCGCAGCGTCTGACGAGTGAGATGCAATTGTGCCGTGTCGCAAGGCCCGCCACAAGCAAAGCGGCGCGCGGCCGCCCGCGTCCGCGCCGCGCTGGCGCCGGTCCGGATCGTGGCGCAATTGCCGCGCACCAGGCGCTTGTTAGTCGGGTCAATGGTCGGTCAATAGCCATTCAAAATCCGGCTGGCCGCTCATCGACCCGCGAACCCGGCCAGCCAGACACGCCGCGTTCAGTGCAACTGCCGGTAGATCTGTTCCGCGAGCGACTGCGAAATCCCGTCGACGCTCGCCAGATCCTCGACGCTTGCCGCGACCACGCCGCGCAATCCGCCAAAGCGCGCGAGCAATCGTTGACGCCGTTTTGCACCGACACCTTCGAGCTCTTCGAGCCGCGAAGTCTGACGGGTTTTGCCGCGCTTCGCGCGCATGCCGGTGATCGCGAAGCGGTGTGCTTCGTCGCGGATCTGCGCGACCAGCATCAGCGCGGCGCTTTCCTTGCCAAGTTCGAGCGGCGTGCGGCCGTCGGCGAAGATCAGGGTCTCGAGGCCGACCTTGCGGCCCTCGCCCTTCGCGACGCCGACCAGCATGCCGGTATCGAGACCGAGTTCGGTGAACACCTGGCGCGCGATTTCAACCTGACCCTTGCCGCCGTCGATCAGCACGATGGTCGGCAGGATGCCGCCTGCCGCCGCCGGCTCCGCGGCATCCGGTGCGAGCGCCGGGTCGGCGGCCGCGTCGCTTTGCAACGCAGCGGCTTCGTCGCTGGCATTCGCGGCGGCTTGCGCGACCATCTTCTCGTAGCGGCGCGTGAGCACCTGGCGCATCGCCGCGTAGTCGTCGCCGGGGGTGATGCCGGTGATGTTGTAGCGGCGGTATTCGGACGACTGCATCTTGTGATGGTGATACACCACGCACGACGCCTGGGTCGCCTCGCCCATCGTGTGGCTGATGTCGAAGCACTCGATGCGCAGATGCGCGAGGTCGTCGCATTCCATGCCGAGCGTATCGGTCAGTGCGCGTGTTCGAGCCTGTTGCGAGCCCTGCTCCGACAGCAGGCGGGCGAGCGCGAGCCGCGCATTCTGCTCGGCCATCGCGAGCCACGCACGCCGCTGCCCTTGCGGCTGGCGCAACACGGTCACCTTGTGGCCGGCCTGCTCGATCAGCACGTCGACCAGTTCCCGGGTGGCCGGCGCGTGGCTGACCACCAGCACCGGCGGCACGCGATTGCCGAGGTAGTGCTGCGCGATGAACGCTTCGAGCACTTCGGATTCGATTCCGCCCGACGCGCCGCCTTTACGCGGCTTCGATGGTGCGCAGGCGGCATTCGGGTCGGCATTCGGGTCGGCGATGTGGCTGGCTTCGCTTTCGGCTTCGTTTCCAGCTTCGCTTTCGGCTTCGATTCCGGCTTCGTCTTCAGCGCCGGATTCGTCTTCCGCTGCCATCTCCTGCGCAATCGCGAGCGCGTCGGCGACATCGGCCGATAGCGCTGCGCCGCTCGCGCTTTTTTCCGCGCCCGCTCCGAAATCAGTCGACGCGTGGGCCTGCCCTTCGTCGCCGCCTTCTTCAAGACCGCCCTCATCGGCCGTCAACGCGCTTTCCACATGCGCGGGAAAATACGCCTTGTCACCAAGGTGCCGCCCCCCGCGCACCATCGCGAGATTCACGCAGACGCGGCCGCCCAGCGCGACCACCGCGAGAATATCGACGTCGCTATCGCTGCCCACTTCGATCGCCTGCTGGTGCAGCACCGTCGAGAGCGAACTCATCTGGTTACGCACCGCCGCGGCCTGCTCGAACTTCAGCTCGCTCGCGAACGCGTGCATCTTCTGCTCGAGCTCCTTCATCACCTCGCCCTGACGGCCGAGCAGAAAGCGCGACGCATTGGCGACGTCGCGCGCATAATCCTCCTCGCTGATCGCCGCGACGCACGGCGCCGTGCAACGGCCGATCTGATGCAGCAGACAGGGCCGCGTGCGATTGTTGAATACGGAGTCTTCGCAGGTGCGCAACTGGAACACGCGCTGCAGGATCTGGATGCTCTCGCGCACCGCCCATGCGCTCGGAAACGGCCCGAAGTACTGATTCCTGCGATCCACCGAACCCCGGTAGTAGGCCATGCGCGGAAACTTGTGGCCGGTCAGCTTGAGGTACGGATACGACTTGTCGTCGCGAAACAGGATGTTGTAGCGCGGCGTGAGCGCTTTGATCAGATTGTTTTCGAGCAACAGCGCTTCAGCCTCGGAGCGCGTGACGGTCGTCTCGACACGCGCAATGCGCGTCACCATCATCGCGATGCGCGGCGACAGCAGCGTCTTCATGAAGTAGCTCGACACACGCTTCTTGAGATCGCGCGCCTTGCCCACGTAAAGCACTACACCGTGCGTATCGTAGTAACGATAGACGCCCGGCAGATGCGGCAGTTGGGCGAGCACTTTTTTCGGCTCGAAAGCGTCGGTTGCTTCGGGTTCGGACATGCAGGATCGATTGGCTGGGACAGTCTCGCGAGGCCTTGCGTCGCGCGCCGCGCGCACAAGCGGAGACCGGTGCGCGCAATCGTGGGCGAGGCTTTAGAATCGCCAGTTTAGAACATTCCGCGTACGTTCGAACCCTGCTGTGCGCCGAACCGGCCACCCGCAGCAACCGGGTGGCGCCGCGGGAGTCCACGAGGTCGTGCACCGCGGCTACCGCCTCAACCGTTCGAATCCTCTCACCAAGCCACCATGTCCTCCGCCTCTCCCCGCTCCGATCCGCCTGCTGCCACGCCGGGCACGATTGCCTGCGACATCTTCTGCGCGGTGATCGACAACTTTGGCGACATCGGCGTGTGCTGGCGCCTCGCGCGGCAACTCGCGAGCGAGCACGGCTGGCAGGTGCGCCTGTTCGTCGACGATCTGCATGCGTTCCAGAAACTGTGCCCGTCGCTCGCGCTGGAGCACGCGCGGCAGACGGTCGACGGAATCGTCGTCGAGCATTGGTACGAGCCGGCCCATGCGGGCGACACGCTCGAAGTGGCCGATGTGGTGATCGAGGCGTTCGGCTGCGAACTGCCGCCGATCTACGTCGCCGCGATGGCAGCGCGCGAACGCGCGCCGGCGTGGGTCAACCTCGAGTATCTGAGCGCTGAAGACTGGGTCGCGGATTTTCATCTGCGGCCGTCGCCTCATCCGCGTTACCCGCTGATCAAGACTTTCTTTTTCCCGGGACTCGGCCCCGGCACTGGCGGCGTGTTGAAGGAACGTGATCTCGACGCTGCGCACGCGGCCTTCGACGCATCGCCGGCCGCGTGCGCAGCGTGGTGGCTGAACACCACCGGTGGTGCGCCGCCGCCTGCCGAGGCCACCGTGATCTCGCTGTTCGCCTACGAAAATCCTGCCATCGACAGCCTGCTCGAACAATGGCGCGACAGCACCACGCCGGTCGTGCTGCTGGTGCCGGAAGGCCGCATTTCCGGCGCGCTCGCGCGCTTTTTCGAGCTGCCTGCTTTCGCCGCCGGCACCCACGTCGTGCACGGCAACCTCAGCGCGCATTCGCTGGCCTTTACCGCGCAGGCCGGCTACGACGCGCTGCTGTGGGCGAGCGATATCAACTTCGTGCGCGGCGAGGATTCGTTCGTCCGCGCCCAGTGGGCCGCGAAGCCGTTCGTCTGGCACATCTACCCGCAAGCCGACGACGCCCATCTGCCGAAGCTCGACGCAGCCCTCGCCCACTACGCGCGTGCGCTACCCACCGGCGCACGCGCCGCCCTCGCGCGCTTCTGGCATGCGTGGAACGGCGCCGGCCGACCGGACTGGGCGCAATTCCAGCGCCACTACCCGGCGCTCAGGCAGCGCGCGGCCGAATGGGCCGGCGAGCTTGCCCGAGTGGGTGACCTCGCCGGAAATCTGGCCTTGTTCACAAAAAGTCAGTTAAAATAAGCGGTTATCCAACGGCCGACGACGCAAGCGCGGCCCGATCGCAGCAGCGAACCTGGCCAACCGGGCTGATCAGCCTGGGCGGCCCGGCATTGAAAGATGCATGACATGTCCCAAACCTTCGGGCCACTGGCGCAAATGTCAAAAAAGGGACGTATGTTGTGGATCGGTGCCACTCGTGTACACGCCCGCACCGGGTAAACAGCAGGTAACGGACTGATAGTTGGGAGATCGGGAAAATCACAGGGCTGCGCAATGCGGTCCCGTCACCGGTCCCCGCGGCAAGCCGGCCACGCTTCACGCGCTCAAGTTCCGCCGCCGTTCCCATACGGCGCGGCGCATGGTGGGCGAAGCGCCGAAGCCGCTTGCGCCGTATGCCGTTGAGCACAGTTGAAGCTACTTATTTCGTACAGGACAGTTTTATGAAGACCGCACAGGAACTCCGCACCGGCAACGTCGTGATGATCGGCGCAGACGCAATGGTCGTGCAAAAGGCCGAATACAACAAATCGGGCCGTAACTCCGCCGTCGTCAAGATGAAATTCAAGAACCTGCTGACCGGCGCAGGCATGGAAAGCGTGTACAAGGCAGACGACAAGTTCGACGTCGTCGTGCTGGAACGCAAGGAAGTGACGTACTCGTACTTCGCCGACCCGATGTACGTGTTCATGGACGCCGACTACAACCAGTACGAAGTCGAAGCCGAAATGATGGGCGACGCGATGCACTACCTCGAAGACGGCATGGCTTGCGAAGTCGTGTTCTACAACGAGAAGGCCATCTCGGTCGAACTGCCGACCACGCTGGTCCGCGAGATCATCTACACGGAACCGGCTGTCAAGGGCGATACGTCGTCGGGCAAGGTGCTGAAAAACGCCAAGCTGAACACCGGCTTCGAACTGCAAGTGCCGCTCTTCTGCAATATCGGCGACAAGATCGAAATCGATACGCGTACGCACGAGTACCGCAGCCGCGCGTAAGCGCCTGCCGCCTGAACCGGGCACGGCGCAGCACGTCGCCGGCCGGAAAAATGGCAAAAAAAGCGCCCATCATGGGCGCTTTTCAGACTGCTGACGAACCCCACGTTTTTCGGAGCGTGGGGTTTTGTTTTTTCAGGCGATGCGAGAACGGCCGTGAAGCGTGCGACTTGAGACGATG
>NZ_CYGX02000163.1 GCF_900019265.1 Paraburkholderia ribeironis
GATTTCGGTCCTACGCTGGCGTGCGAGAAGCTGCGTGAATGCCACGGCATCCGCCTGGCGAAGGAAACGGTCCGGCAATTGATGATGGATGCCCAGCTGTGGGTGCCGCGCCGTCAACGTCCGCCGAAGATCTACCAGCCGCGGGCGCGGCGCGCCTGTCTGGGCGAACTGATCCAGATCGATGGTAGCGATCATCGGTGGTTTGAGGATCGGGCGCCGGCGTGCGCACTGCTGGTGTATGTCGACGATGCGACGAGCCGGCTGATGGCATTGCATTTCACGGCCACAGAATCGACGTTCAGCTACTTTGAAGCGACGCGAGCGTACATTGAACAGTACGGCAAACCCGGCGCGTTCTACAGTGACAAGTACAGCGTGTTTCGCAAGACGGGCGCGAACAAGGATGGCAATCGCGTGACCCACTTCGGCCGTGCCATGTACGAACTGAATATCGACACGTTTTGCGCGAACAGCAGTCCGGCCAAAGGCCGCGTCGAGCGCGCGCATCTGACGCTGCAGGATCGTCTCGTGAAGGAACTGCGGCTGCGCGGCATCAGCACGGTCACCCAGGCCAATGCATACGCGCCGGCCTTCATGGCGGCCTACAACGCGCGTTTCGCCAAGCCGCCCAGGAGCAGTTTCGACGCACATCGGCCGCTTCGCGCTGACGAGAGCCTTGATCTGGTACTTACCTGGCGCGAGCCGCGCAAAGTGACGAAATCGCTGACGGTGCAATATGACAAGGTCATGTACCTGCTGGAGGATACGCCGGAACACCGCAAGCTGATTGATCGATATATCGAAGTCTGGGAGTACCCGGATGCGCGTATCGAACTCCGGGTGGACGGTCGTGTTCTGACGTGCAGGCAGTACGACCGGCTGACCGAGATCGATCAGGCCGCGGTCGTCGAACACAAGCGACTGGGCCACGTGCTTCAGGTCTCGCAGGCGATCCAGGCACAGCGCGATAACCAGCGCATTGGCAAGGCGCCCTCCCGAACGCATCTCGGCGCGCCGACCAAAGTCCAAAGTCGTACGGCGGACAAGAAGAAGCAACGCGAGTTCACGCAGGCTGACGTCGAACAGACG
>NZ_CYGX02000165.1 GCF_900019265.1 Paraburkholderia ribeironis
TTCATGGTATAGGTGACGAGCTGCGGCCCAATCACGCCGGCGAAGACGCCGCCCGCCATGACGAACGATAGCGCACGCGGACGTCGCTCCGACTGGACGCAATCCGCGGCAGCAAAGCGAAAGGACAAGACCACCGCGGCATAGGCGCCAGCGAGGAACGTCGCTGCGTTAAATAGCCAGAAGGAACTCACTGTGACCGCCAAGGCTGCAAGCAGGCCAGCAAGCACACCGCATCCTGTGCCGATCAGAAAGGCTGTTCGACGACCGTAGCGTTGCGCGATGGCGCCGCTGGGTAGCGAGCAAGCCGCCATCCCCACCACAAAGACAGAGATAGGCAGCGTCGCCAGCGCGTGACTCGGGGCAAGCGCGTTCCCGACGATTGCGCCTGTCGAGTAGATAATCGCCGAGTTCGCACCGGCGAATGCCTGCGCAACGGTGAGCTTTGCGATATTGCTTTTCGCGTGAACGTAAGGGGACGACAATGGCGTCGCGGTCGGGGTGGAGGAATGCACGTGTGGTATGGGTTCGGTCTAGATTGTCCGGACTGACGAGCGTTGCGAAGCGAAACAGCATCGGCGATGTTCGGCGACTGCTGGGCTAGAACCTCGGCCCAGCGGTCGGCATGACGGTTTATGGATGGTGCCTGCTAATATTCGTTATTTCTTTCGCGTGACTAAGACCATCCTGAACTTGACATCACCGCTCTTCACTTTCTCATAGGCGGCGAGCGCGTTTTCCAGTGGCATGGTTTCGATCATCGGCCGAATGTCGGTCAGCGCGCTGAAATTCAGCGCTTTTTCGTTCTCGTAGGGAGTGCCTGTCATCGACCCCAGTACGCCCTTTTCTCCGGAGACCAGTTGGCCGCTTGCGATAGGTAACGGATCTTTACCCACGCCCAGCACAATCAATCTGCCCTGTGGGGCGAGGCCCCCAATGCACGCGGATACGGTGGCGGCGTGGCCTATCGTAGTGACGATAGCTTGTGCGCCTCCCAACTCCTTGAGTTTGGCCACGGCGTCGTCTTCGTTCGTGTCGATGTAGATATGTGCTCCCAGTGCCAATGCATCGTCGACAATCTCCCGACCGCGCCCGATGGCCACGACCTTGAAGCCCATTTTGCGCGCGTATTGCAACGCCATGTGCCCAAGTCCGCCGATCCCCAGCACGGCCACGAGATCCCCTGCTTCGGCTCCTGACTTCTTGAGCGCATTGAAGGTGGCAAGGCCCGCGCACAAGATCGGCGCCGCCTCTTCGGAGTCGAGTTCGTCGGGAATCGAAACCAGACCGGTGCTGCGTGCGATCATCACTTCGGCGTAGCCGCCATCGGTCGTTACGCCAACGACCGATTGATTCCGACAAAGCTGAAATTCCCCGCGTCGGCATTGGTCGCATTCGTTGCAGTGGCCGCCGAGGCGGCCCACGCCAACGCGCTGGCCCACCTTCCAGATCGCGGGTACTGCCGCCCCGATGGCAGCGATTCGTCCGATCACCTCATGTCCCGGCACGCGCGGCTGCGATGTGGGATCGGCTCGATCGATCTGGCCGATGTCGGCGCCGCAAATTCCGCATACCTCCACCTCGATCAAAACCTCGCCGTCCCCCGGGGTCGGTCTCGGTCGTTCGACCAGTTCAAGAAATCCAGGCCGGCTCAACTGCATTGCTCGATATGTGCTGTTCATGTTCGTGTCTCAAAGAGTAGGGGGATTAAACGATTCCTGGTTGCGGCGCCTGGCTATTGCACCCGACGCCCAACCGTCCGCTGCCGCCGCATGGATTGCCTCGCGTACGCCGATGGTTGCGGCATCGACGGCGCCCGCCAGATAGCCCGGAAACCGGGCAGACCATTCACTGGCGATTCCCGCCAGACGCCCATGCCACGGCCCTGACGCGACGGTCGCCTGCGGCGCCTCGCCGTGTCCTGCTGTGCCGTCGAGGTCGACCGCCGTCGCGGTCAGAGGATCGGCGGCCCAGTCTTTGATAAGCTCAGCCTTTGGCCGCTCAGCCTCTGCGCCAAACATCCGCTTGAACTGCGCTCGACAGTGGAGCAACAACTCTTGCTCCGGCACACGCTTGCGCGTGCGGGCGGGAATGCCGAAGAAGCCGAACAGTGCGGCACTGCCGCCCGGCATGGAGGCATCGTGGATTTCCGCGAGCGGTCCCACGGCGCTTCGGGCTTCGCCGGAAAGTCCCCGATCGCGCCAGAATGGCCTGTCGTAGACAGCGACATATTTGGCGTGCGATGCCATCCACGTGGCCGTATTGCTCCAGGCGCGCGAGATTGAATCCGGCAATGCGGGCGTGAAGTCGATCGCGGAAGTCGCCAAGCGTGGCGGTACGGCGAGCAACACGAATTGCACGCGGTAAGTGATAAGCCGTTCGTGCGAATCCTCGGCATCGACTTCGATTTGTTGACCGGCATGGCGGACGCGCTTGACCCTGTGACCGACAGAGAGCCGGTCCTGCGGGAGCTTCTTGCGCAGGGCCGCGACCAGCGCGTTCATCCCACCCACCAGACGCATCGACGGCGGCGATGCAGCGTAGCTGGAGTCGACCCGCAAAGGCCCCTCGTGCGGCCATCGCTCGATGATCATGCTGCCGGCGTCATGCTGTTCGAATCGTTCAAGTGCTAGCCCGCCGACGAGACGATCGAGCTGAGGCTGGAACTCTGGCCGGAACCACGTCGGCCCTAAGTCAAAGCGGTCGAAGGTATCGGATGTATCTTGGCCCGCTTCATCCATTCCGGTGGGCGACACGGAAAGAATGCGACCGCCGAAGGTGGAGCGGGCTTCCAACAATACGTAGTCTTCGATGCCCTGTTGCTCGAGAAGAAGAGCCGCATACAGACCGCTCAGCCCACCCCCGATAATGGCGATGCGTGCTGATTTCATGCCTATGCCTCCACCGCCCAATCAACCAGGTGACCGGTCTTGAGGTAACAGGTCGCTCCCTGTGGGCCGGCTACGATCTCGGGATACTCACCCACGGGTAGTCGAACCCAACTGCCCCGATCACAGGACCGCTTCCCAAGCATTAGATTTCCGGCCAATACCAGTAATTCGGCACTGTCTATTAGGCCTTCAAATAACGGTTCGTCTGGCGATAGACGTTGCAGACAAACTTGTTCGGTATCCGACGAGAACAGAGGGCAGACTTCGCGCCGACTTTGGCGCTGCCAGAATGCGGGATCGCGGGTGTTGATGCGCACGCGATGGCGGTCTGCCGGGTGCATTTGCCGAAGCTTGACGAAAATGATCGCGCCCGCGGCGCTGGACGGCCGATGGGTGGATCCTGGCGGATTGCGCAGATACCACCCGGCCTGATAGTGCTCGTCGCGCTCGGAGAACGTGCCGGACAGGACGAAGATCTCCTCTCCTTGCGGGTGCGCATGGTCAGTGAAGTGTGAACCCGCTGCGTACCGCACGATGCTGGTCGCCCGGGCTTTCTCCTCGCCAATCCTATCGAGCATCACGCGCTCTACGCCGCTCTGCGGGGAGGCGACCCAGTCGTACCGGTCTGGTGTGACGACGACTGGGCGCGAAAAGTCTGCATTTACAAGCATGGATGTCTTACCGCAAGCACCGATAGTGAACGGTCGGCTTACCGGCCATCGGCAGCCGACCGCGTCCAGAGGTGACTCAGGTATTCGTATTGGGCAGTTGCGCGTGTGCTTCGAGTACGCGCGCTGTGTAGACCAGGGCAGGCCCGGCGTTCATCGCGATGGCCACGCTCAGTGCCTCGGCAATTTCCTCGCGCGTCGCGCCCTGTTCGACGGCCTTCTTCGTATGCACCGAGATGCAGCCGTCGCAGCGTGTCGTGACGGCCACGGCCAGCGAGATCAGTTCGTGAATCTTGGGACCGAGTGTGCCATTTTTTACGGGCGAACTTTCGATCATGTGGAGGCCCTTCATCACTTCCGGGCTAAGCTCCGCGTAGTCAGAGACGCGTGCCAGCAAAGAAGCACGGTAGTCGTTCCAGTCATGCATCATGTCGTTATCTCTTTAAAGAGTAGTGAAAGGTGAGGTGCCAGCCCGGCACTTTGCTACGTTGGGATCAGGCGACTTGGTAGATACGCACGTCCGGCACTGCGTCCAGCAGGGGTTTGAGCCCGCCGACTACGTCCGCGGTGAACAATTCACTCTGCAAGTAGGCATTCGCGTTCGCTTCGCTATCGAAACCGTGCAGCACCTGCACGTCCTCATTGCGCACCAGCAGTTCTTTCGACTTCGCGCCTGCGATGGTGTTGAGGAAGGGGGCCTTGTATTTCTCGTAGACCCCCGCGGCGACGGCCCGATTGGCGTTCGTGACCTTGAGAGTAATCTGCAGATAGACCATTTCGTTGCTCCTGTACTGTTTACGCAATAGGTGACCTTCGTGTTCCGCGATCGCAGTGCGATGAATCGGTATGGATCGTTTTTTCCGTACGCTGACTTTATAGGCGTCGTGCTACCGATTCATCGCACTGCGATCTC
>NZ_CYGX02000166.1 GCF_900019265.1 Paraburkholderia ribeironis
CGAAACGCGCAACCAGTTGGAAGATCCACGTCTTGAGCGGGATGCCGGACTCGTGCGTGAGCACCGGCCCCGCGCCGAAGTCGACCGCACAGCATCGGCTGGTGCAAACTCAAGGATCGTCGTCGCCCTGACGCCGCGCTCGGCCTTCAGGTTCAGCAGCATACGGCGCACCGCCGAATAGCTGCCCGTGTAGCCATGGTTGCGTTTCAGCGCATTGTGGATCGTCGTGCCCTGAACGTCGGCGTCGAACCAGCCACGTACCAGGTCTCGAAATGGCTCGAGCGTCGAGATGCGGCTGCGTGGTACCTTGGGGTCGCGCCCAAAGATACCCATCCGGCAACGGGCGGCCGGGATCAAGCCAGCCGTGAGCGAGCGCGAGTTGCCGTACGGTCTTCAGCTTGCCGCGCCCCATCAGGTGTGCGCCGGCAATGTCGCGGTCGGAATCGCCCTGACGCATGCGCGCCAGGACCTGTCGATACTCAAACACTTCGAACCTCCTGTTACTCATCGGCCCTCCGAGCAAAGACGCCGAAGGTACCGGGTTACGGAAATTCGAAATGCGTTTCGGGCTAGGGCCCGACGTGACAACGAGCCTGCAGCGTGACTCGATTACGCCGATCCCGGAATGGCCTCATTACGCCGATCCGTGACAGGCGGCACCGGGTAGTCCTGTCGCATCTGTTCGATCACGCCGTACTTCACCGCGACTCCCTCGCAAAGTACGTCGCGAATTTTTTTAATAAATCGCGCTCCATCTTCACTTCGGCCAGCTCCCGCTTGACTCGCCCGAGTTCAGCTTCGATCTCAGTCAGCGGCTTTTGATGCTGACCTACCCGCTCCAGCTTGCCGCCCTTCGCAGCACGCACCCAGTTCGCAACCGTCTTCATTGATATCGACAGTCGACGCGCGGCCTCCGATTCACCAACGCCGTCGGTCATTGCAAGCTTCACCGCCTCTTTACGGCATTCCTTCGTGTAGACGGCTTTGGGGATTCGATTCATGTATGCCTCCATTCCTCAATTTTACGGAATGTTGGCGTCCACTTTTTCCGGCCGGCGTCACAGCCTTCGCCGCCGGATAGCAGGGAAACGGTGGCCTTGATAAAGCGATTTCGTCTTTTTCATCGCTTCATTCTTCCGCCACATCTCCAGCAACCTGACAGTGCCTCTATGGTTCCTAGACGCAAACGCTTAGGGTGTCATTTCGCCACCAGCCGGTGGACAACAGGTCGATGTCGCTTGGTATTGTCCGATGTACGACAATGTTGGGACATTTGCGACAGCCGATTCGACCGATTAGTCGTATCAACTCGCTTTCCGTCTGGCGCACCTATTGCTCGTCGGTTGCAGACGTCCAACTTACTGGGAGCTGATGATACGAGTATGCAATTTTTCGATTTGAGAGTTGTTGCTGTCTTCCTCTAAAAGTTCGAACGCCATAAGACGGACGTGGGAGGACGTTTTGCGCATGCCAATGTAAGGGCTGCGGGTGTTTCGGTTCGTCGTGATATTTCAATGTTTTCTTAGACTTCTAGGAGCAGACGATCATGAGTGAACAGGGCGTGGTACTACCCCTCAATGAAGATCAAATCCGGCAGATTCACTCGATGACCGGACAGCACGTGGCTTCTATCAGAGTTGTCGCTGATTTTCCGGGATTGCAGCGTATTCAGGGACTGCAAGGCGTGCAGGGCTTCGGACCCCAGGCTGTCTCTTATACACATCTGACGCTGCCGACGAGCGATCTAGTGTAG
>NZ_CYGX02000111.1 GCF_900019265.1 Paraburkholderia ribeironis
TGCTGGTGCCACGCTTACGGTGCGAACACACCTACTCCCCAAGCAGTTGCAGCCCCCGCCGCAGAGGTGAAGGTCAACGACATAAAGGAACTTGCAGAGTTCATGGGCACCCGCGAGCACACCTGCACGCGGTTCCTGCTGACCAAGGACGAGACGCCGGAGTGGATCGCAGCCAAGTACGGTGACGCCATTGAAACCGCGCGTTTCCTCCGAGACTACCGGGACAAGGCGGAGGCGGACGGGGTTGGCGTCTGCGAGAAGGCAGCGGATGCTCTCGCCAAGGACATGCTCGCAGCAACCCGAAACGACAGCAAAGCCGCGCGCGAGGAACTGCGCACTCTCGAAGCAAACACTCGCACTGGTGAGGGCACTGCCGCTGACCATGTCGCCTACATGTATGCGATGGCGCGTACCAAAATACCTGACGGTGGCAAGTGATCGACCAAGGTTATTCGCCGGCAATCGCTACACGCGTTCGGGTTCAGCGCGGAACCGTATGCCCATCACTGCTTTGAAAAGCGACTGGACTGAACGGCCGTAACTCTTTGCACTGCGGACTTTCGACTGTCGCCGATGATCGTCTCATGTGGGTCCAGCTTGTGTGAAAACGCATGGTGATCGCCTAAACTGAAGTAACGCATTCAGGTCGGGCGGTCACATGAAGCGATTCGTTGAAGGCGAAGACCGTAAGCAAGCTGTTTTGCTGCCCGAGTATCTCGAGGACTATGTGTCCGACGACAATCCAGTGCGCGTAGTCGACGTCTTTGTCGATGAGCTTGAGCTTCATGATCTCGGCTTTGACGGAACCGCTCCCGCGATGACGGGACGCCCCTCATATCATCCATCCGTGCTGCTCAAGATTTACGTCTACGGCAATCTAAATCGGATTCAGTCGAGTCGGCGTCTGGAACGTGAGACTCAACGCAACGTTGAGCTGATGTGGCTAACAGGCCGCCTTTCGCCGGACTTCAAGACCATCGCTGATTTCCGCCGTAACAACGGCAAAGCGATTCGCAATGTGTGCTGCCAGTTCATCGTGCTATGCCGTAACCTGGACCTCTTCTCAAAGTCGATAGTGGCCATCGACGGCAGTAAGTTCAAAGCCGTCAACAATCGTGATCGCAACTTTACGAGCGGGAAGGTTCAGGCGCGCCTGCAGCAGATCGATGAGAGCATCGCGCGATATCTTTCCGCAATGGAGACGGCAGACCGGACTCAATCCGATGTTACTGAAGCGAAGACGAGTCGCATCAGCGACAAGATCAGCAAGCTCAAACAGCAAATGCAGGACCTCAAGACCATGGAGCAGCGATTGCGCGACTCGCCAGATGGGCAGGTCTCGCTGACTGATCCAGACGCACGCTCAATGGCAACGAGCGGTCGGGGAACCGGAATGGTTGGCTACAACGTTCAGACGGCCGTTGATGACACGCATCATCTGATCGTGGCGCACGAGGTCACGAACGTCGGCAACGATCGCAGCCAGTTGTCGAACATGGCCGCCCAGGCGCGGGCGGCTACCGGCATCACCGATCTGACCGTTGTTGCCGACCGGGGCTACTTCAAGAGCGAGGAAATCCTGCAGTGCCACGAGGTGGGCATTACGGCCTTCGTTCCTAAACCGCTGACTTCGGGCAAGGTCGCTGACGGTTACTTCGGCAAGCAGGATTTTATCTACGTTGCCAAAGATGACGAGTACATTTGCCCTGCCCAGCAGCGGCTCAACTGGCGTTTCACAAACATCGAACACGGCATGACGCTGCATTGCTATTCGAGCTCAGCCTGTACTACCTGCGACATCAGGAAACAATGCACATCAGGCAAACAGGCGCGCCGGATAAAGCGCTGGGAGCATGAGGCCGTCGTTGAAGCGATGCAGCAACGGCTCGACCAGAAGCCGGACATGATGCGCATACGCCGTCAGACCGTCGAGCATCCATTTGGTACGCTGAAGTTCTGGATGGGCGCGGTGCACTTCCTGATGAAAACCCGCGAGCATGTCAGCACTGAGATGAGCCTTCATGTGCTGGCGTACAACCTCCGGCGCGTCATGGCGATCCTCGGCACTGGGTCGATGATGCAAAAGATGCGGGCCTGAGGACCGACTTGCGTCAGGTCCGCTGTGCCGGCGCGCATCAAGGCGCCCAGGCACCTCTGCTTCTCTCAACGTCATCAAAAACCCGATAACCGTAAGACCGGCTCAACGAGGCCGACGACGGCCGTAATGGCTCGTTGGGAAAATCGTCGGGGTGCCCGCGCCGCGTTTTTACACAACCTGGGTCGGTGGCCGTCTCTTTCCCCGGAATTCCGCGAAGAACATTTTTTGGGGGCGAGCGGAGCAGGCCGCCTTCCCGAGAACGGAAAGGACGCGACGAATGCAAATGCTTCTATTAGAGTCTGCCTTGAGTCGACGGTAGCACGCAGGCGCCTGCGGCCAGAGCCAATGACTGGCGGCAGACTACCTTACCAACGGTCGCGATCGGGCATCCCATCAACCGCCAGAGCGATACGGTCTTCGAACACCAGATCCGAATGATCGCCAGGCGTCGGAATCTTTGGGAACTGCGCATAGCGCTCGCCATCAATGTCCACCCACTTTACGAGCTGCATCAGCTTGCGATAGCGCGCAGCGTCATTTAATAGCGGCTGGATCGGCCAGCAATCATTTGTGGATATCGCGGCGTCGACGAGTCTTTGCGCGAGCATCGCGAAGATGGGGCCGCGCGCTTCCCAATCTCCTTCGTTGCGCGCGAGCAAGTTTATGACCATCTGGGCATCGCACGCTCCGACTTCCTTTTCGATGAGGTCGCGTAGATCGCCGTCCGTGACCTTCGGGCGATCGAGGCGTTGGTTCCAGATCTTCGCGCACTGATCAAGAGCTGCATGCTCGTCGTTGTCGACTGCAATCCACGGCGTCGTCATGCCACAGTCGGCGCAGTAGATGCACGCAAGCTTTTCGGTTTTCGGCGCGTAAGCGGGGCGAGTCAGCGCGTCGCCGATCTTCGGCGGTCCAGCGTGACGGCCGAATCGCCCATAGTCGAACCCGGCCTGGCCGATTTCAGCAACTACGCGTTGTGAGAATCCGGCGGTGCCGCGCCCGCCGCAGTGATCGCATGGATAGAGCTGTTCGTACATTTTTCCGGTTTTCGCGGTTCGATATATTCGCAGGCATTATCGGTGGACATTGAACGCGCGAAAAGCCGGATTTACAACTGGTAAGATGCTTTGATTATGTATGAAGAATAGTTTCAGGGAAATTGTTGTGAACCCGGTCGTCCAGTTCGCGACCGGCGGCCTTTTTGCCGATCCGATCCATGGTCTGCCGGAACGCATTGGGGCCGAGCGCGTTCCAGCCGTCGTTGTAATCGAAGAAGCCGCTTTCGATCCTGCTTCGATCCCGCTCGACTATGTCGCTGCCAGCACAACTATTTCCGGGAGCCCATTCTCCCCACTGCTTGAAAAAATAGGCGACGCCGGCGGCCTCGCACTGATCTCTTAGCGATCGCACCCATGCCGGGTGGATGGGACGTGCGTTGCGTCCGCTTTCACCGCCGACAATGACCCAGTCGAGCATTAGCGGGGCTTGCAGTTCATGCGGCTTGCTCCAGGGGCCAATCCAGTCGAAAAGGTTGACGGGGCCGAGTAGGGGCTCCATCGAGAGAAAGCGCACATTGGCGGGCGCGTGGACGAGTTTGTCGATATCCCGGTCAGCTTCTTCCTGATTGACGATGGTTGCACCCAGCCAGACGTTGTTCGGCGCGCCTTCCGGAAACATTTCGGTCAGCATCGCAGTGGCATTCCCAATCCGCTTTGTGAGCAACATCCAGACAAGATGCGGCGTGTCGCGAATGAGCTTGGCGAAGCGTCCGCGTTGCCCTTCGGGTGCGGCGTTGTCAAACGGATCGCATACGCTCGGGAATACCTTGCGATAGTGGCCGGCCTTCGCAGCCGCATCGTTCCAGCGCAGCGGTTTTTCCCAGTGATCGTCGCTGTAGATGCGGCGAATTGCGCCCGGCCCCCAGTTTTCCCCATGGCGTAGCCAACGATTCATCGACTCCGCGTAGCAATGATCGCAGCCCGGGCCAACCTTCTGGCAACCCCCCTCTCCCACGGGCTCCAAGTCATGTCCGTCCATTCGATTTTGGTGTTCGCCCCCATTGTCTGCCTCCCCTCAAATTGCTTCGACTTCGAGACGCGACGCCGCAAGAGTGCCGTACTGCCGGGCGCGGGCTTCGATGGTGTCGAGCCACGGTAAGTACGCCGCGTCGCTGGCGTGTTCGACGGCCGACGGCACGATCACATGGTCCAGCGCGGACGCCGTGAGATTGATCTTTTCGAGCGTCCTTTGATCTGGAACGACCCAGAAATACCAGCGCTGCACGAAGTACCACCAGGTTTTCGCGCGCTCGAGCTCGGCCCAGGTAGCGCTAAAGTCGAGGACGGACCCGACTGCACTGAAGAACACGCACCGCACGCCATTGGAGGTGGCAGCGGCGACGACTACCTGACGGCCCGACGAGAGTGACTCGAGATCGTGGCAGGCGCAACCCAAAGCCGGGTAACGGCCCAGCCAGTCGAGCGAGCGCGAGATCGCGCGTTCCAGAAAAAAGCTTTTCCCCAGCATGGAAGACTCCGATAGTTAGATAGTCCGATCGGGAACCGGGCGTGCAATTCCAACGGGAAGTCAAGGTTCCCCGTTTTTCGCATACGCCACCCGCTACCGCGCGCGCAGCCGTTGTCCGTCGACCCACGCCTTCCGCAGCGCCGCCCTGACACTTTCTGGCTCGTTGGGATACTTGCGCAGCACCCATTCATCGCTGAGGACGCGCTCTTCATCGGTCCAGTCGTCGGTTTCACCGTCCCGCGCCTGCTCGAATGATGCGAGCGCGTTATCGACCAGGAGCCGGATCGCGCTCAGGCGCTCCTGCAGCACGGAAAGCCACTGGCGCACAGAATCGGGTCGACCGGTGAGAATGAACGGCGCCGCCGCATAGCGCGTCAGGTTGAGGATGTCCTGGAGGATTTGGGATATCTGTTGCACGGATACTCCTGTTCAGTGGATTGGGGCCGGTGGAAGTCCATAGCTTTCAGTAAGAGGAACGGAAATCGACGCCCTGATCCCAGCGGCTTTGCCAGTGCACGAGGTAGTCCCTCGCGACGCCCGGGCAGTTCCAGAGCACGAGCGCATTTTCGCTATTGCGAGACGCCGCGGCCTGGCCGTTGTTATATTGCGTTGTCAAGGCGTTTCTCGTTGTCTAACCCTTTAATAGGGCCGTACATAAGCCAACCACAATGCGATACTGCATCGCATTGTCTCTACGAATCCGATGGCGCCTCCGAGTGCCGCGGCCAAGACCAGGAAAACAAAATTCTGCATCCGAGCAGGGTCGGCTATGACCGGCCGCGTCGGGCGGCAGTCGTTTAGGTTTATTC
>NZ_CYGX02000168.1 GCF_900019265.1 Paraburkholderia ribeironis
TGAAGTTGACCCAGAAAAACGGACATCTATCCTTTGGAGAAGGAGGTGCCGATCATGGGCAAGCATCGTACCCCGTACCCGAGAGAATTTCGGGCGCAAATGGTCGAGCTGGTGAAGGCCGGACGCAGGCCGGAGGAATTGGAAAAGGAGTTCGAGCCGACTGCACAGACCATCTACAATTGGGTGGCGCAGGCTGATCGCGACGAAGGTTTGCGGCAAGACGGTCTGAGCACAGCCGAACGGCAGGAGCTCGCACGGTTGCGTCGTGAGGTCCGGCAACTGAAGATGGAGCGCGACATACTCTCTCACGCGGCAGCCTGGTTCGCGAGGGAGACGGGATCCATTCCACCGAAGGGCGGTACGGATTCATGAAAGCGAACCGGGCCCGCTGGCCCATTGCGATGATGGCACGGCTGCTCGGCGTCTCGACGAGTGGCTATTACACGTGGCTGGTGCGAGAGCCCGCGATGCACACACGTAGCGATGCGCAACTGCTCGCGCGCATCCGCACGCTACATGCGAGTTCGCGCGGCACGTATGGGGCACCTCGTATCCACGCGCAGCTCGCGCGCGCAGGCGTTCACGTGGGGCGCAAGCGGGTGGCGCGCCTCATGCGTATGGCGGGTCTGTGTGGGGCAAGCCGGCGGCACTGGCCGCGCACCACCCGGCCATGCGCAGGCGCCCGGCGTGCGCCTGATCTGGTGCGTCGGCACTTCAGTGCCGACGCGACAAACGTGCTGTGGGTCGCAGATGCGACCTATGTACCCACGGGTGAAGGATTTCTCTATCTGGCGGTCGTGCTGGATGTGTTCAGCCGTCGCATCGTCGGCTGGGCGATGTCCAACCATCTGTACACCGAACTGATGTTACGCGCGCTGGACATGGCGTTGCAGCAACGACGCCATGACGGTGTGATTTTACATTCCGACCAGGGCTGTCAATACACGTCCATTGCCTTTGGACGGCGCTGCCGTGAAGCCGGCGTACAGCCGTCGATGGGCACGGCCGGCGACGCTTATGACAACGCGATGTGTGAGTCGTTCTTCGGCACACTCGAAGCCGAACTGCTCTGTCGCGAACACTTCGCGACCCACGAACAGGCACGGCGGCGTCTCTTCTCGTTTCTGGAGAGCTGGTACAACATACGCCGCCTGCACAGCAGCATCGGCTACTGTTCACCGCTCGAGTTCGAAAACCTGCATGCGCAAGATCAAGGCTTATCGCCGCGCGGGTTGTCCACCGCCGGGCAGCGTCGTGGTCGTGACAGGCGACCCGCCGCCCGGCCGTGGACAACCCGCGATTCAACCTTATCGGGAGGTGCCACCCCGCACTAGACTCAACTGCAAATCTATCCGTCGAACCGGGTCAACCTCA
>NZ_CYGX02000170.1 GCF_900019265.1 Paraburkholderia ribeironis
TCTCCACTTTGGCATAAATCCTTTCGCCGCTTAGCGGGAGTCGTCCATCACATCAGAGCCCGACGACACACCTCACGGGTGTCTTCCGCTTTGACGGCCGGCAACTGGACGAGACCTCCACGTTCCAGCTTGAGGACATCACACTCACGAGCGAGGAGGCCGCGCACCTGCTGATGGTGTTCGACGGCTCCCGCGTCAGTGAGCAGGAACAGCCTGGGATCGGCCTGGACGATGCGCTGCCCGGCACCTACTTCACGGTCGTCAACCGGGAAGTGATCCATGAGGGGCACAAAAACCGCATCGGGATCTACGAGGAAGAGCGCGATGGGGCCTCCCTTCATCTCGGCGATGCCGACGCCGTGCCGCCCGAAGCTGACGAGCCCCCTGTCCCGCAGTTGGACGAGGGCGACGCCGGGCTGGCGCGCGCGGTGCACGTCGACCACCTGTTTCTACGCCGGCAGGCGCCGGACTATCTCGGCACGGTTGCCTTTGCGCTGTGCGCGATGACGGCTCACCGGATGGGTTTTACCCACATCTCGTTGATTGCCGGGGGCGGCCGCGGTCACAACCCGAACATGATTGGGTACTTTTTCTGGCCGAAGCTCGGCTTCGATGCCCCGCTGGGGCCCGACGAGACCGGCGCACATCCCGAGTTTGCTGCGTGCGAGACCGTCCAGGATGTGCTGGCGATCGACGGGCAGTGGTGGCGCGACAATGGCACGCAACGGTGGATGGAATTCGACCTGGCGCCCGACAGCCCCGCGTGGCGAAAGCTGCTAGACTATCTTCGTGAAAAGGAGCTGATATGAGCGAAACCCTGAAGAAACCGAAACAGGCGGCGGCGTCCAAGCCGGCCGTCGTGGTTCGTCTCGCGCGCTCCGGCAAGAAGGTCGTTGTCACGTCCGAGATGAAGGCGCAATTGCGCAAGCGGGCGAAGACTTCGACGCGCAGCACATTCCCCGAGTTGCCGGAGTGGCGACTTGAGCGCTGAACCAGAAGCAACGGGCCGCAAGGCCCGTTTTCTTTTGCGGCACCAGCACGGCGGTCACGTGTTTCCGGATTCCGGTGGAAAACGATAATCGCACTGACCTTGGCCCGGACGGAAGCCCAAGTGCTCCGCAAGCCGTTACACCGTCATGCTCCGGCATGAATCCGGGCAGGGGGCCCATAGCCAATCCGCCCAAGTTACGTAAGCGCGTCTTCCGCGCCGGAACTCAATCAAGTTAAAAAAGCACTTGACGTGAAGCTGACTTCGCGGGGCCGCCGCTACTGGCGTCTTTCTAGATAGCGGCGGCCAACGTAGGACGCAATAAAAGTGTCACTGGCGCGATTCCTACCAGACGGCGCTTTACCCCGCAAAAGTGACTTTTTTGCTTCCACTCCAAGCACAATAAAAACGTCACTTCAGCTCAGTCCGTATTAAATTCGACACTTCGCCTCGCAGTGGGGCAGGGCGGAGTTCCGGCGGTTCGATCAGCGTGTGTGCAGTTTCGTTGAAAAACGCAGCTATATCGCTAATAGGCGTTAGCGACGGGGCTGTACTTTTATGACGATGTCGCCGAGTGCATGCCGCCGTCAGTGGCAGTTCTCTGACGCTGCGTCAGGCGCCAGTCGGCCACCTAGCGAAGTCCAAGACGCTGAATCGAACGTCCGAACCGCAGCCCAAATTGGTCATCGAGATTCGGTGCTGGCGTGGACCGGTAGAGCATCGGCGGTTGGGCCCATCGTCCTTACGCTCTTGATCGCGGTTCGCGAAAGGCCGCGCAAGCCCGTTTCCTCCTCGAGGCTGCTGGCGAGGAGGAGCGGGAGAGAGACGGGACGCGACGCGACGCCGAACCGCACAGTCTGTGACGCGATTCGGGCTACGCGGAGTAAGTCGCGCGCTCCTTTGAGGCCCTTGCGACGTCGGGGTCCTCAACCGTTTCAACCATTGCAATGTGTTCATCGAGGTAGTCTTGCGGGAGGCCATGTTCCTGGGCGCCAGCCAAGACATGATCCTTGTACCAACTGTAAGGCCGGAGGCTTTCGTCGATGGCGTCGTTCGAGGCGATATATGTCAGGACCTTCCGCCTGCGGCCCTTGTCATTGACGACCGTCACCATGGCGGCGTCATAACCCTTACCGGTACCCCCAGCAGCGTCGAGTTCTCTACGTTCTGATGGATCAAAACAAAAAATAACACCGACCACGGCGCTCTCAGTGTCATCAGTCGCGAACGCGTTGCACTTCCCCGAACCGTCCTTGCTACGCTTGTGAAACCGCAGTTCATGCCCAGAGAGGGTGGCGACCCCCAGCGGCTTGGCGCTCGGAATTCGTTGCCGCAGCCGCGCGGTCGCCATGTTCGACCCATAAGCGAAATATTCGGTGGGCTCCGGCGGCCCGGTCTCTGCGTCTTGTAATGCTTCGACCGCCGGATCGCCTGGCTTCCGGATGGCACGCAACGGCACGGTCATGATGCTGTGGTCATGAGTCTCCATGCCTTCGCGGGTTATGAGTGGCCGCCCGTTCTCGGCATTAAGGATTGGAACAGGTCTGCCGGCCCATCCTAATGGGGCGTTCATTGTGCACCTCCTTGCGAAACCTCGGTAAACATTGGGATCTGGCCTTCCGCATCATCGCGACACGGACGATGTTTGCGCGATAAGGCCGCTGTAACCACATCGCTGCGCAAATCGCTCGCACGAATTTGCCATGGAGCGTCGGGCACCACCTGCTCAGCTGGCAGAATCCGGTCGTTGATCAACCGCCGGATCATGTAGTGGGTGACGCCAAGCAATTTCGCTGCATCGGACATCGTGAGCCATTCACCATCCTTCTCAGCCGACTTGTACGCATGGATGTCCTGCACTCGCCGTATGGAACTGACACGATGCGCAGTCCAGGTCTTGCCCTGACCTGTGCGCAACCCCATTCGGTTTAACGATGCGGCGATGTCCTGATCTGACCATCGGCTTGCCATGCGGCGAACAACCGCGAGCGCCTCATCAGATGTGCTGCATCCATGCTCGCCCGTTCTGGGCTTGCGAATTCTTAGCTGGGAATGCTGGCCGCCTTGCCAGTGGATCGTCAGCATGACTTCGCGAGCATCGTCGTCGACGTCTGCAACAATATCAACGATGAGCGCGCGGACTAGCTGCTGGCGCATGCGCATGGTCACGCCAGGGGCGTTCCAGGCCGCCTGGAGATTCTCAGCGAGCTTCGAGAAGTCAGGGCAAGCTGCCGGTGCCATCGGTGCTTCCGCCGTCTCCAGACGCGCCTGACAGGCCTGTACCCGACGTAATGCTGCCTCCCAGTTCTTCTCCAGTTGCGCGGCAATCAGACGGTTATCCGGGTCGCAGGCGGCGTATCGCCGCTCGGCGAGCGTCGCCTCGTACTGGGCTTGTTGCAGTTCGAGTTCCACGATCCGCCGCTGCTCGTTCAAGGTATCCATTTGCAAATGCTCGGACTGCTGAGCCGCTTCGATTGCCAGGGGTTCCACGACACGCAGAAGTTCGTTTCCGATGGCAGCATCGATGCGGGAACCGCCGAAGCTCATGCATCGCGGCGGGATGTCAAAGCGGTCACATCGATAGACGGCCTGCGGGACTCGTCCAGTATAGGCCACTGACAAGCGACGCCCGCAGTGCGCACAGGCAAGCAGACCAGCGAGCAGTGCCCGTCCACCGCGGCTCGATTTTACGTCGCCCGCCTTGCCGTAGGCGTTGGCCGAGAGCTGTTTCTGGTTGCGTTCGAATTCCGCCCAATCGATGTAGCCTTCGTGATGCTCCCGAAGCAGGACATCCCACTCCTCAAACGGCTTGGGATGCTTATAGCTCTTGCGCGCACGCCCATCTACTATCGCCATCTGCTTGCCACTCTTGCCGTACACGTAGGCGCCAGCATAAAACGGATTCTTGAGCACTGAGATCACGTTACGGTAGCGTACGGGTATCCAGTCAAAGTGCGTCAGCGTCCTGCCGTCAGAGGGGCGCGGGAAGTGGACCTGCTGAGCCCGTAGCGATAACAGAACCTGTCTTGCGCTACCCAGTTCGCGGAAACGGACAAATATCAGGCGTATGACTTCCTGCAATTGCAGGTTTGGATCAATGCCCAGACCGACTTCACGATGCCAGATATAGCCGATCGGCACACTGATACGAAGTTCGCCGCGGTGCGCCTTCTGGCGTTTGGCATCATGCATGCGGGTACGAAGCACATTAAGCTCAAACTCACTAATGCTGCCCTTCATTCCCAGGAGCAGGCGGTCGTTTGCCCTGCACGGATCGTACACACCGTCGAGGTCGATTACGCGCGCTTCGACAAGGCCGCAAAGCTCGAGAAGATGGTGCCAGTCGCGCCCGTTTCGAGCGAGGCGTGAGGCATCCGCGCATAGAACTGCTCCAACCTCACCGGCACACAGCAACGCAACCAGACGCTCGAAACCGGGTCGAGCCACCGTGCCGCTCGCTGAACGTCCCAGATCGTCGTCGATGACTTCGATGTCACGGAATCCGCGTCGCCGGGCCTCCTGCACGAGGTCGTACTGTCGGCGCTTGCTCTCAAGGTTCATCTGGACCTGCGTCTGCGTCGATTGCCGAACATAAACCACGGCCTTACGCTTCAGTAGCAGCGAGGGCAAACGGTCATCGTTGTTCATCGTCACGCTCCCTGGTTAGCGCGACGCCGGCGGCCTGCGTTAGCAGGGTTGCGAGGTGTCTGATGACGTTTGACCGCTGCGCCGGACTCATCCCCTGAAGCTCGACCGGGTCGAACGTCATGTTCAACTGGTGCGATATCGGTCGCAACGACTGCGGGTCTGCGGGAACGACGTTTGGTGGCTTGTGCATTGCGCTTCTCCCGGACGATGGTGGAATCGTCCGGTGAGTTTCCGCGCAAATGTCGATCGACAAGAAGTTGGTGCAGATTGCACAAGGCCGTTACGTTGACACGGGGTTCACCAAGGATCAGAGCGGAGCACACCGCAGCATCCAACATCCATCCGGCAATGACCCAAACCTCACCGTCGCCCGCGTCCACATGGACGACCCGACCTCCGCCGCGCTGCTCAACATCTCGAACCTTGACGCGACGACGATACAGCGGATGCCAACGATAGTGGACCTCAACTTCTTGCCCGATATGGGCAGAATGAACGGGAACTGGATACACAACGCAGCGCGTTCTCCGCGATGTTGTTGTCGATCTCGAGCGTACCGTCTTCGCAATACAACGTCAGTGCGCTCCACTGGTTCAGAGTGTAGTTGATCGCCTTGGCCGTATCGGACTTCGAGGACAGCGTTTCGAGCTTTGCCCTGAGCCACGCTTCGTAGATTTGAAGCAGTGGTCTGGCTTTCTCCTGCCGTATTCGCAGCCGTTCGGCGGCGGGCCTGCCGCGAATGGAGGCCTCGATGTCATAGAGCCCGCCAATATATTCGAGTGCCTTTTGTGTTGTGTCAGATGGCGTGCGCACGTGGATATCGTAGAACGTATGCGGTCCACGAACGACGCCACTCAGGGGTGCTCTGATGCGTAAATTGTGTGGTAGGGAGAAGGGTCAGCGGAGATTGGCGGGCATCTTCCACGGCAACAGCGCGTCGTAGTCGTCGACGGTCTTCGCCAGTGGCAGACGTTGGAACAGCCAGGTGAGGTAGCAGTACGGGTCGATGCCGTTGGCTTTTGCTGACTCGACCAGCGAATAAAGATTCGCACTCGCATGTGCGCCAGCAACTGTATCGGCAAACAGGAAGCTTTTGCGTGCGACGGCAGGTTCGCGATCATTC
>NZ_CYGX02000101.1 GCF_900019265.1 Paraburkholderia ribeironis
AACTGTGCCTAATCGTAAACTTTTCGCCAAAGAAGGTGTAATGCCTTGATCGGGAAGAGAAATTTTGAGCGGCGGGTGCCGTGTCGAATACTGTGTCTCGCAAGATCGAACCCGAGGACGGCAGCGCTAAGTGCCCGCAATCGACCCTCATCTGCCGTTCACGACCGAGACAGACCGACGGCTGCGTCCGAGGTAGAGCGGTCATCGGTCCACGGAGACGCGAGCGAACCCGCCATTCGGGTTATCAGAGAAACTAACTCCCTGCTTCGAAGGGCGAATCGCTTACCACGCGAACAAACTTAATCTCCATCGAGGCTTTTGGAACAGTGATGACATCGCCGGTCGCCAGTATTCTTTTCAAGTCCACAATCTTGCCGTTTACTTCCAGAGGGTCACTGGGGTCCAAGCGCTCGACATAGACCTTGTCATGTATCGAACTAAATGAAGCATGGGTAAGTGAGATGTAAGGATCGTTGATCCTTATGTGATTCTCTTCGGAGCGACCCAGGGTGATCCGGCTTCCGAGAGGCAGAAACACGGGTTCCCGCTCACCTTCGCTTTGAATTTCGACCATGAAACACCCCACGGCGAATTGCATTGCATAGATCTGCGTGACGTCGGGCCTAACTGAATTGAGCGCGGCCACCTTTGCAGCCACGTCGCGCTCGTGTTCAGCCAGCTTTTCTGCTACCTCGCGCTGATATTTGCGCCGATCTTGCGCACGAGTGAGCAGATGGGTGACCACGGCGACCCCCACGGCAGTAAGCGCACTCACCGCAGCATTCACGGCAACTTGCGAGAGTTCCATTATTGCAATGAGCCTTGTTGAACGGTAAACGTCCGCTAACGGAGTGTACCGGCGGTCCGAGTGTCCGTGTGAGCCCTTAGGCAAACGGCAGTAACTGGCCGACTGCCGCCCGATGCGGTCGGCTGTAGTCGACCCATTCCCGTCGTTCGTCTCGATTTCACGTCAAAGGCAGGCTCCAAGGTAGAACGGCCGTTCGTTCGGGGGCGAGAAGAGGTACGCGCTTGACCATCGTCATCGGGATGCCGTCAAGATTTGGACGAGAACGTACTATAGCCGGACTGCACATCTCCAAAAATCAAGAAGTTGTGCACGATTCCCAGCTGAAGATTTCCGCAAAACCGCAAAGTGCGCGCCACGCCAGCCGCAACAAGTATTTTTCCGGAGCGCCGGCGTACGAAAATCCCCGAATCCCGTCGGCACCCCTTTACGGCGCGATCGAGCCAAAGGTCTTGAAAACCGGATTTGCGAAGATTATTGCCAGTCCCGAGCCACCCGGAATGTTGGCGTCCATCGCGAGCGTCTTGCCATCGTCACTGACCGCCAAGACCCGGGATGTCACCCCATTGATGACGAGCTTATCACCGACCTTGAAGTCTTGTTGATCCTTGAGATTACTCATCACCCCACCGCTGATCGCAACCGTGCTCGTATCACTGGTTGTCGCCGTACGCTCACCACTGTATGAGCCGGCTGTTCCTTCCACCGTACAAACCAAGCCCTCAGCGCCGCCCGGGACAACAGCGGCCCCCTTGAAGAAGACCCGGTCGCCCTTGTTCCAGATACCTGAGTCAGGTACGCCAGTACCATACGTGACCTTGCAACCGCCGACGAAGACCATATCGAAGAGCGCACGACCAGCGGGGACATGCGCCGGCCACTCGGCGATCTCCGTCTTGTTTACTGCATGGATGAGGCCGGGGCCCGTCTCGGCCGTGCCAGTGCCTGAGGCGCCGTACGTGAACAGATGCGCATGGTTGACGCCACCGAACGATCCATACTGCCAAAAGGTCGGCAAGCGGCCCACATCGTCTGGCGATTGCATGAATGCGAAGTATGGGAAGTTTGGATCCACGCTACCGAAACCGACTGCACCGTTATCCGTACCCGCATGGAGGAACGACCAGTGAGCCGTCCCGTCAACGATGTCCGAACCCATACCCGATGGCCCGATACCGTTGGTCGTGCCGGCGACGGTGACTTGATAGAGGTTGCCGTTGTTCATGCGTTTGTCGCCGAGCCGGACGGCAACGTTCCGGCGCCAAGGAGGCCCGCTGTAACCGGCGACGAAGAGGTTATGACCGCGACTATTTGTCACCGGCGCCAGCACTGCAGGTACGGAATTAGCGCTCATGATGCTGCCCGATATGCCGCCACCCACAATTACGTTGCTGTTGGTGAAAACGTTCTCGCCCCCGCCAGTGCCTTCTTGATAGCATCCGATCCACGTACTTCCACCACCAATTGATTCCGAGTAGATAGAGCCCATACCGCCCAAGCCCATCTGGATCGAGACGTACGTGTTCCCGAGGAAGCTTGACTCGTAGATGTTGAATCCCGCCCCGGAGTAGTCCTCGTCAGACAGGGCACCACCGTTGGAGTACATGACGCCATGAATAAACGAGCCGCCGTTTGTGTCGCTGCCCCTCACGTACAGGCCATGACCGTCGCACCCCCAGATGTTGATGTTGTCGAGGTGCCAACTGTTCGCATTAACGCTCTCTGAGCGTGGAGCTTCTAAGGGATCCGGCGCCTCGATGTGTACACCGTTGCCACTGCAATACAGGACAGTGACGTCTCGGAGCGTCACACCATTCGCGCGGATCTTGATGCCAGCACCGCTGCCGATGTAGCGCCAACGGACCGTGCCATCCTGCTCGTCCGTCAACGCCACAGTCGATCCGCCATTTGCCGTCGCGGTGGCACCGACGGCATCGGAAATCGTTTCGTTATCCAGGAAGGTGCCTGATACGCTCGTCAGGCGGAGCTGGCCGGCACTTCCGCTGCCGCTGTTCGCAATGATGATCCCCGTCGCCGCACTGCTAGCGCCTGTGACGGTTTGGTCAACGGTAAAGTCGCCGATTCGATTATCGTAATTCAGGGTCTCGTCGTTGCCGAGCGAGCGTGGCCCAATGCCGGAAGCAGCCGAGATGCCGGTCTGCGTGCAGATGTAATGGCGCCGCCAATCCCTACCGCTCCCGGAGCCCGTCCGACGCTTATCGCCGACTTGGTAGGTGGTGTTCTGCGCCCACTGCGAGACCTTCGCCGCGGGCTGCACAACGAGGTTGGAGATTTGCGCTCCATCGCCTGCCCCGGCCGACGTCGTACCGGTTGGAGTGTTAAAGCGCTCTAGAACGAAAGCAGTAACACCGGCGTCCGGCCTGATGTGCGTCGAGAGATTTAGCGAGGCTCCCTGCGAACCCCGCATCCACACTGACTTCTTAATTCTTACCGGCGACGCTAAGCGATAGGTGCCCACGGGTACAAGTACCGTCCCGGCGAGAGATTCGTTGATCGGCGAGAACGAGTCGATTGCCGCCTGAAAAGCCGTTTGATCGTCGTGTATGCCGTCACCTTTCGCTCCAAAATCTTTGACATTGACCGCCTCCCCACTCAGAGAATTCATGTTGTCCTCGCTGGTCGGGTTTTGTTACGGTGCCACTACCTCGCATCGGGCTTACCGCTAGGTTGACCGCATCATGGAAAGTGGCTTCAATAGTCGGCGTCAGGCCGAAGATTTACAGGGCGTTCGTTTCAATCAGAGCTGTCTGCTAATAGCTCCTGTCTCCCAGCACGATCGGGCCATTTTGGCCTGGTTCGCTTTCGGGAATGCGAACCTCTCCTGGATACGGTTCCGATCTCCCGTACAACGCCGCGGCTTTTGCCAGAATTTCGCGTTCAAGCTCGAGTTGGCGTACCTTGCGGCGCAAGCGCATAAGTTCGTCACGCCCCGTCGTCGTCAATCCGTCATGCCGCTCGCGGGTGTCACGATCGGCTTGTGCGACCGAGTTATAGCTCGTCTGCGCAGTCGCCTCGAACTCCCGGGCGAGCTCTTCGGGTTCGCTCAGCCTTGACCCGCTCAACGATAGGCGCCCGGAATTCGAGTGGGTACGGGTTACGGTGATTTGTCGTTTTGGGCATCTCCTCTAACAAAGGTGTCCACGAAAGCGGGTCAACTCCAGACGATATACGGCGGCGCCTATGAGTTCACGTACGCCCCTTGGGGGGTGGTGGATTCTCATGAAGGAAATTAGAACGAGACGGATTCACGATGGCCCTCAGCTCATTTTCTTTGACTTCTCTGGAAAGAATAGGAAGTCGGCTGAAAATTGCCAGTTGGAAACGCGAATGTTTGATTTCAGAACCGTGCGGTAGCTAACGTTTAGAAAGCGATTGCGGAGTACGAGGCACGTTCGCTAATTAACATTTTCCGAGGCGGCACGCCGACTTTGGAATTGTGAAAACGCACGGTCGAAAAACCGCGTCACACCTCTGGGAAGAGAGTGGCGCAGTTCCGGGTTTATCGGGCAGCTATGCAACCGTAGGGTGCGCTGTAACGACTTCATTCAATGGTAACGAAAAAGAAGCCTAGCGACGTCTTGTAATAGGTCAAACACGCGTCTATGTTTAATCCACTATGGAAGAAATGTCTGTCTGTCAATAGATCATGGCATGGTGTCATGTTTGGTTGACGGTAAGCTGCCGATGAAGAAAAAACGATGAGATTCGTCCGCGTCACCGTCCATTTGGTTCTCCTCCAGATCGCGATGAGTATCACTGTCGTGAATGCCGCTACCATCGATCGCGAAGTCTCATCTGGAGATGGTGAGCAGGATCACCGAGAGATGCTGGGAACACGGTTCGTCGAGGATCATTCGGACGCCAATGGTCGCTTGCGCCAAGACCTCTGGCAGGTTGGGATTGAACACGTAAAGCGAATGTCAGTCCATCGGGAGCCATGGGCCCCAAGCGTCCCAGCGAATGGGGCGGTGTCGGGCCAAACTCACGAATCAACCCAAAAACCGGACGACTAAGTACGAGACGGACTTTGACCAAGAAAATCAGCGAGGAGGATTGCGGATGGCAAAGCCTAGTTTGTCTGGCGGTGCTTATTTGCAACTATTTACACTGGCACTTCTCACGTTGGTGCTAGCTGCTTGCACTCCCCCAGGGTGGCGTCAAATCGGACCTGCCCCGATCAGTGATAGCGGGGCTGGGCAGTTGACGAACGGAACAGTGTCGGGAATGGTCAATGATATCGCGATCGACCCTTCGGGTTCATCTGACAGCACAATTTATGTGGCAACCGATGCCGGAGGAGTTTGGAAGACTACGGACGGAGGTCAGTCGTGGTTCGCCAAGACTGACTCCATGCCATCTCTGGTCATGGCGGCCGTTGCCCTAGATCCAACGAACCCCCAGAACGTATTTGCGGCAACCGGAAACTATGTCGACCAAGGCGGGTTGCCAAACAGCGCTCCGCAGAGCTTCTACGCGACGGGCCTCTATAAGTCGACAAACGGGGGCGATAGCTGGTCGGTCCTTAACCCAACCACGCGGACACCGGCAGGCGACCTGACCGGACAAGGCATCAGTCGCCTTGCGCTTCCAGACTCCAACACCCTTTTGGTCGGGGCTCAACAGGGCGTCTACCGGATGGCCAGCGACGGGACTAATGTCACGGTTCCTCTTACCGGCATCGTTACCGATCTGAAGGTCGATACATCGACGCCAGGCGTCGTCTATGCAGCCATCGCTAACGGCGGAATTTACAGGTCGTCCGACAAAGGCGCGACGTTTGCAGCTACCCCATTCTTCTCGGCCGCGAGCCGGGGCGTTCCGACTGGCCTCACTTTCGGAGGTATCTATTTCACACAGTCCTCGCAACCTGATAGCGGTAAGACTTTCTATGTGGCCGCTGTGATAACTGCCGGTACCCCGTCCTACTATTGCGGCGGCACATACCCGCCGCAGTTCCTTGTGAGCCCAAGCATCGGACTCTATAAGTCGTCTGATGGTGGCAAGAACTGGAACGAAATCTTGCAGGGCCCTGAAGTGATTGCGTCGCTGCAACCTGTCCTCGGGACGTTGGCATATGATATAGCCTTGGGGGTCGACCCGCAGGATAGCACCTCGTTCTACTATGGCCTTCGCGGTCTATTTCACGCCACCGACGGCGGCAGTTCCGGACTTCGCGACAAAAAAAACCAGTTGCCGGGGAACACATGCCTCGCGACCCAGGACAACCGTATCGATGAGGGCCAAGCACACGCCGACTATCACGCCATTCAATTCAGCCCGCCGAGTCATCGTTCCGGAACGCCAACCATCGTGTATCTGGGTAGCGACGGTGGCTTCGTCAAGAGTTCAGACGGCGGAAAGACATTTTCCACTCTCAACGATGGACTTGCCACGGTCTTGCTGACCGGGTTCGACATGGCGCATGACAGCAGGCCGAACGACTTCTTGTTCAGCTATGGGGTCGCACAGGACAATGGCCTCTTCGCGCATTCTCCAGAGCAGCCGCTGTTTAGTTGGCGTCAGGCCACGGACAGCGACGGGATTACAGTCGCCGTGGATCCGCTCGACGGCAAACACGCCCTTGGCACCACAACCAACGGCCAGGGCAGGATATATGTAACCAGTGACGGAGCAAGCTGGACTCCAGGTAACCCGCTGTCCGGAAACGCCAGCCCCATTGTGTTTGACCCCAACGGCCGTAACGTGTATGCCGCGGTGGGCACCAGTTTGTTTCGGAGCACGGATAACGGCGGCAACTTTACTGTGATCGGCACCTTTAGTGCATCGATTCAGGCAATTGCGGTGGCCGCGTCCAATCCCAGCATCGTCTGGGTTGGGCTCAATGACGGGACGCTGCAACTTACAAACACAGCATTGAACCAAACGCCCAGTTGGAATGCGGCTGTAAGTCAACCCGCAGCCCAAGGACGGGTAACCGCGGTTGCGATCGATCCCGATGATTCGCAGAGTGTGGTTGCAACCTACCCAGGATTCTCTAGAGTCACCGCCACTGTCAATCCGTCGCGCCATGTATTCTGGACTGCAAACGGTGGATCGATCTGGACAGACATTTCGGGCAGTACAAATGGCGGCTCCAGCAATTTGCCTGACCTGCCCTTGTTCGCGGTTGTCATCGATCCGGGGACACATCCACACACCTTGATTGTTGCGGGCACCGGAGGCGTATTCCAGTACCAAATTCCTATCGGGAAATGGGAAAAAGTCGGAAATGGGCTGCCAAACGTCGAGTTCAAGGCGCTCGGCTTGAATAGCAACGTAAACCCAGAGATTCTACGAGTCGCATCATGGGGACGCAGCGTCTTTGAGATCTCGCTTCCAAAGCCTAGGGAAGCGCTGATTAATGGACCAACTGACCGAGTTGCAGCCGAGAGGGCGTCGAATTTTCCGGATGACGAAGCGACTCGAAGCTGAACTCGGTGAATTGGCCACGTAAACGGGCCTCCC
>NZ_CYGX02000080.1 GCF_900019265.1 Paraburkholderia ribeironis
AATGAACGCCCCGTCGCGATGGGTCGCATGAACTCCTCGACACCCCCTCTCTCGCCCATGCTCGGCCGCGTCCTCGCCACCGTCAGCGTCGGCTTCGTCGTCACGCAGCTGGACGTGACCATCGTCAATATCGCGTTGCCGAGAATCGGCGCGGACCTGCAAACCAACGTCGCGGGCCTGCAATGGGTCGTCGATGCATACACGCTCGCGTTCGCGGTGCTGATGCTGTCGGCGGGCGCGCTGGGCGACCGCTTCGGCGCGCGGCGCATGTACGCGGCCGGCATCGTGCTGTTCGCGCTGGCGTCGCTCGCCTGCGGCCTCGCACTCGATGCCGCCATGCTGGTCGGCGCACGCGCGCTGCAAGGCGTGGGCGCCGCCGCGATGCTGCCGAACTCGCTCGCGCTGCTCAACCAGTCATACGGGCACGATCCCAAACTGCGAGCGCGCGCAGTCGGCTTGTGGACCGCCTCAGGCGCGATATCGATCGCGACGGGACCGATCGTCGGTGGCCTGCTGATTGCGGCATTCGGCTGGCGCAGCATCTTTCTCGTCAATCTGCCGATTTGCGCGGCCGGTCTGCTCGCGACGTTGCTGTGGGTGCCCCGGCCCGCTGCCGCACAGTGCAATGCGCCAACCTCCGTTGCCAACGTCGCCAGCAACACCGGCGCAACCCCGCGCGGCATCGATCTGGCCGGCCAATGTCTGGCGATCGTCGCGCTCACCGCGTTCGTCGCCGCTGTGATCGAATGGCGCCCGCTTGGGCTGGGTCACCCGCTCGTGGCCGGCGGCCTCATGCTGGCCGTGCTTGCGGCGAGCGCGTTCATCACCGTGGAAGCGCGCGTCGCGTCGCCGATGCTGCCGCTCGCGCTGTTCAGCAAGCGCACCTTCAGCGCCGCGGTGCTGTTCGGCATCTGTGTGAATCTGACGTACTACGGCATGGTGTTCGTGCTGAGTCTTTATTTGCAGCGCGTGCGCGGCTATACGCCGTTGCAGGCGGGACTCGCGTTCCTGCCGTTGACGGGCGGCTTCCTGCTGTCGAATGTAGCGAGCGGCTGGGTGGTCGGCCGCTTCGGCGTGCGGGTGCCGATGATCGTGGGCGCGATCACCGCCGGGCTCGGCTACGCCCTGCTGCATTGGGTCGACGCGAGCACGCCGCTGATCGGCCTGCTGCTGCCGTTCCTGCTGATCCCGTCGGGCATGGGCCTTGCCGTCCCGGCGATGACCACCGCCGTGCTCGCGTCGACCGAAGCGAAACGCGCCGGCACGGCGTCGGCGGTGCTGAACACGGCGCGGCAAGCGGGCGGCGCGGTGGGCGTGGCCGCCTTCGGCGCGCTGGCGAGCGGCGCGGCGGCCACGCAGATCGTCGCCGGGATGCAGGCCGCGACCGCGATCTCGGTGGGTTTGCTGAGCGTGGGAGGCGTGGTGGCCTGCTTCGTCCATCCGAAGCCGCACGCATCAGCGCCGGTCCAGCGCAAGCGTGCCCACGAGCCGAACCCGGCGCGAATCGGTGAGTCACGCTGAAGGCTTGGCCTCGCTGCCCGGTTCTATTCCGTCAGTACAAAAGACAACCCCCGCGATGCTTGCGCACCGCGGGGGTGTCGGATGAATAACGCGGCGCAGGCAAACGCCGCATGACATGGCCGTATGACATGGCCGCACAATATGGCCGCATGAAGCGACCGAACAACGCGGCCGTACAACGCGCGCTGGCGCAATGCCGCTTACAGCGACGCCTCCTGAATCGTGCCCGTATCGATCGCGCGTTCGATCAGCCCTTCGCTCTGCGCCTTCGCGATCGCGTCGGCGATCAATTTGTCCGGCTCCTCGATTTCGGCCTTCAGCGCACCGATGAATCCGGACGCATCCAGGATCACCAACGTTTTCGCCGAATCGGCGAGGCTGATGATCACCCGATGCGGCGGCGTCGCCCCTTCGCCCAGACTTGCGCACAACTGCGTGACTTGGCCACCAATGATCTGCTCGAAACTCTGAATCATCATGTGCTCCCTTGACTACAGCCAGGATCGGAAGCGGCCCTGCACCTGCCAACCCGCTCGCGGCATCAGGGACGCAAGCCGCCGCGCGGCACGCGCGCACCGTCGACGCTCAGACGGCCCGCACCGGTCACGAACAGCAGCAGGAAACCACCCGCGATGCCGATGTTCTTCCAGAAATGGATCACCATGTCGCGCTGCAACGCGGGATCGACGATATTCCAGAAGTCGTGGCCCAGCACCGCCGTGGCCACCGTGTACGCGGCCATGAAAAGCGCGAGCGGGCGAACCTTGAAGCCGATTACCAGCAACAGACCGCCGAGCACTTCGACCGCGGTTGCAATCGGCGCGGCGATCTGCACGAACGGCACGCCCTTCGAATGCAGATACCCGACAAAGCCGGCATAGCCCAGCAGCTTCATCACACCGCTCCACAAAAACAGCACAGCGAGGGCAATACGTGCAAGGAAAATAATGCCGGAATCGACGGGACGCGTCATGGGGGCCTCCTGAAATTGAATATGCAGCAGACCCGGCCGGGCGTGCGCAGTTCCCACTTTGCATCTGAGAATATGTGCAATGGCGGCCTTTTCCAAGTTTGGGCTGCGCGGCGCGGCTGGGAGGCCCGGCTGCGGAAAGGAACAACGGTGTCCCGGCGCTTCACGCGCGCCGGTATCGCCAGCGCGCGTGAGCGTGCTTGCGCGCGGACGTTGCCACGCGGCTAGCCTCGCGGGTAAGTGGCGACTTCGATCAGATTGCCGTCGGGATCGCGGCAATACACCGAGGTCATCTTGCCGCGCGCACCGTCGCGCTCCACCGGACCAGCCTCGATCTCGACACCCTGGGCAAGCCAATGCGCCTTGACCTCGGCCGGGCTCGCGGTGGTGACGAAGCATAGATCGGCACTGCCGGGTACCGGCTCGCGTCCGGTGAACCAGGCGAGCGTGTCGGCCGCCGCCGGACGCAGGTTGATTTTCTGATTGCCATAGGTCATCGCGATCCGCGTACCGGTGCGCGACGCGAACTCGGTGCGCTGCATACCGAGCATGCGCGCGTACCAGGCCGCGCTGGCTTCGACGTCCGCGACGTTCAGAACGAGATGATCGAGACTGTCTATCGAGAAGCTCATGGGTGTGGTCACCGTGATGAGTTGCGCCGTGATGAGTTGCGCCGCGCCAATGTTGAATCGCAATCAGCGCCGCGCCGCTGGCAGATGAAAAATCAACGCACGCGACACTCGCGTTCGCCGATGTATCGCGCGGATTTCAGCTTGCCGGCTCGCATGGTGCGATGCGAAGTCACGACCGCGGCGCATCCGGCGCGAGCAGCACGCCTTTGGTGAACACAAAGCAACCATAGCCCCGCTCTTCGCCGGTCGCGATCACACAGTACGCTTTGCGTGCCCGCTCATAAAAAGCGAAGCGTTCGACCGATGCAAACGGCACCTCGCGTCCTTCGGCTGCATTGACCTCGGCCTGTGCCTCGCGCTGCACCGCCGGAATCGTGTCCGGTTCGCCCACCACCTGCATGCGCGACGCGGGTCGTTCGATGAAGGTGTCCAGCGGCATCACCGACAACACCGCGCGAATCGCACGCGGCGAGCTCACGCCGTCAAGATGAAGCAGCTTGCCGAGCACGGTCTGACGTGCAACCGAATCGGCCGGGAAGTTGGCGTCGCAAATGACGAGTTCGTCGCCATGGCCCATCGAGCGCAGCGCATGCAGTATGTCGGCGTTCAGCAGCGGGTCCAGATTCTTCAGCACGGTGTCTCCTTGTTGTCCGATTGATTCCGATCGACGGTTCGCCGTCTGGGTTCGGGTCGCGCAAAGCGATCGGATTCGCGACCGGCTCACGCGCGCAGTTGGACACGACCGAACGACTGACGCTCGACGGCGGCGATGCTGCGTACCGAATCGCAATGCGGAATCGCAATGCGACGATCGATTGTAGCAAGCAACGTTGCGAGCCTCCGCGCAACGCGGCAGCCGGTCGTGAGGCGCGGCGGCCGTGCCGTCGACTGGCCGGCTGCCGCGCTGCTTCGGCACGCAGGCGTCTGCGGCGGCACGCGGCGCGGCCGTGGCGCCGCACTGCCACCGCAGCCAGCCAACCAATGCGAGCAGCACGAGTCCCGCGCCACCCAACACCGGCTCGCGCCAGCCCAGCAAGGCGATGAACATGAACGCCCGCGCGCCGGCGAGCAGTGCGAAGCCAGCGATCGCGCTGGACAACGCATCGACGGCGGTCGACAGACGCGCAAGTGCTAGCGCGCGCTGGACCGGGCGTTGGATCTGCATAGGCGTGGCGGGCTCGTGCATCGTTGTCTCCGTTCTGCGTTCTGCCGTCAGGCGATCACACTGGTCAGGCGCTGGCAGGCGCCTCGTCGAGGAAGCCGGTGACCGCCTGCAGGCGGCCGTGCGCATCCACCACGCCGAAATCGGATCCTTTGACGATCGCGTCGCCCGCGGGCGTGATCAGCTCCCAGGAAAAACGCAGCCGGTTCGCAAAGCCGTCGACCTGCGTCGTGCGGCGAAAGAGGTGCTGCGGGAAACGTTCGTGCACCGCGCGGATTATCGCGTCGATGCCATCGTGGCCCGCGCCGGCGAGCAGCGGATCGCGATAGTCGGCGTCGGCGGTCCATGTCGCGGCGATCAACTCGCGACGGCGCGCGCCATCGGTTTCGTTCCACGCGTCGAAATAACGGTCGATCAGATCGGTATGCGCGTTCATCTCAGGACTCCTTGATTGGCATGACTGAGCGCTACGCTCGGCAAACACGTTGTATGCGGCGGGCTCGGAATGAAGATTGACGGTTCAGTCGCGTTGAGTCGATTACGTGACAGGTAATCGTTCGGCTGCCTCGACACACATGGCGTCGATGAGCGCGCTGGATTAGCCATCTGGCCGAATCGTCAGAAGCAGCGCCGGCCGCTAATCTCATGCGCACGAATGGGAGCTGCGCAGCACCACGCGCAGCATGCGACGCAATGAACGGGGTGCGGCTGCGAGCCGCTTTATTGATATGACTTTGACACTTGCAGAAACGTATCTACGTGGATACAATCATCAGCAGATCGGAACACCGCCCGTGTACACGGTCAACCGCACCGAGTTGTTCGACACCTGGCTTGCGGAACTCGCGGACTTGCGCGCGAGGGCGAAAATCCTCGTGCGAATCCGGCGTGCGGAACGCGGGCATTTCGGCGACATAAAGCGGCTGGAAGACGGCGTGTCCGAGATGCGCATAGATTGTGGCCCGGGCTATCGGGTCTACCTGGCGCGCGAAGGGCGCTTGATGTATCTGCTGCTCTGCGGTGGCAACAAATCCACGCAGCGGGCCGACATCGAGCATGCCAAAACAATGTGGGCAGCAATCAGAAAGGAATTGTCATGAGCAAGATCAAAACGGCACGGTTCGATGCATCGCACTACCTCGACAGCGAGGAAATGATCGCTGAATACCTGAACGCCGCGCTCGAAGAAGGCGACGCCGACCTCCTTCTCGCCGCGATCGCCGACATCGCAAAAGCACGCGGCATCGCGAAAGTCGCGGCAGACGCCGGGCTTGGGCGCGAAAGCCTCTATAAAACGCTTGCGCCAGGCTCGAAACCGCGCATGGATACGGTGTTCAAACTGCTGCGTGCGCTCGGCGTCAAGCTCAACGCAGTGCCGGAAGGTGTCGCGGCCGCCTGATTCGGCTTGCCTGTTTCATATCGACTCGCCTGCTTCAGACTGCTTGCCTGTCACCTTATCGGCACGCCGAATGGCTGCGTTGGCTTGAATACTTCCGGGTATTCGTAGAGGTCGGCGGGGTTTCCCATTACCTCTCACGTAATGGATCGCTCACGCGCTTTGGCTATGATCGGTGGCATGAACACACTCTCTCTCGCGCAAACGGTTCCTTCGCCCAACCTAGGGGCCAGTCGCACGGTCGGCGATCTGCTACGCGAATGGCGGCAACGGCGGCGAATGAGCCAGTTGCTGCTCGCCACTGAAGCGGAAATTGCAACGCGGCATCTAAGCTTCGTCGAATCGGGCCGCGCTCTGCCTAGCCGGGAAATGGTCATGCATCTCGCTGAGCGGCTCGAAGTGCCACTGCGTGCACGCAACACGCTGCTGATCGCCGCGGGCTATGCGCCGCTGTTCCGTGAGCGTGCGCTGTCCGACCCGCAACTGGCCGCGGCACGCGAGGCCGTCGATTTGGTGCTCAAGGGACACGAGCCCTATCCCGCACTCGCGATCGACCGACACTGGACCATCGTCGCGGCGAACAACGCGCTCGCGCCGCTGCTGACCGGTGCCAGTCCCGAACTGCTGAAGCCACCCGTGAATGCGCTGCGCCTGAGCCTGCATCCGGAAGGCATCGCGGCGTCGATCGTCAACTGGCATGCGTGGCGGGAACATGTGCTGGCGCGGTTGCAGCGGCAAATCGATGTGAGCGGCGACGACACGTTGAGCGCGCTACGCGACGAACTGGCTGCCTATCCCACGCCGCCGGGCGTCGACGCGGCTGACCATGACGACACCGCCGCCAATCAGATCGCCGTACCGTTGCGGCTGCGCACGCCGATCGGCGTGCTGTCGTTTTTCAGCACGACCACCGTGTTCGGCACGCCCGTGGACGTCACGCTGTCGGAACTTGCAATCGAAGCGTTCTTTCCAGCGGATCAGCAGACCGCGGCGGCATTGCGCGAGTTTGCGGAAAACCAACGCGCCGAAGCCGAGCGATAGTTTCTTCCGCGGACATTGCCAGATACTGAGACACTGCTCTGGTTCGGCATCGAATGCTTGACTCCGTTGCGTCTGTTGCGTCTGTTGCGTCTGTTGCGTCTGTTATGTCCGTTACCTCGCCCCCTCATTTGCGCCAACCACTTCGTACAAAGAAATGCCCTCCACCGATAACGCCATACTCGTACGTCAACTCGGTCCGGCTGACCGCGATGCCTATTTCCAGCTTCGCCTGCGCGGTCTGAACGAGCATCCGGAAGCGTTCGGCCAGAGTTACGAGGAAGCACTCGCCAAAGGCGCGGCGCAACACGATGTAATGCTGCAGAGCTCGCAAGCAGCCGACGGCGATTTTTTGCTCGGCGCGTATGCATCGGCCGACGCACCGCTGATCGGCGTGGTTGGGCTAGCACGCAACCAGCGCGACAGGGAGCGGCACAAGGCAACCGTGTTCGGCATGTATGTCGCGCAGGAAGTCGTCGGCCGGGGCGTCGGCCGTGCGCTGCTCAACGAATTGCTGGCGCGTGCGGCGCGAATCGAAGGTTTGCTGCAACTCCAGTTGATGGTCGACAGCCACAATCAGCCGGCGCGCAAACTGTATGAGTCGCTGGGTTTTCGCCGATATGGCTGCGAAGTCGGCGGGTTGAATGTTGGCGGCGTGCTCCATGACACGGATCTGATGGCGCGGTTCATGTAAAGGACGTCGCTGCCGGGCGCGCCGCCAACCCACACATCTTCTCGCCCCCCGCTTCGCGCGCCCAATCCGGCCCACCCTCCCCAAACCGCGATCCGTGCTATCGTTTCCGGCCCCCTTTTCCTGCGTCCCAACCCGCTTTCCCGGCCCCCTCCGAGCGCCTGGGATCAGCAGCTTGTCAGTCAACTTACCCATGTCCGACCTTTCCACTCCGCTTCCTCGCGTGCCACGCCGTTTCGACATCAATCCGAAGCCGCTGGGCGCTGCGCTCGTCCTCATCGCGCTTGGCGCTATCTATCTGGCGCAAACCGTCAGCGGCCGCCAGGCGGCGCTGTATATCGTCGGCGCTCTGCTGGGGATGTCGCTCTATCACGCGGCGTTCGGCTTCACTTCGGCCTGGCGGGTGTTCATCGCCGACGGCCGCGGCGCCGGTCTGCGCGCACAGATGCTGATGCTCGCACTCGGCGTACTACTGTTCTTTCCGGTCCTCGCGGCCGGCACGTTGTTCGGTCACCCGGTAGTCGGGCTCGTCGCGCCGGCCGGCACGTCGGTGCTGGTCGGCGCGTTCATGTTCGGCATCGGCATGCAACTGGGCGGCGGCTGTGCGTCCGGTACCTTGTATACGGTCGGCGGCGGCAGCACCCGCATGATCGTCACGCTGGCGGCATTCATCGTCGGTTCGGTCGTCGCGACTGCGCATATGCCGTTCTGGACCGCATTGCCGTCGCTCAAACCGCTTTCAATGATGATCACGCTCGGCGCCGGCTGGGCCATCGTGTTGAATCTGATCGTGTTTGCCGCCATCGCGGCGCTCACCGTGCTCGTCGAGCGTCGCCGCCACGGCCGGCTGTTTAGCGAGCCGATGCGCCAGCCGCAGGCGTCGCGATGGCTGCATGGCCCGTGGCCGCTGTTCGTCGGCGCGATTGCGCTCGTCCTGCTCAACTTCACGACGCTGGCGCTGTCGGGCCGTCCGTGGGGCGTAACGTCGGCGTTCGCGCTGTGGGGCGCGAAGATCTTCGGCGCGCTCGGCATCGACGTGGCCAGCTGGCCATATTGGGCCGCGCACGCCAATGCAGGCTCGCTGGCCGCGCCGGTTACACATGATGTGACGTCGGTCATGGATTTCGGCATCATCCTCGGCGCAATGACGGCCGCGGCGCTCGCCGGCCGTTACGCGCCAGTGTGGAAGCTGCCGGCGCGCTCGCTGATCGCGGCAGTGATTGGCGGCCTGTTGCTAGGCTACGGCGCCCGTCTGGCTTATGGTTGTAATATCGGTGCCTACTTCAGCGGGATCGTGTCAGGCAGCCTGCACGGCTGGCTGTGGCTGGTCGCCGCCTTTGCCGGCAACATGCTGGGCACGCGTCTGCGGCCAGTGTTCGGGCTCGAAGTCGAACGCGTCCGCCAGTCGGGCTGCTAAAAGTTACGCAAGAAGTTACAAAGACGGCCCCGCTTGTAACTGGGGCCGCACCATCCTGTTACATCTTCGATGTGTCCCCAAAGCAGATCAATGGGACGGTATTTATTACACTCCTTTGATCTCGCTTTCTACTCCCTTTCCAATTCGCGCGAAATTACCGACTCGCCATGGGTCAGCCTTCCCTTGCTCGGACGATTGAGTGAAGCCCAGGCCTGACAAGGGCTTTCACGAATCGAACGAGCGCTGAAAAGGCACAAAAATTCGTCACGCATGATCTATTACAGGCGCGTGAAACGATTACCGAAATTTGTTGTATCTTTTTCGAGATATTTTTTGAGAAGGGATTGATTTCTGGTTTTGCCCTTCATACAATTCGTCCCAAGCTGTTACGAAATGTAACGCGATGTATCAAAGAGTCGCCATTTGTATCAGATGACAACTTGTAGCCGGAGGGCATCGTTTCCGGTGAGGCATAAAAGACATAACGGCAAAAAAAGGCCGACATAGCAATTCGGGGCTTCGGAAACAGAGAAATGGACCGTAGCAGCGAGACGTTGGATTCGATCCGCGAGATCAATTTGTCTTACATCATGCTCGCGCAACGCATGTTGCGTGAGGACAAACCGGTCGGGATGTTCCGTCTGGGATTGTCGTCGGAGCTGGCCGATCTGCTTGCCGGGCTGTCGCTCGCGCAGATCGTCAAGCTGGCCGCCTCCGATCAGCTTTTGTGCTTCTTCCGCTTCAACGACCACTCGATGTTGTCGGCGTTGACGCAAACGACGAAGCACACAGCCGTTGCCCCCACTCATGCGGCGATCCTGCTTGCTGGCCAGCCCGCCGAGCAGTTTGCTTAACCAAGGTGACAGCGATGCTCAAGCGTAGCCTGACGGAAGACGCCCAGGAAGTATTCCGCGCGATCGCACTAATCGAACTCGGCGCACGCATGCAGGTGCTCGAAAGCGAATTGACGCTCTCGCGCGACCGCATGATCCGCCTGTACCGCGAGGTCAAGGGCGTGTCGCCGCCCAAGGGCATGCTGCCGTTCTCGGCGGACTGGTACATGACGTGGCTCGCGAACATCCACGCATCGCTGTTCTACAACACGTACCTGTTCCTGAAGAACGAAGCGCGTTGCTCGCATCTGGATGCGCTGACCAAAGGGTATCGGCTGTATCTGGAACATTGCCAGCACAGTGAAACCGAACCGGTGCTGGACCTGACTCGCGCATGGACGTTGGTGCGTTTCTTCGACGCCGACATTCTGCAATTGACCAAATGCTGCCGTTGCACCGGCAAGTTCGTCGCGCACAAGCACGATCTGCAGCACAACGTAGTCTGTGGCGCATGCCAGCCGCCGTCGCGCGCCGGCAAGACGAAGAAAGCCGCGGCCGCCCGCCAGGAAGCGCTTGAAGCGACGCAGGTCGCACAGGCCGCCTGAGTTGCATTGATTCGATGAGGGCCTGGCCCGAACCGAACCGAACCGAACCGAACCGAAGCCTTGAAGAAGTCCGCCATCGTGCGGACTTTTTTTTCGCCTGCGCACTTGCGCACCTGCACACCTGCACACCTGCACGCTGGCACGCTGGCACGTCGGCGGCACGCGGTCACCTCAGCCGGCCAGACCTACGGTCTGCACCACGAGCCACAAGTTCGCCGCACTGATCGCGACGAACAGCGACCACGCGAGGAGCCGCGTCGGCAGCCGGTTGGCGAACTCGCCCATCAACGAGCGGTCGCTGGTCATGCGAATCAGCGGATAGAGCGCGAACGGCAACTGCAGGCTCAACACCACCTGGCTTGCGACCAGCAGTTGCCCGACCGCACCGTTGCCAAGCATTTGCACGCCGATCAACGCGGGAATCAAAGCCAGTGCGCGCGTGATGAAACGGCGCTGCCAGCACGGGATCTTCAGCTTCAGGAAGCCTTCCATGATGACCTGCCCCGCGACCGTGCCGGTGAACGCCGAGCGGTCGCGCGGATGGGTCCACAGACCGTGATTGATATGGCCGACCGCATTCATGTTGAACGCGTTCAGCAGGATCTTCTTCTTCGCCATCGTGCGGTTCCTTCGAGGTTGCGGCGACCATCCGCCGTGTTGACTACCACGCCACGGCGTACAGATTGCCGAAGGCCTTGTCGAGCGCGGCACGCACGGCCGGCGAATGCTGGTAGAGCGAGATGAATTTGCGAATGCGCGGATCGTTCGCGCTTTCCGGACGCACGACCCACTGAATCGCGTAGTTCTTGTTCTCGAGCCCGTCGAACAGCAGCGCGCTATTCGGGTCGGTGGTGCCCGCGAGCTTGATGAAGCTCGGATAGCCTTGCGCGAGATCGACGTCGTCGAGTGAGCGGGCCAGTTGCGATGCTTCGAGCTGAATGATCTTCAGGTGCTTCGGGTTATCGACGATGTCGAGCGTGGTCGCGCGGTAGTCGAGCGAGGTCGAGGCGAGCCGATGCAGCGGAGCGCGCTTAAGACATGCTCAGCGGGCCGGCAACGATCGGGCTAACCGGGCAATGGAAATCTGCAACGAATGGCATGGCCGCCGCATTACGGCGACAGAGCGCGCGGGTCGATCAGCGCGGACAGCGGAAGGTCGGACAGGTCATCGCCTCTCTCCAGATGAGGTGCGAATCATCATAGAGGGCGGCAATCCAGCGGTCTACGAACGGATTTTCGCAAGGAAAGCGCGAAAAAAGATTTGGACAAAAAAACGCCGGGTTGCGCTGTCGCGCAACCCGGCGTTCATGACGACGTGAGTGATTCGATCGGTTAGCGCCTCGCCACCTGCTGTGCCGCTGCCGCTGCCGCTGCCGACTCATTTGCCGAAGCAGCCGCGGGCGCTGCCAACGAACCAGCCAACGGCGTCGCCACACCATCCGCAGTCGAAGCCGGCGCAACTGCTCCCACCGCCGTATCACCCGCGTGCACATCACCCCAGCCGCCGCCCAGCGCGCGAATCAGATTCACGGTCGCGACTGCCTGCGTGCCAAACAAATGGCTCGCCTGCAATTGCGACTGCAGCACCTGCCGTTCGCTGTCGATCACATCCAGATAGCTGACCGCGCCCTCGGTGTACTGCGTGCGCGACAGATGCGCCGCGCGTTGCGACGCATCGACCGCGGCGTTCTGCTCGCGCATCTGATCGTCGAGCAGACGCAGATCGGCCAGGTTGTCCTCGACCTCGCGGAACGCGACCAGCACCTGCTGACGATACTGCGCGACGTCCTCGTCATACTTCGAGCGCGCTTGCGCGAGATTCGCCTTGCGCCGGCCGCCGTCGAACAAAGGAACCGTCAGCGCGGTGCCTGCAAACGGACCGAGGATGAACGCGCGGCTCGACCACATGAACAGATTGCCGAGCGTCGCCGACTCATAGCCGAACGCGCCGGTGATATCGAGCTTCGGGAAGAACGCCGACTTCGCGAGACCCACGCGCGCATTCGCGGCCGCCATCGCCCGCTCCGCCGCTGAGATGTCCGGCCGGCGTTCGAGCAGCGCCGAAGGCAAACCGGGCGGCACGCGCACCGTCACCGGCACGAGCGGCGCTTGTGCGAACGAAAAGTCCGCGGGCGGCTTGCCGAGCAGAATCGCGAGGCTATGCTCGGACGCCGCGCGCTGACGCGCGACACCGACCGCATCGGCACGCGCGCTCGCCAGTTCGTTGCGGGCGCGCGAAACGTCCAGTTCGCCGATATCGCCTTCCCTGAACCGACGCTCGGCCAGCTTCAGCGTGTCCTCGCGCAGCGCGACGGTGCGGCGATACAGATCCTGATCCGCATCCAGCTCGCGCAACTGGAAGTAGTTCTGCGCGACATCGGCCTGCAACGACAGTTGCACCGAACGGAACAGCGCTTCGCTTTGCTGCTCGTCCGCACGCGACGCGTTCACATTCGAACTGACCCGCCCGAACAGATCCGCTTCATACGACGCAGTGACCTGTGCGCGCCAGATCGTGCCCGTCGTGCCGCCCGCGCTATCCGGCTGGAATTGCGATGCCGCAGACGCCCGTTCGCGTGTCGGGCCGAAGCCCGCGTCGAACTTCGGGAACCAGTCCGACTTCGCCGCCTGCGTCACAGCGCGCGCCTGTTGCACGCGTGCGGCGGCGGCCTTCAGGTCCTGGTTCGCAGCGGACGCCTGTTGTTCCAGTGCATCGAGCTGCGCGTCGCCGAAGATCTTCCACCATTCACCGCGATGCGCGTCGTCGGCGGGCTGCGCCTGCTTCCATGTGCCGGTGTCGCCGGTCGATGCGGCGGACGGCGTGGACGCGGCGGACACAGCCGAAGCGGGCGTTTCCTTGAACGCGGCCGGCGTATCCACGTCCGGCCGCTTATACGTGGGCTCCACCGAGCACGCGGCGAGCAGCGCGACCAGCAAGCCGCTCGCCGCCGCCCGGCCCCACCCGCTCAAAGATTCAAAGCGAGATTCAAAGCGTTTCATTGTTGTTTTCTCCTCAGGCGTCCGTCACCGGCGACGCATAGTGCGGCGCGTCCTTCTGCGCGACGTGAATCGTCCCGCCAGCGAGCGAGCGCAGCACCACATAGAACACAGGGGTCAGCATCAGACCGAACAGCGTGACGCCGAGCATGCCGAAGAACACCGCGATACCCATCGCGTGACGCATTTCCGAACCCGCACCGCTCGACAGCACCAGCGGCACCACCCCCATGATGAAAGCGATCGATGTCATCAGAATCGGCCGCAGACGCAGACGGCTCGCCTCGATCGCCGCCGACAGCGGGGTGTGCCCGTCATGTTCGAGCTCGCGAGCGAACTCGACGATCAGAATCGCGTTCTTCGCCGACAACCCCACCAGCACCATCAAACCGATCTGCGTGAAGATGTTGTTGTCGCCACCCGTGAGCCACACGCCGGTCAGCGCGGACAGCACGCTCATCGGCACGATCATGATCACCGCGAGCGGCAGCGTCAGGCTTTCATACAGCGCCGCGAGCACGAGGAACACGAGCAGCACGCTGATCGGGAATACCCACAGACCTGCGTTGCCGGCCAGAATCTGCTGATATGTCAGGTCGGTCCATTCGAGCTTCACGCCGTGCGGCAATACCTCGGCCGCCACGCGTTCGGCCGCGGCTTGTGCCTGACCCGACGAGAAGCCAGGCGCCGGTCCACCGTTGATGTCGGCCGCCGTGTAGCCGTTGTAGCGCACCACCATCTCCGGACCATAGGTCGGCGTCACCGTCACCAGCGACGACAACGGCACCATGTCGCCCGCCGCATTGCGCGTCTTCAGTTGCAGGATGTCGTCGGCCTGTTGACGGAACGGCGCATCGGCCTGCACCCGCACCTGATACACGCGGCCGAAGCGGTTGAAGTCGTTCACATACAGCGAGCCCAGGTAGATCTGCATCGTGTTGAACACGTCCGTCACCGGCACGCCGAGTTGCTTGGCCTTCACGCGATCCAGATCGACGTTCAGTTGCGGCACGTTGATCTGATAGCTGGAGAAGGTCGGGCCGAGTTCAGGCGTTTGCGCCGCGCGCTTCACGAATGCTTGCGCAGCCTTGTTCAACTCCGCGTAACCGAGCGCGCCGTGATCCTCCAGTTGCATCTTGAAGCCGCCCAGCGTGCCGAGACCGAGTACGGGCGGTGGCGGAAACACCGCGACGAACGAGTCCTTGATCGCGCCATACTGCTGGTTCAGCGCGCCGGCGATCGCACCGGCCGAGAGCTTCCTGTCGCCGCGCTCCTTGAAGGGCTTGAGCGTCACGAACACGATCCCCGCGCTCGAGCTGTTCGTGAAGCCGTTCACCGACAGACCAGGGAACGCCACCGCGCTTTCCACGCCCGGTTGCTTCAGCGCAATCCCACTCATATCGCGGATCACTTTCTCCGTGCGATCCAGCGATGCACCGTTGGGCAACTGCGCGAACGCGATCAGATACTCCTTGTCCTGCGCGGGCACGAAGCCGCCCGGCACCACGCGTGCGACCAGCACGGTCGCGCCCACCAGGATCGCGTACACCGCGAGCATCGCGCCCTTGCGGCGCAGCACGCCGGTCACGCCCCGTCCGTACGCGGCCGAGCCGCGGTGAAAGACCTTGTTGAAGCGTCTGAAGAAGCCGCCCAGCAGACGATTCATCACACGCGTCAGGAAATCTTCCTTCGCACCGTGACTGCGCAACAGCATCGCGGAGAGCGCCGGCGACAAGGTCAGCGAATTGAACGCCGAGATCACGGTCGAGATCGCGATGGTCATCGCGAACTGCTTGTAGAACTGACCCGTCAGGCCGGTCATGAACGCGAGCGGCACGAACACGGCGACCAGCGTCAATGCGATCGCGATGATCGGCCCGCTCACTTCCTGCATCGCCTTGTAGGTCGCATCGCGCGCACTCAGCCCGTTTTCGATGTTCCGCTCGACGTTCTCGACCACCACGATCGCATCGTCCACCACGATGCCGATGGCTAGCACCATGCCGAACAATGACAACGCATTGATCGAGAAGCCGAACGCGAGCAGCAGCGAGAAGGTTCCGACGATCGACACCGGCACCGCGATCAATGGAATGATCGATGCACGCCACGTCTGCAGGAACACGATCACCACGATCACCACCAGTGCGATCGCTTCGAGCAGCGTATGCACGACTGCCTCGATGCTCGAACGCACGAACTGCGTCGGGTCGTAGACGATCCGGTATTCGACGCCCGCCGGCATGTCTTCGGCCAGCTCCTTCATCGCCGCGCGCACCTGGTCGGAAATCGCCAGCGAGTTCGCACCCGGCGCCTGATTGATCGCGAGCGCCACGGCCGGCTTGTTATCGAGCAGCGAACGCAGGCCGTATTCCGACGCCGCGAGTTCGACGCGCGCAATGTCGCGCAGATAAGTCACGCCGCCATCCGGCGCGGTCTTGACGATGATGTCGCCGAATTCGCCCTCGGTCTTCAGACGGCCGCGCGCATTCACCGACAACTGCAACTGCGTGCCCGGCACGGACGGCGATGCGCCGATCACGCCGGCCGCCACCTGAATGTTCTGCTCGCGGATCGCATTGACCACTTCAGTCGCCGTCAGACCGCGCTGCGCGACTTTGTGCGGATCGAGCCAGACGCGCATCGCGTAGTCGCCCGAGCCCCACAACTGCACTTCGCCGACGCCCTGAATCCGTGCGAGCCGGTCCTTGACGTTCAACAGCGCGTAATTGCGCAGATACGTCATGTCGTAGCGATCGTTCGGCGAGATCAGGTGGACCACCATCGTCAGCGTCGGCGAACTCTTGATGGTCGTGACGCCGAGCCGTTGCACGTCTTCCGGCAGACGCGGCAGCGCCTGGTTGACGCGGTTCTGCACCAGTTGCGTCGCGAGGTCCGGGTTGGTGCCGAGCTTGAAGGTCACGGTGAGCGTGAGATTGCCGTCGCTATTCGCTTGCGACTGCATGTACAGCATGTTCTCGACGCCATTGATCTGCTCTTCGAGCGGCGCCGCGACGGCTTCGGCGATCACCTTCGGATTCGCACCGGGATACTGCGCGTGCACCACCACCGACGGCGGCACCACTTCCGGATACTCCGAGATGGGCAGCTTGAAGAGCGAGATGATGCCCCCAAGCAGAATCAATACCGACAGCACGCCGGCGAAGATCGGCCGATCGATGAAGAATTTGGATATATTCATTGGAAGCTCTTAACGTTGGAGCATGCGCCGCGCTGGCGAGCCGAGGCGCACCGCGCTCACGAATTTCCGTCCGTGCTTGCAGCCGGCTTTGCGCGCGTCTGCGCGAGCGGCGCGCTGTTCGGGTCCTGGTCGGTGGTCATCGGCACCATGTGCGCGCGCACCGCGTCGCCGGGGCGCACACGCTGAACGCCGTTGACGACGATCCGGTCGCCCGCCTTCAGGCCGTCCTTCACGACGCGCAGATTGCCCTGCATGCTGCCCACCGATATCTCGCGGTACACGACGTGATTGCCCTGATCGACCACCAGCACGAATTTCTTGTCCTGGTCGGTGCCCACGGCCGAGTCGTCGATCAGCACCGCCGGATGCGGTGCGCTGCCGCCCACTTTCACGCGTGCATACAGGCCCGGGATCAATGCGCCATCCTGGTTGTCGAAACGCGCTCGCACGCGGATCGTGCCCGACGACGTATCGAGCCGGTTGTCGACCGATTCGATCGTGCCGCTGCGCGAGTAGCCGCTTTCGTCCGCGAGACCCAGTTCCACCGGCACCTTGCTGCCGTCTTTCGCGCGGCTCAGGTATTGCAGATAGGTCTGTTCATCCGCGTCGAACGACGCGTAGATCGGCGACACCGACACTAGCGTGGTCAGCGGCGCGGCACTCGCCCCCGCCGATACCACGTTGCCCACCGTGATTTCCGCACGCGAGACGCGACCCGCCACCGGCGCGACGATCTTCGTGTAGCCGAGATTGATGCGCGCGGTTTCGAGCGCGGCTTGCGCCGCCTTCAGGTTGGCGCTCGCCTCGCGCGCCGCGTTCTGCTTCTCGTCGTAGTCGCGCTTGGCGATCGCGTTGTCGGTGATCAGGCGTTGCGCGCGCTCCCAATCGCTCTGCGTGTAACCGGTGCGCGCCTGTGCGGCCGCGAGCTGCGCTTCGGCGCGATCCACTTCGGCCGCATACGGGCGCGGATCGATCACGAACAACGTGTCGCCCTTTTTCACCAGCGCACCGTCCTTGAAGTTGACCGATACGATGGTGCCCGGCACCTGCGAACGAACATCCACTTTTTCGACTGCTTCGAGACGGCCGGAATAGCTCTGCCAGTCGGTAATGGTTTTCTGCACCACCGTGGCGACGTCGACTTCCGGCACGATGGTCGGCGCGGCGGGCGAGCTGGCATCCACGCGAATCGCGCCGAACGTGCCGAGGCCGGCCAGCACGACCACGACGAGCGCAGCAATCGCCACACGGCGACGGGAAAGAGGAAGGATAGTCATGAGAAGCTCCCGGTATCGTTGATTCAAGTCGTTGTTTATCGATGGGCGCGCGCATCGAAGCGCCACTGGAAAAATCGCACTGCTTCCTGCAACGCGGGCGGATGATCGGCCAGCGCCGCATGCGAGACACTCGGATAGCGGACCACCTGGGTCAGCACACCCGCGTCGATCAGACTGCTCGCGTATTTCTCCGCTTCCACATGCAGCACATCGTTCTGCGCGGTCGCGATCAAGGTGGCCGGCAAACCCGCGAGCCGCGACGATTCGAGCGGCGCGGCATACGGATGCATGCGCTGCGACGCTTGCGGCAGATACGCGCGATAACACGCCGCGCACTCTCTCGCCGTGATGTCCGAACCCAAGCGCTTTTCGTCGCCCAGGCGCGTGAGGCTCGGATCGAGCATCGGCCCGAACAGCGCCTGCGCGGCGATCTGCACGTCGCCACGATCACGCGCGATGAACGCGAGGCAATTGGCCAGTTGCCCGCCCGCATCATGGCCGGCCACGCCGACCTTCCTGCTATTGCCGCCGAACGCACGCGCACGCGTTTGCACCCACAGTGCCGCGCGATGCGCATCTTCAGGCGCGGCGGGAAACGGATACTGCGGCGCCAGCGAATAGCCCACCGAGACGACCAGCGCCGGTAAGTGTTCTGCGAAATAGCGCGCAGCGAAGTCGGCCTGTTCGAGCGAGCCTTTCGTGAAGCCGCCGCCGTGGAAATAAAGCAGTACCGGCAATGCGGTTTTCTTCGCGAGCCGGTATAGACGCAACGTGATGTCCTGCGCGTGTCCTTCGATCTGTACGTCGGTGATGTCGAGTGCCGTGCTATCTGCGACTGCCGCGCCACTGCCGGCGGGCGCAAAGGAGTACGGCGGTTTGAATGCATTCATGTCGAGCCGCGCAATGCGCATAGAACTTCAATGGTGCGCATTGTGGGTTCAGCAGAGTCGTAAATAAATGCCTATAATCCGGCAACACAATTCGGTGCCCCCGAACAATCGGAAGCGATTGCTCCGCGGATTCAATTCCCCGCCCGGTGCACCTGCCCCTTTTCTGGAGGTTTGCAATGGACCGGCTTCAGGCCATGCAAGTGTTCACGCGTGTCGTCGACACCAACAGCTTTACCCGCGCAGCGGAGACGCTCGATCTGCCGCGTGCATCCGTTACCACGATTATTCAGAACCTCGAAGCGTTCCTCGGCACGCGTCTGATGCATCGGACCACGCGGCGCCTGTCCCTCACGCCGGACGGCGCGGCATACTACGAACGCTGCGTGCGCATTCTCGCGGACGTCGAAGAGACCGAGGCCAGTTTTCAGAGCGGCAATAAAAAGCCGCACGGCAAGCTGCGCATCGACATGCCGGGACCGATCGGCCGCCTGCTGGTGATTCCAGCGCTGTGTGAATTCCATCAACGCTATCCGGACATCGACCTGCAACTCGGCCTGTCGGACCGGCCGGTCGATCTGCTGCAGGAAGGCGTGGATTGCGTGGTACGAGTCGGCGCGCTACAGGATTCCTCGCTGGTGGCGCGACGCATCGGCCTGTTCGAGGGCGTCTCCTGTGCGGCCCCGGACTACATTGCGCGCGCCGGCATGCCGACCTCGCTTGAGGACCTGGACAATCACAAAGCGGTCAATTACTTTTCGAGCCGCACGGGGCGCACGCTCGACTGGGCCTTCCTCGTGGACGGCAAAGAAGTCGAAGTGAAAATGAAGAGCATCGTGTCGGTGAACGACTCGGACGCCTACGTGACGTGCGGACTTGAAGGCTTCGGCCTGATTCAACCGGCGCTCTTCATGGTGCTGCCGCATCTGCAGTCGGGGCAGCTGGTGGAAGTGTTGCCGAAGCTGAAACCTTTGCCGATGCCGATTTCGGTAGTCTATCCACACAGTCGTCATCTGTCGCCCAAAGTCCGTGTTTTCGTAGACTGGATCGCGGAGCTGTTCGACCGTTGCCCATTGCTGAGCGGACGTGGCAGTCTCGACGCGACGTGCACGAAGCGCACCTTCGAAGAACGCGAGTCGGCGCCGATGCTCGACACGCCTGTGATCAGCGAATGGATCGCGTGAACGATGGAAATCTGAGGGGAGTTGAAGTACAGAATCTGGAACAGTGAATTTCAGCCGCGGCGCTAGTGCCGCGGTTGCCCGCGCAGTTGCGGGGTTTGCAAGGTCAGTACCGCGATTGTTCTGCAATCACGACTATTCATTTCACAAAAGTGCGATTTATCCGCACTGCCTTCACGCCTACATTTCACCCTGTTGCAGCGCGGCTCGCGCTGTCAATGAATCGACAGGAGTGAATCATGAAACGCAATCTCATCGCAGGTCTGGCTCTTTCGTTACTCGCAAGCGCACCGGTGTTTGCGCAAGGCGGTGGCGGCATCGGCCGAGCCGGCACCTATCAAACGCAACCCGCACCGACGACGACTGCAAAAACGCGTGCTGAAGTCAACGCGGAACTGGTCGCCGCGTATCGCGACGGATCGCTGCCGGCGCTGAATCGCACGACGTATCCGAACAAAGGCCTGATCGGCCAAACGCAAGCGGCGCGCATCGCGTTGCAGGAAGGCGCCAACGGCGACGTGACACGCGTTGCTAATGGACAGTAAAACGGACAGTAAATCGGCCAATGAGTCGGCCAGCAAAACCGCCAGTTAAAGGCGAAGGCACCGCAATGATTAGTTTTCCATAAGACATGATCGTTGCGGCGTCATCCCCGCACTCTTCGAAAAGGAGCACATCATGACACCATCCGAACTGGACCAATGGGACACCGACACGCCGGTGTGGACGCCGTACCGCGCGCCGCAACATTGAGCGCCGTGAGTAGTCTGCAGCTGGCGGTATCTGTCGTAAATGTGCCCGCGGTATTGCTCCGCGAGCACATTTCATTTCGGTTGAAATGGCTTGCCGTTACCGTTTGGGCACGCCTGCGCGCCACTCGCTCCAATGCATGACGATATCCTGTACCAGCGGATTGCCGGAGCGGAACAGGTTCTCGATAGCAATTGTGAAGCCGCCCTGCGCCGCGTAGTTGAGCAGATTGTCCGCGCTCGTCTGGCCATCGTAGGGCCGGTCGAAATCGGAACCCGCACGCAGCACCGCAACGCGATTCAGATCGACCTTATGCACCGACGCGGCACGCTTGAGCGCCTCGTACGTGGCGTTGTCCTCCTGCTGCGTCGTGCAGTAAACGCCTCTGCCGTCCGTCAGAATCTTGGTCCAATCGCGCGCCCGCTGACCGAGCAGCGTGCCCGACCACCAGGTGTCGCCGGCCAGCGTATCGCATTGAATGACTGTGGGCGGACGATTCGCCGGCGCATAGGAGTACTTGGCCCGCGCAGCCTGAGCCTGCGCGTTATCGGAGAGCGCGACGCTACGCGACAATGCAAATGCCGTATCGGCGAGTTGCGTGTTCAACTGGAACACCTCGGTGCGGTAGTCGAGCGGCGGCTTGGCCGAAGGGCTCGTCGTGTTGATGCCCAGATAGCCCGTATTCCAGCCAGCCGGAATCTCGCGCCCGTCGATTTCCCACTGAATACCGAAGTCGACCAGATACTTCGCCCACGCGGCCGATCCTAGCGTGCCCTGCTGCGGATCGATCCCGGCAATCCCGGCGACCATGAAATAGGTGTGCCGCAAATCGAAACGCGGCGAGAAGGTCAGCGCCATGATCGAGGCCGCCGCGTTGCTGTGGCCCATGCCGGTGGTCATCACGCAAACATCCTGCTTGTTGCAATGAACGCTCGGGTAGTCGGGCGACAAACCATCCACGGCAATGTCGCGCCACGGGCCAAGCCGGTCGAGCCACACCTGGCCCTCGGGGCCGAACATCGAGATGATCATCACCTTGACGGGCTGGCCATGCGAGCCAGCGTCGCCTTGCGAGAAGCCGTCGTTGTCGTCCGCGCTGGCCGGTCCCGACGAAAAAGCCGCGCACGCCGCGAGTGCAAAGGCGCAGAACGCGCCGAGTGAGCGAGTCAGCATCATGATCTTCCTTATTTGCTTATGATGCAGATTGGGAGAGAGTGCCGTTTTCAAGCCGAAAGAAGTATAGATGCGAAGAAATTATTTGCCACTACGTAATGTGCAATTTCCCGCATGACCACTGTCGCCAGGCGCAATGACCGGATGCGCGTCGTGACGATGCGCAACTACGTGAATCCGCGCTATTGCGAGAAAGAGCGCGCGGCCTCAAACAACTTCCAGGCGCCGCGCTCACTCACGCGCGTGGAACTTCCGGTTCGAAAAACACCCAGCGCACCTGCGGAAAGGCGGCCTGCAAATCGGCTTCGATCACATTGATCGCTTCGACCATCGCGCGGCCGCTCGCGTAGTCGATCATTTCCGCCTGCACCGCCACTACCACGTGACGCCCCCATTGCAGCGTGATCATGTTGATGATGCTGCGAATCTCGGCGCGCCCGCGCAGATGCGCTTCGATCGCGTGGCGCACTTCCGGGCTCGCCGATTCGCCGACGATCATCGACTTCACTTCGCGCGCCACCAGCCACGAGATCAGCATCAGCAGAAAGCCCACGCCGACGGAGCCCAGCGCGTCATAGACGGGATTGCCGGTGATCATCGTCAGCAGCACCGCGACGAACGCGATGGCGAGACCCGCCAATGCGGCGATGTCCTCGCCTGCCACGACCAGCAGTTCTGACTCGCGCGTCTCCCTGAACCAGCTCCACATGCTTTTGTCGGGATGCGTCTTGCGGATTTCCTTGACCGCGCCCCACAACGACAGCGCTTCGAGCACCACCGACACCCCGAGCACGGCCAACGCGACAAACGCGAACTGCAGCGGCTCACGCGCGAACAGACGGTGCACGCCCTCGTACACGGAAAACGCGCCGCCGACAAAAAACAGCAGCAACGCGACGAGCAGCGAATAGAAATTGATTTCGCGTCCGCTACCCATCGGATGCAGCGTGCTCGCCGGCTTGCGCGCCTGGCGCAGCCCGAATAGCAATAGCAGTTGATTGCCGCAGTCGGCGGTGGAGTGAATGGCTTCGGCGAACATCGAGCCGGAGCCGGTGAAGGCCGCCGCCGCGAACTTGCAGATGGCGATGCCGAGGTTGGCAGCGAGCGCGTAGAAAATGGCTTTCGGCGATTCTTCTTTCATCGTCGGGAGGGCGTCCGTGAGGATTGCAGAGAGCTTTCGGTTGGCGAGAAACCGCATTATGAACATGCGGGGCGCGCTGCGTCCAACCGCGACGTTGTACGCCTCGTCATGCTGAGCATGCTCATGCTCACCCAGCGCTCACCCACAGCTCACTCGCCGCTCGCCTGCGCCCGTCACGCGTGCCAAGCGTGCGATGGGGACCATTGCGATACATACCGCTTATGCCGCCGCACGCTCCGCAACTAGGCCCGCTCGAGCGCCGCCATCTCGCGCACGATCACCAGCAGCATCGACAGGCTCGCGCCGCCCGTCGCGCGCAGATCCGCCAACAGGCGCGCGTAGCGTTCCAGTTGCGCGCCGCGCCGCTCCCGCCATGTCTGCACCAGCGCCTCCGGCGTCGCTGCATCGTCCGCGCCGGCGAGTGCGCTCGTGGTCAGCGCTCGTTTGAGTCGCGCAAGTTCGGCCAGCGCCGTGGCGCGCGCCAGCATGTCCCAGTGCGAGGGCGCGGGCAACGCGGCCGCGCGTTCGCTGATCCACCCGTAGTTGAGCAGCGTGCCGAGCGCGAAATAGACGCCCGCCACGAGTTCAAGGCTGCGCGCGCAGGTCGATGCCACCTCGCCAATGTCGAGCAATGCGGCGGAGATCTCGCCGCTCGCGATCCGCACCGCCAGCTCGCCATCCACACCCGCGTCGACAAGCACGCGTCGCCGCTCGGACAACGCTTCGAGGTCCGCCGCCGGCAACAGCGCAGGCCATTGCGGCGCAAGACGTTGCGCCGCGTCGCGACAACGCGCGAGCAGATCGGTCACGTCGCCGTCGACCGTGCCCGATTGCAGATGCCGCAGGAACCACAGCGCCGAGCGCTCGACGAGCCGCGCGACCTCGACGAACATGCGCGCCTGCACATCATCGGCGACACGGTTGTCGAGCGCGTCGATGCTGCGCCAGACATCGTCGAGATCGAACACGTCGCGCGCCATGATGCAGGCGCGCACGATGTCGCCGGGCTGGGCATCGGTTTCTTCCATCAGCCGGTGCACGAACTCGCAGCCGACGCGGTTCACCAATGCGTTGGTCAGATGCGTCGCGAGGATTTCACGACGCAACGGGTGACGCTGCATCGGCTCGCTGAAGCGCTGCCGCAGCGGCTTCGGGAAATACTCGACCAGCATGTCGGCGACGAGCGGGTCTTCCGGCATCGACGATTCGAGCAGCGCGTCGTACAGCCACATCTTGCTATAGGCGAGCAGCACCGAACGCTCGGGCGTAGTGAGGCCCTGTTTCGCCGCAAGTCGTTCGGCGACTTCCTCGTCGGTCGGCAGGAACTCGATCACACGATTCAGGCGCCCCGCGCGTTCGAGGTAATGCATCAGACGCGCCTCGGCATCGAGCAGTTCGACGCCGTAGCGGCCCGCAATCGACAGCGCCTGGGTCTGATAGTAGTTGTCCTGCAACACGAGCAGGCCAACCTCGTCGGTCATTTCGGCAAGCAGCGCATTGCGCTGTTTTTCGGTCATCTCGCCATCGGCGACGACGAGGCCCAACAGAATCTTGATGTTGACCTCGTGGTCCGAGCAGTCGACCCCCGCGGAATTGTCGATTGCATCGGTATTGATGCGCCCGCCGCGCTGCGCGAACTCGATGCGCCCGTGTTGCGTCAGACCGAGATTGCCGCCCTCGGCCACCACCTTGCAGCGCAGATCCGCGCCGTTGACGCGGATCGCGTCGTTCGCGCGGTCGCCCACCTGCAGATGCGTTTCGCGGCTCGCCTTCACGTAGGTGCCGATGCCACCGTTATAAAGCAGATCGACCGGCGCCTGCAGGATCGCGCGCATCAGTTCCGCGGGCGCAAGCGCCGGCGCACTGATGCCGAGCGCCGACTGCACGGCCGGCGACAGCGGAATCGTCTTGGCGCTGCGCGCAAATACGCCGCCGCCCGCCGAGATCAGCGACGGGTCGTAATCGGCCCAGCTCGACCGGTCGAGCTGGAAGAGCCGCGTGCGTTCGGCAAGACTGGCCGCCGGATCGGGATTCGGATCGAGAAAGATATGCCGGTGATCGAATGCGGCCACCAGTTTGATATGCGGCGACAAGAGCATGCCGTTGCCGAACACATCGCCCGACATATCGCCGATGCCGACCACCGTGAAGTCCATGGTCTGCGTATCCACGCCCATTTCGCGGAAGTGCCGCTTGACCGACTCCCATGCGCCGCGTGCGGTGATTGCCATCTTCTTGTGGTCGTAGCCGACCGAGCCGCCCGATGCAAACGCGTCGTCGAGCCAGAAGCGATATTCCTGCGAGATCGCGTTCGCGTAGTCGGAGAAGGTCGCCGTGCCTTTGTCGGCGGCGACCACCAGATACGGGTCGTCGGGGTCGTGGCGCACCACGTCGGGCGGCGGCACGATCGCCGTGCCGGCCAGGTTGTCGGTCAGATCGAGCAGGCCGCGCAGGAACGTCTGGTAGCACGCAACGCCTTCGCGCATCCATGCATCGCGCTCGGCTGGCGGCGGCGGATTTTTCACGACGAAGCCGCCCTTGGACCCGACCGGCACGATCACCACGTTCTTCACCATCTGCGCCTTCATCAGGCCGAGCACTTCCGTGCGGAAGTCCTCGCGCCGATCCGACCAGCGCAATCCGCCGCGCGCCACGCGACCGCCGCGCAGATGCACGCCTTCCACGCGCGGCGAATACACCCAGATCTCGAACATCGGTTTCGGTTCGGGCAAACCTGGCACCTGCGCCGGATCGAACTTGAACGCCAGGTACGGTTTCGGCTGTCCATCGGCGTCGAAGCGATAGTAGTTGGTCCGCCTGGTGGCCTTGATGACCCCGAGAAACTGCCGCAATATCCGGTCCTCGTCGAGGTTCGGCACCTGATCGAGCGCGCTGTCGATCGTCTTCAACAAGTTCTCGACGCGTGCCTCGCGCGTGTCGCCCAACACCGGATCGAAGCTCGCGATGAACAGCTCGACCAGCATCCGCGCGATGGCCGGGTTGCCAGTGACCGCGCGCTCGATATACGCGTCGCTGAAGGTCGAGCCGACCTGCCGCAGGTACTTCGCATACGCCCGCAAGATCGTCACCTCGCGCGCATTCAATTGCGCGCGCAACACGAGACGATTGAAATCGTCGCTTTCGATCGCGCCCGTCCACACCTGCTCGAAGGCCTCTTCGAACAGATCCTTGACGCGCTCGATGTCGAACTCCGCGTCGTCGGCAAGTTCGAGGCCGAAGTCGTGAATCCACGCCGGGGTCGCGCTCACCGCCTCGATCAGATACGGACGTTCTTCATCGACGCGCACGCCCAGATGTTCGAGCATCGGCAAGCTGCGGGACAACGCGATCGGCAAGCCCGCGCGATACACCTTGAAGCGGAACGCACGCGGGCTCGCTTCGATCGGGCGGTACAGGTTCATCGCGAGCCGCTCGGTGCCCTGCACCCGTTCGATCAGTTCGATATCGCGCACCGCAGTGCGGGCAGGATAGTCGTCCCGATAGCCGGCCGGAAACGAATCCACGTAGTGTTGCAGCAGCCGGTTGCCATGCTCTTCACCATAGGCGTCGAGCAGCGCGTCGGCGAGATCGTCCTGCCAGCGCCGCGCGACCTGCACGAGCCGCGCCTCCAGTTCGCGCGTATCGACGCGGGGCATGCCGCCTGGCTTCGCATGCACGACGAAGTGAATCCGCGCAAGCGTCGACTCCGAAAGCAGCGGCGTGAATTCGACGCTCGCGCCGTTGAACGCATCGGCCAGCAACGTAGCCACGCGCTGCCGCAGATCGGTGTTGTACTTGTCGCGCGGCACGAACACGAGGCACGACACGAAGCGGTCGAAGCGATCGCGCCGCACGAACAGACGCGTGCGCTGATGCTCCTGCAAACGCAGCACACCGAGCGCGATGTCGTACAGCTGATCTTCGTCGGCCTGAAACAGCTCGTCGCGCGGATAGGTTTCGAGCACCGTCACCAGCGATTTCGCCAGATGACCTTTTGGCAGGAAACCGGCCCGCCTCACGATATTTGCGCATTTGCGCCGCACGAGCGGAATTTCCGCCGCCGACACGAAATAGGCCGTGGACGTATACAGGCCGATGAAGCGCCGCTCGCCGGTCACCTTGCCGTCCGCGCCGGTCAGCTTGATGCCGACGTAGTCGAGATAGCCAGGTCGATGCACGGTGGCCCGCGAATTGGCCTTGGTCAGAAAGATCGGCGACGCGCTGGTGATGATCTCGGCGGCGGCCGGCGGCAAGGCCGTGACTTCGGTGGCGGCGGCGGTGCCGCCGGTCCGCCGCGCATCGCGCAGAATGCCGAAGCCGGAGCCGGGCACCGCGCGCAGGCCGTAGCCGCTGTCGTGCTGCACCAGTTCGTAGTCGCGCTGGCCGAGAAAGGTGAAATGATCGGCCACCAACCATTCGAGAAACGCACGCGCTTCGAGTCCATCCGGGCTCGCCTCGCCGGCCTTCATGCCTTTGATCGTCGCGCGTGCGAGCTCGATGATCTTCGGCCAGTCCTCGACGGCCGCTCGCACGTCGCCCAGCACTCTGGCGATATCGTCACGCAGCGCGTCGAGCTTCGCGGCATCGCCGCAACGGTCCACTTCGAAGTGGATGCACGAGGTCAGTTGCGAGCGCGTGTCGCCGGCTTCCTCGGCGCCCAGGCTGACCCGCGCGATGCCACCGTCCGCGCCGCGCCAGATGCGAAACACCGGATGCACGACCGAATGCAACGCGAGCCCCTGGCGGTTCACCGCCATCGACACCGAATCGACGAGGAACGGCATGTCGTCATTGACGATCTCAACCACGGTGTGATCGGAATGCCAGCCATGCTGCTCGAGGATCGGGTTGTAGACGCGCAGCCGTTCGGCGCCGGGTACGAAGCGCTGCGCGGTTTGCCAGTGCGCGAGCGCCGCGCCGTACAGGTCGGCGATCGCGCGGCTTTGCAGATCGTCGGCGTCGACGAAATCGTAGTAGTGCCGCAGAAACGGTTCGACGATGTTGAAGGTCGGCTCGGGCAGCCGTCCCCGCGCAAATTCGACGACATCGTTCAGCAAGTGCGTGACGGCTTCCTCGTTCTTTGCTTGCATGATCAACTCCCTCGGCTAGCGGCAATGGCGAGTGTGGCGTGATTGGCATGCATCGTCTGAACGGGATTATGCGCCTGCCGCTCCGCATGCGAGCAAGCACCGCTGTCAGGTTATACCCGCTGACGGGTCGCGATGCTGCAGTTGCGCTGTGAGCTGCCTACAGGGTGGTTCTGGGCGCGGGCGCTGGCGTTTGCCGCTGTTGTTGCGGCTGGGTTTGCGTGTGATCGTGGTCTTGATGTTGCACCTGCTCGATCCATGCGCGGACTTGCGCCGCAGTCCACGCCGGATCGTCGTGCGGCAGGTCGTGCCCGGCCCACGGATGCTCGCGATGCGCCGCGCCCCACGCCGCCGCGAGCTTCACCGAACACACCGGGTCGACCAGCCGGTCGGCGCGCGAGGAGAGCACCAGCAGCGCGCAGCGTGGCGCGGCGGCGGCGGCGGTAAAGCGCGCCGCGGCCCACAGTTGGCACAACGCATTGGCGCGGCTCACCGGCGCGCTGCGGCGGATCTCGCTCCACGCGGCGAGATCCGCGCCCAGTGTTTTGACGCGCTGGCACGTCAGCCGATGAATGCCGCGCTCGACACGCGGCGCGTTGCTCCAATGCGCGGCGAGCGCCAGCAGGCCCGGCCACGCCGACGGACGCAAGCGCTCGCGCATGCGGCTGAACGGCCGCATGCTGGTATTGATCAGCACGAGCCGTTCGATCTCGCCGGGATACCGTTGCGCCCAGTCGGTCGCCACCATGCCGCCGAGCGACATCGCCAGCACCCGGTACGGCCCGGCCACGCCCGTTTGCAAAACAGCATCGCGCACGAAGCCGACCATCCCGGCGACCGTGAACGGCGCGCGCACGTGTGCGAACTTGCCGTTACCCGGCAGATCGATCAGCAGCACAGCGCCGCCGCACGCGTCGCGCAGCATATCGGGCAAGCGGCCCCAGTGGCGGGTTTCGCGCGTGAGGCCGCGCAGCAGAATCCATGTGCTCATGAGCTGCCCGATTTATACCAATGGTCGATCGCGCTGCGCAGCAATTGCTCGCGGCGATTGCCTTGCGGCAGCCAGCGCTGCGACGAAAAAGCCGCACGCGCCAAAAAGTCGAGCAGGTTCGCGTGACGTCGCAACACGCGTTCGGTGCGATGCGCCATGACCGGATTGAACATGCCCTGACGCGAAAACAGCTGGCGCGGATTCTTCTTGATCCACAGCCACGAGCCGAGTTCGAGTGTCATTGGCAGAAAGATGTTGGGTGGCGGAGTGTGGTCGTACGCGAAGTCCCACAGGTCGCCATGCGCCAGATACTGATGGCTCTGCGGTTCGAACGTATAGCCATGATGGGGATGCGCGTTTTCAAACATGCATTTGAGCAGGTACATCTCCGCCAGATGCGGCATTCGCTTGCGGGTTCGCGCGTACGGAAACCAGATGCTGTCGCTCCAGCCGTAACCGGAGTGGCAATCGAGCGCGATGCTCAACGGCCGCGACGCCAGCTGGGTTTCGACCACCTGCAGCAAGGCGGCGGCTTCCGGCTCCATCGGCTCGCCCTCGCGGCCGCGATACCACGGCAGCCACGCGCCGACGCGTTGACCGCCTGCGAGCAGCGGCACGCGCCCGTCAGCGTCCTGCGGCGCGTTGCGCATCAGATCGACGCCGTGCGGATTGGCGCGCTTGGCTGCCCACATCCCGCCTGGATTGACGATCGGCACGAACAGGAGGCGAATCGACTGCAATTGGCGCACCAGCAGTTCGTCCCATTCAAGTCTCGCGAGCAGCGCGCGCATGTAGTCGAGCACGAGTTGCGAACCGATCCGTTCGAGCCCATGAATGCCGCCGAAAAAACCGATTGCCGGCGCGAGCGGATCGGTCGACCCGATGCTCGCGGTGTAAATGTCAAATCGCCGACCGCGCACCGTGGTCTCGCAGACGGTCTGGATTTCGAAGCTCGCGCTGCCCTGGTCGAGGATCGACTTGAGATCTTCGTACTCCGCAAAGCTGTCGGGAAGGAAGCTCAAGAAAGCGGGTTGCATGACGGCGTCGCAAAGAGCACGGTTATTGGGGACGGCACATGGGATGACGCAATATAGCCTGGCTGCGCGATCATGCATACGCGACGGATCGCAGTGCGAATCGCGTCATCACAACGTCATTTTATGTTCCAGCAAATGACTTCGATCTGCCTTCGTGGCGACGCAAAAAAGTCACATGAAGATATAGTCGTCCAGACGTTGCAATGACTTCACTCAACCGTCACAGACGCTTCATGGAATGAGCCCCACGCACGCCCAGCCCCCCGCTTCTCCTCGGCCGCACAGCGCCCCTTTTCTCCACACAAAGCCCCTTCGCTTTAGTCATCCACTGCGCCGCTGCGGCGTTCTGCTGGAATAATCACGGGCTTGCGGCCGGCCCGGCCTTTTTTCCTCCTCTGCGCGGTCGTCGATGGAAACCTTTGTCGTCCTGCTGGTGTTGCTCTCGGCACTGCTTCACGCCACGTGGAACGCGTTTTTGCATCTATCCGAAGACCGCGTCTGGCTGCTCGGCATGATGGCGATTCCCTATATCGCGGTCAGCGCGGTCGGCGTGCTCGTGCTGCCGATGCCCGCGCCGGCTGCATGGCCGTACATCCTCGCGTCGGTGGTGCTGGAATTCGGCTACCTGCTGGCGCTGATCCGAGCGTACAAAAGCGGCGACTTCGGCCAGATCTATCCGATTGCGCGCGGTCTTTCGCCGATGCTCGTGTTCGTCGGCGCGCTGGTGTTCGCCGGCGAGACGCTCAAGCCGCCTGCGGCGATCGGCGTGGCGCTGGTGTCCCTCGGCATCGTCTCGCTGGCGTTTCGCCGCGGCATGCGTTTTTCCGGCGAGAGCGTGCCCTTCGCACTGCTGACTGGCCTGTTCATCGCCGCGTATTCGGTGGTCGACGGAATCGGCGCGCGCCTGGCCGGCAACGGGCTGAGCTACATCATGTGGGTCTACCTGATCTGGAACATCCCGCAGTTCCTGCTCGCGTGGCATTGGCGCGGCGGCGCGAAGGGGCTTTTCATCGGCCGCACGGTGGTGATGAAGGGCATCGCGTCGGGCGTGCTCGCGCTTACCGCGTATTGTCTCGTCATCGTGGCATTCCGCTATCTGCCGATTGCGATGGTCTCGGCGCTGCGCGAATTGAGCTCGATTTTCGCGGTGCTGATCGGCTGGCTGATCATGCGCGAGACGCTGACCGCGCGGCGCATCGTGGCATGCGCGCTGGTCACGCTGGGGGCGGTGCTGATCCGGATTTGAGGCCGATCGCGCACGGCGTCGGGGGGCTGTGAAGCGAGGCTGTGGAGCGATCTCGAAGCCACCTTGAAGCCACCTGCGAAGCGAGCCAAACCAGCTTCGATGCCGCGTTTCCAGGCCACCTTCGAGACCGCGTGCAATCCCACCTCAAGCCTGCGCGTGCGCCCACCCTGCGCTCGCTCACGCGAATTGCGGCAGCGTCGCGTCGATCGCGTCGGCGAGCGTGGCGAAGGCCGGCGCGATCTCCTCGTCAGGCACGCACGCGTAGCCGATCAGCAAGCCCGACGGCGCCAGCGACGGCTGCGCGTAATACCCCGACAACGGCCGCACGATGATGTTGCGCTCCAGCGCGGCCGCGGCCACCAGCCGGTCGTCGCTACCGTCGGGCAACTGCATCACCAGATGCAGGCCGGCATCGCCACCCACGGCGGGCAACGCGTCGCCGTAACGTTGCGATGCGGCGTCGAGCAAGGTCTGACGACGCTGCCCGTACAGCGTGCGCATCTTGCGAATATGCGACGTGAAATGCCCCTCGGTGATGAACTCCGCGAGCATCGCCTGCTGTAGCAGCTGACCTTCGCGATACAACTCGGCGCTCGCGGTCGCAAAGCTCTCCGCCAGCGCTTCCGGCACGACGAGATAGCCGATGCGCAAACCCGGAAACAGCGTCTTGCCGAAGCTGCCCACGTAGATCACCTGGCCCGCCGTATCCAGACCTTGCAGCGACGCGAGCGGCCGGCTGCCGTAACGGAATTCGCTGTCGTAGTCGTCCTCGATGATCCAGCACTGGTTCTGGCGCGCGTACTCGAGCAGCATGCGGCGCCGTGCGAGGCTCATCACCATGCCGAGCGGATATTGATGCGACGGCGTGACGAGCATCAGCTTCGGCGGCTGCGCGAGATCGTCGGCTGACGGCGCGATGCCTTCGACATCGACGGCGATCGGCCGCGATTGCAGGCCGGACACATGCAGCACGCTGCGCACGCCCCAGTAGCACGGGTCCTCGGTCCAGATCACATCGCCCGGATCGGACAGCAGGCGCACGGCGAGGTCGACCGACTGATGAATCCCCGTGGTCACGATGATCTGCCCGGGCGTGCAGCGCACCGAGCGCGAGGTGCGCAGATAGTCGGCCAGCGCGTGGCGCAGCGCGGGCAGCCCACCGCCCGGCGCGTAAGTAAGCAGGTCCGGGCGCAGCCGCCGCCAGTACTTGTTATGCAGGCGGCTCCAGACGCGCGCCGGAAACTTCGTGACGTCCGGCACGCCCGGCATGAACGCGCCCCACTGCCGCTTGGACACGCCCGCGCCCGCGATCAGCCGCGAGCCGCGTGCGGACAGCGCGCGGCTCGCCTGCGGCGGTAACGCTGACGACGTCGAACCGGAAACCGCGTGCAGCGCGCCCGCCAGGTCCTCGCCCCGCGCATCGCAAATTGACGCGTCGCCACTGTGCGCACTGCCGTCAAGCGCTCCGACGATCTCATCCGGCGCGCTGTCGGCGACGAACGTGCCGCGCCCGGTCGCCGAACTCACATAGCCTTCCAGCACCAGCTGTTCGTACACCTGCGTGACCGTATTGCGCCCGATGCCCAACTCCTGCGCCAGCAAACGCGACGACGGCACCTTGGTGCCCGCCGGCAATTCGCGCGACAGGATCGCCTGCTGCAACAGCCGATGCAACTGGCGATAGATCGGCTGGCCGTTGCCCCGATCGAGGCGCTGCGCCAGCCAGTCGGACAGAACGCTCGTGCGCATGATTGGCTCCTACATTTTTATTGAAATGGCTCTGAAGTTAAGAGCCAAATCTCATTATAGTCGCAGCATGTGCCGCGTCTTGGGCGTGGCGTCCGCTGAAAACCGGGAGCGATGGAGATGACCATGAAGAATGCCGAACTGAAGAGCCGCAAGGACGCCGCCACGCCGCGCGGCGTCGGTGTGATGTGCGATTTCTACGCCGAGCGCGCCGAGAACGCGGAGCTGTGGGACATCGAGGGCCGCCGGTTCATCGACTTCGCCGCGGGGATCGCGGTGTGCAACACGGGCCACCGTCATCCGAAGATCGTGGCGGCGATCCGCGACCAGCTCGATCACTTCACCCACACCGCGTACCAGATCGTGCCGTACGCGTCGTACGTGGAGCTGGCCGAGAAGATCAACCAGCGTGCGCCCGGCGACCATCCGAAGAAGACCGCCTTCTTCACGACCGGCGCGGAAGCCGTCGAAAACGCGATCAAGATCGCCCGCGCCGCGACCGGCCGTCCGGGCGTGATCGCGTTTACCGGCGCGTTCCATGGCCGCACGCTGATGGGCATGGCGCTGACCGGCAAGGTCGCGCCGTACAAGAGCGGCTTCGGTCCGTTCCCGTCCGACGTGTTCCATGCGCCGTTCCCGAATCCGCTGCATGGCGTGACGACCGCCGATTCGTTGAAGGCCATCGAATTCCTGTTCAAGGCCGACATCGATCCGAAGCGCGTGGCCGCGATCATTTTCGAACCGGTTCAAGGCGAAGGCGGGTTCTATCCGGCGCCGGCCGAGTTCGTGCGCGCGTTGCGCAAGCTGTGCAACGAGCACGGCATCCTGTTGATCGCCGACGAAGTGCAGACGGGTTTCGCGCGCACCGGCAAGTTGTTCGCGATGCAGCACTACGACGTCGTGCCCGATCTGATGACGATGGCCAAGAGCCTCGCGGGCGGCATGCCGCTGTCGGGCGTGGTCGGCCGTGCCGACGTGATGGATGCCGCGGCGCCGGGCGGCCTCGGCGGCACCTATGCCGGCAATCCGCTGGCGCTGGCGGCCGCGCATGCGGTGCTCGACATCATCGACGAAGAGCGGCTGTGCGAGCGCGCCAACGTGCTCGGCGAGCGCGTCAAGGCAAAGCTCGCCGCGCTGCAACGCGAGGTACCGCAGATCGCGGACGTGCGCGGACCGGGCGCCATGGTGGCGGTCGAATTCTGCAAACCGGGCGGCACGGAGCCGGACGCGGAATTTACGAAACGCGTGCAGGCGCGCGCACTCGAACGCGGCTTGCTGCTGCTCGTGTGCGGCGTCTACTCGAACGTCGTGCGCTTCCTGTTCCCGCTCACGATTCAGGACACCGTGTTCGACGAAGCGCTGGCGATTCTCGAAGACGTGTTGAAGGAAAGCGTTGCGGTAGCGGTTTGACAGCACTCCTGACGGTGAACCACAGATGACTACCTTGAACCTGAAAGACCCGACTCTTCTGCAGACGCTCGCCTACCTCGCGGGCGAGTGGCAAGGCGCCGACAACGGCGCGACATTCGCGGTCAACGACCCGTCCAGCGGCGCAACCATCGCAACGGTGCCGCTGATGGGCACGGCGGAAACCCGCCGCGCGATCGACGCGGCCAACGCCGCATGGCCCGCGTGGCGCGCCACCACCGCCAAACAGCGCGCGACGATCCTGCGCAAATGGCACGACCTGATGCTCGAGAACGCCGACGATCTGGCGCGCATCCTGACCACCGAGCAAGGCAAGCCGCTCGCCGAAGCGAAAGGCGAAATCCTGTACGCCGCGTCGTTCCTCGAATGGTTCGCGGAAGAAGGCAAGCGCGTGAACGGCGACACGATTCCCACGCCGGCCAGCGACAAACGCATCGTCGTGACGAAGGAACCGGTCGGCGTGTGCGCGGCCATCACGCCGTGGAACTTCCCCGCCGCGATGATCACCCGCAAGGTCGGCCCGGCGCTGGCGGCAGGCTGCCCGATCATCGTCAAGCCGGCCGAGGCCACGCCGTTGTCGGCGCTCGCGCTCGCCGTGCTGGCCGAACGCGCCGGCGTGCCGCGCGGCGTGTTCAACGTCGTGACCGGCGAGCCGAAAGCGATTGGCGCGGAACTGACCGGCAACCCGGTGGTGCGCAAACTGTCGTTCACCGGCTCGACGCCGGTCGGGCGTCTGCTGATGGCGCAGTGCGCGCCGACGGTGAAAAAGGTTTCGCTCGAACTGGGCGGCAACGCGCCGTTCATCGTGTTCGACGATGCGGATCTGGATGCCGCGGTGGCGGGCGCGATCGCGTCGAAGTATCGCAACAGCGGGCAGACCTGCGTGTGCACGAACCGCTTCTACGTGCACGATAAAGTCTACGACGCGTTCGCCGAAAAACTGCGCGCCGCCGTCGAGCAACTGACGGTAGGCCGCGGGACCGAGGAAGGTGTCACGCAAGGTCCGCTGATCAACGAAGCCGCCGTGCTGAAGGTCGAATCGCATATCGAGGACGCGCTCACGAAAGGCGCGCGCATCGTCACCGGCGGCCGGCGCCACGCGCTCGGTCACGGCTTCTTCGAGCCGACCGTGCTCGCCGACGTCACGCCGGCGATGAAGGTCGCCCGCGACGAAACCTTCGGGCCGCTCGCGCCGCTGTTCCGCTTCTCATCGGACGATGAAGTGATCCGCTTTGCCAACGACACCGAGTTCGGCCTCGCGGCGTATTTCTACAGCCGCGATATCGGCCGCGTCTGGCGCGTCGCCGAAGCGCTCGAATACGGGATGGTCGGCATCAACACCGGCCTCATTTCGAACGAGGTGGCGCCGTTCGGTGGCGTCAAGCAGTCGGGCCTCGGCCGCGAAGGCTCGCATTACGGTATCGACGACTACGTGGTCATCAAGTACATGTGTGTCGGCGGGGTGTAGATGCAAGCGTGGCGTTGCGGATGGGCGAGCCAGGTGGGCCGGGGCGCAGCGCTTGTCGATTTGCCCGCCGACTCACCCACCGACTAGCCCGTCGAGTTGGCACGGCAGCGCGGCAACGGATCGACGTTGCCGCCGCTTTCATCGCCAAGGCCGGCGAGGCGGGCCAATCCCAGCCAGCTTAGAACCGATGCCGGATGCCCGCCTGCACCAGCGCCTGCGATTGGCCGCTCGACGCCTGGGTGGTGTAGATCTGCGCAAACGCGCCGGGGCCGCTGGCGCGCTGGTAGATGCCAGTGAGGAACAGATCGGTGCGCTTGGACAGCAGGTAGTCGGTCGCCAGCGTCACCTGGTTGTAGTGCGGTGAACGGCCGCCGGAATAATCGCCAGCCGTGTACACGTACGAAATGCCGACCAGCCACGCAGGCGTAAAGCGCTTATAAACGCCCACTTCGCCGTTTTGCAGCCTGAGTCCCGACGAATCCGAGTAGTTGAACAGTACGTTCGTATAACTCGCGAGCATGTTGAAGATGCCGAAGTCATAGCTCGCCCCCACCCCGATGATGCGCTGCTGGTCCGTACCCGCTCCTGTCGGGCTGAGCACGAACGGCGAGCTGAAACCCCACCCCGTGCTATCGACCGCGCCGCTCGTCAGGTTCGACGGTATCGCGTTGCTGCGCCGGTTGAACTGCGTGAAGGCCACGCCGAGCTTCAACGGACCGCTCGCATAGTTCGCGCTGCCGCTGAAGCCGTTGTTGTTCGAGAACTGCGTCGAGTTCGAGAATGCGTAGCTGCCGGCGAAGGTCAGTCCCGAGAAAGTGGGCGACACGTACCGAACCGAGTTGTTGAACCGGTTGGTGAAGAACATGTTGTCGTTATCGCCGATGTGCGCGCCGAAGCCTGCGAACAGATTGGCGGACTCGGCCCACCAGAGGCTCGCCGTCATCTCCTCGTATTGACGGCCAGCGGTGAGCGTACCGTAGCGCTGATTGGTCAGGCCGACGAATGCCTGCCGCCCGAACATGCCGCCGAGCTGCGCGCCGTTGATGATCGAAAAGCCATTCTCCAGCGTGAAGATCGCGTGTGTTCCGCCGCCGAGATCTTCGTCGCCGCGCAGCCCCCAACGCGGCGGCATCATCCCGCCGTTGGCGAGGGCGATCAGGTGCGAGCCCTTCACATTGCTCACGTATTCGATACCGGTGGAAATGATCCCGTACAACGTGACGCTGCTCTGTGCCTGCGCGCAACCGATACCCGCCGTGCCCAGCGCGGCGCACAGCCCCGCACGCCCTGCCGCCTTTCGTGCCAGCCTCCAAAACCTCATGACGTCTCCTTGATTAGTATCACTAATTTTTATTGACTATCCAACGCATTGAATCTGATACACCGCCCCGTTCGGTTTGCGGGCTGCCGGTCGGTCCTCGTTATCCGGCTGAGCGGATCGCGGCGCGCGACCGGCAACGCGCGCCGCTCTGCACTGCGGTCAATTCGGTTCCAGCGCCTGAGCCGAACCATGCTGCCGCTCGTCGAGACTTTCCGGGCGGCCCCAGCCGAGAATCGGTGCGAGCTGCAACACCACGGCGATCACCACCAGACCGACCCGAACCATCCAGCCGCCTTCATAGAAGCTCGCGAAGATCGCCGGCGGTCCGAGCAGCACGCCGAGATAGGTGGCTTGTGCGACCAGACCGCTGGTCGCGCCCATGCTGCCGATGCTCGGCGACGACGACGGCACCAGCGTCCAGATGTACCCGTTGACCGTACCGATGCCCAGCGAAAACACGCAGACCGCGACGATCGCTCCAACGAGTTCGACCGCCGGCAGATACAGTGCGACGCCGCCGCACAGCATCACGATGCCGCCGACGATCGCGAGCCGCCCGCCGCGTACGCCGGCTTTCAGCAGATGGCCGACGCTCAGGCAACCGCAGGCGACGAACACTTCGGCCAGCGTGCCGATGCCTGCCGCCGCCGGAATCGCAATCGCGTAGCGCCGCGACAGGTAGACCGTCAGGGCCGCCATGATACCGGTCTGGATGAACGCGGACGCGCCCGAGGCCAGCGCCACGCGATACGGCCGCGGGCTTTTCAGCACGAACCAGATGTCGGCGAGCCGGCGGCTTTGCAGGTTGGCCTGTTTGGCCGGCAGCAGGATCACCGCGCAGGCGAGCAGCGCCATCAGGATCGCGTGTCCGCCGAACGCCCAGCGCCACAGTTCACCGTGCTGCGCGAGCGGCGCGACGATGCTCAGCGTGAGCCCGATGCCGACCGCCGTATGCGAGGTCCACAGCCCCAGCGCGATACTGCGCCGCGCGCCGCTGGTGGTGCGCATGATCAGCGTCACCGCGCCGACCGTCAGCGACAGATACCCCACGCCCTGCAGCAGCCGGCCCACGAACAGCGTCGTCACATCGTGCGCGCCGACGACCACCAGGTTACCGACCAGCGCGAACAGCGAGCCGCCGAAAATGACCCGCTTGTCGCCGATCCGGTCGACGAGCCAGCCGCCGAACAACGCCGCGATCGCGGTGATCAGCGACGGAATGGAGATCACCCAGCCGGCGCTCGCGTGAGACAGCTCGAAGTACTTCGCGATGTCGCCGATGACGGGAACCGACTGCGTCACCAGCGAGGTCGCGACGGTTCCGTAGATGTAAAGCAGAATGATGCACGGCCAGCTGCCTGGGGAAAGCATGGTTGTCTCCTGGAGATTGGTCTGTTTTTTTAATTATGCTTTTATCAAATTCGCATCTGCCAGACTAGCCACGCTAGCCCTACCCCCATTCGAGCAGCCGGCACAGATTGCCGCCCATGATGAGTTCGCGATCCGCGGCCGACAGCCATGACAAGGTCTCGCTAAAGTGCGTCACGCACTGGCGGTACGGATGGTGCAGCCGCGACAGCTCGCTCGCCCACACGATCCGCCCGGCGCCGAACGCCTCGAACACGCGCCGCAGCGTGCCGTCGAGCGAACGGAACGGGTACGGGTCGAGCGCGTAATCGCCGACGCCGGCCGCCTTCACGTGCACGTTCGAATGCTCGGCCAGCGCGAGCAACGCGGGCAGATGATCGAACGCGCCTGGACCCGATGCGCCGCGCGGCACGCCAAGGTGATCGACGATGATCTTCAGGCGCGGATGACGCCGCGCGAGAGCGTCGACGACGTGCAGCGCATTCGGCACCAGCAGCGCCACTACGAGGCCGGTTTCTTCGGCGATCGGCCAAAGCCGGTCCAGCTCGCCATCGATGAGCGGCGCGAGCCGCTCCTTCGTGTTGAACAGAAAGCGGATGCCGCGCATGTTCGGTTGGTCGCGCCATCCGCGCAGCAGCCGGCCGGCGTTGTCGAGCCGGCTGTCGAGCAGGCCCATCACTGCGAAGCGCTGCGGCTCGGCCTCGGCGAGCGCGAGCGAATACGCGTTGCCGTCGGGGTCCCACAGCGGCGGCACGAGCAGCGTGCGGTCGACCCCGGCCTGTGTCATTTCCGCCTTGAGGACGTCACCGGTAATCGGCGTGCGTCGATGGTGCCCGGTCGATACACCGTTGGACCAGGCATGGACTTGTGCGTCTACGATCGGCATGGAAGTTCGTTATCGGATTGTCGTGGAGGTCGGATAAGACTGGTTGGCGGCAGCGGCTTCACTGGCCCTGGAACAAGCGGCCGGCGCCGCGAATTTCGCCGCGCCAGCCTACCGCGCCGAGCACCGACCAGAGCATCGCCTGATTGCTCGTGACGACCGGCAGGTCCAGCGCGCGCTCCAGTTCATCGGCGGCTTCGAACGCGCGCACATTCGCGCATGACAGCAGCACCGCCCGCGTGTCGCCGTCGATCTGCTGACGCACCACCTGCGCGATCTCGGCCGGTTCCATCTGCGCGGCCACCTTCGCATCGGTGAAGCCCAGCGACACGGTGCGCAATACGTCGAAACCCGAGTCGATCAGCGACTGCCGCTCCACGCGCGAGAATTCGTCGCTGAACGGGCAGACGTGCAGAATGCTATTGGCTTGCAGCGCGTGAAGCGCCTGCTTGATCGCCACCATCGTATTGGTCGACGGGATCGCGAGTGCTTCCGCCATGCGTTGCGCGAGCCGCGCGTCGCAGTCCTTGCCATTCGCGACGCTCGCGCCCGTACAGTTGAATGCGATCGCGTCGGGCGACAGGTCTTTCAGATAGCCAGCCTCGTCGATTGCTTCGAGGTACGCCCGCGTGAGACTGTCCATCGTCACGCGCCCCGCTTCCTTGCGCAGACGGATGCGATGCACGTGATACGACACGTCGTCGGGGCAATAGGTGCGGAAGTCGTCCTCTGCAATGGTGTTCAACGACGGGACAATCATCCCCACGCGCAATTTTCTCATCAGGTCCTCACGCTTCCGTTCTGTTCTCTTTTGCTCTGCTTGGTCTGCTTGGTCCGCTTCGGCCGGGCTGGCGTAGTGTTTCGGGCGCCGCGCCGGTTGTTGAAGCCAGTCTATGGGCTTGCGCTTTGCAAGCCCAATCGAAAAACTGCCGGGGTCATCCGTTTTTGCTGTACTCGGGCGTCGGGTCCGCCGCACGCGACGCGTCCCCGCTGTGATCCATCGACTCGAGCGCCTTGCCGCGTGCTTCGATGCCGATCGTCAGATACGTGATGCCGCACATCAGCAGACACAACGCAAGGAACTGAAACGCGGGGACGATCACCGTGACGGTGGCCCATGGCATCACGACGTTGCTCGAGCCAGCAGTCAACGCGAGACCGAGCGGCCCGAGAATTTTGCCCACCGAGCCGGCGAGACCGGCGTAGCCCGAGCCGGTGCCACGCAGCCGCGACGGCCAGATCTCCGTCGAATACGCGGCGCAAACCGAAAAGCTGCCGTCGGCGAAGATGAACGCGAGCAGCAACGGCACCCAGAACAACGAAGGCGTCAACAGATCGCCGTGGCCGATATAACCCGCTGCCAGCAGCGCGGCGGCGGCCACGATCGCGAAGTAGCCACCGGTCTTGCGACGGCCGATGCGGTCCGCGAGTGCGGCGGCTGACAGCCGCGACAGCATCCCGAGCAGGCTGAAGCCGATCATCGTTTTCGCCGCGGTCGCGGGCGAGAATTGCTGGATTTGCGCAAGCAGCGTCGGCGCCCATAGCACGATGCCGTAGTACCCGGCGATGAGTCCGACGTTGATCAACGTGGCCGTGATCACGCTGCGCGGACAGCGCAGCAGTTCGAACCAGCCGCGCGAGGCAACCGGTTGCGGCGCGTCGATCGGCGCGTCGATCGGCGCATCGAACGACGCCCTGCCGAGCGCCCAGGCGATCGAGCGGCGCGCATCGGCGTCGCGTCCTTGCAGGCTGAGCCAGCGCGGCGACTCCGGGATGCACACCGCGCCGATCAACGCGATCACGGCGGGCGCCGCGCCCAACGCGAAGGTCCAGCGCCAGCCAATCGCGGGGATCACGTAAGCGCCGCTAAACGCACCGAGGAACAGGCCGCCCGTCGTGATCGCCGAAACGACGCCGGTCAGCATGCCGCGCCGCCGCGGCGGCGTGAACTCGTGGACCAGCGCGATCTGGATGAAATAGCCCGCCGTGCAGAAGCCAATCACGACGCGCAGCACCGCCATGTAGATCCAGCCGCCTTCCGGCGTGAACGCGAGGCCCACGCTGGCCGCGGCGAGCAGCAATAGCGAGATCACGAACACTGGCTTGCGGCCGAATCGATCGGCCATGCTGCCCCACACCACGCCACCGACGATCGCGCCCGCACCCGACGACAGCAGCACCGCGCCCATGATTCCGTATGTCAGCCCCCACGGTTTGATCAGGTACGCCATGATGAAACCGATCAGATACGCGTCCCAGAACTCCAGCATGCTGCCCACGCCGACCAGTCCCAGCAGAAGCCGCTGGTTGCCGGACAAGCGTGTCTGTTCCTGAAAGGGGCTACGCCCACTATTGAGTTGAAGCATGGTTGTCTCCGTCTCCATTATTTATTGCTTTAATTCGTATAACTAAACGTCTGCCACTAACCCGATCCGCCAGCCCCGTTGGAGTCGTGCAATTCAGGAACGCGATCGGCGGCCGCGCGGCTCCGGCTGCGCCGGTGAGCCGGGCGCGGAATTCACGCCCGACTCGCCGGCGATCGCCGTCGCATTCCTCTTCAGATGATGCAAAAACGCCGCCTGTACGTCATTGGGACGCCAGTCGCGCTTGGTCGTGATGCCGACGATCGGACCGTCCCACGGCACCTCCACCGGCAGCGGCGCGATAAAGCCGAAGCGCCGCTCGCTCAGCACTTCGGTCCAGCTCAGCACCGTTAGCATCTCGGCGTCGTAGAGCGTGATGCGGATGGTCGACAGCGAGTAGGTTTCAATGCTCGCCGGCGGCGGCGTGGTTTCGGCAAAGATATGTTCGTAGGCTTCGCGGCGCGGCGAGCCCTTGGGCGGCAGCACCCATTGATAGCGCGCCAGCGCATCGACGGTGATCGCGTTCTGCCGTGTCAACGGGTGCTCGCGACTCGCCACCACGCAGTAGCGTTCGTGATACAGCGGCTCCTCGACGAAGTCGAACGCTTTGCCCGGTTGCTTCAGCAGTCCGAGCATGAAGTCGATCTCGCCGCGCAACAGTTTGTTGAGCAATGCCTCGTAGGTGCCGCTCAGCACCACGACCCGCGCGTCCGGAAACTGCGCGGTGAGCGAGCGGATCGCGTTGACGATCAGGATGGTCGGGTCGAGCAGCAGCACGCCAACCGTGACCGTGCGCTCCTTTGGGAATTCGTACGCGTTGACGGTTTCGACCAGCGCCACGATCTGGCTCGAGACGATTTTCAGACGGCGCGCGAACTCGCTGCCGACCTCGGTCGTGTTGATGCCCGTCGACGTATGGCGGTACAGCTGGCCGCCGAGGTTCTGTTCGAGCGTGCGCGCCGCGCGCTGCAACGAGGCCTCCGTAATGCCGAGCATCCGCGCGGCAGCGCGAAACGACCCGCATTCCTCGATGGCAATCAGACAGCGCATCTGCGTGCGCGTGATGCTGCTCGCCAACGCCAGCGGCGACACTTTGCGCGTACTGCCGACCAGTTGCGCGGCCTCCTCGGCGAATTGCAGGATCTTGCGCGTGCGCACCAGCGCGGCGACGCCGACCGGTGTCAGATACGTGCCGGTTGGCGAACGCTCGAACAGCGCGACCCCGAGCATGCCTTCCAGCGCCGCGATGCAGGAGGTCGTCGCCGGCTGCGAGCGCAACAACTCCTGCGACGCCTGCGTGACATTCTCATGGCGCGCGACAGCCTCGAAGACCCGCAGTTGCCAGATGCCTGGCAGGTCTTTCTCAGACGCCGTGGTCTCGATTCGTCGCATCGCAAGCTCGGGGGAAGAGTTCGTCCGTTGTTCGGTCGCGCAGCCGGCCGGGCGCAATCAGGCGCAATCAGGCGCCAGCCGGTGCAAATGGTTTTATTCCTGGGCGACCTCGTTGCGCAGCGTGCCGATCCTGTCGATCGAGACTTCGCAAACGTCGCCCACCTTCATGAAGACCGGCGGCGTGCGCGAGAAACCAACGCCGCTCGGCGTACCGGTCGCGAGGATGTCGCCGGGGTACAGCGGCGCGATCGTCGACACGTATTCGATGAAGCGCGGGATCTTGTGAATCATGCTGCTGACCGACTCGTCCTGCATCACCTGACCGTTCAACGTGGTGCGGATTCGCAGTTGATCGACGTCCTCGATCTCGCGGCGCGGCACGATCCACGGTCCGATCGATCCGCTGCGATAGAAATTCTTGCCCGGCGTGATCTGCCGCGTGTGGAATTGCCAGTCGCGCACGCTGCCTTCATTCATGATTGTAAAGCCAGCGATGTGTTCGAACGCCTCTTCCGCACGAATCCGGTAGCCGGGCTTGCCGATCACGACCACCAGCTCGCCTTCGAAGTCGAACTGCTCGCTCACACCCGGATGCAGCAGCGTCTGGCCATGGCCGACCAGCGAGTCGGCCGCACGCGCGAACAAGGCCGGCGACTTCGGCAATTCCTGCACGCGGCCCGCGTTCTGCACTTCGTTGTGATGCTCGGCGTAATTCAGCGCGAGGCACCAGATGTGAACCGGCGCCGCGATCGGCGGCAGAAAATGGATGCGTGCGAGCGGATAGTCGGCGGGCTCGGAGGCGGCGGCCGCCACGTGCTGCGGAAAACCCGCCGCGACCAATGCCTTCAGGTCCGCGTATTCGTCGCCGAAACGCTTGCCGAGGTCCACCACGCCATCGCCGACCACGACGCCGTAAGTCGTGCGTCCGTCGATCTCAAAGCTGCAATATTTCACGTCGATTCTCCGTTAGACCAGACCGGCGTACGAACCGCCGTCCAGTTGCAAGTTTTGTCCCGAGATGAAGCCGGACTGTGCGCTGCACAGGAACGCGCAGGCGTCGCCGAATTCCATCGGGTCGCCGAGGCGCTTTGCGGCGATCGTCGCGGCGATCCGCTGCTTCGCCTCCGCGACGGTGATGCCGTCCTTCTTCACCATGCGCTCGGCCATGTACTGTTGACGGTCGGTGTCGAAGCGTTCCGGCAACATGTTGTTGATCGTCACGTTGTCGATCACGCTATCGCGCTGCACCGATTTGCTGAGCGCGGTCAGTGCCGCGCGCACTGCGGCGGACAGTCCCATCGTCGCGCTGGGCGACTTCACCATCGCCGACGTGATGTTGACGATGCGGCCAAAGCGCCGCTCGCGCATGCCCGGCACGAACGCCTTGATCAGGAAGATCGGCGCGAGCATGTTGCCCTCGACCGCGCCGAGCCAGTCCTCGCGGCTCCAGTCGCCGATCTTGCCCGGCTCCGGTCCCGCGTTGTTGTTGATCAGGATGTCCGGCTCGGGACACGCTTCGATCAGGCTGGCGCGTCCCTCTTCCGTGTTCAGGTCCGCGACCACGATGCGCACACGCCGTCCCGTCACCGACTCGATCTGCGCGGCGGCACTCTCCAGTGCATCGCGATGGCGGCCGTTGATCGTGACTTCGCAGCCCTCGCGCGCCAGTGCGGTCGCGCACGCGAGCCCCAACCCTCGCGACGATGCGCAAACCAGTGCTTTTTTTCCGGCGATTCCCAAATCCATGGTATTTCCTCGATGAACTCAATGACCTCAACAACCTCTATGACCCAATCTATGACTCAGGCCGCGACGCGATCCTTCAGGCGCGGATACAGATTCAACGCGTTGCCGGCGAACACCTGCTGCCGGTCGCAGTCGCACAGATGCGGCGTCGCGGCGAGGTAGCGGCCGGTGTCGTCGAAGTGATGACCGGTTTGCGGGTCGATGCCCTTGACCGCGCCGATCATCTCCGAGCCGAAGATGATGTTGCGATGAGGGATGATCTTCGTGAGCAGGTCGATGCCGGCCTGGTGATACACACAAGTATCGAAGAACACGTTTTTCAGCAGGCCTTGATCCAGTGCCTCGAAGCCCATGTCCTGCGCGAGGCCGCGGTAGCGTCCCCAGTGATACGGCACCGCGCCGCCGCCGTGCGGAATGATGAAACGCAGCGTCGGGAAGTCCTTGAAGAGTTGCGGCGACAGCAGCAGTTGCATGAACGCGGTCGTGTCGCCGTTCAGGTAGTGGGCGCCGACGTGATGGAAACACGGATTGCACGAACTGCTCACGTGGATCATCGCGGGTACGTCGAGCTCCACCATCTTCTCGTAGAGCGGGTAGTAGACGCGATCGGTCAGCGGCTTGTCGGTCCAGTAGCCGCCGGCCGGGTCCGGGTTCAGATTGCAGCCGACGAAACCCAACTCCACGACACAGCGTTCGAGTTCTTGCGCCGACGCTTCGAGCCCCTGCCCCGGCGATTGCGGCAACTGGCAGACGCCCGCGAAGTTCTTCGGATACAACGAGCAGACGCGATGGATCAGATCGTTGCAAAGCCTCGACCACTCGATGCTGTTTTCCAGCGTGCCGAGGTGATGCCCCATCTGCCCCGCGATCGGCGAGAACAGCGTCAGGTCCAGGCCGCGAGCGCGCTGCTCCTTCAGTTGCCCTGCTTCCAGTGCGTCGCGCAGTTCGTCGTCGGAGATACTGAGCGGCGCGCCGTAAAAGCCGCCGCCATTCGCGAGCTGCGCACGCCGCCATTCGTGTAGTGTTTTCGGCACTGTCGTGAAGTGCCCGTGACAATCAATAATCATCGTGGTTTACCGTTGTTTTTGGAGCTGACGCCCGCCGCGGCGGGCGTCGCGTTTTAGTTGGCGCCCGGCCATGCGACGATCGGCGTGGCCTGTTTGACAAACCGCTCCGGCGGTTTTTCGCCGGTGTCGTAGCTCATCCCCTCGCCGATCTGGATGCGGTTGAAGCGGCTCGCCGCATTGAGCTTTTCGTGTGAAATCCAGTGCTCGTGCATTTGTCCGTACGGGCTCATCCAGTAGTCGAAAATCTGGCTGCCGAGCGCGTGGCGTCCAATGCCGCGAACATGGTCATGCGAGCGATGCGCCATGTGGTCGTAGCCGAAGAAGATGTCGTCGACCCCTTCCACCTGATACGACACGTGATGCATGCCGGCGCGGTGGCCACGCAGCAGGAAGATCACGTGATGATCGACCAGCGCGTCGCCCTGGTCGACGCGATTGAACTGGCCGATCACGTTGTCCGGTTGGCCGACGAACAGTTCGTCGGTGGGCAGCAGGCCGAGCGTGCGCTGATACCAGCCGATCATGTCGGACAGATTCGGCGTCGCGTACGCGGTATGCGCGATCCGCACGACCCGCGCGGGGCCGAGTGAGCGGCTTTCGCCCTCGGGTCCGCGCACCAGTTCGAGCGGCGGCAACGCGGCGACGCGTTGTTGGCCCGTCACCAGTTCGAGCCAGAAGCCGTTCGGATCGCGCAACCGGATACGCTGGCCGCCGCCCGGCGCGTCGGGCGATTCGATGCCTTGCGCGCCGGGCAATTTGGCCAGTGCGGCGAGGTCGGCGGTCTCGCTCAACGCGTAACCGAAGCTGATCACGCCGGGCGCACCCAGTTCGGTGACGTGAAGAAACGGCGAATCACCGACGCCTCGCATGTAGAGACGCTGAGCGTCGCGATGCGCGAGCACCATGCCGAAGTCTTCGAGAAACGCCTGCATGCGTCCGAGGTCCGGCGCACTCAGTCTGACGTATGACATTCCAGTAATCGGTGAGGCCACGGCTGTCTCCTGTCGACGAGAGTTGGCGCTTTAGCGCCTACTCTCGTCCCATGCAAATGATTGCGGTCGACCGGAGTTGGCGCTTTAGCGCCCTACTCAGGTCCCATGCAAAATGGTGCTGTTAGAGCTTTGTTATACGACGATCCGGCTTATGTACCACACGTTCGCAGTTCAGCTATCAGCTCAAGATGTTCGCGACGTTCCCGTACAACTCGTCGGGCGCATAGCGTCTGGTGATCAGCTTCTGTTCGAACGCATACCGGATCACCGTTTCCAGGGCTGGACGCAACGCATCGAAACCGACCGGCTGCAAGTCCGGGCCACTCGCGGCGGGCAGGTCACCACCCGCGACTCGGCTCTCCAATAGCATACGGAAGACTTCGCGTACGAGATCGCTGCGCGACTCGGCGATCTCCTTGCGAATCGTCACCACATGGTTGATCGGCACTACGTGAGTGCGACGGTGCCATGCCGCGGCCGCTTCCTTCGGCTCGGGGATCAGCGTGCGGATGCCCGGATCGCCCGACAACGCGCCACCGGCGATGATCGCATCGACCTGGCCGGCGCGCAGCATGTCCTCGAGGCTGAGCGTCGAATCGATCCGCGTGACCCACTCGGGGTCCTGGTATTCGGCAACGTGCGCGCCTTCCTGACTCTGCGAGCGCACCTGGTCGAGTTGGACGCCGTACTCGTCGGACAGAATGCCACGCACCCACGTCGGCGTGGTTTGCGCATACGAGCGCATCGCGACGGTTTTTCCCGCCAGATCCTGCGGCCTCATATCGTCGTCGGCGCGGCACAGGATGCTCTTGTGGTGAAACATGCCGTTCATCACGAACGGCAACATCACATAAGGCTTGCCTGCCTCGTATGCTTGCAGGAATGTGACGACCGCGAGTTCCGCCACATCGAACTTCAGTCCGCGCACCACGTCCTTGAACGCTTTTTGCGCGGTATCCACATCGGCGAAATCGAGGCGCAGCAGCGGCGACGCTACGCTGCCGTCCTTCAGCGGCGCAGTCTTCTTATACGAGCCCATCATCGCGGTGAGCGTGGTCATGTCGGTCCCTTTCATGTGCGGCTCGCGGTTGCCAGCGGGTTATCGTGCTTGCTGCCCTGGGCGTTGTCCTGTGTGTTGATCTGGGTGTTATCCCGCGCTTTGCTCTGGATGACGCGCGGGTCGTGGAACACCGTGCGCAACGGCGGCGCGTGCGGAATCAGGCGCTGCCGATGCGCGTAACGCACCAGCGCTTCGAGCGACCTGGCGTTTTCGTCGAATCCGTACGGCAGCGGATCGCCGACCCACTGCGCCAGTTCGCGATAACGGAGATCCTCGGCGCCGGCAGCTTCGCCGCTGTGAATCCGTGCGAGATAGTTTGTCTTCGCTTGCGTGAACGCTTCGAACAGCGCCAACGCAAGTTCGGGATGCCGTTCGAGCACATCGTTGCGCACCACGATCATGCCGTGCAGAGGATAAATGCCGGTGCGGCGAAACCAGTCGCGCTCGCGCATGTCGGCGTCTTCGACGATCTCGACGAGCTGGTCCTCCAGAGCGTCGCCCGCGCCCGCGAGTCCGCCGAACGCCGCCTCCAGTTCGCCCTGCTTCAGCAGGCCCGCGATCGACTGGTCGTCAGCGAGCCGCTGCACATTCGGCGGCGTGGCGAAGCTCTGCACGTTCTCCTCTTCTTCGGTAACCCACGTCACCTTGTCGGGATCGAGGCCATACTCATCGGCGAAAATGCCGCGCGTCCACACCGCGGCCGTGACTGAATAGGTACGCACGCCAACCCGCCTGCCTTCGAGATCTTTCGGACCACGAATCGTTGCCGAACGCAGCCGCTCAATGCCTGCGTGCCGGAAGCGGCGCGTCATGGGTATCGCGAGCGCGGTGATCGGCGCGCCTGCCGCCACCGCCATCAGATACGATGTCGGCGCCATTTCGCAGATGTCGTACGGCTGGCTGCGTGCCATCTCGCGATAGGCGTCCGGCATCCGTTTCTTTTCGATGAACTCGAGCTCGAACCCTGCGACGCCGACTGTTCCATTGCGCAGATCGCGCACCTGTCCGTGCTGCCCCAGCACGATGGACAGTTTTACCGTCATGATGCCTCCGCCAAACGTCCAGCCAGTTGCAGGCCTTTGTCCAGCGCAGAAAAATCGCGCTTCGGATAAGTCATCAGGAACCGGTAGCCCTGTTCGATGACCCGGCTCACGTTCTGCCCCGTGACGTGCGGATGACCGACCGGGATGTCATAGGCTTTACCCACTTCCAGCACGTGATCCATCATGCGCAACAGTTCCGGGTTGTCGTACTGGCGCGGGCAGCCGAGTTCCTGCGTCAGGTCGCCCTCGCCGATCAGCAGCACGCCGATGCCCGGCACCTGCCTGACGATCTCTTCGAGGTTCTCGATCGCACGCGTGTCCTCGATCATCAGCACCACCAGCACTTCGCCATCCGGCGCGAGCGGCCACACATCCGCCTTGCGGTAGTACTCCTGCTGCGACACGCCCCAGTAGCGCGCGGCCGGCATCGGCGCATCGCCGCGCAAACCGGCCAGCTCGTACAGCGGCGCGCTCTCGAGCCGCGGATAGCGGCACGCGGCAACCGCGTTATAGGCTTCCTCGGGCGTGCTGATGCGCGGCCACGCGATGCCGTATGCGCCGAGATCGAGCGCCTGCTTGGCAAACCACTGATTCATTTCGCTGCCGCTCGGCGGAATGCGCACCAGCGGCGTCATCTGGCAGGCAATCGACTGGGCCTTCGCAATGCGCTCGCGCAGCAGCAGAAACTGCATCGATTCACGCAGCGAGCGGATATCCCAAGGCGTATGTTCCAGCTCGAACACCACCCCGTCATTCGACGACTGCGCAAACGCAACCGCCGATTCCACTTCAGCCTGGATGAACGACGTGAATGCGATACGGCGTCCGGTTTGCAGCGCGCGAATTACGCCGTTGAGTCTTTCTGTCATGGTTTCGATCGTCCCTGATTCGTTCAAAGCATCGCCGCACAGAACGCATCGCCTGCGCCGGACGGGAGCGGTTTTTCTGTCCAGCTCTGGCAGCCGTCGGTCGTGAAGAACACCTGGCCGCCGCGCGTCACGGTGATCACGCCGTTCGAGTCAGTGGGGTGCACGCCGAAGCCGAGCATCGTGCTGGCCGGAGCGACTTGCGAATCGGCGCGGTACCAGCGCTTGCCGAGGTCGTCGCTCGCGTACAGCGCGCCCGAGTTGCTGCGCGACGAAATGCTGAAGCACGCGTACATCTTCTTCGGGTCGTCGCATACGAAGCGGCAGTCCCGCGCGTACGAGAACGGTGCGAACTTGCCCACTTCGAGATCGCGGAACGTCCTGCCCTTGTCGCGGCTTTCGAAAACGCCGAGACGGCAGATATAGAACAGCGCATCAGGATCGGCCGGCGTGGTGCAAACCGAGTGAGCGTCGAACATGCCTTCGGCGTCGTCGTCGGTTTCGATGCGGCTCTGCAGATGCGGCAGTTGCGCGAGCGCGAGCAGTCCGTCCGGCTCGCCGCGCCACGTGTCGCCGCCATCTTCGCTGACCAGCAAACCATTGATCTCGGCCACCGCGTACATCACATCGAGGTTCAGCGGATGAAACGCGATCCGCATGACCCGCGAGTCGCCGAACGAAATCTTGAAGCGCTCGGGATGATCGGCCTTGCATTTGCGCCAGGAGTCGCCGCCGTCGTCGCTGCGATAGATGCTGACCGGGCCACCGGCCGCGAACAGCGTATCGGGACGCGTCGGGTGAATCACGACACTCCAGAACTGGATCGGCTCGTTCGTCACGTTCAATCGGGTCCATGAATCGCCACCGTCGTTCGACCGGTACACGCCTTTGCGCGTGGCAGCGAACAGCAGATCAGGCCGCTGCGGATGCGGCGTGATCGCCTGCACGGAGGCGTCGTCGGGGAAGTCGGTCAGCTTTTCCCACTCGCCGCCGGGCCTCAGGCGATACATCGAACCAATCGCATTCGGACGATTGGCGGCGGTGCCGACCAGCATCAGTTCTTTCATAAGGTCTCCAAACGAATGATTCGTCGAGCGCCGGTGCATCATTCAGATCGACTCAACGACATGCCCCGCTGCGCCTCGGTATCGATCGGCTCGCAGCAGGAGTTCGGAATGCAGTGTAAGTGCCGTCGGCAACGCTTTGTTATTCAAAATCTGCGGGGGCAATAGAAATTTGCTTAACCGCTGGAAAGGCCGTTGGAAGTGGCGCGAGATCGGGCGATCAGCGTGCGCGCGAGTCAGTGATTACCCGCAGCGGGAAGGTTTCGAGGCTGCGCGTGAAGAGACAAACGGAGGTCGTGATTGTTGTCGTATCGCGCTGCGGGCCTAAGGGTCCGCAGCGAATGGCGACAGTCCAGGAGTCAGCTTATATAGGGTATAAACCCCTAACCAATAAACTCACTGTTGCGATAACCGTCACAAATCAGTGCCAGTACATGCTCGCGCAGCCCGCATCCCTTTGCCCATCGGCCGTACGTCGCCATTCGCCCGCACTCGCGCTATCGTGACTAAACTGGTAGCGCCGCCGCGCACGCACCGCGCCCTTCACGTCGAACCACGAGGCGCGCCGCCAGCGCCCGCGCATCAACCGCACACAACACCACGGCGTACGCATTGAATCGAGGAGACGATTTCCCATGCCGCATCCAGTTGCCCTGCCCTGTTACCACGACACCGTGCGGGCTGAATGGGTCGATTACAACGGCCACTTGCGCGACGCGTCCTACATGCTGATTTTCAGCTTCGCGACCGATACGCTGATCGATTTGATCGGCTTGTCCGACGCGGTGCGCAAAGCGCGGCAGCGTTCGATCTACACGCTCGAAGCGCATATCAACTACCTGTGCGAGATCAAGGAAGGCGCGCAAGTTCGCGTCGATATGCGGGTGCTCGGGCATGATGCGAAGCGGCTGCATCTTTATCTCGAGATGTTCAGCGGCACTCGCGACGAGCCCGTGGCCGCAGGCGAGCAAATGCTGATGCACATCGATACCAGCGGGCCGCGCGGCGTCGCGTTCGATCACGACGTCGAGGCCCGCGTGCGGGCATTGGCCGACGCACACGCCGCATTGCCGCCGCCGACGTTTGCGGGACGCGTGATCGGCTTGCCTGTCGGGACCCAACACCATCGGAGCGGACATGCTTGAACCGGAAATCGCCGCATTCATCGAACGTGCCACCGCGATCTATCCCGCCCATTCCGCCGCATCGACGCCGTCTGAGCAGCGCAGGATGTACGACCGGTATGCGGCCATGCTGGCACCGCCGCTGCCGGGCGAGGTCATGCTGCAGGACGCCAGCTTCACCAGCAGGGCGGGCCATACGATTCCGCTGCGGCTTTACCGGCGTCGCACGAACGCGCACGAAGGGGTCCGCGGCAGCGTGCTGTATTTTCACGGCGGCGGCTTCGTGCTCGGCTCGCTGAACAGCCATCAGATGATCACGGCCCGCATCGCGCTGGATACCGGGCTCGATGTGATTGCGGTCGACTACCGGCTCGCTCCCGAGCATCCTGCGCCGGCCGCGCATGACGACTGCATGGAAGTGACGCTCGCCGCGTTGGCCGGACGCCTGCCTTTCGATCTGCACGACGACGCCGCGCTGCAACTGGCCGGCGACAGTGCCGGCGGCAATCTGGCGGCCAGCGTGGCGATGCGGCTGCGTGACGACGGAGTGGATCGCGTGCGCGGGCTGGCGCTGGTTTATCCGATGCTCGGCGTCGAGCCGCAACGGCCTGCGCGCGACACCGAAGCGTACGCACCGATGCTCACGCTGACGGACGTTTATGCTTTCCGCGATTCGTACTGGGGCAAGGGCGAGTCGGCGCGCTACCCCGCGTGGACGATCCCGCTCGACGCCGCGCGCTTCGACGCCCTGCCGCCGACGCTGGCGATCGGCGCTGAACACGATCCGTTGAGAGACGACGCACGCGTATTCGTCGAGCGCATCGGCGCGGCCGGTGGTGACGCGCGGCTAAGGATCGGCGCCGGACTCGTGCATGGCTGCTGGCGCGCGCTTGAATGGAGCCCGGGCGTGCAGGCCATGCATAAGGACGTGTGCGATTTTCTGACCGGACAGGCTCGCGATTAATGTGCGACTAGTGCGCAGTAAATGCGCGATTCAGCGATTGCGCTCAGCCCGCCATTTTGAAAACGTCACGAGGTCAACGCCCACTTCGGCCGCGTCGATGCGGGTCCAGCCATAGAACGCATCGTCCCAGCCCGGGATGCTGCGCGGCGTCAGCGTCCTGACCTCCATGCCGCGACGGTAGGCCAGGTCCGGCCAGAAGATCGGCATCACCTCGCGTATCGCCAACTGACGCAACAATTCGGCAGGGCCGCCCTCGTCGGCCACGATCTCGCCCTGCGAGATCCAGTCGTTCTCGGCCCACGCGACGAACACGCTCGGATTGCCGGCGCGGTCGAACATCAGGATTGCGTTCTGCTCGGGACGCCAGTAGTACTCGACGATGCCTTCAGCGGCCATCACCTCGTCGATGACCTTGCGCGTTCTCGGATCGCAATACGTCATGCCGTTCTCGCCCAACGCGAGCCAGCCCGACTCCGAACAGTGCCGGCTCTTCGCATCCTTCAGGAAATGGACCAGCCGGTTGGCCGAGTCCGGATCCGTCTTTCTCAGATACAGATCCACGATGCCGGCGTTGAACGCCTTGACCGCGACGGTTTCGTCCGCGACGCCGGTCAGCAGCACTTTCGCGCAACGCAGATGGGATATCGACGCGAGAAATTCGACGCCGTCCATGGCCGGCATGTCGAAGTCCACGACGACCGCGGCGACCTCCTCGAAACGCGACGACCGGGCGACGATGTCGCGCTCGGCCGAGGTTTCGACGAAACGCTCGACACCCGGCTCGCTCAGACATGCCGACGCCGACGCGAACTCCAGCGAATTCTCGCGCGCATGCTGGCGAATGAAACTGAGCGCGGCTTGCGGTCGCGTGAAAAACAGGTTGGTCGACGTGTCCGGGAAGAACCGGCGCAGGGCATCGAGGTAGCTGTCGTTGTCGTCGACGAAGACAATCGTTGCCGGATAGTAAACAGGTGGTCGGATAAAGTTGTTCATATTTTCACGTGGTACGTCACGCCGCCGCCGTGGCACCCCAGAGGCGGGCCGCCAGGCTGGCAAACCGGCCTGGGCGCACGGCATATCGCGGCATATCGCGGCACGACCCAGACATGAAGGACGGCCGCCCTGCCCATGAGCCGCATTGTCAGCGCGTTGTTTTTGCCGTTGCCGGTCTCGGCATGGTCCGCTGGGGGGCACGTCGGCGTGCCTCGTCGATGTTTATGCGCCGGGCATCCAGACGCTGGCTGCCGCGTCGATGTCCCGCAGCACCGTATAGTACAGGCCTCTTCGCATCAAGAGTGCAAAGATGCGTCGCGGTGTGATCGGTATATGCTAATTGGGGCCACGGAATAGTCGTTTATCATCGATTCATCACAGTTCTTGAACGACCCGTTGGTTAAATATGACGAATAGCGGCAAGGTGTTGATAATCGGCCTGCTCGTGGTTGATCTGGGAGTCGGTGGTTACCTGCTATTACCGAAAGACGAACCGCCGCCCGTCGCGGTCGGCACGGTAACTGGCGGCGCCACGACGACGCCGGCAGAACTGAACTCCGTCGACGGCGCAACCAGCAAGGCGGCCGGCAAGGTGGTTCAAATGACGCCGCCTGTCAGCGGCACGGACCAGCTCGCCGCCACGCCGCCGCCCGCCCCGGCGACGGTAGCCCCGGCCGCTCCGGCGGTCACCCCGGCCCC
>NZ_CYGX02000171.1 GCF_900019265.1 Paraburkholderia ribeironis
GAACAACTGGTGAATGCACCGATCAAGTTGATATTCCGTCTCAGTTCGATTCCAGGTTTTCAACAACAAATTCCGCTCATCAGTTTCAAGTAGATCGATACGGCCAATCGATTGAGTGGAGTCGTCGACAATTGCGCCTAACACTTTCAAGAAGCGTCTCTGATGCGCAATCAATTCAGCTTCCGAATAAATATCGGGGTTCGCATCGAAATCGATTCTCACCTCTCCGCCATCGGACGGCGAATAAATTGAGACCATCAGGTCGTTGACCGTAGCATTGCCAAGATTATGTGTCGTCGACAAGCAAGAGCCGAACGACAAGCCATAATCGAAGGGCATCAGGTTTACCGTAGGGCCAAAAAGTGGCTGTGTGTGAAGCCGGTCGAGATCTCGCCTAAGCACTTCGCTACGATAACGTTGATGCCGGAGGCCTCGTTGAATTTGCTTAGCAGCCTGCCCCATTAATTCTGTTGCACTATTCTCATGGTGAACGGATAGTCGAATGGGCAGGACATTTGCCGTCATGCCGGGAGTCAAGCGATCCTCGCCCAAGCGGGCCGTGACAGTAAAACCCAGCGATATTTCCTCGGCGCCAGTAGATCGGTAGAGATAGGTGGCAACAGCTACCGTTATTTGATTTGCCAAACGACTATGGTCATTAAAAAGTTCCCGTAGTGATTGAGATGAAATATAAGCAGTCTGGCGGAGGCGATGCCGTAAGGCGGGCGCATACCGATTCGCTAACGTAACGGGGGCTGGCCAGTCCGAGCAACGTCTCATCCAGTATTTCTTGTCGCGCTCGAAAGCAAATGAGCCGCGATAGCGTGCATCGCTTCCTAATAAATGTGATAAGGGAGAAAAATAGGATTTGTCTGCTTTTTTCCCTCTAACGCGCATGCTGTAGAAATGCGCAACGCGACGCGCAACCAGTACGCCACTATGACCATCCATCACACTATGGTGGTAACGTTGATGCCAAATAAATCGATCAGAAGCAATCTTGAGTAACGCATAGTAAAATAGGGGATCCTGTTTCATATCGAACGGCGTTTCGAAATTAACCTCCATCCATCTGGTAGCCTCTCTGGTGGGAGCTGCTTTTGAACTGAAATCGATAGTTTGCAACGACCAATCGATGGATGGGGCAACGAATGCTCGGAGCGACCCGTTCACCTCAATAAGTCGGCAACGTAAAGCCTCCGCTTCCTGAACCACTGCGCGTAAAGATTCCTCGAACACTGTGGGATCAATGCAGCCGCGTATTTCGGTGTATTGTCCAATATTGTGGACAGGGCCGCATGGGTTAATTTGTTCAGCAAGCCAGATCTCCGTCTGTGCTGAGGATGCCGCGAATAGTTGAGGACCGACGTCCTGACACGTGATGTGATTGCGCTCGCCGTCGTCAATCCAAACATTATCAGGATTCGAGTGCTGATCATTAGTAACAATCCGGTGATTCATGTTCTCCTCGCGACTCCATTACGACAAGGACATTTGAAAGACTGATGCGCAATGATTCGGTTTAGGCGTTGTCGTCAGTTACCATACGGTTCGACGCCGGTGCGATAAATTCGGTGCGTGCTTTGCGCACCGAGTGAAAGACGCCTTGCAAGCCCGGCACCACATGGCACCTTGACGAAGTACTTGTGACGTTACACGCCAGCCTTCTGTTATGGCGTCGTCGATCACCACGGTGCTGAACTCGATATCCTGCTACAGAAGCGCGGCCACAAGGCTGCAGCGAAGCGTTTTTTCAAACGCGTACTTGCAGGGGGTCTGCGGCACCGCGCGAGATATGGATGTCGAGACAAGGACAGCCCCAAAGGACCGTAACGCTCGCACTCCACGACCACGGCCTCGCGCCTGCGCCGTGATCTTGTAGGTCCATGAGCGATGCATCCCAAACGACGCGGTAACATCATTTGGATGCTCGGTAATAATGCTATTGCGATTAGCAAGTCACCAAAAGAATTTTCGATTTATAACATATTGGAATCCTTAAAATCTACGATAAGGTACATTCTTGCGACGCCAATTAAAAGAAGTGACTTTTTAACCTTAATAACCGATACCAATTACCAGTCACATGTCTTTTGATTAGCCATGCAGAGCAATGTTTGCGCCATGTGTAAACTAGTAGCAAACTGAAAAAATAGCCGACACGCAGCCTTGATGGCTGTCCTGTTTGTTGAATTCCAGACGACATATGTCGGAGTTGTCACGTCAAAGCGTTATCTGGGGGGAAGCGAATTTGCGATGAGGTGTCATTGTGCACCTCCCAGATCTGGTTTTGTCGCAATAAAGCGGTGCGCTATGATGCGGGGGGAACAACACGAAAGACTAATCCAATTGAACTAATGGTGCATGGGCAAAATGAATCTGAGTGAAACCGAGCGCGAAGAGCTGATGTCGATGCAGCGCAGCCGCACCATGGCCGTTTGCCAGGTAAGGCGTGTGATCCTGCTGCTTGACGAAGGTGCCTCGCGTGCGGCGATCATGACCGAGTTGCGATGCGATTCGCGTTTCATCACAACGTGGCAAACGCGTTTCGCCCGTGACCGTTTGGCTGGCCTGTACGGCAGACATCCAGGCCGGGCGCCGCGACCTGACGGGCCTTGAAGCGAGAGTACTCGACTACACGCTGCGGCGTAAGCCGGCCGACGGCTCGACGCACTGGAGCAGCCGCAAACTGGCGGCACAGCTGGGTATGGCTTTCATGACCGTGCAACGTATCTGGCGCAAGCACGACATTCGGCCACATCGTCTGGATACGCACATGGTGTCGAACGATCCTGACTTTGAGACCAAGGCCGTCGATGTGATCGGGCTGTACCTCAATCCGCCGTTGCGCGCGGTGGTGTTCTGCGTGGACGAGAAGATGGCCATCCAGGCGCTGGATCGCAAGGACCGGATGTTGCCGCTGTCGCCCGGGCGCGCGGAGAGTCATGGCTTCGAATACAAACGCAATGGAACCCTGAGCCTGTTCGCCGCATTGAATTTCGCCACTGGTGAGGTGCTGGGCAAAACCGCGCCGCGCCATACCAGCGCCCAGTTCGTTGCGTTCCTCACCGAGGTGGTATCGGCCCAGCCGCGCGGAAAAGAGATTCACGTAATCTGTGACAACGTGAGCAGCCACAAAACCGATGCTGTTCGAACATTTCTGGCTGACCATCCGAGAGAGCCCTGCTCGGGTCTCGGGCGCGTTGAGCGTTTCGCCCACCACGCCTTCGGAGACCAGCATCTGGCTGCCTCCATAGCTGCGGAAATAGAGCATGCCCGGCGAGCCGAGATCTTTGAACGCCGGCATGGCGAAGGTGTAGGGCGCGGCTCTGATGTGATGGACGACTCCCGCTAAGCGGCGAAAGGATTTATGCCAAAGTGGAGAAGTCGTGACGTCCACGGCAAAGGAGCGTTCATCATGAACCTAGCGACTGTTGG
>NZ_CYGX02000172.1 GCF_900019265.1 Paraburkholderia ribeironis
TTCTACAGTCTCGTCGCCGGCGACCCAAAGCTGGCGGACACCGGTCGACGAGCTGGGCATAACCCGGAACTGTGCCTAAAAGCGCTTATGCTCTGCAGAGCATAAACGCTTATCCCGGCCAACCCTCTTCACGGACGACTTCTGTCAGCCACTCTGCCCAAAAATGTCGGATTTGTCGGTTTTGCTTCTAAGCCCAATCAACAAGAATTGCCTAGGCATCACTACGTCGCGGCTATGAGCGAAAACAAGCGAATGGGCATGAATTTCGCATTATCAGCGGTGAGATCACTGCCAGTTGGAAGCACACGACCGCGGACGATTGTCTGGGCGCCCGCACTGCTGGGCCATCTGTAGTAAGAGTCGCTAACATAGACATCTAAGTATGCACGCCAATGGCCATGGCAAGGTTGTGCGCTGACCACGAATACTAGCGCTCGCGGCAAGGAAGAAGCGTTATCGTAATTTTCCTGGGCCGAAACTCATCTTCTGACTACGCGTAATAGGGTTGCATTTGTGAGTTCAATACGCTAAGTCGCAAAAAAGTGAATAGGATTACTATGAAACTATTTAATGTATTTGCAATACTAATTTGTTCGGCAACACCCTACTTAATTCACGCCTCCGAAAATAAAGGCACCGAGAACAATCTAAAAATAGCGGATTCATCCATCGAACCTAGAAGAGGAAGAAATAAGTGCTGGAGCGGAAAAAACTGTACTGGCAAAATTATTTCTCACGTTCAACATGCCCATAATTGCGCAGGAAAGTCTTTCTATGATGTAGATAAAAGGCAGTGTACAAATTTATGAATCACTGCTCTCCGTCGACTTGCGTGCATAACTGATTTTACTTTGCTTCCCCGTGGTTTCAAATTTTGAGCGTCAAGCACTTGGGTTCTGTCGCGCCAAGGTGCCGGGTTAAAATTTGCGTTCGATCCTGAATGACGAACAGCATGGGCCAGACGAAGAAGACACCACGCGCGACGTTGCCTCCGGGCATCGGCAAAGTTCTCAAGCGACTGCTCTATCCGTTGGACGTGATCCTGCTGTGCGTACGCTGGTATGTGGCTTACTCGTTGAGCCTGCGAAATCTCGAGGAGATGATGGCAGAGCGAGGCATCGAGGTCGACCATTCGAGCGTGCACCGCTGGGTTATCAAGCTCGTACCGCTGTTTGAGAAGGCGTTTCGCCGCCACAAGCGCCCGGTGGGCAAGAGCTGGAGAATGGACGAGACGTACGTCAAGGTCAAAGGCCAATGGAAGTATTTGTACCGCGCTGTCGACAAGCAGGGCAACACAGTCGATTTCCTGCTGCGTGCCCATCGAGACAAGGCCGCTGCGCGCCGCTACTTTGAGAAGGCGACTGACCAGAACGGCGAGCCCGAGACGATTACCGTGGACAAGAGCGGTGCGAATCTGGCTGCGCTCGAGGCTCTCAACGCCGGGCGCGACACGCCGATCAAGATCCGCCAGAACAAGTATCTGAACAACATCATCGAGCAGAACCACCGAGCGATCAAACGCATCATCAAACCGATGATGGGATTCAAGGACTTTCGCTGTGCCCGCATCATTCTGTCTGGCATCGAAGTGATGCATATGATCCGCAAGGGACAGATGCAAGACGATCGCGCCGACCGAACGGTTGCCGAGCAGTTCTACTTGCTGGCTATGTAAGCAATCCTATGTACATTCACTCATTTGATCTGCCATCGTTATCGCGACAGAACCCATACCAGCGAATACACAGCAGGATTATGTCCAACGGATGGTGCAGTCGCTTGAGAACCGTTGCGATCCCTGACGGCAGCGTCGTACGTGGTGTCTCGCTCGTTTTGCCCATTTCGTTTGTCATGCGTGGTCGAGCAACAATTTTAGCTCAGTGCCTTGGCGCGACAGAACCGCACAGCGTGCCGTCTCGAAACCGTCACGGGGGCGATCACATAATCTTTGGTCGGAAAAGCTGCCCTCCGGCTGTTCGACATTCCGAATCAAGGTCACGCAATTCGTCTTTCCTGCAACAACCAGAGCGCTGCACGCCGGCATTCGACCACGCTCACCAAAGACGCTTCGTGCATTCGAACCCTCGACGAAACAGGAGTCTTGCCGTGAAAATCACTCGTACCCTAGCTGCTGCCGTCATCGGCATCGGGTTGTGTTCTCGTGCCTCGGCTGTCGAACCGCTTCCAGCGCTTGGTGCCGATCCCGCCCATACTTCAGTATCGGGCCTTTCGTCCGGCGCATTCATGGCCGTTCAGTATCAGGTCGCCTACTCCGGCTCTGTCGTCGGTGCTGGCATCGTTGCCGGTGGCCCGTATTACTGCGCCGCTGGCAAGCTGTTCAATGCCGCCAGCTGCATGGGCCACGCGCCGTCCCGGCCGCTGAAGCCAGAATTGATGGTGAGGGCGGCGCAGGGCTTCGCCGCGCGGGGCCAGATTGACCCACTGGACGGCCTGCAGCACGACCGGATGATCTACGTGTTCAGCGGCACCAAGGATACGATCGTGTATCAGCGAGCCGTCGACGCGACGGTGTCATTCTTCAAGGAAGCCGGTGTGCCCGACGGCAACCTGTCGTACGTGAATATGGTGCCGGCCGGCCATGCACTCATTACGCCGTCGTTTGGCAACGATTGCCCGGCCAATGCGTCGCCCTACATCAGTCATTGCACGATCGCGAAATACAGCTACGATCAGCCGGGCGAGTTGCTAAAATTCATCTACGGTCCGCTGAATCCACCGGCAAATCCGCTCGGCGGCAACATCATCACGTTCAATCAGCGCGAATTCGCCAGTGCCGCGACCGGAATGGCGGGCGAAGCCTATGCGTATGTCCCGCAGGCTTGCGCGAAGGGCGCCGCGTGCCGCATTCACGTAGCGTTCCATGGCTGCAAGCAATCGGCGAGCGTCGTCGGGAACGATTTCTATCAGAAGACCAGCTATAACAGCTGGGCCGATGCGAACAACATCGTAGTGCTGTATCCGCAGGTCAACGCGTCCACCATCCCTAACAACCCCCAGGGCTGCTGGGACTGGTTCGGCTACACCGGCCAGAACTACGCGCAGAAGTCCGGCGCGCAGATGCTCGCCGTGAGCGCGATGATCAACCGACTCACGTCGAAGCCCTGACGGGGCGGTTGCCCCCGCATGCGCCGCCGCCGAGGCACATGCGGGGCGATGCGGCGTGCCGCAGTCGGCCGGCCGCCAGAATCAGCGACGTTCATGCAATGCGGGAACTCAACATGGATAAGAGCCACCCAGCCGTCAGGCGTCTGACAGAGATTTTGCAGGTTCGTCAGGTAGTGCACCGGTGCTCGTGACTGCAGTGTTGCGTGCTAATTTCTCATATCGGTGAGACAGCGGACCGGCGCCCATGCCGACTGAGTGACTCAAACGGGTCGACGGACTAAACCGC
>NZ_CYGX02000175.1 GCF_900019265.1 Paraburkholderia ribeironis
TCCGTGAGCTGTCTTCTATAACGTCCTCGGCTGCGTCAGCGATGACCGCCGAGATTCATTAATCAGCGTTTCCCTAGTGTCGTGAGTTGGAAAATCATTGAATAAATTGCTGCCTGTAGTAGTAGTGTTTGGTGAATGCACGAACACGACGAGGCGGCGATGGGCGGACGACGTATTCTCGAAATACGTCAACGCCTGCACCTGCCGATGGCAGTCAACTACATCGGCGACAACCCGCTTGGTCCGCCGGCACGATCGTGGAACTCCGGCAGACACAGGCGGTGGTTCAGGACAGTGCAACCCGACGCCGTTGGGGGTGCTCTATGCGGCAATCATCCCGGAAACTTCGACTGGTCAGCCTCACGTTGAACCGGCACCGCCGCCGAGAACGCAGCGTGAAGAATTCTTCTTCATAGGCGACACAGTCGGCTTCACCGACAAGCATCTAAGCGAGCGCGTCGGAATCATCGTCAGGCTGAATGCCAAGACAGCATCTATTGCCGTCCATGGCAGCGATGGTCACTGGCGTGTTTCCTACGCTTTACTGCGAAAGATCGTCGACATCTAGCCGTGCAAAACCGCCCCAACGGGTTCCGCTGACGGATACCAATGATTTTCCACCGAGGGAACTGGTCTACCAGCAGACGCAATGCTGGATTCAGGCAGGCTGTTTCGAGGCCATGGTGAATGACCTGCGTTCGATCATCCGGATCGCGCAGGAGCGCCGTGGTCAACCCAGCGCGGTCATTCTCGACGGGCGGACCCTGCAGTCGACATGCGAGAGTGGGCCTCGCGCCGGTTACGACGGCTACAAACGCAAACGCGGCAGCAAGGTCCACATGGCGGTTGATACCTTGGGGCAGTTGCTTGCTGTGCATGTTACGCCGGCCAACGAACAGGAACGCACGCAGGTCGGAGAACTGGCGCGCCAGGTTCAGCAGGCCACGGGCCAGACGGTCAAGGTGGCGTTCGCCGATCAGGGATATGCCGGCGAAGAGCCTGCGCAGGCGGCACTCGACGAAGGGATCGAGCTTCACGTAATCAAGCTGGCGGAGGCGAAAAAGGGCTTCGTGCTGTTGCCGCGCCGCTGGGTGGTCGAGCGCAGCTTCGGCTAGCTCAACCGGTTCCGCCGACTGGCCAGAGACTACGAGCGATTGCCCGAAACCTTGGCTGGCTTGCACTTCGTCGTATCCTCCGTGCTTATGCCTGTTCACTTTGCAGCCCTTAACAAAAGTGCCTAACAGCCTCTATAAGTGGCTCAATTTTCGGTCGGCGTAACCACGTCACCGATCAATTGCGAAGCTATCCGGCCGCGAAGGTCGAGATTCCCGAGCTGGCCGGCGTCCAACACGTGTTCGTCAAGGCTGCCGCACGCGTGAATAGCCGGGCCGAAAATAGTCATCAACCGACCCGTGAACGAGAGCGGCGCATGCGCGGCTTCCGTGACTCCCAGCGGACCCGGGCGTTCCTTTCGAGCTTCGGTCCGATCCGACAGCACTTTGCGCTCAAGCGGCACTTGCTGCGCGCGTCGCTTTATCGCAAACATCTCGCTGCCCGATTCGCCTCGTGGCACAAATTGACCAACGTCACCCAAAGTCCGTCAACTGCCTGGTGAGCGGCTGCACCGTCTGCCGCCGTTCCTTTCTCCGATCGACAGGTTGACAGTGCCCAAATGGCGCCTCGTATTAGCATCAATATATTTGATGCTTTTCTTCTGGCAGTTGCACTCGATCGCGTGGCATCATCATTCGGACTCAATCAGCGTTGACTGTACCAGCGAGTCGCGTAAGGCACGGGTAGTGCGACGAACTGCGAAGCTGAAGGCCTAGTAACCTTTTCCGATACGGAGTGTCCATGCACAGAATAAAGAGGGTGCTGTGCGGCGGGCTGCTGACCGCTATGCTAATGGGGGTTGCGGCGAAGGCTGCCGCCGCGGGCGAATTTTGCACGTACTTGGACCCGCAGGACCCTAGCAAAAGTTTCAGCTACTACTGCGCGGCCTTTGACGGCGAGGATGGCGCGGGGAATCTGGGCGGCGGCTAAAGTGGAGTGTCGGGTCTTTGAGCATTGGCATAATGCCGGCAAGAAACCAGACGATGGTCTAAAAGGGTCGACCGAGGCCATCAGCGCACCGGCCGAGGGATGGAACCGTAGCTGATGCATATCAGCCGTGGCCCGAAAGTGAGATGAGGAAGTCCCCGCGTAAGTAGACTATGTGCGCCGCATAGAGCGGCGGAGGTCACGCGTAATCTTCCAGATGTATCCTCGCAACGGCTCGCGGAGGTAGAAAATGAAATCAATACGTTGGGCGACGAGCGCCGCCTTTCTGGCGGCTACGGTCACGCTTGCCATTCAACTCCGAGAATCCCGAGCGGAGAACGCCGGGCTTCACAGCGACCTGAGCATGGTGATGGGTGCTTCTGTTACACCTGATCCATGCTTGGCTAACCTCGCCAAAGTCACTGCGAGCCCGACATTCGTTTCGTGTAAGGCCGGACAATTTGTGGTGCTACGCAGGCAATAGATTCCAACTGGTTGCGGGTTTTTCAAGGTCTCTGAATTTGCCTGAGAGCCTTTGTAGGCAAGGGTTTTGGGTGTATGGTCTGAAGCGGCTGGAATCCTGTTGCTTTGGCGGTCAAGATGGCGAAAAAGCAGCCACGGCAAGGGATTCCAACGAAGTTGAGTGAGGCAGAGTTTGAGCAATTTGTCTTGCCGCATCTAAGCCGGGGCCGACGTGGACCGGCTTCAACGCTGGCGTTGCACAC
>NZ_CYGX02000178.1:0-170 GCF_900019265.1 Paraburkholderia ribeironis
GATTGAGATCAGCGTCGGCGTCGCACGCGTGCGTATCGAGGGCACGCCCGACGCAGCCACGCTGCGTGTTGTGTTGCGTACCTTGCGTGTCGCGGCGGAGACTGAGGCGTGATCGGTCTTCCTGCTGGCACGCGTGTGTGGCTGGCTGCCGGCGTGACCGACATGCGGGC
>NZ_CYGX02000178.1:180-480 GCF_900019265.1 Paraburkholderia ribeironis
ACGCGCAAATGCTCAAACTGCAGGAAACGGTCGACTCGCAACAAGCCGCGTTGGCTTCGCGCGCAGCCGAAGTCGAACACCTGAAGCTGCTCATTGCCAAGCTGCGCCGTATGCAGTTCGGTCGCAAGTCGGAGAAGCTGGACAGCCAGATCGAGCAACTCGAACTGCGCCTCNNGCCCGCGCGTAAACTGCCTGCATGACGCGCGCGAGCCCACTTCCCGACGATGTCGAAACGCTGAAGGCCATGCTGCTCAGCCAGGAGGCGGCGCTGCGCGAGCGTGACGCGCAAATGCTCAAACT
>NZ_CYGX02000178.1:490-1154 GCF_900019265.1 Paraburkholderia ribeironis
GCAACTCGAACTGCGCCTCGAAGAGCTTGAGGCCGACGAAGGCGCGGCGCCGATCGAAATCCCGAAGACGCCGCGCACGGCTGCGGAACAGGCACCGCGCAAGCCGCTGCCTGAGCATCTGCGGCGCGAGATCCGAACGCACTTGCCCGAATCGGCCGGGAAGTGCACGGAGTGCGGTGGCGAGATGAAGTCACTGGGCGAAGACGTCGCCGAACAACTTGAGTACGTACCGGCAAGCTTCAGGGTCATCCGTCATGTGCGCCCGAAGTTTGCGTGCGTGTGTTGCGACCACATCTCTCAGGCGCCTGCACCGAGTCGTCCCATCGAACGTGGTCTTGCCGGCCCAGGGCTGCTGGCACACGTGCTGGTCTCGAAGTTCGCAGACCATGTACCGCTTTACCGCCAGTCGGTCATGTACGCGCGAGAAGGCGTCGAGCTTGATCGCTCGCTACTTGCGAAGTGGGTCGGTCACGCTGCGACGCTGCTGCAGCCGCTCGTTGAAACACTGCGTCGTCACGTGATGTCGGCGACGAAACTGCACGCCGACGACACGCCGGTTCCAGTGCTTGCACCGGGCAACGGCAAGACGAAGACCGCTCGCTTGTGGGTGTACGTGCGCGATGATCGTGCGTCGGCCGACAAAACGCCGCCGGCGGTGTGGTTT
>NZ_CYGX02000178.1:1164-1382 GCF_900019265.1 Paraburkholderia ribeironis
GCATCGCCAGGAGCACGCGCGGCCGTTACTCGACCGATTCCATGCGTGGCTCACAACGACGCTGGGAACGCTCTCGCGCAAATCGGACACGAGTCGGGCGATCCTCTATGCGTTGAACCGGTGGGAAGCGCTCACACGCTATTGCGATGACGGTCAGCTCGAAATCGACAATCTGCCAGTCGAGCGCGCGTTACGTGGGGTGGCGACGGGGCGTTCAT
>NZ_CYGX02000223.1 GCF_900019265.1 Paraburkholderia ribeironis
GCGCGTGCCCGCGTCGACATCGGTCTTCGCAAACACGACGATGAAGCCTGCCGCATCGGCGTTCGAGATGAAGTGCTTCACGCCCGTGATCCGGTAGCCGTCACCTTCGCGCCTCGCGCGGGTCGCCATGTCGGCGGGATGGGAGCCGGCGCGCGGCTCCGTCAGCGCGAACGCGCCGACCTTCTTGCCGCTGGCCGCGTCGGGAAGATAGCGATCGCGCAACGCATCGTCGCCCCCAATCAGAATCGAGTCGGTCGCAAGATAATGCGCACCGATCATCGACGACGTCGATGCACACGCTTTCGCGATCTCCACCAGCGAGAGCACGATCGCGACCGGCGACGCGTCGACGCCGCCCCACCGCTGCGGCAGGTTCATGCCCATCATGCCCAGCTCGGCGAGCTGCGCGACATAGCGCACCGTCGACAGTTCTTCGCGGTCCACTTGCGCCGCCCCTGGCGCGAGTTCGCTTTGCGCAAAGCGCGCAACCGCATCGGCGATTTCGAGGTCGCCGTGTTCGATACCCAGCCGCTT
>NZ_CYGX02000113.1 GCF_900019265.1 Paraburkholderia ribeironis
ATCTCAGGTGACAAAGTAGTCTCCACCACTCGTTTGGTGGGGCCTACTGTGGCCACTTTGGCGCCATCGGTCTAGACGGTACTCAAGCAACGCTTACTTCGCACCGCATCCCGCTAGCAATACAGCGGCAAGTACTGCGGCGGCGATTCGTTTAGCGTCTTTCATGTCGTTTCCCTTATCCAGTGACTTCTTCCCCCACACCGTCCGCGTACGCGAGCACGCACATACGCCGCTCATACACGTCAAAATCGCCGTGGGCGGCCGGCTCAAATACCGCGTGCGGATAAACACGGTGCATATCGGTATGCGTCTGCGATCTTCATGGTCAACTCCCGTCCTACGTTTCCCTTTCGTACGTTTTGACAATGGCCGTTACGATTAACTTCCCGCGAGTTGTGCGATCGTTTGTCACACTGGAGTCCTTATCTTTCCACACAACACCGGCCGCAATGCGCGCGATTGCTACGACCCAAGAGACGGGATATCGAACCGCCATATGAAACGGGACTGAGGGAAGTGGGATTTGGTTGCGCGGACAACGCGCGGGCGGACGTCGCGGCGTGGAGGTCTTAAACCCGGGAAGCATCAGCACCGTTGTGTGAACGTCGCTGATCGGTCCAAGAAGCGACATTCGCAGGCGACTGGATTTTTGACATTTAGGCGTCTGGTGCGCTCTAAAATTAGGCGCTCGCGCCGGGATGCGACGGCTGGCCGTGCGGGACCGACGCGTCATCGATTCTGCGCGGAGCATGCTCGGCAAGGAGACTAGCCATGGCAGCGAGCCACCGCAATCGACGCAATGATAATAACGACCGCAATGAGGGCCGTCTGCCTGAAGCCGTCGATCCTGAGGTCGGTCAGTGCAAGGCGCAATTCAGCGAACCGTATATCGAGCGCTTTGATGTCATTTCGGGTGACCTTCTCAGGTTCAGCGCGCTCGCAACTCACGCGCTCCTGGTCCCTTGCGGACATACTCCGGGGCTCAGACAAACTGCCGCGACTGCGCAGCCGCTCGCACATTCGTTCGTACGCGTTGTACATATCCCCACGGCAGTGCTCCTCAATCGCACGGCGTGTTGCGTCGTCGCGCATAGCGGCGGAATTCCGTATTAAAGCCGCGGCCGCCGCTTCGTCATCGCGAGCCAGTGCGGCTTCGCACGCTTCCACCGGCATTTTCCCCGTCGCATAGAAGGCGCAGCGGCGTGCGAGATCTTCGTCATCGAGCGCGCCCCACGGCTTGAAGGTCGTTTCGTCGAACCTTCGACAGAAGACTATCGCTGTCAAACAACGAACTTCTTCCGCTAGTGGCAACCCGGTAAAAACACCTTGCTCTTCCGCGCCCCTGTGGTCTCGCAGGTTAGCATCGCGCCAGCGGTCCATTGCGGCGATCGGGTCAACGTCAGCAGCGGGTGCGTCCTCCGGCAGGATCTCACCAAGCAGCATGACGATCGTAAGCGCCCAGCTGCTATCCACTGGAGCGTCGATGATCGTCCGCAAGAGACCACGAAAGATGTCATGTCGAATCGTCCCCCAGCTCCACAAGTCCCAATCGGGGGTACGGAAGAATGTATTTGTTGATGTTGCTTTGAGAAGCTGGTTAATTCGCTCGAGCGGGACACCCTCGTAAAGGGAACTCCTCCAGAAAAGATTCAAGAGGACCGATTGGGTGGTCGGATTTTTGCAGGCTGCACTGACCTCTTCTTTGTCACCATTCACCGCGAGATGTCTGAGTTCGTCATCGGAGAGGAGCAACCCATCGAACTGCCCCGTCCTGTTTCCGAGATACGCGATTCTAATTGCTTTGTCGAAAATCAGGTCGCCGGTACCTGCAACGCTGCGCATGTACGTTGCGTGCGCTTCTTGCGGATCACCGTAGTGCGCGATAGCCAGATCGATGAGCGGTTCGCGCCGGAGGGCGAGGAGTGTGCAAAGTCCCTCCGGAAGCACGGTCTTCGCCGGTTCAGCGACCATGCACCGGGCCATCTCAGCAAGCTCCTGCTCAACAAGCTCCGGAGTGGCCACGTTCAGGCGCCCAAGCGTGACGGCGGGAGACTCGTCTGGAGTCCAAGCCATGGGCGTCCTCCTCGCGGAAACCAGTGAATCGAGTTCATTCGCTCTTTCAGTCGACTAATGTTACAACAACTCGGACCTGCGACGAGTTGCCGGTGGGTTGGCGGACCGAGCGTCGGCTCGTCGCCCTTAGGCCTCATATCTGGTCTCTGTTCGTCAGGTCGTGGTTTTGCTACACGCTTCCGTCTGACCCCGCCTCACGACGACCCCCTTGCGTTTCGCTAGCCCTTCACCACCAACAGGTTGGGCAGGGGACTCGCACCCCAAAAGCTGTTGCACATGCTCGGCGCACCAAAAAAAAAGCCGGCTACGAGAGCCGGCTGTGAAAGTGTTCTGGTGTTTTCCGAGGGCCGTCACCAGAACTTGAGAGACGATTCATTGTGCCTTTCCTGCCCCTCTGCACGGAGGCGTATGAGGCACTGTTTTAAGTGTCATTTCCCTGAGCGGCCCGCATCCTATCGCAAATTCTCCCCAGCGCCAAGAATCCGATACACGGCCTGCCGCGAAATACCCAGTGCGGCCGCCGCGTGACTCTTGTTGCCGTCGGCTTTTGCCAGCGCAGCACGCACCTCGTCAATCGTTGGCAACTTCTTTTGCAGGCGTTCCTGTTTCGCGAAGGTCGACAGATACGCGTTTGCCTTCGTTCTTCGCGTGTGCCCTGCCGCCTCGACCACGCGTCGCATTCCTTCCTCATGCAACAGTTGATCCGGACGTTCGCCCGCTCGCTTGATTGGTGCCGGTGCGCCCGTCGTGTCTTTATATAGCGTCTGAAGGAACTCGTGCCGCAAGCCGTGACTCGTGATCCCCATGCCCTTCTTTGTAACCCCGTGCTTTTCGAGGACGTAGTAATACCATTCACGCCATTGCTTCAGCGTCCGGTCTGCGGGGACCGTAGAACCCGTCAGACCGTTGCTGAGTCTGGCCGCCTCCTCCAGAATTCCGACCTTCGCCTCGATGGGCACTTCCCGAGGCCTGCCCCCCTTTGTCCCTCGCGTGACGGCCAGCATTCGTGTATTGCGGGCAGCTTCTGCTGGACGGAGCATGAAGCTCTCTTCAATGCGTAACCCAAACGCGGCCTGCAACTTCAGTTGTACCGCGGTAAATGGGCAGGTTCGCGCTATCTCCGCGATTTTCGCAGCGGCGTCGACGCCGTGTGCTTCCCATGATTTGTCCTCGGTTGCCACATAGCTTCGTCTCAGGCCGAGGGCCTGTCTATCAACATAGTCGTCAAGCGTTCCGACCAAGTTCGACTTGCCCATCCACTGCGCAATTGCGCGCAGATAGGTCAGCTTGTTCTCGATTGTGCCGCCGCTTTGTCCGGCCGCGACCCAGAGATCGACGAGATACTTAACATGCTTGTGCTTTAGCGACCATGGCGTCTGAAGGGCAAAACCGCCCACGCGCAATTCCTGGAAAGACTTGCACAACGCCGTGGCCCGAAATCCCTGCGTCTTGATCGACAGCGCCCTGTTACTGATCCGGGTCGTGCTGTGAACGCGTGCAACGTTCTCATCAAACAGCTTCAATAGCGCGTCTCGAAATTCCGGCCCAAACCCGTAACCGTTAACGATCGCGCGTACGTGGAGAACTGCCGCCATGTCCTGTTACCCCCCGCGGCCTGCCGCCGCCAACCTTCGTTGTCCGTTCCCCGTCGATCGCAGCATCCCTACCTGATGCCGTACGCCGATCCTTCCGGGTCTGTCTCTGACCGCCAACTGCGCGGCTACGCCGTATCCCCGGCGCCCGGGTCCCGCCTTCCTTTCCTTTAGCGATTCCATCCGATCGGCCAGATGCATGGGAAGTGCATGCAATCCGACTGTCCAACCTGCTGCCTGCCGGCTCGAATCGCGCTTCGCGCAATCCGCCACCGGCGTGTTTCTGTGCGAGGCGTACTGCCGTCGCGCTACGCGGATCCAACCCGCGCGATGCAGCTTCGTGGCTACCCTGCCAGCACGACGCTTGCGCGCCTCAGAGCCGTGCACCGCTTCGCGGTTCTTCGGCCCAGTGCTAATTGCCGGGCAATACCTGTACGCGTTTTGTGGACGGCCGCGCGCGCCGTGTTCTCTTCCGTCAGGGAATCGCGGTGTCTCCGGGTTTTCCGGTCCGCATGAATTCCCCCGCCCCCAAGTCGCTCATCTCCGCCGCCGTGTATCGGGTTTCGTGAGCGCACCCAGCTTTCGCTGAAAGGGCGTGTACAGGCGCAGTTGAGTTGGCGAGGTGTCCGGTGTCCGGTCTCTGCACATGTCCTCAATGCGTCACATTGCGGCAAACCGCCGCCAATCGTATGGATATCGCAGTGTCCAGCGGCCCTCAAGGTGCGGCAGTGTGGACTTGATTTGATTCAGAAAAAGGCCGCATCACTGTGCGACCCGGTCACTACTGTGTTTTGGCCCGTTGCGGGCCTGAAGGTATGGACGTGCGAGTACCCAGCACTCGGCATCGATGCGTCATAGACGCGGTAGGTATGCACAGGATACGGCCAAGGGCGCAAATTACTCGGGCGAAAGATAGGCAGAAGCGGCTGGCTTTCGTTGACTTGACTTTGCTGAACGCTCGATAGACTGGAAACCAGGCAGAACTGACAGAAAACTGTCAGTTTAACCAGCAAACCCGTCGAACCATCCAAACTGACACTTATCTGTCAGATATCTGATATTCGGCGGCCCTGCGTTGATGCGGCAATTCAAACTGATACTTGTCTGTCAGTTTCCTGTCACTTCAGCGCGGACCACTCATATCGAATGGAGTCACCTTGAAAACTTCCGTCTTCGCAGTCGACGTTGGCTATGGCAACACCAAGTACGCTCACCGCGCGGCCAGCGGCAGCATCGCCACCGGCATGTTTCCCTCGCTCGCCCCGCTCGCGGCGAGCCGTGCGTTGTCGGGCTACGGTGACGGTGTACTCGCGTCGCGTAAGGTCGTCACGATCATAATCGACCAGATCGAGTACGAGGTAGGCCCTGACGTGTCACTCACGGCGGCCTATGGCAATACTGGCCGCGCACTTTCGAACGACTTCGTTCTCTCCGACAACTATGCGGCCCTGCTCGCGGGCGCGATCCACTTCGCCGGCGTCACGCAGATCGAGCGCCTGGTGCTCGGCCTGCCCGTCCACAACATGAAGAAATACTCGACGGCGCTGCGCGACCGCTTCACGGGCACGTTTGACTATGGCCCGGGTCGCGTCACCATCGAAAAGGTCGTCGTCATCCCGCAGCCGCTCGGCTCGCTCGTCGCCGCTTCGACCAACCGTCAGGGCGAGTTCGGCCGCGACAGCGCGCATCTGGTCATCGACGTGGGCTACTTCACGACGGACTGGGTCTATGCAAACGGCTTCACGATGGACGACAAGCGCAGCGACGGCATCCCGGGCGGTGCATCCCAGATCTACCAGCGCATCGCCGCGCTTATTTCGCGCGACCAGGACGAACAGGTCGAAGACATTGAGCGCATCGACAAGGCCCTGCGTGAGCGCAAACCGTTCTTCTTCTACGGCAACGACATCAATCTCGACCCGTACCTCGAACAGTCGCAACCGGTCATCGCCGGCGTCGTGAAGGAAATGCAAAACAACGTCGGGCAGCTGACGAGCGTGCGATCGATCATCCTCTCGGGCGGCGGAGGCGCACTGTACGCGCCAGCGATCCGCAAGGCGTTCCCGCGCGTGACGCTCGAAGTGATCGATACGCCGTGCATGGCCAACGCCAAGGGCTTTCTGATCGTTGGCGAAGCTGGCCTGACCCGCGAGCGCGCGACTGCGAAAGCATGAGCGAAAAGTTCGACATGAAGGTGGTCATCGATTCGGTGACCACGCCGCTGCTGCATGCCCGGCTGTCAGAAGCGAAGTCCTATCGCGAGCGGGCAGCCGTTCTGCGGCAACTTGCCGAAGCGGCACTGCGAGGCGTCTCTGCACAACCGGCAACGAGCATTGCGATTGGAGCTGCGACGCCCGTGGCTACGCCGACCAATGCGCCAATATTTCAGCCCGACAGTTTCGATCGGGCGGGAATCGGGCGGGCTGATTTCACTGCGCCCGTTGCCACCGGCATCGTGACTCCCAACGAGCAGAGCAGCCTTAGCCTTGACGGGCACAACACCGAGGAGCTCGCCGATGCCTTCGGAGCATACTTCTAACCGCAGCGCTCAGGTCGCTTGACTTTCGGTACCAGATGGCAAGATAGGTCATGGCTTCGGTGTTCATCGCGCAACGCGCGGTGCACCGACGCAAAAATCAAAGTGGAGAATCAAATGCTGGAACTGATCGAAATCGTTCGCAAAGGCCTGCCCCTGAACGAAGCCCACACGTGGCTGTTTTTCGCGACGGTGCTCGCGACGTGCATCGCGGGCGCCTACGCTGGTACAGCCGCGCACGCATATGCCTCGCGTGAAAAGGAGGAAGGTTGAAATGACGATCATGAACCGGTTTGCGGCCTGGTACTTGAAATTCAACGCGCTGTCGTTTTTCGCGCGCCGCGCCATTATCTTCGCGGCCTCGGTGGCGCTGTGGTGGTTCGCCGCGATGCTGCAAAGCATGCACTTCAACAATGACCTGTGCGTCGTTATGTTGCTCGCGGGCACGGCGGGCGTGCTGTGGTCGAGCGAGCTGTGGCGACTCTGGAAAGTTTTCGCAGCGATCGTCGTAATCTGCCTTGCAATCATGCGATGACCAGCTTGACGATGGACGAAAAAAAAAAGGCTCCCCCATTACTGGGGGAGCCGCAGACTGCTGACGAACCCCACGTTTTTCGGAGCGTGGGGTTTTGTTTTTTCAGGCGATGCGAGAACGGCCGTGAAGCGTGCGACTTGAGACGATGAAGGTCCGAATCAGGCGGCCCGGGCG
>NZ_CYGX02000114.1 GCF_900019265.1 Paraburkholderia ribeironis
TCGTCAGTTACGACGAACGCTGATCCGTACGCAGCGCCGTACGCAGCGGGTCGCCTGACGTAAGGCCCGCGGCGGCTTTCAGCGGCTTCGCGATGCGCTTACACTAGGGGCCGCTCGCGACCGGACAGCTGTGCCGGTCGGCGAGCGGCCCTTTTGTCATTGCCACAGCAAGCCACTGCCAATGAGCACGATCCACCTCACCAACGGCGATGTCGCCGCCGAATCACTGCGTGCCGCGCTCCACGACGCAGGCCGCGACGATCGCGTGCACGCGTTGCGGGACGATCTGGCCGTCGGCCCGATGCGTGGCATCGACGACGCACCGGACGTGCGCGCGGACTTCTGGGATCGCGTCAGCGCCGATGCCCGGCGCGATTTCGTGCGGGAATTCCGCGAGCAGGCCGCGGCGCTGGACAATATCGCACGCGGCGAAGCGAATCTGGTGATCTGGCACGGCGAAAGCGCCGCAGATCAATTGACGCTCCGGCGTGTCTGCTATCACCTGCGCAACAGTCCGCAGCGTCTGAACGAGGTGCGTTTGTCGATTCGCGATCTCACCGATCCAGGCGCGTGGGCGCACAGCCGTAAAGATCGCGCGACCTCCGTCGGCATGTTCGCGCCGGACGTGTTGCTCACACGCGTGCCGGACGCCGCGCCGATTTCCGTGCTGCGCATCAGCCGGCTCGCGCTCGAATGGCAGGAAGTGAAACACGCGAACGGCGAGACACGTCGCTGGCACGACAACCTATTCACGAGCGGCAGCTTCGCCGAGCTGGATGCGCTGATTCTCGAGCGCATCAGCCAAGACTGGTGCCCCGCCGCGCACGTCGCCGCCGAGGTGATGACAGCCGAACTCGGGTTTCTGGTCAGCGATAGCATCGTGCTGTGGCGCCTGCGAGAGTTGGCCGCGATCCGGCGCATCAGGTTGCGCGACGACGCCGGCGCATGGCGCACACTGGAGTTGTGCGCAACGTTCGCCCCCTGCCCACACTAATAAAACAATCGAAAAACCGACGACTATGGCCCGCACCCGAGCCCCCGACCACGAAACCCAACGCGAGCAAATCCTCGAACTGGCCGCGGCGAAATTCGCGCAGACCAGCTATCCGAGCACCTCGATGGCCGATCTTGCCGCCGCGAGCGGCACATCGAAAGCGCGCCTGTACCACTACTACGCGAGCAAGGAAGCGATCCTGTTCGACCTGCTGGATCGTTACACGAAGCGGCTGATGCTGATCATCGCCGAGGTGGAAGGGGCGAGCCAGCGGCGCGGACTCAGCGAGCGGGAAACCTTCGCCGAGCTGATCCGGGCGTTTCTGTCCGAGTATGAGACGTCGCACAGCCGGCATGTCGCGCTGCTGAACGACGTCAAATATCTGGTCGACACTCAGCGCGAGGTGATCCTGAACCGCCAGCGCGACGTAGTTGCGGCTTTCGCACGGCAGCTCACGCGCGCCTATCCGCAGCGCGCCACCCGCGAAAACCAGACCGCCCTCACGATGATGGTGTTCGGAATGATCAACTGGACCTTCACCTGGCTCAAGCCAGGCGGCCGGATGGGCTACCGTGAATTTGCCGAACAGGTAGTCGACATGGTCGACCATGGGTTGAATTCGACGCAGGTCGGATGATGCAGTGCAACAACATTCGAAATGGATACGCAGCTGGTCTTGCGAGCAAGCGACATTCTGCCACGACCGTTGCTTCAGTCTTTTTTTGTTATTAAAAATCAATTACTTATAAATTTCTGTGATCGATTTAGGTAATCCATTCGGATTTTTATAGGGTTTTCCCTAGTGATCGATTGTGGTTTCCGCTAAAATTCACTTTTTGCGGCGCACCACGCCGTTCGATCAAAGGAGGACCCCGACCATGAACCCGATGCCCCTGCGCGCTGCCGAGCCGATCGTCCCGCACGATCTCGTGTCGCTGCCAGCCGGTCGAGCACCTGCTCTGGTCCGTGAGCTCACCGCTGTCGACCGCGAGCGGCTGCTGGCCCACTTCCTCGCGCTCGACGAAGACGATCGCCTGTTGCGCTTCGGCCAGATCGTGCCGAACCACGTGATCGAAAACTACGTCCGCGCGATCGACTTCACGCGCGACACCGTTTTCGGCGTGTTCAACAGCAAACTGGAACTGACGGGCGTCGGACACCTCGCCTATCTGCCTGCTGAAGGCGACACGCGCACCGCCGAATTCGGAGTATCGGTGCTGGAAAGCGTTCGTGGCCAAGGCATCGGCTCGAAGCTCTTCGAGCGCGCCGCCATCCGCAGCCGCAATACGCACGTCACCATGCTTTACATGCACTGCCTGTCGCGCAACTCGACAATGATGCACATCGCGAAGAAGGCTGGCATGAAGATCGAATACGCGTATGGCGAAGCCGACGCTTATCTGACGCTGCCGCCGGCCGACCAGTCGAGCATCATCACCGAGATGCTGCAAGAGCAGGCTGCGGTGTTCGACTACGCGCTCAAACGCCAGGCGCGTCGGGCGTCCAAGCTGTTCGAGTCGTTCATGCCGACCGCCGCCACAGCCTGAAAAGCCTGCGCTTCGGCGAAATGACAAAGGGCAGCCTCACGGCTGCCCTTTTTGTTTGCCTGCGATCTGCCAGCTGATCGGCCTTCACGGGATCGGCAGCGCGGTCGTCTCCTTGAACTTTTCCAGCGAGAAGCTCGTTTTCACGTCGATCACTGACGGATGGTGCAGCAACTGTTCCTGCACGAAGCGCGAAAAGTGCGCCATGTCCTCCACCTGAACCCGCAGCAGATAGTCCATCTCACCGGTCATCGCGTGGCACGCGACCACCTCCGGCCATGTCTGAACCGCCGCGCGAAACAGATCGGCATGCGTGGCATCGCCGCGCGGACTGAGGGCCGACCCGCCGCGCTTCTCCAACCGCACATTCACGTAGGCGAGCAGGTCGAGCCCGAGTCGCTGCGGGTCGAGCAGGGCGACGTAGCCACGAATCACGCCACTGTCTTCCAGCCGACGAATCCGCCGCAAACACGGGCTCGGTGACAGATTGACACGCTCGGCAATCTCCTGATTCGACAACCGGCCATTCTCCTGAAGGATCGCCAGAATGCGCCTGTCGATTGCATCGATTTCTACCCGAGCCATGTTCTGCCACCTCTCCCTAAAATTGAGCCAGAAAATAGCGCAAGCGTAGTGGCGCGCGCTTAACTTCGCAAGTTTTCATCACGAGCCGGACTTTACACTTGCGTCATTCGGTCGCGCTCGATCGGCCGCACTCGCGCCGCCGGACAGCGCACATCAGGAGACAGACAGTGAAAGTTTCGACTTGGGACAACCCGCTCGGCACCGACGGCTTTGAATTCATCGAATACACGGCGCCAGACCCGAAGGCGCTCGGCAAGCTGTTCGAACAGATGGGCTTTACCGCCGTCGCGCGGCATCGTCATAAAGACGTGACGCTGTATCGCCAGGGCGAGATCAACTTCATCGTCAATGGCGAACAGGATTCGTTCGCGCAGCGCTTCGCGCGCCTGCACGGCCCGTCGATCTGCGCGATTGCGTTCCGTGTTCAGGACGCGGCCAAGGCCTATAAGCAGGCACTGGAAAAAGGCGCGTGGGGCTTCGACAACAAGACCGGCCCGATGGAGCTGAACATCCCGGCGATCAAAGGTATCGGCGACTCGCTGATCTATTTCGTCGACCGCTGGCGCGGCAAGAACGGCGTCGAGCCGCACACCATCGGCAACATCGACATTTACGATGTCGACTTCGAACCGATTGCCGGTGCGAACCAGAATCCGGTCGGCCACGGCCTGACCTACGTCGATCACCTGACGCACAACGTCCATCGCGGCCGCATGCAGGAGTGGGCCGAGTTCTACGAGCGTCTCTTCAATTTCCGCGAAGTGCGTTACTTCGACATCGAAGGCAAGGTGACGGGCGTGAAGTCGAAGGCGATGACCTCGCCGTGCGGCAAGATCCGGATTCCGATCAACGAGGAAGGATCAGAAACAGCCGGGCAGATTCAGGAATATCTCGACGCGTATCACGGCGAAGGCATTCAACACATTGCCCTAGGCACCAAAGACATTTATCGCACCGTCGACGGTCTGCGCGCCGCGAACATTTCGCTGCTCGATACGATCGACACTTACTACGAACTGGTCGATCGGCGCGTGCCGAATCACGGCGAGCCGCTCGACGAACTGCGCAAGCGCAAGATTCTGATCGACGGCGCACCGGACGACCTGCTGCTGCAGATCTTCACCGAAAACCAGATCGGTCCGATCTTCTTCGAGATCATCCAGCGCAAGGGCAACCAGGGCTTCGGCGAGGGCAACTTCAAGGCGCTGTTCGAATCGATCGAGCTGGATCAGATCCGCCGTGGCGTGGTGCAGGACAAAGCCTGACAACCAGCGGCGCCATGTGGCACAGGAAGACGCCGCCGGAACATCAGAACAGATCTGAACAACAAAAACGAAAAGGGCGGGATCTCACGATCCTCGCCCTTTCCAATGCGCCATTGCCTCAAGCAGGACAATGGACAACGGCCGGTTATCAACCGACGCACCGCATCAGCGGCGCATCACGAATTCTGGCTTTCCTCGGCTGCCTTGATGGCGCGCGTGACGCGGCTCATTGCAATACGTGCCGGCGCAACTTGCGCCGTCCGGCTCACCGCGTTCGAGAGCGCCCCTACGCTGCCCGGATTGGAGCGCACCGATGCGCTCATGGCGAAAAATGCGGCTGAGACCATCAGGAAGGTCTGGATGTTTCTAGCGTTCATGCGTACTCCTTTTCTAACTGCCCTGTTGTCGTGAAGCTCCGCCGAATGCGAAGCGTTGCGCAGACACTGCTCTCAGGTGCCCGGTTAGACAGGAATTTGCACTGCGGTTCCGCGAATTTTTAGCTTTTACAGCTTGTTACAGGCTCAATTGCAGGGCGGTCGGAACGCGCATCGCGCCGGCGAGTCCACCCGCAAACAAGCCGCAGTGCGTCATTTTTCGCGCAATGTGGCGGGTTTCCACCAGTGCTACCATCGCTTAAAAGACGTCAATATGACGGCCCTGGCCAACGCATTCACAAGATGCAACGGCCCAAACGAAAGTTTTGGTGATCCCAAACTTAGTGGAGGAGTACACATAATGAATGCCCCGCTAGACGCAGATCAGCGAGCCTCGCTCGAATCCGCGTTGTCTTCCGTCACGCTCGACGACAAATACACCCTCGAACGCGGCCGCGCGTACATGAGCGGCATCCAGGCGCTGGTGCGTCTGCCGATGCTGCAACAGGAACGCGACCAGGCGGCCGGGCTCAATACCGCCGGCTTCATTTCCGGCTACCGCGGATCGCCACTCGGCGGACTCGACTTGTCCTTGTGGAAAGCGAAACAGCATCTCGCCGCCCATCGGATCGTGTTCCAGCCCGGCGTCAATGAAGACCTCGCGGCGACTGCCGTCTGGGGTTCGCAACAGGTCAATCTGTATCCCAGCGCCAAATACGACGGCGTGTTTTCGATGTGGTACGGCAAGGGTCCAGGTGTCGACCGTTCCGGCGACGTCTTCAAGCACGGCAATTCGGCCGGTTCGTCGCGGCAAGGCGGCGTACTCGTGCTCGCCGGCGACGATCACGCGGCCAAGTCGTCGACGCTCGCGCATCAGTCCGAGCACATCTTCAAAGCATGCGGCCTGCCGGTGCTGTTCCCGTCGAACGTGCAGGAATATCTCGATTTCGGTCTGCACGGCTGGGCAATGAGCCGCTACTCCGGTCTATGGGTGGCGATGAAGTGCGTGACCGATGTGGTCGAGTCGTCCGCTTCGGTGGATATCGATCCGCACCGCACGCAGATCATCCTGCCGGACGACTTCGCAATGCCCGAAGGCGGCCTGAATATCCGCTGGCCCGATCCGCCGCTCGTGCAGGAAGCGCGTCTGCTCGACTACAAGTGGTACGCCGCCCTCGCCTATGTCCGCGCGAACAAGCTGGATCGCGTCGAAATCGATTCGCCACATGCGCGCTTCGGCATCATGACCGGCGGCAAGGCCTACCTCGACGTGCGCCAGGCGCTGACCGACCTCGGTCTCGACGACGAAACCTGTGCGCGCATCGGCATCCGGCTCTATAAGGTCGGCTGCGTCTGGCCGCTCGAAGCACAAGGCGCGCACGCCTTTGCGAGCGGCCTCGACGAAATCCTCGTGGTCGAGGAGAAGCGCCAGATTCTCGAATACGCGATCAAGGAAGAACTGTACAACTGGCCCGATGCGCAGCGTCCACGCGTATTCGGCAAGTTCGACGAGAAGGACGGCGCGGGCGGCGAATGGTCGGTGCCGATGGGCAACTGGCTGTTGCCCGCGCATTACGAACTGTCGCCGGCGATCATCGCCAAGGCGATTGCCACGCGGCTCGACAAGTTCGATCTGCCGTCGGACGTGCGTGCGCGCATCGCCATGCGCATTGCCGTGATCGAAGCGAAGGAAAAGGCGTTGGCGCGCCCGCGCGTGGAAGTCGAGCGCAAGCCGTGGTTCTGCTCGGGTTGCCCGCACAACACGTCGACCAACGTGCCGGAAGGCTCGCGTGCGATGGCCGGCATCGGCTGCCACTACATGACTGTCTGGATGGACCGCAGCACCAGCACCTTCAGCCAGATGGGCGGCGAAGGCGTCGCGTGGATCGGACAGGCGCCGTTCAGCAACGACAAGCACGTGTTCGCCAATCTCGGCGACGGCACCTACTTCCACTCAGGGCTGCTGGCGATTCGCGCGGCAATCGCGTCGAAGGCGAACATCACCTACAAGCTGCTGTACAACGATGCTGTCGCAATGACGGGCGGCCAGCCGGTCGACGGCGTGTTGACGGTGCCGCAGATCACGCACCAGCTCGCCGCCGAAGGCGCGACCAAAATCGTGATCGTCACCGACGAGCCGGAGAAGTATTCGGCCAACGTCGGCCTCGCGCCGGGGGTCGACGTCCACCATCGCGACAAGCTCGACGAGGTGCAACGCGGACTCCGCGAAATTGCCGGCACCACGATCCTGGTCTACGACCAGACCTGCGCGACCGAAAAGCGTCGTCGCAGGAAACGCGGCGCGTATCCGGACCCGGCGCGGCGCGTCGTAATCAACGAGGCCGTGTGCGAAGGCTGCGGCGATTGCTCGGTGAAATCGAATTGCCTGTCGGTCGAACCGCTCGATACCGAGTACGGCACCAAACGCCAGATCAATCAGTCGACCTGCAACAAGGATTATTCGTGCGTGAACGGCTTCTGCCCGAGCTTCGTCTCCGTTGAAGGCGGCCAGCTGCGCAAGCCCAAGGCCGTTTCGGGCGTTGGCGGCGATGCGATGCCGCCGGTGCCGGAACCGGAACTGCCGTCGATCGACCGTCCTTACGGCGTGCTGGTGACCGGCGTCGGCGGCACGGGCGTGGTGACGATCGGCGCGCTGCTCGGCATGGCCGCGCATCTCGAGAACAAGGGCGTCACGGTGCTCGACGTCACCGGCCTCGCGCAGAAAGGCGGCGCCGTGATGAGCCATGTGCAGATCGCGACGAAACCGGCCGACATCCACGCGACCCGTATCGCGATGGGCGAAGCGAGCCTCGTGATCGGCTGCGATGCGATCGTCACCGCCAGCGACGAATGCGTGTCACGGATGCAGGCGGGCCATACACGTGTCGTGCTGAACAGCGCGCACACGCCGACCGCGGAACTCATCAAGAATCCGAACTGGCGCTTTCCGGGCACCAGCACGGAGGCGGACGTGCGCGCCGGTGCAGGCGACAACAATGTCGATACGGTCGATGCCAATCACTTCGCCGTTGCGCTGCTCGGTGATGCGATCTACACGAATCCGTTCGTGCTTGGCTACGCGTGGCAACGCGGCTGGGTGCCGCTGACGTATCAGTCGCTGATACGCGCGATCGAACTGAACAACGTGCAGGTCGAGAAGAACCGGGCGGCATTCGAATGGGGCCGTCGTGCGGCGCACGATCCGGCTGCGGTGCGCAAGCTCGCGCAATCGCAGGGACGCGATGCCGCGCTGGACTCGGCGAGCGGCAAGATCATTGCGTTGCACACGCCGAAGGCGCTCGACGCACTGATCGACAAACGCGCCGACTACCTCGCAGCGTGGCAAAACCGCGCGTATGCGGACCACTATCGTACGCTGGTGTCGCAGGTGCGCACGGCTGAGTCGGCGCTCGATTCGATCGACGGCCGGTTGCCGCTCACCGAAGCGGTCGCGAAGAATCTGCACAAGCTGATGGCGTACAAGGACGAGTACGAAGTCGCGCGTCTGTACAGCGACCCGGCGTTCATCGAAAAGCTGAAAGCGGATTTCGAAGGCGACTGGAAGGTGCATGTTCATCTCGCGCCGCCGACGTTTTCGAAAAAGGACGCGCAGGGTCATCTGGTGAAAAAGAAGTACGGACCCTGGGTCTTCCAGGCGATGCACGTGCTGGCCAAGTTCAAGTTCCTGCGAGGCACCGCGTTCGATGTCTTTGGCAAAACCGCGGAGCGTCGCACCGAACGGGCGCTGATCGTCGAATATGAAGGGCTGGTGCGCGAACTGATCGACGGACTGACCGCGCAGAAACGCGAGCTGGCAATCGAACTGGCGAATCTGCCAGACGGTATCCGCGGTTATGGCCACGTGAAGGAAAACAACCTGAAGGGCGTGCGGATCAAGTGGAACGAGTTGCTGACGCGCTGGCGCTCGCCGGAGGCGGGCAAGACGCAACACGTGGCATGAGCATGTGCGTGGCTGTCTGCGTGAACATCAGCGTGAACATGAGCCGGCTGAATTGACCGGCCCACCAGTAGGCAATTGAAAAAGCGGCAATCCTCCCGGACTGCCGCTTTTTTCTCGCTATAAAAAAACGCCACGGAATCAGCTTCCGTGGCGTTCCAGTCGGATTGCCGCGGACGCCGTACAGCAGCGCCGCATCAACCTCGGCCCATCCTCATCAGTTCGCGTTCACCGACTTGCGCGCGTTCGCCGAAGCCACCGCCGTCATGTTGATGATCCGGCGCACGGTCGCCGCCGGCGTCAGGACGTGGACCGGATTTTCCGCGCCCAGCAGGAACGGGCCGACCGTCACGCCTTCGCCGCCGACCATCTTCAGCAGGTTGTACGCGATGTTCGCCGCTTCGACGTTCGGCATGATCAGCAGGTTTGCTTCACCGGTCAGCGTCGTGCCCGGGAACGCCGCCTTGCGGACCACCTCGGACAATGCCGCGTCGCCGTGCATCTCACCGTCGATTTCAAGCGTCGGCGCACGTTCGGCAATCAGCTTGCGAGCCGCGGCCATGCGTTGCGACGACGACGACGGTGCGCTGCCGAAATTCGAGTTCGACAGCAGAGCCACCTTCGGCGTGATGCCGAACTTCTCGATTTCCCGCGCAGCCAGCATCGTCATGTCGGCGAGCTGCTCGGCGGTCGGCGTTTCGTTCACGTACGTATCGCAGATGAACAGATTGCGGCCCGGCAGCATCAGCAGATTCATCGCAGCGAAGTTCTGCACGTTGTCCGCCTTGCCCAGCACCTGCTCGATGAAGTTCAGATGCGTGTGGTACTGGCCGATCATCCCGCAGATCATGCCGTCGGCTTCACCGAGGCGCACGAGGATTGCGCCGATCAGCGTGTTGAACTTGCGCATCGCGGCCTTCGCGACATCGGGCGTGACGCCCTGGCGCGCGCCGAGTTCGTGATACGCCTGCCAGCATTGGTGGTAGCGCGGATCGTCTTCCGGATCGACGATCTCGAAGTCTTCACCGCACTTGAGCTTCGAGCCCATTTTCTTCAGGCGCATCTCGATCACCGACGGACGGCCGACCAGAATCGGCTTGGCGATCTTTTCCAGCAGCACGAATTGCGCGGCGCGCAGCACGCGCTCGTCTTCACCTTCGGCGAACACGATGCGCGCCGGCTCGGACTTCGCCGCGGCGAACACCGGGCGCATCACCATGCCCGTGCGATACACCGTCGTGCCGAGTTCTTCGCGGTACGCGTCCATGTCCTTGATCGGACGGGTCGCGACGCCCGAATCCATCGCCGCTTGCGCGACGGCCGGCGCGATCTTGATGATCAGGCGCGGATCGAACGGCTTCGGAATCAGGTATTCGGGGCCGAATTCCAGCGAGTGGCCTTCGTACGCCTTCGCGACTTCATCGCCCTGATCGGTTTCTTCGGCCAGTTCGGCAATCGCGCGCACGCACGCGAGCTTCATTTCTTCCGTGATCGTGGTCGCGCCGACATCCAGCGCGCCGCGGAAAATGAACGGGAAGCACAGCACGTTGTTGACCTGGTTCGGGTAGTCCGAACGGCCCGTCGCGATGATGCAGTCCGGGCGGACCTTGCGCGCTTCCTCCGGGCGGATTTCCGGCTCGGGGTTGGCGAGCGCGAGAATCAGCGGCTGGGTGCCCATCTCCGCGACCATCTCCGGCTTCAGCACGCCTGCGCTCGAGCAGCCGAGGAACACGTCGGCGCCGCGAATCGCGTCGGCCAGCGTGCGCGCTTGCGTGTTCGCCGCGTAACGCTCCTTCGACGGATCGAGGTTGCCGCGGCCTTCGTAGATCACGCCCTTCGAATCAGTGACGAGGATGTTCTGCTTCGACAGGCCCAGATTCACCAGCAGATCCAGACACGCGATCGCCGCGGCGCCCGCGCCGGAACACACCAGCTTCACTTCGTCGAGCTTCTTGCCGACCACTTTCAGGCCGTTCAGGATCGCCGCCGACGCGATGATCGCGGTGCCGTGCTGATCGTCGTGGAAGACCGGAATCTTCATGCGCTCACGCAGCTTCTTCTCGATGTAGAAGCACTCGGGCGCCTTGATGTCTTCGAGGTTGATGCCGCCCAGCGTGGGTTCGAGCATCGCAATCGCTTCGACCAGCTTGTCCGGATCGGATTCGGACAGTTCGATGTCGAACACGTCGATGCCGGCGAATTTCTTGAACAGACACCCCTTGCCTTCCATCACCGGCTTCGCGGCGAGCGGACCGATGTTGCCGAGGCCGAGCACGGCCGTGCCGTTGGTGATCACGCCGACCAGATTGCCGCGCGACGTGTACTTCTGCGCGTCGAGCGGCTCGTCGTAGATCGCCATACAGGCCGCGGCGACGCCCGGCGAATAGGCAAGCGACAGGTCGAGCTGATTCGACAGCGGCTTGGTGGGCGTGACCGAAATCTTGCCAGGTTTCGGATTCTGGTGGTATGCGAGAGCGCTTTGCTTAAGTTGTTCGTCCATTTTTGGCCTGCGAGACGTAAGAAATTGGGCCCAACACACCGCACTGCTGGCGTCGCCGGCATCTATCGAATGGATCATCGAACGAAGCGGTTTTCGCATGCACCGGTCAGGTGCTGCGCGATACCTCGACGAAGGACAGAACCGTGCGGAGTGCTTCGCGGGTCGATTAGTGTACACCCCGCGTATGACGATGCACTGAGTGGTTACCACGGCCCACCATCGGCGCAACGGTGGCGGGCGATGCTGTAATGCCGAATCCGGCAGGCATGTTGCCGGCCGTCGTGATTCGGGCACCGGTCGGTCATGAGTTGGCCACGAGCCGCCGATCCGCCGCTAATCCGCCGCCCACGCACGGCACGTGCCGCGCCAGGCTCGCCCGGCACAGCCCGCTCAGCCCGGCCACGATGGCCGCCGTTGCCGATAGCCGGGCACGACGGCCTCCTCGGAAGGGTCCAATTCAGGTAAAATGTCGGCCCACGCGCGCAGCAAAAACCGGCCCGCACTCCACTGACCGGCAGCGTATCCCGCCCGGCATGGCGCGGCCACCTCGCTTGCTGCGCCATCGGGCCCCGCGCCCGCTTCTCCCCGCTCATACCGAAGGATCCGCCCATGACAGGCTTCGATCGCCAGACGATCTCCGACACGACCGCCAAAATGCTGCTGGAAGTGCAGGCAGTGCACTTCAACGCGGAGAAACCGTACATTTTCACGTCCGGCTGGGCGAGCCCCGTTTATATCGACTGCCGCAAGCTGATCTCGTATCCGCGCGTGCGCCGTGGTCTGATGGAAATGGCCGAGACCACCATCCTGCGCGACGTCGGCTACGAGCAGATCGACGCCGTGGCCGGTGGCGAAACCGCTGGCATTCCGTTCGCGGCATGGCTGTCCGACCGCCTGATGGTGCCGATGCAATACGTGCGCAAGAAGCCCAAGGGTTTCGGCCGTAACGCGCAGATCGAAGGTCTGCTGACCGAAGGTCAACGCGTGTTGCTGGTCGAAGACCTGACCACCGACAGCCGCAGCAAGATCAACTTCATCAACGCGCTGCGCACGGCCGGCGCCACGGTGAACCACTGCTTCGTGCTGTTCCACTACAACATCTTCAAGGAAAGCGTGTCGGTGCTGAAAGACATCGACGTCGACCTGCATGCGCTTGCCACGTGGTGGGACGTGCTGCGCGTCGCGAAGGAAAACAAGTACTTCGACACCAGGACGCTCGAGGAAGTGGAAAAATTCCTGCACGCGCCGGCCGAATGGTCGGCCGCGCACGGCGGCGCAACCTCGACGCCGCAGTAAGCGCATCCGCTTTTAGCGGATTGAATTAAAGAAGCCGCCTGTTCGTAAGACAGGCGGCTTTTTTTGCGCGGCGAAGACAGGCGCGACGTCAGGACACGCCCCCCATATCTGCCGACGAATGCGACGACAGATTCAGCAGGCCATTGCTCTGCGCATACTGGAACAATTCGGAATCGCGATCGATGCCGAGCTTGCGCATCGCAGTGTTCTTCTGCGTGCTGATCGTCTTGATGCTGCGGTTGAGCTGCTCGGAGATTTCCTTGATCGTCATGCCCGACACGAATAGCCGCACGACCTCCAGCTCGCGCCGGGACAACATCACTTCATCACCCTTGCCACCGGAATTCATGCGCAGCGCATCAAGCGATGCTTTGACCGACGGGCTCATGTATTCGATGCGGCGGCTGACGTGTTGCACCGCGAGGCCAATGTGGCTCAGATCGTCCGATTTATTGACGACCGACGTCACGCCCAGCTCGCTCAGCCGCTTGAGCAACGCGACGTTCTCCAGCATGGTGAGCACGACGATGGGAAGCGTCGGGAAGTTGCGGCGCAGATAGCCGATCAGCTGCAACCCGTCGCCGTATTGACCGCCCGGCATGGCCAGGTCCGTGACGAGCACGTCGCAGGCGGTGGTTTGCAACATCTTGACCAGTTCAGTCGACTGCCGCGCGCGCCCCACGACCTGAAGACCGGGAAACTTGAGCAGCGCGTGTTCGGCGCCGAACAGAATCACCGGATGGTCGTCGGCCACCACGACTCTGAGCGGATCTGGCAGCGCCCTCTTCCCGATTGATAAACCACTCCCCACAACTTCCACCATGTTTTTCCGTGCCGGGTACGCAAACGAACGGGAACGCGGCCCAAGGTCGCGCGGACAATTCCTCTGACTATAGCCGATTTCCCATCCGCAAATCCCGGAGCACAGCAACAATGATGCATTGCAGACCTGATGTTAGACTTGATTCGACCTTGGGGCGCCGTTAAGGACAACAACCATCGCGAGGACTACCGCCTCGCGCCCTGACAGGAGAAACAGCGGATGCGATCGCGTTGCCTGGTTGTTTCGCTTGCTTCACTGTGGTATCGTCAATCGTTCTTCACGTACGCGATGGTGGGCTTCGCGCTATTCACGACGCATAACTCGCACGCGCTCGCCGAGGGAACGTTCACGCTGACCAGCGCGAGTTTCCGGGCGGGCGACACGGTGGATGCCGCGCAAGTTTTCAATCAGGACGACTGCAAAGGTGGCAATCGTTCGCCGCAATTGACATGGCGCGACGCGCCGCCCGGTACGCGCAGCTTCGCCGTTACCATGTTCGATCAGGATGCGCCCGGCCGCGGCTGGTGGCATTGGGCGGTCATCGGCATTCCGGCGAAGGTCGACAGCTTGCCGGAGAACGCGAGTTCGTCGGGTTTCCTGAAGAAACTCGGTGCGGCTGAAGCGCGCAACGACTTCGATACGGATGGCTACGGCGGGCCCTGTCCGCCGCCGGGCAAACCGCATCGTTACATCATCACCGTTTATGCATTGAGCACCGCCGACCTGCGCCTCGCGCAAGGGCGGCCCGCGCTGATGTTCGATCACGAGATCAGCACCACCGCTCTCGGCAGCGCACGGATCGTCGTCAATTATGGGCGGTAGCGTGGTTCGCGGACTCGTGTCTGATTTACAACGCATTTGCGCAATAACGCGGCTTGGCGCGCACATTGCGTCGCCTCGCCGCCATTCACCGAAGGGCTGTCATCCACGCACGCTAACGTGCGGCTGAGCGGCATGCTGCATGCGCAATGAACTGAACTAAGTCGGCGGCTTTACCGGGCTGCTCACGCAGTCCCCGGCCGATGCATCGCCCGAGGAAGCGCCGCCGGCAGGCGATCTGGAAACGGCCCGGCTGTTCGGCGCGCGTGTCGCCGGCGTCACGGCGCGATGGATCGCCGCGCGGCTAGCGCACCGGTTTGTCGCGAACAGGGCGTCATCGGCTTGCATCAGCTACGCAACAGGTCACGCCGATGTCACTTTCAGCGCGCATCGTCGTTTTTTCGCGGCGTTTTGCACCTGCTCGGCGATGAGGTCTTAAAATAACGTTCCGGCGCGGCCTCGCGCCCCGTTTCCAGCAAGCGAGTGAGATCGAGATGAGCACGAAAGTTTTTGTCGACGGACAGGAAGGCACCACCGGCCTGAAGATTTTTGAATACCTGTCGCAACGCGCCGACGTGGAAATCCTGCGTATCGAAGAAGCGAAACGCAAAGATCTCGAAGAGCGCCGTCGTCTGATCAATGCGTCGGATGTCACGTTCCTGTGCCTGCCTGACGTCGCGTCGCGCGAATCCGCTTCGCTGGTGAACAATGATCGCACCGTGCTGATCGACGCGAGCACCGCGTTCCGCACCTCCCCCGACTGGGCTTATGGCCTGCCCGAGCTGGCCCGTTCACAGCGCGAGCGCCTGCGCACGGCCAAACGCATCGCCGTGCCGGGCTGCCACGCGTCGGCTTTCGTGCTGGCCATGCGTCCGCTCGTGGAAGCCGGCGTGGTGGCACCCGACTTCGCCGCGCACGCCTACTCGATCACCGGTTACAGCGGCGGCGGCAAGAAAATGATTGCCGACTACGAAGCCGGCGGCAAAGACACGCTCAAGAGCCCGCGTCCTTATGCGCTCGGTCTCACGCATAAGCATCTGCCGGAAATGGCGGCGCACACGGGCCTGAACTCCGCACCGGTCTTTACGCCGATCGTCGGCGACTTCTACAAGGGTCTCGCGGTCACCGCTTTCTTCTCGCCGAACCAGTTGGCCAAGAAGGCCACACCGCAAGACGTGCAAGCGCTGTTCGCCGAGTATTACGCGGGCGAGGCCTTCGTGCGCGTCGCGCCGTTCGACGCCGAAGCGAATCTGGACAGCGGCTTTTTCGACGTCCAGGCGAACAACGACACCAACCGCATCGACCTGTTCGTGTTCGGCAACGAAGAGCGCTTCGTCACGGTTGCGCGTCTGGACAATCTGGGCAAGGGCGCTTCGGGCGCGGCGATCCAATGCATGAACCTCGCGATCGGAGCGGACGAGGAAGCAGGTTTGAAGCGCTAAATCGAAGCAGGATACCGACGGCAATTCGCCGTCAATCCAACGAAAAGCCGGCGACCCACGCGAGGGGTCAGCCGGCTTTAGTTTTTTTGGCCAGGCGCTGGCATAAGCGACGCCGGAAAATTCAGGGCAAAAAAAAGCCCGCCTAGGTGGGCGGGCTGAATCCATATCAGAGGAGACATGGAGGAGACAAGACGAACTATAACAAATGATTTGGTGCGTCGCAACATGCAAATTAGGGTTGACCCGCAATGTCGTTAAAATACAACAAATCACCGCGACCTGTCTCCCCACTCAACCGTGCGCTACCGGTCTGATCAAGCGATTAGTGGCGCACCAGCGCCATCATCGCGCCGAAGCCGACAAACACGCCTCCCGTCAGACGATTGAACATCCGCGCGACGCTGCGGCTCTTCAACGTGGCACCGATGCGCGTGCCGAAACCCGCGTAGACCAGGTACCAGCTCACCTCGATCGCGGCGAAGCTGGCGACGAGCACGCCGAACTGCGGCAGCTTGGGCTGCGTGGCGTCAATGAATTGCGGCAACAGCGCGGCCGCGAACAGGATTGCCTTCGGATTGCTGCCGGCTACCAGAAAGCCGTTGCGAAACAGCGCGAAACGCGAGCGCACGGGTCTGGCGGCCAGTTCATCGACGTTGTCGGCGGTGGCCTCGTCAACCGGCGAGCGCCATGCCTTGATGCCCAGATAGACGAGATAGGCCGCGCCAATCATGCGCAGCGCGTTGAACATGGTCGGCCAGCCCGCCAGAAACACGCCAAGCCCTGCCGCCGACACCGCCAGCATCAGCACCAGCGCCGACAGGCAGCCCGCCATGGTGGCGCTCGAGCGGCGCAGCCCGTGCTGGGCGCCGTGTGTCATCACGAGCAGCATGTTCGGACCTGGAATCGCGGAAACGACGAAGACCGTGGCTACGAACAGCCACCAGGTATGCAGAGTCATTGGAATCGAGGCGGATAGGAATCGGACAGCTATTATGCCCGCCCGCGCGGCTTTACGGCGCGACGCGCGGCGTGACCATGGCGTCGCGCGGGGCAGCGACGCCGAACCGGTTGGGATGCGGTTGCGACGCGTGAGCGGGTTCACCGCCGTTGGCCGGCGCGTTGGAAGCGCAACGAGAAGGCATCGCAAGCTGGCGACCCGGCGACCCGGCAATCGGGCAACCTGGCAACCGAGCGACCTGGCGACTTCGCAACTTCGCCGACCTAGTCCCCCAGCACCCTCCCAGCAGCAAGCAGTGCGGCACACACTCGACCGCCGACCTTCAACCTGCGCGATCTTTTCGCCGCTCAACGCCCAGCGCGCCGCGCGGCTACCTGCCCCAGCACCGCGAAATCCTTCTCACCGTCGCCCTGAGCGACCGCTTCGATCAGACTGTCGCGCACCACACTCGCGATCGGCATCGGCGTCGTTACCGAGTCGGCCGCCGCCAGCGCGAGGCGCAGATCCTTCAGGCCGAGACGCGCCTTGAACTTCGCCGGCTCGAACTGCTGCTCCGCAATCATCTTGCCGTAGCCCGAATAGACCGGCCCCGGGAACAGACCACTCGTGATGACGTCGAGAAAATCCTGCATGGCGAGGCCATGACCGGTTACCAGCGCGGCCGCTTCGCCGAGCGTCTCGACGGCCGCGCCCAGCATGAAATTCGCGGCGAGCTTCATCACGTTCGCCTGCTGCGGCAGCGACCCGATACGCCAGGTCTTCTGGCCGATCGCGTCGAAAATCGGCTGAACCCGGTCGATCGACTCGGCCGGCCCGCCAGCGACAATCGTCAGCTTGCCCGCGGCCGCCACGTCGGGCCGACCCATCACCGGCGCGGACACGTAGTGGACGCCGCGCGACGCGTGCGCGCTCGCCAGTTCCTCGGCCAGCACCACCGAGATCGTCGCCATGTTCACGTGGATCAGGCCGCGCGCAGCATGCTCCAGCAGCGGCGCGGTGATGACCTCGCGCAATGCCGTATCGTCGGCGAGCATCGAAAACACGGCGTCGCCTGCAAACGCTTCGGCCGGCGTCGCCACGACCCGCGCGCCGAGCTCGGCGAGCACTTGCGCCCGCTCCGGCGAGCGATTCCATACGCGCACCTGATGCCCGGCTTTCAGAATGTTTGCCACCATCGCGGCGCCCATCTCGCCGAGACCGATAAAACCGATGTCCATCTGTCGCTCCGTGAACTAAAGAAGTGGAAGTAGAGCACACCCGTGCGAGGTCTGCAGTACAGCACGCGACAAAGCACGATACGATACTGCTGCGATGATCACGGCGACATTCCGCTTCTACGAGGAGCTGAACGATTTTCTCGCCCGGCCGCAGCGCCGGCGCGCGTTCAGTTGCGCCTGTCCGCCCGGCGCGACCGCGAAACATATGATCGAAGCGCTCGGCGTGCCGCATACCGAGGTCGAACTGATTCTGGTGAATGGCGAGTCGGTCAGTTTCAATCGGCCGTTGGCGAACGGCGATCGCGTCGCCGTTTATCCGAAGTTTGAAGCGCTCGACATTCAGCCGCTGCTGCGCGTGCGCGAACGGCCGCTGCGCGTGATGCGTTTCATCGCCGACGCGCATCTCGGTGGCCTCGCGCCACTGCTGCGCCTGGCAGGTTTCGACACGCTGTACGACAACCACTACCCCGACGCCGATATCGAAGCGCTCGCCGTTGCGCAACAGCGCATCGTGCTGACACGCGACCGCGAGTTGTTGAAACGTCGCAGCATCACCCATGGCTGCTACATCCGTGCGCTGCGGCCGCGCGAACAATTGCGCGAAGTGTTCGAACGCCTCGACCTGGCGGGCAGCGCGCAACCGTTCCGCCTATGCCTGATGTGCAATGCGCCGCTGCGACGGATCGCCAAGGAAGAGGTCGGCACGCGCGCGCCGGATGGCGTCCTGCAGCGGCACAACCTGTTCGTCACCTGTGATGTATGCCAGCGCGTATTCTGGGAAGGCTCGCACTGGCGAAGAATGCGCGCATTGATGGACAGCATGGCCGCCGCGCCGGACCAGTCCGGCTGAGTCGGCGCTTGGGCTTTGCGTCAGCCGTTGACGCCGATTCCGGTTCCACGCGCATGAAGCGCGTTTAGGGGCGTTGGGCGCGTTGGGCGTGTTGGCCGCGTCGGGCGCCTTCGCCGCGTTGGCGCTCCACCCGATCGCCGCCGCTCGCGCAGCGCGCGGCGCGGTGCGTACAATGCGGGATTACTTATCTGGCAGAGGCCTTCCGTATGGCGATGAAAAAAACCGACCTTGAAAAGAACAAGGCACTCAAGCTGAACAATGCGATGAAACAGGCAAGCGCCAGCCGCTTCGGCAAAGCCGCTGCGGCCGACGCCAAGGTGGATCGCCGGGAGCAGCGCAAGCTTGATCAGGCGCAGGGCCTCGTGGCATTCGCGTGCAAGCTGAACGGCGAGTTGGTGGAGGAACTGAAGACGCGCGCAGCCACCCACCCCGAAGGGATGACCGGACTGCTGAACGAGGTCATCAAGCGCGGTCTCGCAGGCTGATTCGCGAAGCCGCCGTCCACGTAAAAAGGCCAGAGCATGTGCTCTGGCCTCAGACTGCTGACGAACCCCACGTTTTTCGGAGCGTGGGGTTTTGTTTTTTCAGGCGATGCGAGAACGGCCGTGAAGCGTGCGACTTGAGACGATG
>NZ_CYGX02000183.1 GCF_900019265.1 Paraburkholderia ribeironis
GCCTTATCGCGACAAAACCGGCTCAAGAGGGTGCACCTGCCTTCTTCCTCAATTGGCACCATAGGGCCTTGTCAATTTCGCCCCGATGGACGGTCACGCCAATCTTTCCTAGAGACACTTGAAGTTTCTCCCAATTCCTCCCCAGATTCTTTTGGCGCGTCGTCTTGATGTGAACTGCGCTGCAATCGTCCAGTGCCAGAGACAGGCATTGGTCAGTGGTCACTGGGTGTTGGGCGTGCAGGTGAACGAATATAGGGTCTGCGGCGGCGCCGTTGGAGATCGGGTGAAGTTCGACGCACAACTCGAATAGCGTTCCTAGGTTGCCGTAGTCGGACTCCGAAGCCAGCTTCCTCGGCGCTCGTACCTGAGCGACTTCGTCTAAATGGAACAGACGATGCAGGTGAGTGCCTTTAGGGTAGGCGTATTGCTTGATGGAATCGCCCTCTTGTTGATTCATGCGAGTTTGGATTTGTTCAAGCACATTTGTTCGCTGATCGATCTGATCCGCGTACGCCCGGACTTCGGGGTCCGATTTGAGCACAGCGAGTTTTTTCCGGGCGAGACTCAGTTGAGCGACGCTACCAAACCACGATTCGAACGAATCGCGGATCGTGTGCGCAAGCGCTAACGGATCGCTAGTGCTCATCGCTTCAATAGTACTGATATCCCGACCAAATTGACGGGCGAGCGTAAGTGCGTCGTACGCCGCTTCGCGGACGGCATCTGGCGTTAGTTGCTTGCTCTTGTGCAGGATGTCTGCAACGTGCTTCAAGTTTTCCCGGCGCACGAGTGCATCCGTGGAAGCCTGCGGCAGGTTGACGGCAACCGATGGGCGTTCTGGACGCGTGCGGTGGCGCGGTAGGCGGTTCTTCTGAACAGTCGCTGGAGTTCTCTTGATGCGCGATATCTCACTCCTTGGTTCAGGCTCATCGGTAGGCGTATCGCACGCGCTCCACTTGCAAGCGAAGGCCTGCACTGGTGATGCAGAATCGCCGAGCCGTTTCGCATGGTGGAATGCCTCCTGCCATTGCTGCGGCTGGCTGGTGTCCGCTCTCCAGTTTTCCGCGACCACTTCGGCGAAGCGGTTCGCGGTTACATCAAGGCGCGCAAGGGCCTCACAGATTTCACGCTGTAAGGTCGCTTTATTTTTGGATTGGAGCCCGTCACCAATCTGCGTGTATTGCGAAGACAGCCGGAAAACCGACATCACATCCGACCCGACAGACGTAAGTGATTGCAGGACTGCTCCCGACCAGTCGAACGTGCGTAGATGCTGCTCGCTCACCGCGCAGACTAGGATCGCCGTCGTCAACCGCACCTGAGATGCGTACAGCGAGGTGCGTGGAGCAACGATGCTGATTGTTGACGCAGCGTCATTGTTTAGGCCTTCTATCGCCACGTGTGCCAATGGCCCCTCGACAAACGGTTCGAGTTCGTCGCCAAGGGACATCGTCTCGTCCACCGTCCTCAGTAGTCCTCTGAGGCGTTCGCGCGTTGCCAGCAATTCGTCACACGGCATGTCGGCTAAACAGTCAAGCCGTGCAACGAGCTCGTCGCAATCAGCCCTGACGTCGTCATTTTGAGCCCTCACTGCGTCCAATACTTTCGACACAACTTCAAACCCGTCAAGGACTAGTCGGCTTCTACAGTCGATACCGATAGGTAAGCCGCGCGCAGTTGACACGGCGAGTCGCGCGTCGGCGAACGCGGTCCGCAAAATGCCAAATTTTCGTGGCGCGTCCTCCGAGCACGCGGTGACCGCATTCAGTGCAATCCGGAGTCGACGGATCAATGTGAATAGTCCATCGAACTGCTCCGTGGTACACGTGCGCCAAGAGGTGGTGGGGCTGGATCGCTGATGCCGCGTTCCACGGAGGCGGCGCGTGGCGCTTTGTGAACTGGAGCCGCTGGTCCGGCTCAAGCACGGCGATAGCTGATCGAGAAGCGGCGGCGGGTGATGTTCACTGGTCGGCTGCGGTGTAGGCGTTGGCTCGGGGCTAAGCGGCACGTTCGACACCCACGATAGCGCCCTGCATCCGTCGATTCGATTGCTGTACATTGTGGTTTTGTCGCGATAAGGC
>NZ_CYGX02000106.1 GCF_900019265.1 Paraburkholderia ribeironis
CGAGATTCGCCTTAGTCTCGTGGGCTCGGAGATGTGTATAAGAGACAGGTCAGCAGTCTGAGGCGATTCCAATGGAATCGCCTTTTCCTTTGCCGCGCGGCAGCCGAAGCGGAACCGTTCACACATCGACTAGCCAGCGATCGCGTGACGCGCTCAGTAATCCGCGTCCTCGATCCACGCAGCCTGGATCGCCTCGAGGATCTTTTCGTTCGACCGGTTAGGATCGTCATCGAATCCTTCCAGCTCGGTAACCCAGCGGTGCAAGTCGGTGAAGCGCACCTGCTGCGGATCGACGTCCTGGTGCTTGTCGGTGAGGGCCATCGCGATGTCTTGCGTATCGGTCCACTTCATGGCTGCATCCTCCTGTTAGTGGTTTTCCTTCGCGTGATTGATCGAATAACGCGGGATTTCGACGACCAGGTCCTGCTCGGCCGGCGCCTTCGCCTGGCACGACAGACGCGAAGCCGGCTCGAGCCCCCACGCCTTGTCCAACAGATCGTCCTCGTCTTCCTCCGACGGCGTCAAGGCGGCGAAACCCTCACGCACGATCACGTGACAGGTCGTGCATGCGCAGGACTTCTCGCACGCATGCTCGATTTCGATACCGTTATCCAGCAGGTTGTCGCAGATGCTCTTGCCGGGCACGGCGTCGATCACCGCGCCTTCCGGGCACAGTTCGACGTGAGGCAGCACAACGATTTGAGGCATACATTTTCCGTTTCGGTCTGAGGCACGGCAGCCGCCAACCGGCTCCGCACCATTTTACTGGCGCTGCACGGACTTTTTGGGTCCATGCAGCGCGCTTCGGTCTGTTCGTGGGCGTCCAGGCGTCGCGCATACCGGCTTCGATCAAGCCGCCGCGCAACGCTCAGATCTCGTCGAGCTTGCGGCCGGCGAGCGCGCGGCGTATGCCCTTGTTCATGCGACGCGCGGCGAATTCGTCGGTGCCTTCGGCGAGCGTTTTCGTCGCGGCTTCGATCGCGTTCACGTCGTCGCTCTGCGCGACGTTGCGCAACCCGGTAAGCAGCGCATCGAGCGCGGCGCGCTCGTTGTCGTCGAGCAGTTCGGCGTCGGCGTCGAGCGCCGCATCGGTCGCTTCGACGAGGCGGCGGGCCTCGACCTGCGCCTCGCGCAACGCACGGGCACGCATGTCGACTTCCGCGGTCGAGAAACTGTCTTCGAGCATCCGCGCGATGTCGTCGTCGGCGAGGCCGTACGACGGCTTGACCACCACCGACGCTTCCACGCCCGAGCCCTGCTCGCGTGCGAACACCGACAGCAGGCCGTCCGCGTCGACCTGATAGGTCACGCGAATGCGCGCCGCGCCGGCGGCCATCGGCGGAATCCCGCGCAGCTCGAAACGCGCGAGCGAGCGGCAGTCGCTGACCAGCTCGCGCTCGCCTTGCACGACGTGGATCGCCATCGCGGTCTGGCCATCCTTGAAGGTCGTGAAATCCTGCGCGCGTGCGACCGGAATCGTCGAGTTGCGCGGAATGATCTTCTCGGTGAGGCCGCCCATCGTCTCGACGCCGAGCGACAGCGGGATCACGTCGAGCAGCAGCCAGTCGTCGCCGTCAGCGCCACGGTTGCCCGCGAGCAGATCGGCCTGGATCGCGGCGCCGAGCGCGACCACCTGGTCCGGGTCGAGGTTGGTGAGCGGCGGCTGGCCGAAGAACGACGCGACCGCGCGGCGGATCACCGGCATGCGTGTCGCGCCGCCGACCAGCACCACGCCCTTGATCTCTTTGGTCATAACCTTCGCGTCGCGCAGCGCTTTTCTGGTCGGGCCTAGCGTGCGCTGAACCAGCGCCTGGGTGATCGCCTCGAAAGTACCCTCGGTGATCGTCAGATCGAGCCTGGTGCCGTTCGAGAGCGTCGCCGCTACGGTAGCCTCGGGCGCGCCCGACAATGCCTCCTTGGCCTCGCGCACGCTGTCGAGCAGCAGGCGCACGTCTTCCGGTGCGAGCGCATGCGGCGCGATGCCCGCCTGTTCCAGCACGTGGCGATACAGCGCGTGATCGAAATCGTCGCCGCCGAGCGCCGAATCGCCGCCCGCCGCGAGCACCTCGAAGACACCCTTGGTGAGCTTCAGGATCGACAGGTCGAAGGTGCCGCCGCCGAGGTCGTACACCGCGTACAAGCCTTCCGAGCCGTTGTCGAGACCATAGGCGAGCGCCGCCGCGGTCGGCTCGTTCAACAGGCGCAGCACGTTCAGGCCGGCCAGCCGCGCGGCGTCCTTGGTGGCCTGGCGCTGGGCTTCGTCGAAGTAGGCCGGCACCGTGATGACCGCGCCGACCAGTTCGTCGCCGAGCGTATCTTCGGCGCGCTGGCGCAGCGTGGCGAGAATTTCTGCCGACACCTCGACCGGGCTCTTCACGCCATCGACCGTGCGGATCTGCACCATGCCGGGGGCGTCGATGAAATCGTACGGCGCGTTCTCGGCGCCCTCCACTTCGGCCTTGCCGCGCCCCATGAAGCGCTTGACGGAGACGATCGTGTTGCGCGGATCGCGCACCGCCTCGGCCTTGGCCGTGCGGCCGATCCGGCGGCCACCCTTTTCCAGGTAGCGCACCACCGACGGCAGCAGCGTGTGGCCGTCCGCGTCGGGCAACACGTCGGGCACGCCGCTGCGCACCGCGGCGACGAGAGAGTTGGTGGTGCCGAGATCGATGCCGACCGCCAGACGCCGCTGATGAGGCGCCGGCGCCATGCCGGGTTCGGAGATTTGCAGTAGGGCCATCTGGATCTTGTCGGGGCCGCTCGCCCCGTCCTGAATTTTCGCGTTGCTGAATGTAATGCTACCGCTGCTACTGGCTACCGTCGTGCTCGCGTGCCGGGTCGCGCTCGCGCGTGCGACGCAGCGCGGCACGCATGCGCTAGTGCTCGAGCCGCTCGATTTGCACGTCGATCTCCGATGCCACCCGCTCGATGAACATCAACTGTCGCACCGCCTCGCCCGCCGCCTGATTCGCGCCGCTGTCGAGCGACGCGCCGAGCTTGTCGAAACGTCGGCGCTCCTCGTCGCGCAGCTCGGCGAGCAACGCGTCGAGCGCATCGACGTTTTTCGCCGCGGCCGCGTCTTCGATGCTCTCGCGCCACTCCATCTGCTGCATCAGGAACGCCGGCTCCATCGCCGTGTTGTTGTGCGCGCCGACGTTGATGCCGCGCAGCGACAGCAGATACGTCGCGCGTTTGAGCGGATCACGCAGCGTCTGATACGCCTCGTTGGCGCGCGTCGCCCATTGCATCGCGATGCGCTTTTGCGCATCGCCGGCCGCCGCGAAGCGGTCCGGATGCACTTGCGCCTGCACCGTGCGGTAGGCGTGATCGAGCGCCGCCGGGTCGAGCGCGAATTGCGCCGGGAGATCGAACAGGTCGAAGTGGCTGTCGTTCAGCGAGGCCATCGGTTAGAAAGAGTCCGTTCAGGAAAGCGCATCGCAGTGCAGTCTAAAAACCACGGCTTCAAAGCGCGGTTGGTCAATGGGTCGATTCGGGTCGATTCGATTGCGCGATTCGGCCGCGAATGCGCGGATCAAACTAAAAAGGCGGCCCACGCCGCCTTTGATCCGCCGCACGCGGAACGCTTCGGATTTACACGCGGAACGACTCGCCGCAACCGCATTCGTCCTTGACGTTCGGGTTGTTGAACTTGAAGCCTTCGTTCAACCCTTCGCGTGCGAAGTCGAGTTCGGTGCCGTCGATATAGGCGAGGCTCTTCGGGTCCACAATGATCTTCACGCCATTGCACTCGAACACTTCGTCTTCGGGCGCGAGTTCATCCACGTACTCGAGCTTGTAGGCCAAGCCGGAGCAACCGGTGGTCCGCACGCCGACGCGCAGCCCGACGCCTTTGCCGCGACGGGTCAGATACTTCTGGACGTGCTGTGCTGCCTTTTCGGTCAACGTAATTGCCATAGCGTTTCTCATTGCGCAGTGCGTGGGCGGCGCGTGGGTGTCGGTTACCGATGTATCACCCATGTGCCGGCTCGCGCGCTGCTACCCTGCCTGCATCAAATATCGTTCATGCTGGACGGTGCCTTGCAACGGCACCGTCCGCGTGCCTTCACCCGAAGTTCACCCGATTGCCGCTCAGGCGTGCTGCTTGTCGCCTTCGGCGAGCGCTTCACCGTGACGCTGCTTGTAGTCGGCGACCGCTGCCTTGATCGCGTCTTCCGCGAGGATCGAGCAGTGGATCTTCACCGGCGGCAGCGCCAGTTCCTCGGCGATCTGCGTGTTCTTGATCGACATTGCCTGGTCGAGCGTCTTGCCCTTCACCCATTCGGTGACGAGCGAGCTCGACGCGATCGCCGAACCGCAGCCATACGTCTTGAACTTCGCGTCTTCGATGACGCCATCCGCGCCCACGCGGATCTGCAGCTTCATCACATCGCCGCAGGCCGGCGCGCCGACCATGCCGGTGCCGACCGCATCGTCGTCCTTCGCGAACGAACCGACGTTGCGGGGGTTTTCGTAGTGGTCCAGAACCTTGTCGCTATAAGCCATGATTACACTCCTTGATTCGTTTCAACCTGCGTTCCGATGAATTCGACGCCGACCAGACGGCGCGTCAATGCGCTGCCCACTGAATGGTCGAAATATCGATACCGTCCTTGTGCATTTCCCACAGCGGCGACAGGTCGCGCAGCTTGGAAATCTTGCTCTTCAGCAGGTTGATCACGTAGTCGACGTCCTGCTCGGTCGTGAAGCGGCCCACCGTGAAGCGGATCGAGCTATGCGCCAGCTCGTCGTTACGGCCGAGGGCGCGCAACACGTACGACGGCTCCAGCGAAGCCGACGTACAGGCCGAGCCCGACGACACCGCGACGTCCTTCACCGCCATGATCAGCGATTCGCCTTCGACGAAATTGAAGCTGATGTTCAGATTGTGCGGCACACGCTTTTCCATGTCGCCGTTCACATACACTTCTTCGATTTCCGACAGGCCCCTCAGCAGACGGTCGCGCAGCATGCGAACACGCTCGTTTTCCGTCGCCATTTCTTCGCGCGCGATCCGGAACGCTTCGCCCATACCGACGATCTGGTGCGTGGCGAGCGTGCCCGAACGCATGCCGCGCTCGTGACCGCCGCCGTGCATCTGCGCTTCGATACGGATACGCGGCTTGCGACGCACGTACAGCGCGCCGATGCCCTTCGGGCCGTAGGTCTTGTGCGCCGAGAACGACATCAGATCGACCTTCTGCTTTTCCAGGTCGATGGCGATCTTGCCGGTGGCCTGCGCCGCGTCGACGTGGAAAATGATGCCCTTTGCGCGAGTGATTTCGCCGATCGCGTCGATGTCCTGGATCACGCCGATCTCGTTGTTCACCGACATCACCGACACCAGAATCGTGTCCGGACGCAGCGCGGCCTTGAACTGCTCGAGGTCGATCAGCCCGTGTTCGTCCACATCCAGATAGGTGAGCTCGAAGCCTTCGCGCTCGAGTTCGCGGCAGGTGTCGAGCACGGCCTTGTGCTCGGTCTTCACCGTGACGATATGCTTGCCCTTGCTCTTGTAGAAGTGCGCGGCACCCTTGACCGCGAGGTTGTCCGACTCCGTAGCACCCGAGGTCCAGATGATTTCGCGCGGATCGGCGTTCACCAGCGCGGCGACTTGCTCACGCGCTTCTTCGACAGCGCGCTCCGCCGCCCAGCCATACGAGTGGCTGCGCGATGCGGGGTTGCCGAACTGCTCGCGCAGATACGGAATCATCTTGTCCACCACACGCGGATCGATCGGCGTCGTAGCGCTGTAGTCCATGTAAATGGGCAGATGGAGAGAGTCGTTGTTCATCAATTGCTCCGGGGACGTCATGTGCTCTGGCTTCCAGGTTCCTGATCAGGCTGCGGCAATGCTCGATACCGCGCCTCAGGAACCGGCCATGTTGAAAACGGAATTGGGTCCTTTCGGCGCCACACGGACGGGTTCAACCGCCGGCGCTTCGTTGCGCCTGTCGCGCAACACGGCGGGCGCGCCTTCGCGCGAACGCTGCTGATCGACCAGATCCTTCAGGGAGACCGAATCGAGGTACTCGACCATTTTCTGGTTCAGCGTCGACCACAGTTCATGCGTCATGCAATGACCGTCATGCTGCTTGGTGCCCTCGCAGGAGCCCTTGCCGCCACATTGGGTGGCGTCGAGCGGCTCATCGACTGCAATGATGATGTCGGCCACCGTGACGTCTTCAGCGCGGCGGGCCAGATTGTAGCCGCCGCCCGGTCCGCGCACGGATTCGACGATTTCGTGACGACGCAGCTTGCCAAACAGCTGCTCGAGGTACGACAGGGAGATATGTTGGCGCTGGCTGATACCCGCAAGCGTCACCGGGCCCTGCTCCTGGCGCAGCGCCAGGTCAATCATCGCCGTGACGGCGAAACGGCCTTTTGTGGTGAGTCTCATATGTGTGGGAACCGCAATTCTCGACAAGTTCGCTCAAGTATAAAAATACATGAGCATTTTAGTCAAGTATCCCTGCTATCTTTTGGGTTATTTGCTTAATTGACAGCGACGCGTGGAACGCGCTGCTTGCTGGACTATGCGGGACTAGGCGAGCAATTGGGGACGCAAGGCGGCGATCAGGCCGCGGCAGGCGGCTTCACATTGATCCAGCACCTGCTCGAAACCTTCCGCGCCACCAAAGTACGGATCGATGATTTCGCGCGCCCCACCCCAACGGCTATCTGCTTCTGGCACGAATTCCATCAGCAGCCGGATCTTGTCGCGCTGCCCGGATGGGCAGATCTGACGCAGCGCGGCGACGTTCCTGTCGTCCATTGCGATCAGCAGGTCGAAGCGCTCGAAATCGGCCGCCGTGATCTGGCGACCGCGCAGGGCGGCCAGCTGATAACCCCGTCGCCCGGCCGCATGCTGCGCGCGCTCGTCGGGCGGCGCGCCGATATGCCAGTCGCCCGTGCCAGCTGAATCGATCAGGATACGCTGCGCAAGCTTCGCTTCATTCACCAGATGACGCATCACGCCTTCCGCAGTCGGTGAACGACAGATGTTCCCGAGACACACGAAGCAGACGGATACGGTTTTCATCGAGGTTTCGGACGCTTCGGCGCGCGACTCGCAGAGGCTAGCGGTTAGCAAACAGTGCCGCGATTATACAAAGCTGCGCGGAATTTCGCCGGCGGGCGCCCGGACTGATGCAGCACGACTGCGCGCCCCGGCGGCATCGATGCTGCGTGGCCCATGCACGCCGCTGCCGTAACGGACCGGGGCGCCCGCTTACGACGCCTCGGCGAGCGGCGCCGCCGTCGCTGCGCGCATGGGTTTGGCCGGCAGCGCCGAACTGGCGTCGACCATGCCGTACGACACCGCCCGCGCCAGTTCCGCAGTCAGTCGGTCTGCATCGATCGGCGTCTGCGCCGCGTGCGAAGCGGCATTGCCGTAAATATGCAGAAAGGCAGCCGCTATAAGCGGAACGACGATCGCAAAGGGCCAGTACACCAATATTTTCTTTTTCATGATGTGGATTTCCAATTAGGGGCGCATGAGCTTGTGACTCACTATGCCAAGACTGAATGCTATAGAAATTCCCAATCAGGAAAAACCCGCCGCCGCGCGATACAGCGTTGCTCCAAATGGAACAGTCGATTGACGGGTCCCATCGACGCGCGTGCCTTGGCACGAAAAAGAAATCCTTACAAACATATACAAAGCTCACGGGACGGATAGCGATAATAGTGGTCTTATGAAAGTAATCTCTCGCACTGGTCGATTTAAATGAAGCACCTTGCACCACTCGCCGGTCTCGTCATCACGTTGCTCGGGGGCTGCGCGGTCTATCCGGACGGCACCCCGATGTATGGCAATGGTTACAGCGGCTATGACGGATATGACGGCTACGCCGCCGGCGCGCCGGTCGTGCCGCAAACGAATGTTTATTTGGGATATGGCAACTATTGGGGCCCTGGCTACTACGACGGCCCCGGACGCTATTACGGACCGGGCCCCGGCTATCGGGGCCACCCGCACGACGGCAATCACGATGACCACGGCGGCGATCGCGGCCGACCCGGCCAGCCAGGCGGTGGACCGCCGCCTCAGGGCGCGGTCGGCGGGCCGCGCGGACCCAGCGGCGTGAATGCGCCGCACCCGGGCGCCGGCGGTCCGCCGCAGGCACCGCCGCCATCGCAGCAGCAGGCCGGCGGCGGTGGTGGACGCGGCAATGCTGGCGGCGGCGCGCCGATGAGAGGTGAAAACAGCCGTCAGCCTGGCCAGATAACTCAACACTGAACCGCGCGGTAATCACGCGGTAGTCAGTCAGGGGTGCGCTTCGCACGCGCAACTCGACGCAACTCGACTACGCAACTCGACCGGGCTTGAAAATTCTGCACCCGCACCATTGCCGCGTACCGCGCGTGATCGCTCGCAAGGCGACCCGCACACCTGATCAGCGCAACGGCGCGTTGCCGACTGCCAACCCGCTTCGGGTGCCACTCGCCTTCACGACCCCGTCCGCGCTGCCGTCCGCTCAGCCAATATGGCTGCGCTGTGCCGCATACAGCTCCCGGAAGGTTCGCCCGACCGGCGCCGGCATATCGCGTGTCTGCGTCCAGCCCGCTCCGCCCAGCGGCAATCGGCTGATCGCGCGATGCCGCCCGCCCATTCGCTCCAGCACGCGCACGGCCAGTTTGGTAAAGAGTGCATAGGCATCCGGGTGCAGTGCCAGAAAGCCCCATATGGCCAAACCCGCGCGCTCCTTCCAGGGCCGCAGACGCCGCTCTACCTGTTTCTCCCGCAACTTGCGCAATAGATCGGAGAGCGGAATCCCCACCGGGCAAACGCTATTGCACTCGCCGCACAGGGTCGCGGCCTGCGGCAAATCGAGCGCCTTGTCGATCCCGACATAGCTCGGCGTCAATACCGAACCCATCGGCCCAGGATACACCCAGCCGTACGTGTGACCGCCCACCTTCTGATAGACCGGGCAATGATTCATGCATGCGCCGCAGCGAATGCACCGGAGCATTTCCTGGAAGTCGCCGCCAATCAGCCCCGTGCGCCCGCCGTCGACCAGCACCACGTACATATGGTCCGGGCCGTCCTGGTCGTCTGCGCCGCGCGGCCCGGTGAGCAGCGAAAAATAATTCGAGGTCGACTGGCCGGTCGCCGAGCGCGGCAGCAGACGCATCGCCGTCGCCAGATCTTCCAGCGTGGGCAGCACCTTCTCGATACCGGTGACGGCGACATGCACGCGCGGCATCACCGTGCACATGCCTTCGTTGCCCTCGTTCGTGACAAGCGCGACCGAGCCCGTTTCCGCGATGACGAAATTGCCGCCCGTCACGCCCATGTCCGCGCTCATGAAGTGCGGACGCAACATCTCGCGCGCTTCGCGCGTCATGTCGGGAATCTCGGTCAGGCGCGGCCGGCCGTGCGTCTTTGCGAACAGGTCGGCGATCTCGTCCTTATCTTTGTGGACGACTGGCGCGATGATGTGGCTCGGCGGTTCGTTGTTGTTGATCTGCAGGATGTATTCGCCGAGGTCGGTTTCGATCGACTGCACGCCCATCTGCCCAAGTACCTCGTTCAGACGCATTTCTTCGGTGACCATCGACTTGGTCTTGATCACCTTCTTCACGTCATGCTTGCGCGCGATATCGCCGACGAGCCGCGCGGCCTCCTGGGTCGTTTCGGCGAACAGCACGGTCACGCCGCGCCGGGTCGCCTCGCGCTCGAAGCATTCCAGCCACACGTCGAGATTGGCGAGCGCGCGGTTGCGGCGCTCCTTGAGCGCGTCGCGGGTCGCGGCAAAGTCGATCGCGGTCATCGCCGTGGCGCGAGCCGACACGAACTTGGAGGACAGCTTGGTCAGGTTCTGCTGCAAACGCTGGTCGGCGAGTTTCTGACCAGCGCGAGCCTTGAACTGCATCGATTGGACTTGCATGGCGGCCTTGTGCGGGAGTCGGATCGCAACGCGCGAAACGGCAAGCATGAAATGAACGGCGTAAGAATGGCGCGAAAGGCGTGAGAATGGCGCCAGGCGGCCATCGGCAAACCACAACGGGCAAACAACAAAGACAAACGAAAAGCGGCCGCCAGACGGCCGACGCCTTCACACGTCGCCGGCCAGCACCTGCGCGATGTGCAGCACCCGCGTGGTCGAGTCTCCGGTGCGTCGCAGCCGGCCTTCGATATTGAGCATACAACCGAGGTCGCCGAGCACCACCGTGCCAGTGCCCGTCGCACTGATATTGGCGCATTTCTCGTCGACGATCGCCGTCGAGATATCGCCGTACTTGACCGCGAATGTGCCGCCGAAGCCGCAACAATGCTCGCAATCCTTCATCTCGGTCACGGCCACGCCCACCTGCGCGAGCAATGCGCGCGGTTGCGTCTTGACGCCCAGCTCGCGCAGCCCGGAACAGGAATCGTGGTACGTCACCCGCCCCGCGAACTCGCCCGGCTGCAATTGCACCCTGGCCACGTTGACGAGGAAATCGGTGAGCTCGAACACCTTGGGGCGCAGCCTGCCGAAGCGGTTCATCAGTTCGGGATCGTCGGCGAACAGATCGCCGTAATGCGCGCGGATCATGCCGCCGCATGAACCCGACGGCACCACGACATAATCGAACTGTTCGAACTCGCGCAGGGTTTTCTCGGCCAGATCGCGCGCGAGCCGCCGCTCCCCCGAGTTGTATGCAGGTTGCCCGCAACAGGTCTGGGCGGGGGGCACCACCACCTCGAATCCGGCGCCTTCGATCAGCTTGATGACCGAAAAACCGATCTCGGGACGCATCAGGTCGATCAGGCAGGTAACGAACAATCCGACTCGCATGGGCCCTCCTTCGGGGAAACGTCCCTGATTATCCGCTGTTTGGCGCACAATACCAACGGCCGAAAGCTATAGGACGAGCATGATGCCGATTGGAGTACGCGATTGGAGCACTTATCCAACCGCGTTCGCTTTTTTCACGATACGAGATACAATCGGTTCACCGCTGTTTGACGCGCCAACCGATTCTTCCTATGAGCGATACGAACCCGGATCCCAAAACTTCGATCCAGGTGATCGAACGCATGATGCGCCTGCTCGATGCACTCGCGGCGCATAGCGACCCGGTCAGCCTGAAAGAACTGGCCATTCGCACGGAGCTGCACCCGTCCACCGCGCACCGCATCCTGAACGACATGGTGATGTGCCGGCTGGTCGATCGTTCCGACCCCGGCACCTACCGTCTCGGCATGCGCCTGCTCGAACTGGGCAATCTGGTGAAGGCGCGCCTGTCGGTGCGCGACGCGGCGCTCACGCCGATGCGCGAACTGCATCGCCAGACGGGCCAGACAGTGAACCTGTCGGTGCGCCAGGGCGACGAGATCGTCTATATCGAACGCGCTTATTCGGAACGTTCCGGCATGCAGGTGGTGCGGGCCATCGGCGGGCGGGCCCCGCTGCATCTGACCTCGGTCGGCAAGCTGTTCCTCGCCGCGGACGAATCGACCCGCGTGCGCGCCTACGCCACCCGCACCGGTTTGTCGGGCCACACGCAGAACAGCATCACCGACCTGACCAAACTGGAACGCGAGCTATCGCACGTGCGCGCGCAAGCCTGCGCGCGCGATAACGAGGAACTGGAACTCGGCGTGCGCTGCATCGCCGCCGGAATCTACGACGACACCGGCAAGCTGGTCGCCGGCCTGTCGCTGTCGGCGCCGGCGGATCGGCTGCAGGACTCGTGGCTCGGGCAACTGAGCCAGACCGCGCTGATGATTTCCGAATCGCTTGGGTATCGTCCGCAAGCCCAGCACGGCCATTCGCAAAGTCAGCCCGCGTAACGCGCCGGCGGTCTTGCCTCTGCCGCAAAGCAAAAAGCCTCGCAATTGCGAGGCTTCGGACTGCTGACAAAGTCCCC
>NZ_CYGX02000185.1 GCF_900019265.1 Paraburkholderia ribeironis
TGCCTTCGCTTCGCCGCCAAACTTCTGCGTCAGAACCGTCGTGATCGCTGCCGTCAGCGTGGTCTTGCCGTGGTCAACGTGACCGATCGTGCCGACGTTCACGTGCGGCTTGGTCCGCTCAAACTTACCCTTGGCCATTTTCGACTCCTAAGAGGATTTTCCGTACGTTGCGCCGGGCGCAAACAATCACCGATTACTTCTGGTGCCCATGGGCAGGATCGAACTGCCGACCTCTCCCTTACCAAGGGAGTGCTCTACCACTGAGCCACATGGGCGCTACTTCTGTGTTGCTGGAGCGGGTGAAGGGAATCGAACCCTCGTCGTAAGCTTGGAAGGCTTCTGCTCTACCATTGAGCTACACCCGCAAGGATTCATGGATTCCCAACAACTGCTACAGCCTGCATTCTGGTGGAGGAGGTTGGATTCGAACCAACGTAGGCATAAGCCAACAGATTTACAGTCTGCCCCCTTTAGCCACTCGGGCACCCCTCCGCAGAGAACTGATGATTATGGGGGAACAACCGCTCTTTGTCAAGACTTGCTTGACCGTTCCGAACCCAAAGCTCTCACTTATATAGTGATTTCAGTGCTTCCGTAAACGCAGAAACCC
>NZ_CYGX02000188.1 GCF_900019265.1 Paraburkholderia ribeironis
GTTCGAAGCCGTCCTGACACCGGGGGACGTGATTCTTCTCACGGCATGGCGCGACAAGCAGGCCGCCGACAGCTACGCAAATACGCTCACGCTACCCGACGGCGCGCGGCTGCGCAGCGTGCGCGTGATACGCGATTACGGCATGCACGACCGGCGCGAAGCGCCGCAATACTATCCCGACGCGCCACAGCCTGAGTGACTACTTTGCGCCATCGGGAAAGTCTGCGCCGAGGCTCGTCTTGCGCCACGCGTCGATGTCGGCGAGCGCCGCATGCAGGCGCTTCGACACCGCATCCACGCCGAACGCGCCCAGCACGAGGTGACGCGGCGGCTCGTCGGTTTCGGTGATGCGGATCATCGCCTCAACTGCGCGCGCCGGATCGCCCGGCTGATGGCCGCTGGTTTGCGCCGTCGCCTGCATGCGCTTGCCCGCCGTCTCCGCGTAGTCGTCGATGCGGCTCGGCGTCTGCTTCAGCGAGCGGCCGGCCCAGTCGGTGCGAAACGGCCCCGGTTCGATGCAGGTCACGCGGATGCCGAGCGGCGCGGCTTCCGTTGCGAGCGCATCGGACCAGCCTTCGACGGCGTGTTTGGTCGCCGCGTAATAGCCCGC
>NZ_CYGX02000190.1 GCF_900019265.1 Paraburkholderia ribeironis
CTGCTGCACCGAGCGAGTTCATCTTCTGGTTCAGCTTGCCGAACTGCTGGTCCGTGTACGCATTCGCGGACCGCACGGCCTCGCCGATCTTGCCGTCAACGTTGGTGTTCACCGCAGCGATTGCATTGTTGAACTGCTGCATGTTGACCGCGTCGGTCGGCGCCGTGCCGGCTGCGACGTTGGTGATGCGGCGCTGCTGCGTTGCCGAACCCACCGACACCGTGTTGTCCTCGGTAGCGACCGAGCCCGCGCCGAGCGCAACCGAGTTGCTGCCGGTTGCGGAGGCGCTGGCGCCGATTGCCGTCGAGTGCGAACCCGTGGCCACGGCGCCTTCGGTGTCGCGATTGCCGTCGGCTGCGACGAACGGATTGGTGGAATCCGCAATCGCGTTGTTGACCCTCGAGAGGGCTGCGTTCATCTGGTCGAGGTTGACCGCGTCCGAACCTGCCTGGCCCTGGCCGACGTTGTGGATCACCGTGCCGCCCGGCGCGTTGCCGCCACCCAGCGTGACGCTGCTGTAGTCCGGCGTACCGTTGGCGCTGGTGTCGTACTTCACGGCGCCCTGGCTCACCTGATCGACCTTGTTGCTGACCGCGTTCAACTGATCGACGTTGGCGGCGTCTGTACCTTGCGTGCCGGCGGCGACGTTGGTGATCTGACGCTCGTTGCCCGCCGAGCCCACGAGAC
>NZ_CYGX02000192.1 GCF_900019265.1 Paraburkholderia ribeironis
GGCATTCATGCGCTCGAAACGCTCGAGCGCCTCGTGCGCAAGGGCGTCTACAAGGGGCCGCTGAACCTGACGTGGATCGGCATCGGCGGCGGCTTCGACGGCCCGAACCCGTTCAACTTCTTCAACTTCGTGCATCGCGCGCCGGATGGCTGCACGCTCACGGCCGAGTCGCTGCTCAAGAACGTGCTGCCGTTCAACATGATGGCGATGTCGATGGGCCTGCATCCGCGTTGCGGCATCGAAGACACGATCATCGACCAGCACGGCAAGCGCTTCACATCGGTGCAGCAGATCGAGCAGTGCGTGCGCGTCGCGCGTGAACTCGGGCGCGAGATTGCCAGCGGCAAGGAAGCGCGCGAGATTTACCGCATCGGCGTCCAGTACGAGACTGTCGACGAGACGCTTGCCGCCAACGGCATGGCGCCGAATCGCCAGACGGGCGTGAGGAACCTGCCGCTGCGCGCGGCGTGACAGATTGAAGCCCGGCGGGCGCATCGACCGATGCCGGGCTTCGAAGGCAGGACTCTCCGGCGCGTGCCGGGGAGCATCAGGACATATCCATAATCGGCCGCCTTGCCCAACTGGCAAGAACGCGGGGACGGCCGACAAAGAGGCGGACGGGAAGGAGACAAATCATGCTCATGCAGCATGCCGAGCCCACGAGACCGTACTAGA
>NZ_CYGX02000193.1 GCF_900019265.1 Paraburkholderia ribeironis
GTCACACGCTGGCGATTGATGAACGAGATCAGCGCCCACGGGTCTGTGAACTGCCATGTGAGCGTGCGGCCGTCCGTCGAGAGTGCGCGCTGCTGCGGGTCGGACATTGCTGTGAGTGGCGAGTCTTTCGCGAATCGCAATGCGAGCGAGACGGGCGTGCCGTAATCCCAGTGCAGCGGCGCTTCGCTCATTGACAGACTCTGCGAGCCGATCGTCAGCGTCCAGTCGATCACCTGATTGGCCGCTATCTCGCCCACGCGGTTAGCGCGAAACTCGACACTCAGCTCGTAGCCGTTCGGCGCGCCGTCATCAGAGGGGTACAACGGCGCGAGCAGCGTTCTGACCTGATCGAAGTTATCGATGAACTGGCGCAGCTTGCCGCCCGCAACACCGGCCGCGCCCGCCTGCGCGATGGCGCTGCCGCGCGCTGCGTGGAATGCCTCCGATACAGGCGCGTAGCGCTTGAGCACCTGACCGAGTTCGCCGAAGTCAGCCGAGCCCACGAGACAGG
>NZ_CYGX02000073.1:0-28604 GCF_900019265.1 Paraburkholderia ribeironis
GCCACGCGGCGTGCGACAAAAGACAGAAAAGCGTGCGTCATGAACGGGCGAACAAGCAAAATTTTCAGGGCGTGGAGCACGCGGCAATGCAGACGGCATCCTTGCGTCGGGCGGCACGTCCACTCGATGGTGGCGTTGCACGCGCGTGGCATTGGCCATTCGCGCACATGCTGGGCGCAATGGACGCAGCCAGCCTGGATGGACGACGCTCACGGCCGGATTCGCGCCGCGCGACGCAAAGCGACCATTGTAGTGACATGCCGCCAGGCTGCGGTGAAAAAAGCGTCGTGCGGCGCGCATGCCGGGGACGGGAGCTAGAATGCGGCATCATCAAACGTTTCGGAACGTATAACCATGCGCATCTTGCTAGTCGAAGATGACCGGATGATCGCCGAAGGCGTGCGCAAGGCGCTGCGCGGCGAAGGCTTCGCGGTCGACTGGGTGGAAGACGGCGAGGCGGCGCTGCGTGCGGCGAGCGACCAGCTTTACGACATGGTGCTGCTCGATCTCGGGCTGCCCAAACGCGACGGTCTCGACGTGTTGCGTACGCTGCGCACGCGCGGCCACTCGCTGCCGGTGCTGATTCTCACCGCACGCGACGCGGTGGCCGACCGCGTCAAGGGCCTCGACGCCGGCGCCGACGACTACCTCGTCAAGCCTTTCGACCTCGACGAGCTCGGCGCCCGCATGCGCGCGCTGATCCGGCGTCAATCCGGCCGCAGCGATTCGACGATCCGCCACGGCAACCTGACGCTCGATCCGGCGTCGCATCAGGTCACTCTCGACGGCGCGCTGGTCGCGTTGTCGGCGCGTGAATTCGCGCTGCTCGAAGCGCTGCTCGCGCGGCCCGGCGCGGTGCTGTCGAAGAGTCAGCTCGAAGAAAAAATGTACGGCTGGGGCGAGGAGATCGGCAGCAATACGGTCGAGGTCTACATTCACGCGCTGCGCAAGAAGCTCGGCGCGGAGCTGATCCGCAACGTGCGCGGGCTCGGCTACATGATCGCGAAGGAAGCCTGAGCCGATGCGCTCGATTCGCCGTCAACTGCTGGTCTGGCTGCTGGCGCTGGTGTTGCTCGGCGTCGGCATTGCGGGTTGGCTGATCTACCGGCAGGCGCTCGCCGAAGCCAACGAACTGTTCGATTACCAGCTGGAGCAGATCGCCGCGGCGCTGCCGTCGGAACCGTTCTCGCAAGTGCTCGGTTCGCGCGATACCGGCGACGAAGGCATCGTGCTGCAGATCTGGAACCGCAACGGCATGCTCATGTACTACTCGCGTCCGCGTGCGCCGCTTGCGCCGCGCGCCGAACTCGGCTTTTCGACCGAGCACACGGAGCGCGGCGAGTGGCGCGTGTATGGCGCGATCGTCGGCGATAACGTCGTGCAGCTGGCGCAGCCGCTCTCGGTGCGCAACCGGCTGGCCGCCAACGTGGCGCTGCGCACGTTGTGGCCATTGATCGTGCTGCTGCCGTTGCTGGGCCTCGCGGTGTGGGTGATCGTCGGACGCGGGCTGAAACCGTTGCGGCGCGTGACGAGCGCACTCGACGCGCGTCGTCCGGAGGCGCTCGAGCCCTTGCCGGATCAGCGGTTGCCGCTCGAAGTGCAACCGCTCGTGCGCGCGTTGAACGGGCTGCTCGCGCGGCTCGCCACGGCGCTCGATACGCAGAAAGCCTTTGTCGCCGATGCCGCGCACGAATTGCGCACGCCGCTTGCGGCCGTGCAGATTCAGGCGCAACTCGTGGGCCGCGCGAAAGACGAGACCGCCCGCAGTGAAGCGCTCGCGGATCTGCAAGCGGGTGTCACGCGCGCCACACGTCTGGCCGAGCAATTGCTGGCGCTCGCGCGTTCGGAACCGGACGGCGTCAGCGCCACCGACGCGATCGATCTGCGCGCATTGCTGCAGGAATGCGTCGCGGCTTACGCGCCGCTTGCGCTGAATCGTGGCGTCGATCTCGGCGTCGAGGCGAGCGAAGCGGCCACCGTGACCGGCGATGCCGATGCGCTGCGCGCGATGTTCAACAACCTCGTCGATAACGCCACCAAGTACACCCCGCAGGGTGGCCGCGCGGACGTCAGCCTGCGTGTCGAAGACGGGCATCCGGTGGTGCGGATCGCCGACAGCGGACCGGGGATCGATCCGGCCGAGCGCGATCGCGTGTTCGATCGCTTCTATCGCGCCGGCGCCGGGGCGAATCGCGCGTGCACCGACGTGGCGGGCAGCGGGCTGGGGCTTGCGATCGTGCGCCGGATCGCCACGCAACACCATGCGGCCGTGTCGCTCGATGAATCGCCGGCGGGCGGCTTGCAGGTCACGGTGCGCTTCTGACGGCGGGCCTTACGATTCGTCAGCATGTCTGAACGAGGCCTGAAACGCGCATCGAACATAGGTTCTCGCGATCTGGCGCTGCTTAAGACTCCTTTAAGCGATGCGACGTACGCTCCCCGACATTCCAAAGCCCCCTTTCTCCAGTCAGGAGTTCACGATGAACGCGAAAACCTTGTCCCGCAGCGCTGTTGCAGCAGCTGTCGCCGTGGCGCTCTCCGCGGGCTATGTGGCGGGCCACCGCGACGTGCCGGCACCGCAGATCATCGCGCCGGCGCAAGCCGCCGCCATGATGCCTGCCGAGGCCGCCGCCAAAACCGGCATCCCCGATTTCTCAGGTCTGGTCGAAACGTATGGCCCGGCCGTCGTCAACATCAGCGCGAAGCACGTGGTCAAGCAGGCCGCGCTGCGCGGTAATCGCGGCAACGCCGGCGGCAATCAGTTGCCAATCGATCCGAGCGATCCGTTCTATCAGTTCTACAAGCATTTCTTCGGCGGTATGCCGGGCATGCAAGGCGGCGGTGACGGTGGCGACGGCGGCGAAGCGCCTGATCAGCCGAGCGCGAGCCTGGGCTCCGGGTTCATCGTCAGCAATGACGGTTATATCCTGACCAATGCACACGTGGTCGATGGCGCGAACGTCGTTACCGTGAAGCTCACCGACAAGCGCGAATTCAAGGCGAAGGTGATCGGCGCCGACAAGCAGTCCGACGTCGCCGTGCTGAAGATCGACGCGAAGGACCTGCCCACGGTGAAGATCGGCGATCCGCGCCAAAGCAAGGTGGGCCAGTGGGTGGTCGCGATCGGTTCGCCCTACGGTTTCGACAACACCGTGACTTCGGGCATCATCAGCGCGAAATCGCGCTCGCTGCCTAACGAAAACTACACGCCGTTCATCCAGACCGACGTGCCGGTGAACCCCGGCAATTCGGGTGGCCCGCTCTTCAACCTGCAAGGCGAAGTGATCGGCATCAACTCGATGATCTATTCGCAGACTGGCGGGTTCCAGGGGCTTTCGTTTGCGATTCCGATCAACGAAGCGATCAAGGTCAAGGACGACCTCGTCAAAACGGGTCACGTGAGCCGCGGCCGTCTCGGCGTTGCCGTGCAGGGTATGAACCAGACGCTGGCCAATTCGTTCGGCATGCAAAAGCCGCAAGGCGCGCTGGTCAGCTCGGTCGATCCGGGCGGCCCGGCCGCCAAGGCCGGTTTGCAGCCGGGCGACGTGATCCTGTCAGTGAACGGCGAGCCGGTCACCGACTCGTCGGCTCTGCCGGCGCAGGTCGCGGGTCTCGCGCCGGGCAGCTCGGCCACCCTGCAGGTGTGGCGCGACAAGGCCACCAAGGACTTGAAGGTGACCATCGGCTCGTTCTCGGACAAGAAGGTCGCGTCGGACAAGGCCGATCAGCCAACCCAGTTGCAGGGTCGTCTTGGCGTGGCAGTGCGGGCTTTGACACCGGAAGAGAAGAGCGGCGCGTCGGTGTCGCACGGTCTGCTGGTGCAGCAATCGGGCGGTGCGGCCGCAAGCGCCGGCATTCAGCCGGGCGACGTGATTCTGGCGGTCAACGGCCGGTCGGTCACGAGCGTCGACCAGTTGAAGCAGATGATCAGCAGCGCCGGCAACAGCATCGCGTTGCTGATCCAGCGCGACAACGCGCAGATCTTCGTGCCGGTCGACCTCGGCTGATCGCTGCTGATGAGCGGCAGGCCCGGACCGATCATCCGGGCGACAGTTTGACCGACGGATCGTCCGATCCGTTCGGTGGTTGAAGTAACGATTGCCGGTCCTTTTGCATTTACTGCAAAAGGACCGGTTTTTTTTCGCCTCATCAAAAGCCGTTGACGAAGGGCCGCGCACCACGCGGCGCGATGTGGCGGCGCCTCCCAGCCGCCATGGCCGAGCAGTTGGCACGCGCATTGCAGCTGCATTCATTAACTCCCGGACCCATCGCGGGATACGGACGACAAGGACCTCAAAGGGAGCGAATGATGAAAACCCAACGCAATCAGCGAAGGTTCGCAGCAGTTGCGGCATGCACAGCCCTCACGCTCGGTCTGGCAGGCGGCGCGCATGCGCAGCAGCAGGCAAGCGAGGTGGTGGGCGGCACAACTACCGATAACACTAGCGCAGGCAACACCAACGGCGGCGGCATGCCGCAAATCCAGCAACACGGGGACGTTTCGTACGTGTCGGGCGGCGTCGGTCTCGACGAATCAAAGGCGCTGCAACAGGCGCAGAGCCAGTGGCCGCTGTCGCTGCGCTTTACGGGCCCCAGCGCCGAGTTTCTCGCCGACGTTCAGGTGCGACTGGTCGATGCGCACAACGCCGAAGTGTTGAACACCGCGTCGCGCGGACCATACATGCTGGTCAGGGTGCACCCCGGTCAGTACACCGTACATGCGCGTTATAAGGACGAGGAGCAGACCAGATCGGTGACGGTCCCGGCGACGGGCACCGCCAAATCCGCGTTTTACTGGAACATGAAGTAGGCGTAAGAGGACCGGTTTGGGCTTGATGGACCAGCGTTGCGGCGCACCGCCGGACCTCTCGCAGGAAGGACGCGCAATCGGCTGGAGTTTGGCCGATAATGAAGAAACGGTCACGCCCGCGCCTTGCCTGTTTGTCCGACCGCACACCATCAAGGAGCCGAGACATGAGCGATGCCTTGACACCTCACGGCAGCCCCGGCGCGAGCACGGGCGGTCCCACCATCGCGATCACCGGCAACAGTCATCGGGTGCGCGTGATCCACGGCGGCGTGACCATGGCCGATACGCAAGCGGGGCTTACCCTCACGGAAACCGGTCTGCCGGACGTGTTCTATTTCCCGCGGGAGCACGTGAACATGGCGCGGCTCGAACGCTCTACGCACACTTCGCACTGCCCGTTCAAGGGCGAGGCTTCATACTTCCACTTGCGCACCGAAGACGGCCTGATCGAAAACGCCGCCTGGAGCTATGAGACACCGTTCGAGCAGGTCGTACAGATCAAAGGGTATCTCGCGTTTTACGCATCACGCGTCGACCGCATTGATCAGACGTCCTGATCCCGCTGTCGCGCGTTCATCGGGGAGGCTGCCATGGAACTGAACGACGCGTTACGGATTCCGCTTGCGCTGTCCGATGTATGGGACGCGTTGCAAGACCTCGCGATCTTGCGTGCCAGCCTCGACAATTGTGAATCGTTCACGCGCCTCGCGCATGGCGAATATGCACTGACCATGACCGTGCCGCTCGGTCCGTTACGCGCGCGTTATGAAGCGCGCGCCCACGTGGCCGGCCAGGATTCCGGACCGGCGGACGCGCAGCGCCGCACCATCAACTTCAAGGCGCGCGCCGAAGGCGTCGGCGCGTTGCGCGGCCAGATCGAAGTACGCTTGCGCGCGGACGAGGGCGTGTATGGCAGCGGCAAGGAGCGCGGCACGCGGATCGACTACACGATCTGGGCGACTTCGTCCGGTCCGCTCGCCGAGTTGCCGACCCGTCAGCTCGAAAACGCGCTGTGCCAACTGGCCGACGACTTCTTCACCGAATTCGACGCGGTCGTGCGGGCCAAGCATGGCCAGGGTCCGAATCGCGCACGCGGTTCCGCGGCGCGTCGCCAGCACGTGTTCCTGCGGCCTATCTCACTCGGTGGCATCGCGCGGCGCACGCGCATGGATCACGGCAACGTGCTGACGAGGCGGACGGCAAGTGCATCGCATGGTGCCTCGCAGGGTTTTTCGCATGGAGTTTCGCATCAGCAGCCGAACCCGCACGTCGTGCCCAATTGGGCTTGGGCGGGGATGATCTTTCTGGTCGCGCTGTTGCTGTACCTTGCGCGCTGGCTTAGCGAGCATTGACGGATCGATGCGTGTGCGACCGTGACGGCACGCGCGGTTGTCGCGTCGGCGCGACTACGAAATTTCGGTGCAACGCTACGAAACGCTGTGGGTTACGCGGCGCCGATGCGCGACCGTTGCCGGACCGCGCCGCCCGCGCCGCATTGACTCTTTTGCGCATCCTCGCGCGCCGCCGCAAGCGTTCAGCCGCCGGCGGGCTCTCAGCGGCGCTCTCCGCTGCGTTCACGTGCCTCGAAACTCCCGCCGCCACGCGGATGGCGACGTGCGGAACGCGTCCGCGAAATGTTGCCGCAGCGACGCGGCCGAGCCGAAACCCGCAATCCCCGCGATGGCTTCCACCGATTCATCGCTGCTTTCCAGCAACTGCTGCGCGCGAGCGAGCCGCTGGGCCAGCAACCACGCGTGGACCGTCGTGCCGGTGGCGAGCCGGAAGCGTCGCGTGAAGGTGCGGCGGCTCATCAGGGCGCGCGTGGCGAGCGTGTCGAGCGTATGCGGCAGATCCAGGTTGCCGCTCACCCAGTCCAACAGGCCTGACAGTCGGTCGCCCCGCAGGTTCGGCGGCATCGGCTGCTCAACGAATTGCGCCTGACCGCCTTGCCGGTGCGGCGATACCACCAGCCTGCGCGCCACATGGTTAGCCACCTGCGCGCCGCACAGGTTGCGCAGCAGGTGCAGGCAGCAATCGAGCCCGGCGGCGGTGCCGGCCGAGGTCAGCACGTTGCCAGCGTCGACATAGAGCACGTCCGGGTCGAGCCGCACGCGCGGATAGCGGCGCGCGAAATCGTCGGCCCACGCCCAGTGGGTAGAAGCCAGGCGATCGTCGAGGATGCCTGCGGCGGCCAGCACGAACGCCCCCAGGCACAGTCCGACCAGTTGCGTGCGGCGCGCGTGGGCCGCGCGCAATGCGGCGAGCAGCGCGGCGGGCGGCGTCTCGTCCGGGTCGCGCCAGCTCGGCACGATGATCGTGTGGGCGTCGGCGAGCGCTTCGAGTCCGTGCGTGACGGCGATCGAAAAGCCGGCGGTGGTGGTCAGTGGGCCCGTCTCGGCGGCACAGACGCGAAAGTCGAAAACCGGCACACCGCCGCTGCGGCGATCCTCGCCGAATACCACGCACGGCACCGACAGATGGAATGGACTGATGCGGTCGAACGCGACCACGGCGACGATGTGGCGGGGCGCGTCGTCGCGCGCCGCACCGGAACAAGCAGGCGTAGCCATCGGCCACCTCGCGAAAGCAACGATGGCCCGATTCTAGCGAATCTTGTCATTTGGGCCGCTATCGTGAAAGCGGCGGCGGGCGAACAATGCAGCCACTGCCGCTGCGCCCGCCCATGTTCACGGCGGCCCGCGCCGCGCAAGCCTTCATTCCTTCACCCGACAGGAGCTTTGCCATGACCACGCCGCGCCGTGCGCTAATCGTCATCGACGTGCAGAACGAATACGTGACCGGCGATCTGCCGATCGAATTCCCGGACGTACAGACCTCGCTCGCCAACATCGGCCGCGCGATGGATGCGGCGCGGGCCGCCGGCGTGCCGGTGGTGGTCGTGCAGAACTTCGCGCCGGCCACCTCGCCGCTGTTCGCGCGGGGCAGCGCCGCGGCGGAGCTGCATCCCGTGGTGGGCTCGCGCGCTCACGATCACTACGTGGAGAAATCCCTGCCCAGCGCGTTCGCGGGCACCGATCTGGCCGACTGGCTCGCCGCGCAACGCATCGACACGCTGACGGTAACCGGCTACATGACCCACAACTGCGATGCGTCGACCATCAACCACGCGGTTCACGCCGGCCTGGCGGTCGAATTCCTGCACGACGCGACCGGCTCGGTGCCGTACGAGAACAGTGCGGGGTTCGCGAGCGCGCAGGACATCCACCGGGTTTTCAGCGTGGTGCTGCAATCGCGCTTCGCGGCGGTGGCGAGTACGGACGACTGGATCGCGGCGGTGAAAAACGGCACGCCGTTGGAGCGCGGCAACATCTATACGTCGAATCAGACGGCGCGGGCTCGCCGGGAGGTCGCTTAAAGCCCGCTTGACGCGCGCTTAAAGCGGGTGAGTTGTAGCGGACCGGTAATGAAGCGCGGCATCGAGCAGCCGCTCACTCGAGTTGCGGGATCGAGCCGCCGCCCCCAAGTGCCGCGATTCAACAAAAACGGGCGGGTTACGCACCCGCCCGTTCTTTTGCGCCAGCCATTGCCGGCGCGACGACTGAACCGCCGGCCTGCCGGCTCGCCGCTACGGATTCCTCTTGCGCAACGCCGGGCTCGAGCGCACCGCGTCGAATATGCCTTCGACCATCTGTTGCGCATGGGCGCCGAAATTGGTGGCATCGGGCAGGAACAGCATGTCACGCAGCGAACCGCTGACAAACGCATGCACCATCGCGGTGGCCAGCTTCGTGTCCAGCTCCGCGGGGAGTTGTCCTTTGGAGATCGCGTTGCGCAGACCGCCTTCGATTTTCGACAGCCCCTCGCGCATGTTGGTCTGATAGCGGACCATCACCGGGCCCATTTCCTCGACCAGCTCGCATTTCAGAAACAGGATGTCGAACACTCGCCGGCGGTGCGGGTCGTTGGCGGTGTCGCGCAGACAGACGATGCAGACTTCCATCAGGCGCCCGAGCGGATCGGGCTCGTTGGGATCGACCGATGCGGCCGTGAGTTCGTCCAGCGGCAGCAGCACGCGGTCGAACATTTCGGTGAACAGATCGCTTTTGTGCGCGAAATGCCAGTAAATCGCGCCGCGCGTGACGCCGGCCGCTTGCGCGATGTCGGCGAGCGATGTGCGCGATACGCCTTTCTCGAAGAAGACGCGTTCGGCAGCATCGAGAATGCGTGTGCGCGTCTCCAGCGCCTCTTCTTTGGTTCTTCGGACCATATTGTTATGACTTGTCTGAACTGTGGGGGTTTTCCCGGGCAGTTTTAAGTCAGCCCGATGAGAATCCATCTACGGTTGAGCGTTTTTTGTGAGCGATCTTGCGGCCCCTGGCCCACACGAGATGCAAATGCACTTTTACATGCATTCGTGAATGTATATATAATAGCACCCCACGATCGGATAGCCCAAGCTGTGACGACCGGTTAATATCCGTCACTATCGCTTTCAAACGCTCTTGCGCCTTGCCCCAGTGGGTGGCGCCGTGCGGCATTCCCCGGTATGGCGCATTTCCCAGCACGATGCCCTGCAGGTGTGATTGGCAATTCCATGGGCTCCCGGTCAAGCGTCGCAAGACGCATGTGTGCGCTGTCGTCCCCCGGGGTAGGGATGCGCGCACTTTTTCATTCTCAGTCTTTGACAGAGGTCGCTCCATGCGCGTCGAACGGGTTCCATTCCGCTTAATCAGTGCCGCGACGGCTGCCGTATTGCTGGCAGCGTGCGGACCAAAACAATCTGCCCCGCCGCCACAGGCGCCCGAAGTCGGCGTCGTCACCCTCCAGCCGACGACCGTGCCGGTCGTCACCGAACTGCCTGGCCGCACCAGCGCCTTCCTCGTCGCGCAAGTGCGCGCTCGGGTCGACGGCATCGTGTTGCGCCGCGAGTTCACGGAAGGCAGTCAGGTGAAGGCCGGCCAGCGTCTGTACAAGATCGATCCGGCGCCGTATATCGCCACCTTGAACAACGCCAAGGCATCGCTGGCGAAGGCGCAGGCCAACCTCGTATCGACCACCGCGCAGGCTAACCGCTACAAGGTGCTGGTCGCCGCGAACGCGGTCAGCAAGCAGGACTACGACAATGCGGTCGCCGCGCAAGGCCAGGCCGCCGCCGACGTCGCCGCGGGCAAGGCGGCGGTCGACACGGCGCAGATCAACCTCGGCTACACCGACGTCACCTCGCCGGTGACCGGCCAGATCGGTGTATCGCAGGTTACGCCGGGCGCATTCGTGCAGGCGAGCGCCGCCACGCTGATGGCGACCGTCCAGCAACTTGATCCGGCCTATGTGGACCTGACGCAATCGAGCCTCGACGGTCTGAAGCTGCGCCGCGACATGCAGGAAGGCCGGCTGAAGACGACCGGCCCGGGCGCCGCGCAGGTGTCGCTGATTCTCGAAGACGGCCGCGTCTATCCGGAGAAAGGCAAGCTGCAGTTCACCGACGTGACAGTCGACCAGGGCACGGGCTCGGTCACGGTTCGCGCGATCTTCAAGAACGCCGACAAGGTGCTGCTGCCGGGCATGTTCGTGCGCGCGAAGATCGAGGAAGGCGTCAACCAGAACGCGCTCATCGTGCCGCAAGTCGGCGTCACGCATGACCAGAAAGGCCAGCCGACCACGCTGGTGGTTGGCGCCGACAACAAGGTCGAATTGCGTCAGATCGTCACCACGGGCACGTTCGGCACGTACTGGGTGGTCGCAAGCGGCGTGAAGCCCGGCGATCGCGTGATCGTCCAGGGTACCGACAAGGCGCGCCCCGGCCAGCCGGTCAAGCCCGTTGCCGCACAACTTCCCACTACCGCCGCTTCCGACGCAGCCGCTCAAGGCGCGCCGGCCGCCAACGGTGCTGCGAAGACGGCTCAACCTGCCGCTGCTGCATCGGGCGCGTAATAACAGGGAGCCCGCTTCATGGCAAAGTTCTTCATTGATCGCCCGATTTTTGCATGGGTGATCGCCATCATTCTGATGCTCGCGGGTATCGCGTCGGTCTTCACATTGCCGATCGCGCAATATCCGACGATCGCGCCGCCGGCCGTGCAGATCAGCGCAACGTACCCGGGTGCGTCGGCGAAGACGGTGGAAAACACCGTCACGCAGGTGATCGAGCAGCAGATGAGTGGTCTCGACCACTTGCTGTATCTGGCGTCCACATCGGACGACTCGGGTACGGCAACCATCACGCTGACGTTTGCCGCCGGCACCAATCCTGACATCGCGCAGGTGCAGGTGCAGAACAAGCTGCAGCTCGCCACGCCGTTGCTGCCGTCAGCCGTGCAGCAGCAGGGCACCAGGGTCACGAAGTCGAGCAGCAGCTTCCTGCTGGTGATGGCGTTCGTGTCCGAAGACGGCAGCATGAGCAAGTACGACCTGGCGAACTATGTCGCGTCGAACATTCAGGACCCGATCAGCCGGATCGACGGCGTGGGTACGGTCACGCTGTTCGGCTCGCAGTACGCGATGCGGATCTGGCTCGACGCGAACAAGCTGAACAACTTCGGCCTCACGCCAGTCGACGTGCAAACCGCGTTGACGGCGCAGAACGTGCAGGTGGCGGGCGGCTCGCTCGGCGGCACGCCGTCGGTGCCGGGCCAGGTGCTGCAGGCCACCATTACCCAGGCCACGCTGCTGAATACGCCTGAACAGTTCGGCAACGTGCTGCTGAAGGTGAATACGGACGGCTCGCAGGTGCGTCTGCGCGACGTGGCGCACATCGAACTGGGTGGCGAAAACTACAACTTCGACACCAAGTACAACGGGCAGCCCACGGCAGGCTTCGGTGTTCAGCTCGCCACCGGCGCCAACGCGCTCGCTACCGCGAAGGCGGTGCGCGCGAAGATCACCGAACTGTCGAAGTACTTCCCGCACGGCCTCGTGGTGCAGTATCCGTACGACACCACGCCGTTCGTGCGCCTGTCGATCGAAGAAGTGGTCAAGACGCTGCTCGAAGGTATCGTGCTGGTGTTCCTGGTCATGTACCTGTTCCTGCAGAACCTGCGCGCCACGCTGATCCCGACGATCGCCGTGCCGGTGGTGCTGCTGGGTACGTTCGCGATCATGGGCATCGTAGGCTTCTCGATCAACACGCTGTCGATGTTCGGGCTCGTGCTGGCGATCGGCCTGTTGGTGGACGATGCGATCGTGGTGGTGGAAAACGTCGAGCGGGTGATGCAGGAAGAGGGCTTATCGCCTCGCGAGGCGACCCGCAAGGCGATGGACCAGATTACCGGCGCGCTGGTCGGCGTGGCGCTCGTGCTGTCGGCGGTGTTCGTGCCGGTGGCGTTCTCGGGCGGTTCGGTCGGCGCTATTTACCGGCAGTTCTCGCTGACGATCGTGGCGGCGATGGTGCTGTCCGTGCTGGTCGCGTTGATTCTGACGCCGGCGCTGTGCGCGACGATTCTCAAGCCGATCGAAAAGGGTCACCAGGAAAGAGCCACCGGTTTCTTCGGCTGGTTCAACCGCACGTTCAACCGCAGCCGCGACAAGTATCACTCGGGCGTGCACCACGTGATCAAGCGCTCGGGCCGTTGGCTGATCATCTACATGGTGGTGATCTTCGCGGTCGGCCTGCTGTTCGTCAGGTTGCCGAAGTCGTTCCTGCCCGACGAGGACCAGGGCACGATGTTCGTGCTGGTGCAAACGCCCTCGGGTTCGACCCAGGAAACCACGGCGCGGGCGCTGAAGGACGTGTCCGACTATCTGCTCAACGAGGAGAAGTCGATCGTCGAATCGACCTTCACGGTGAACGGCTTCAGCTTCGCCGGCCGTGGCCAGAACGCGGGTCTCGTGTTCGTGCGGATGAAGGACTATGCGCAGCGCCAGCATGCGGACCAGAAGGTGCAGGCGCTGGTGGGCCGTCTGTTCATGCACTTCAGCACCTACAAGAACGCAGTGGTGTATCCGGTCAATCCGCCGTCGATTCCTGAACTCGGCACGGCCGCGGGCTTCGACTTCCAGTTGCAGGATCGTGGGGGTATCGGTCACAGCAAGCTGATGGAAGCGCGCAACATGCTGCTGGGCCTTGCGGCGAAAGATCCGACGCTGGCTCAGGTGCGTCCGAACGGCCTGAACGATACGCCGCAGTTCAGGGTGAGCATCGACCACGAGAAGGCTTCGGCGCTTGGCGTCTCGCTGGCCACGATCGACCAGACGTTCTCGATCGCGTGGGCGTCGCAATACGTGAACAACTTCCTCGATATCGACGGCCGGATCAAGAAGGTGTTTCTGCAGGCCGATGCGCCTTTCCGCATGAAACCGGAAGACGTGAACGGCTGGTTCGTGCGCAACAGCGCGGGCGCGATGGTGCCGTTCTCGGCGTTCGCGAACACCGAGTGGGCGTTCGGTTCGCCGAAGCTCGAACGCTACAACGGTATCTCGTCGATGGAAATCCAGGGCGCAGCGGCACCGGGCAAGTCGACCGGTCAGGCGATGACGGCCATGGAAGCCATCGTGGCGAAGTTGCCGGCGGGCATCGGCTACGAATGGACGGGCCTGTCGTTGCAGGAGCGCCAGTCCGGTTCGCAGGCGCCGATTCTGTACGGCATCTCGATCCTCGTCGTGTTCCTGTGTCTCGCGGCACTGTATGAAAGCTGGTCGATCCCGTTCTCGGTGATCATGGTGGTGCCGCTCGGCGTGATCGGCGCACTGCTGGCCGCGACGCTGCGCGGGCTCGAGAACGACGTGTTCTTCCAGGTGGGGCTGTTGACCACGGTCGGCCTGTCGGCGAAGAACGCGATTCTGATCGTCGAGTTCGCCCGCGAACTGCAGCAAAGCGAAGGGATGGGGCCGATCGAGGCCGCGCTGGAAGCGGCGCGTCTGCGGTTGCGCCCGATCCTGATGACCTCGCTCGCGTTCATTCTCGGTGTGCTGCCGCTCGCGATCAGCAATGGCGCGGGCTCGGCCAGCCAGCACGCGATCGGTACCGGTGTGATCGGCGGGATGTTGACGGCAACCTTCCTCGCCATTTTCATGATCCCGATGTTCTTCGTCGTGATCCGCGCGAAGTTCGGCGGAGAGAAGGAAGACCCGGATGAGGCACTCGCGCATTACAACCAGCACCATCCGCATGATCCGCAAGGTGGCGGGGCGGCTGGCGGGTCGGACGATAAAGGCTCGGGCAAGGACGGACACTGAGATGCAAAAACATTCCCTGATTGCAGTGGCGGTCGCGTTGCTCGCCGCGGGCTGCACGATGGCGCCGCGGTATCAGCGCCCGGATGCGCCCGTGACGGCGACCTTCCCGACGGGCGGTGTGTACGACACGCAGCCCGGCGCGCCCGGCGGGCGTAGCGCGAACGGCCAGGCCGCTGCCGACATCGGCTGGCGTGAATTCTTCGTCGATCCGCGCATGCAACGGCTGATCGAAATCGCGCTGAAGAACAACCGCGATCTGCGCGTGTCGGTGCTGAACATGCAGGCCTCGGCGGCGCAGTATCGGATCGTTCGCGCCGGCCTGTTCCCGACGCTCGACGCCGCGGCTTCGCAAAGCAAATCGCGTACGCCGAAAGATCTGACGTTCACCGGCCAGACGATTTCCAACTCGTACTCGGTCGGCCTGAACGCGTCGTGGGAAATCGACTTCTTCGGACGGATTCAGAGCCTGAAGGACCAGGCGCTGGCGACCTACCTGGGCACCGCCCAGGCGCGCAAGGCGGCGGAAATCGCGCTGGTCTCGCAGGTGGCGAACCAGTATCTGACGGTGCTCGAACTGGACGACCTGCTGAAGGTCACGGAGAACACGCTGAAGACCGCGGACGAATCGTATCGGATCACCAAAGTTCAGTTCGACACCGGTACGGGCTCGGAACTCGATCTGCGCCAGGCGCAAACGGTGGTCGAGGTGGCGAAGGCGAACCTGCAGTCGCAGGCACGTCTGCGGGCACAGGCCGACAACGCGTTGGTGCTGCTGCTCGGCGAGCCGATGCCCGCCGATCTGCCGCCCGGCTTGACGCTGGACGACCAGCATCTCCTGACGGACGTTCCGGCTGGTTTGCCGTCCGATCTGTTGACGCGTCGTCCGGACATCATGGAGGCCGAAGAGAATCTGCTGGCGGCCAACGCGAATATCGGCGCGGCGCGTGCGGCGTTTTTCCCGAAAGTCTCGCTGACCGGCAGCTTCGGTACGCTGAGCCCGTCGCTCGGCGGTCTGTTCAAGCCGGGTTCGGCGGCATGGAGTTTCGCGCCGTCGATCACGTTGCCGATCTTCGAGGGTGGACAGAACATCGCCAACCTGAATCTCGCCAACATTCAGAAGAACGCCCAGATCGCCACGTATGAGAAAGCGATTCAGACGGCCTTCCGCGAAGTGGCGGATGGACTGGCGGCGCGCGGCACCTTCGATCAGCAGATCGAGGCACTGGAGCGCGATACCTTCGCCGAACAACGTCGACTGGATCTGGCGAACCTGCGGTATACGAACGGTGTCGACAGCTATCTGTCGGTGCTGACCGCGCAGACCGCGCTGTACGTGGCGCAGCAATCGCTGGTTACCGCACGCATGGAGCGCCTGCAGAACCTGGTCACGCTGTACCAGGCGCTCGGCGGCGGCTGGATCGAGCGTACGGGCGAGCAGCCGCGTCCGGCTGACGCGCCGGTCGACTATGGTGCGGCAAGTGCGCCGGTGGCGGCTTCGGCGGCGACCGCGGGCTGAGTCCTTCAGAGTCCTAACTTTTTGCGCTAGCGCTAGCGCTTGCGTGGTGGCGGTTGCCGATTCAGCGCAACTGGTTCACGCGGTGGGGAAAGAAAACGCCACGGCATGCCGCAAGCCTATCGCTTAATCTGTTGAAAAGCGGGGTTTGATTCTGGAAATGGCCCCTGTCAGTCAATGACTTACAGGGGCTTCTTCATGTCGGGTCCGTCCACAAAGCTGTTGGTAAACAGGGGCCGATTGATCAAAACCCCGAGCCCTCGGACGGATGATTTGCCACTTCCAGTGCTATGGGGCGGACCGGAATGACTAGGCAAGAGCAAAAAACAGAACGTAGAAAGGACAAAGGGCGCCGAAGCGCCCTTTCGCAGTAACGGCAGGCTTGTCATCGCCGTATTGCCGTACTGGCTTCTTCGACGCCGAAGCGGAAGAAGTCTCGGAGGAACCCCTTTCGAGGCACGTGCGGAGTGTAGCACAAGATTCATGTCACCTCATCTTGTGCCTTTTGAGCGACAACTTCACCCGTTGTATCAGGTAGCGCGTTAAGTCCAAGTGCGTACCTCGCGCCCTTCTGGATTGCCAGAAAGTCGTCTGGTGAAATCATCAGCGTCGAGTGATAAGTTGCTCTGCCGCCTCTGCGGGGCTTTGTTTTGTAGTAGTTCACTCGAGCCAAGGACACCGTGTACACCATATCGCACTTGGCCCATACCGCCAGTTCCGGATTTTCATCTGGATGTGGGTTGCGACTCAACTTGTGATGGCACTGAAGAACCTTATCCGGCGGCGTAGTAGACAAGGGCACCACTGTTATCAACCGGTCGTTCGTTTTGCTCTTTGAAAGAACGACAACCGACCGAACCTTTACCATTTCGGGCTCCACGAAACCCGTGTAGTCGCAGGTCACAACAGCTCGTAGTCTCGGCTGAAAGCTCAGCCCGGTAGCGTTCTCTTTCAAGTTATCCCCGTGCGGATGGCCGAAATAGGCTGCGGCCACGCCTGTTTGTCGGAGGAGTTCTACTTGAGAACGCGTACACGCATGCAGAACAAAAGCCCCAGTGGATGACCGGGGCTTCAGAAGTACGTGGCGTCGTTCTGCTTCAAAGAAAGCGTTCTATCGACAAAGCCAACGCTCAGCTTGTCAACGGATCAAGCGATAGGCTTGGGCATGCCGTGGCTTTTTTCATGACCGCGCCAATCACGCGGCGCCGGTCTGCTGCGATGACGCTCACTGCAGATCCGCCGCGCGCAGCATCTCATCGCATTTGCGGCTCGTTGCGGGCGCGTCCGTCGAACTCGTGCCCGGCGCGGCGAATCTCGCCTTGTGCGTTCTTCTCGCCGTTCTTCTCGCTCCTAACGCCGTTGAAGATCAGATTCAGCCCCACCGCCGACACCGATGCCAGCAGAATCCCGCTATGCAACAGCGGCGACAGCACCGGCGGCAGCTTCGAGAAGAAGTGCGGCGACACCACCGGCACCAGACCCAGACCGATACTCACCGCGACGATGAACAGGTTGTGATGGGTCTTCACGAAGTCGACCTTCGACAGCACCTTGATGCCATTCGCCGCCACCATGCCGAACATCACGATGCCCGCGCCGCCGAGCACGAAGGCCGGCACCGACGCGACCACTTGCGCCATCTTCGGAAACAGGCCCAGCAGCACCAGGATCACGCCGCCCGTCGCGCAGACGAAGCGGCTCTTCACGCCGGTCACGCCGATCAGGCCGACGTTCTGCGAAAACGAAGTGTGCGGAAACGAGTTGAAGATGCCGCCGATCAGCGTGCCTAGGCCATCGACGCGGAGGCCGCGCACCAGTGTCTTCTGATCGACCGGACGATCGACCATGTCGCCGACCGCGAGAAACATGCCGGTCGATTCGATGAAAGTGACGAACATCACCGTGACCATCGTCGCGATCGACAGCGGATCGAAGTGCGGCAGGCCGAAGTGGAACGGCATCACGAAGCCGACCCACGGCGCGTGCGTGACGCCGTCCATGTTGACGCGCCCGAGCGCCAGCGCGATCACGAAGCCGGCGACGATGCCGAGCAGCACCGAGATGTTGGCGAGGAAACCGCGGGCGAACTTGTTGATCAACAGGATCAGCATCAGCACGACCAGCGACAGACCCAGATAGACCGGGTCGCCGTAGTCGGGATTGCCCACGCCGCCGGCCGCCCAGTCGATGCCGACGCCCATCAGCGACAAGCCGATCACCGAGATCACCACGCCGATCACGACCGGCGGGAAGAAACGCAACAGCTTGCCGACGGTGGGCGCGAGCACGATGCCGATCACGCCGGCGGCGATCGTCGAGCCGAAGATGTCGAGAATGCCGAGCGATGGATTGGTGCCGATTGCAACCATCGGACCGACGGCCGCGAACGTGCAGCCCATGATGACGGGCAGACGGATGCCGAAGACCCACAGACCGAGCGTCTGGATCAGCGTGGCGATGCCGCAGGAAAACAGATCGGCGCTGATCAGAAAGGCAATCTGGTCCTTCGGCAACCTGAGCGCCGCGCCGATGATCAGCGGTACCGCGACTGCGCCGGCGTACATCACGAGAACGTGCTGGATGCCGAGGGTGAGCAACTGGCCCGCGGGCAGTCGCTCGTCGCATGGGTGTACCGTGTTCGTTTGCATATCGTCTGTCTCCACCATCCGGTTTTGGGATGGGTCCAAGGTATCGGCGACGAAAAGGTGCAACAAGACCACTGGGGCCTATTCCGGCATTCCCGGTAACGATATGCGGGGGCGTCGTTTGAAGGGCGAAATAAAGGCGCGTGCCGCGCCGATCGGCGGTGAGCGGCTTTGCAGCGGCGAGGCGGGACTGCTTGTGGACTGCTTGCCGCGCGTGCCCGGCGCGTCGGGATATATGTGAGAATCGATGAGGTGTATCGCGCTTGCCGCATAGTTGTGTTTTCATGCGGCTTGCGATGCGACGGGGTTAACCCGCGATTCTGGATGTTCAGCGTGCGTTCGGGCACGCCGGTCTGCACCGCATTTGAACTTCAATCCACCTCCAATCGGTCTCCAATCGCCCATGAGTTTTCTCGGCATCGATCTCGGCACCGGCTCCCTCAAAGTGGCAATCGTCGACCAACACGGCCGCGAGCAGGCGGTGGCGAGCGTCGCCTATGCGCTCGACACGCCGCATGCGGGTTGGGCCGAGATTTCCGTGCAGACGTGGTGGCGCGCGCTATGTGAAGCGACCGCGCGCTTGCCCGACGGCTTGCGCCACGACGTCCAGGCGATCGGCTTTTCCGGGCAGATGCACGGTGTCGTGCTGATCGACGCTGCCGGCGAAGCCGTGCGGCCCGCGATGCTGTGGCCCGACACGCGAGCGTTGGACCTGCTCGAGGCGTGGCCAGCGCCGCAGCCGAATCCGGTCGCGCCAGGCATGGCCGGCCCGTTGCTGCGCTGGATCGTGTTGCATGAACCGCAGGTCGCGCGCCGCACGCGTTGGGCGCTGCAACCGAAGGACTGGTTGCGCGTCGCGCTCGGCGGTGCGGTGGCGACCGATCCATCCGACGCATGCGCGACCGCGCTCGCCGATCCCGCCGGCGTGTGGGATGCGGCGCTGCTCGAGCGCCTCGAGATTCCGCGTGAATGGTTCGCGCCATTGGCGCCGTCGTATGCGGCGGGGGGCGTGTTGTCGCCGCAGGCGGCGCAGGCGCTTGGTCTGCGCGCCGGCATCGTGCTCGCGACCGGCGCTGCGGATACGCCGTGCGCGGCGCTCGGCAGCGGACTGGTGCACGATGGCGACGCGTTGCTTACCACCGGCACCGGCGGACAGATCGTCGTGCTCGCTGCGCAGGCGCCCGCCGCCGTCAAGGGCTTGCATCGCTATCGGGCGGCGAGCGATCACTGGTATCGGATGGCAGCGATGCAGAACGTTGGCATCGCGTTGGAGCGGGTTCGTGGATGGCTCGGGTATGAATGGGCCGATGCTTATCGTGATGCGTTCGGCGAAACGATGGGCTCGAGCGCAAGCGCTGACAGCAACACCGCCAACACCGCCAACACCGCAGCCGGCCTGACCTTCCTTCCATACCTCACAGGCGAGCGCACGCCGTGGCTCAACCCGCTGGCGCGCGGCGGCTGGCTCGGCCTCGCGCTCGATCACACGCGCGGCACGATGATGCGCGCCGCGTTCGAAGGGGTCGCGTTCTCGCTGCGCGCCGGGCTCGATGCAATTCGCGCGAGCGGCGCGCCGGTGACCACGTTGAAGCTCGCTGGCGGTGGTTCCGTCGATGCGCGTTGGCGTCAACTGCTTGCCGATGCGCTGAACGCCGACCTGTATGCGGTTGATTGTCCAAACGCCGCGCCGCGTGGCGCCGCCATTCTCGGTGGCCTCGCGAGCGGCCATTGGCACGCGGGAGATCTCGCCGCGCTCGCGCCGGGCGCGACCCGCGTCGCGAGTCCGCAAGGCGATGTGGCGCTTGCCGAACGCTATGGGCGCTTTGTCGATCTGTACGGCCGGGTTGAAAGCTGGTTCGGCGCTACGACGCCGCGTTAGCCCACGTCATGTCAGTTGCGGACAATGCCGTGACGCGCTTTGCAATACCATTACGCTTTTCGCACGTTATGCTGGAGCCCGGCCCGCGTTGCCGGTCGGCGCGTGACAGGCGTGACGGCAGGCGTTGCACAGACATCGCACAGATATCTCACAGGCGTCATACGTATCAGGCCCAGCGTGCCAAACGCCACACCCGTTCGCCGCGACGTATCGAAGCGCGACGCGCGTTGCATTCACAGACTCACAGGAGCATTGACGATGAAAACCAAAGCAGCAATCGCATGGAAAGCCGGCGCCCCGTTGACGATCGAAGAGGTCGATCTGGAAGGGCCGCGCGCCGGTGAGGTCCTGATCGAAGTGAAGGCGACGGGTATCTGTCACACCGACTATTACACGCTGTCCGGTGCGGACCCCGAAGGCATCTTCCCGGCGATTCTCGGCCACGAGGGCGCAGGCGTGATCGTCGATACGGGACCGGGCGTCGGCACGCTGAAGAAGGGCGATCACGTGATTCCGCTGTACACGCCGGAATGCCGCCAGTGCAAGTTCTGCCTGTCGCGCAAGACCAATCTCTGTCAGGCGATCCGTGCGACGCAGGGCAAGGGGCTGATGCCGGACGCGACCTCGCGTTTCTCGCTGGATGGCAAGCCGCTGTTTCACTACATGGGCACCTCGACGTTCTCGAACTACATCGTCGTGCCGGAGATCGCGGTGGCGAAGGTGCGTGAAGACGCGCCGTTCGACAAGATCTGCTACATCGGCTGTGGCGTGACGACCGGCGTGGGCGCCGTGGTGTACTCGGCGAAGGTCGAGGCGGGTGCGAACGTGGTGGTGTTCGGTCTGGGCGGCATCGGCCTCAATGTGATTCAAGGCGCGAAGATGGTGGGCGCGGACAAGATTATCGGCGTCGATCTCAACCCAGGCCGTGTCGAGCTGGCGAAGAAGTTCGGCATGACGCACTTCATCAACCCGAATGAAGTGGAGAACGTGGTCGATCACATCGTGCAACTCACCGATGGCGGCGCGGACTATTCGTTCGAATGCATCGGCAATACCAAGGTGATGCGCCAGGCGCTCGAATGCACGCACAAGGGCTGGGGCCAGTCGTTCATCATCGGCGTGGCGGCGGCGGGCGAGGAGATCAGCACGCGTCCGTTCCAGCTGGTGACGGGCCGCGAGTGGAAGGGCTCGGCGTTCGGCGGTGCGCGCGGCCGCACCGACGTGCCGAAGATCGTCGACTGGTACATGGAAGGCAAGATCAATATCGACGATCTGATCACGCACCGTCTGCCGCTCGAACGCATCAACGAAGGCTTCGACCTGATGAAGAGGGGCGAGTCGATCCGCTCGGTCGTTCTCTACTGATGCAGCACTGACCCGGCATTCATCCCGCACTGACACGGCACATAAGGAGAGCTTAACGATGCCTGAACTTTTGTCGTCGCACGCCTGCCACGGCGGCGAGCAGCGTTTCTACCGGCACGACTCGAGCACCATCGGCCTGCCGATGCGCTTCGCGGTGTATCTGCCGCCGCAGGCGTTGCAAGCCAACGCGAAGGTGCCCGCGCTGTTCTATCTCGCGGGTCTCACGTGCACGGAAGAAACCTTTCCGATGAAGGCCGGCGCGCAGCGCTTCGCGGCGCAGCACGGCATCGCGCTGATCGCGCCGGATACCAGCCCGCGCGGCGCAGGTGTGCCGGGCGAAAGCGCGGCGTGGGACTTCGGCGTAGGCGCAGGCTTTTACGTCGACGCGACGCGTGAGCCGTGGGCGCAGCACTATCGGATGTACTCGTACGTGCGTGACGAGCTGCGCGAAACGGTGCTGGCCGGTCTGCCGATCGACGGCGCGCGCCTTGGCATCTTCGGCCATTCGATGGGCGGTCACGGCGCGTTGATGCTGGCGCTGCGCAATCCGCAGATCTATCGGTCGGTGTCGGCGTTCGCGCCGATTGCCGCGCCGATGCGCTGCCCGTGGGGCAAGAAAGCATTCAGCGGCTATCTGGGCGAGAACCGCGAAACGTGGTAGCAGTACGACGCGAGCGAACTGGTGGCGCAGGCATCGCACAAATTCGCGGCAGGGATTCTGGTCGATCAGGGACTCGCGGACCAGTTCCTTGCGGAGCAACTGTATCCGGATGTTTTCGAAGCGGCCTGCCAGGCCGCCGGGCAGCCGCTGACGTTGCGCCGTCATGCCGGGTATGACCATGGCTATTACTTCATCTCCACGTTCATCGAGGATCACATCGCGCATCACGCGAAGGTGCTGCTCGGGTGATGCCTGCGCAGTTCGACGGGACGATGGCGGCGGCACGCGGCTGGGCTGCCGCCATCGAATCATCCGCCTGCGGCGCATTGCCAGTGCGATGTCACTGGGGCGTCACCGCAACATGGCTCAACGCCCCCTCAACAAACTCCCGCCATACACCACCGCCGACAACACGGTGATCCAGAAGCTCGTCGGCCAATCGGTATAGAACGCCAGCGTCAGACCCAGCCACGCCTGCACGAGCGCGCAGGCGGCGGCGAGCACGACACCGCTCGACAGCCGCGTGGTCAGGTTCTGCGCCGCGGCGGCCGGGCCGACCATCAGCGTGAACACCAGCAGCACGCCGACGATCTGCGTGCACGCGGCCACGGCCAGCGCGGCGATCGCGAGAAACAGCACCGACACCAGACGCAGCGACACGCCCTTGGCTTCGGCCAATTCCGGCTGCAACGAAGCGAACAGCAACGGCCGCATGATCGCCGCGAGCGCGCCCAAACTGACGACGCCCAATGCCGCGAGCACGCCGAGCGTCGCGGCATTCACGCCGAGCACGTTGCCGAACAGCAGCGCCGTGACCTGCGTCGCATACGCGGTGAAGAAGTGTAGAAACAGCAGGCCGAAGCCGAGCGAGAGCGACAGGATCACGCCGATCGCCACATCGCGTCCGGCCAGCCGCTCACCGAGCGCGCCCATGCCGACACCCGCCGCGAGCGTGAAGCCGATCATCCCCCAGATCGGCGAGATGCCGATCAGCACCGCGCCGGTCGCGCCGGTGAAACCGACGTGCGAGAGCGCGTGGCCGGCGAAGGTCTGTCCGCGCATCACCAGAAAATAGCCCACCACGCCGGCCAGCACCGCGACGATCCCCGACGCCGCGAATGCGTTCACCATGAAATCGTATTCAAACATCGTGCGTGTGTCCGTCGCGTGAGTCGTGCTGGTGTGAGCGGCCATGCGCATGGCCGTGCGAATGCGAGTGGCTATGAGCGCCGTCCTCGTCGTGTTCATGCTCGTGATCGTGCTTCTCGACTTCGACGCCGCCCGACATCACGAAGATGCGGCCGTTCACGCGCATCACGTCGATCGGCGAACCGTAGAGCCGCGACAGCACGGGTCGCGTGATCACCTCGTCGACGGTGCCGAGCGCCGCGACGCCGCTGCCGAGATACAGCACGCGATCGAGCGAGTTCAAGAGCGGATTCAGTTCGTGCGCTGAGAACAGCACGGCAATGCCGAGTTCCTGCTGCACGCGGCGCACGAGTTCGACCACGTTCTTCTGATGATGCGGATCGAGGCTGATCAGCGGTTCGTCCAGCAACAGCAGTTTCGGCTTGCCGAGCAGGCATTGCGCGAGCAGCAGCCGCTGACGCTCGCCGCCCGACAGTTCGGACAGCGGCCGCGCGGCCAGCTTGCTGCCGCCGACCAGATCGAGCACGCGTTCGACGTCGGCGCGCGTTTTGGCATCCGCATGCGGCAGGCCCCACCGATGGCCATCGGCGGCCATCGCGACGAAGTCGCGGCCGCGCACGCGGCGGCCAGCGAGCGCGCTGCGCGTCTGCGGCATATAGCCGATCGACGCGTTGCCGCGCTCGACCGGCTGCCCCAGCACGCGGATCGCGCCATGGGCGGCCGGCACGAGGCCGAGCACGGCGCGCATCAGCGTGGTCTTGCCCGCGCCGTTCGGCCCGAGCACGCCGATGAATTCGCCCTGGTTCACCGCGAAGCCGGTGTCGCGCAGAATCGTGCGTCCGCCGAGTTCGAGCGTCACGTGCTCGAGTTCGAGCACTGGCGCGGCGTGCGCAGCCTGGCTGGATGCGTCCGTGGGCGCGCCGCCCGGCGCGTTGTGGCCAGTCGAAGTCATGGGGTTTTTCCTTTGGTGCTCGCTGCCGCCTTTGCACCGTTCGCACCGTTCGCACTGTTTGCACCGTTCGCGCCGCCCGAGGCCAGCGCTGCGCCCAGCGCGTCGAGCTGCGTGAGCATCCACGTCTGATAGGTCTTGCCGGCCGGCTGGGTTTCGGTGACGTTCAAGGTCGGCACCTGCGATTGCTGCGCGAGCTTCAACATGCGTTGGGTCAGGGCCTCAGTTGCCTGGCTGTTGTAGATCAGAACGCGCACGCGCTTATCACGCAGGTCGCGTTCGAACGCGGCGATATCGGCTGCGCTGGTTTCGGTGTCGTTCATCGCGGCAAGCTGGAAACGCTGATTGCGCATCGTCAGGCCTACCGCGTCCGACATATAGCCGAACACCGGCTCGGTTGCCGTGACCGGCACGCCCGCATAGCGGCCGCGCAACTCGGCGACCTTGGCGTCGATCGGCTTGAGCGAGTCGAGAAACTTCGCGAGGTTCGCTTCATACGCCGACTTGTGCGCCGGGTCTGCCGCGACGAGCGCCTCGCTGACCGCGCGTGCGACTTTGGGCATGGTCGTCGGGTCATACCAGAGGTGCGGATTATCACCGCTCTTCTTGCCTGTAAGCTCCGCGGCGACGATCGTCGTGCGCTTCGCCCCTTTCGATGCGGCCAGCAATTTTGCCATCCACGGATCGTAGTCGGCGCCGTTGTAGACCACAAGGCTCGCCTGCTGCAACGCGCGTGCGGTCTTCGGACTGGCCTCGAACAGATGCGGGTCCTGGTCCGGATTGCTGAGGATGCTGGTTACGTCGACGCGATCGCCACCCAACTGCTGCACGACGTCGCCGTAAAAATTCTCCGCCGCGACCACCGGGATTTTCGCGTCGGCGGCGCATGCACTGTGGGCGCACGCGAATGCCGCCGCGCCTGCGGCCACGTACTTCGACAGCCTCAGCATACGGTGCGCCCCGATCAACATCGAGCCGATTATTTTCATCGTTGTTTCCTGCTGCGTGAGAGTTCTGCGTGAGAGTTGAATGAACCACAAACGTTAGGGCGGACTGCTTCGGCTGGCGGCTGGCGTTCAGGCCGCAGTCATCAGCGCTTTCATGCGCGACATCGGGCGCTGCGCCTGATGTACGGCTTCATGAGAGGCATCATGCGACGCTTCGCGCAAGGCTTCATGCGGGGCCGCCGGCCGAGCGCGCCGCGTGGGCGCACAACGCGCACAGGCCGCTCAGTTCGATCACCTGGCGATGCACTTCGAAGCCGTGTGCCGGCGCGCTATGCGATAGCTGATCGGCGAGGTCGTCGCCGGGGATTTCGACGGTCGCGCCGCAGCCATCGCACATCAGAAACTGGCTGCGATGCGGCACGCCGATTTCGCAGCAGGCTACGAACGCGTTCTTCGATTCGATCCTGTGCACGAAGCCATGCGCGAGCAGAAAGTCGAGCGCGCGATACACAGTCGTAGGCGGCATCCGTCCGCGCTGCGGCGCGAGCGCTTCGAGCAGCTCGTAGGCGCCGATCGGCCGCTCGCTGGCGACGATCGCCGCGTACACCTGACGGCGCAGCGGCGTCAGTGCGAGTCCATGCAACGCGGCGTGGGCTTCGGCATGCGCGAGTCGCACGGCACGGTTTTCTGCAATCGACATGGCCATCGGTGTGGACCTCCGGGCGGAAGCGGCGAAGTGACAATCAAGCGGCGGTAAAAGCTTCGAAGGGCTTCGAAGCGAAGCGAGGTCGCAATGATATAACGTATCTCGAATATTTGTCAGCGGCTTCTCAGAATGCGGATTGGTCGTCTTCGATTTCCCGTACTAGTGTTCCTTAGGTGAGGACGCCGCAGCGAAAGTCCTACCGCGCTGCACCATCGAAATCTGGTCGAGCGCCTTGACATGACCCGGTCCGTATCCGATCATTCGATCACCAATCGAGCAATTGTTCGCGCGATGAGCGTTCGCTCACTGCGCATCAAGAAACAGAACGAACCGGAGACATGCGGTGGCGGCACGATTGCAGGACAAGGTGGCCATTCTGACGGGCGCGGCAAGCGGCATCGGCGAGGCCGTGGCCCGGCGCTATCTGGACGAGGGCGCGCGCTGCGTGCTGGTCGACGTCAAGCCGGCGGACAGTTTTGGCGACGCGCTGCGCACCGCCTACGGCGAGCGCGTGCTGAACGTCAGTGCCGACGTCACGCGCCGCGACGATATCGAGCGCATCGTGGCGAGCACGCTCGCGCGCTTCGGCCAGCTCGACATTCTGTTCAACAATGCGGCGCTCTTCGATATGCGCCCGCTCCTCGACGAATCCTGGGACGTGTTCGACCGCCTCTTCGCGGTCAACGTGAAGGGCATGTTCTTCCTGATGCAAGCGGTCGCGCGCAAGATGGTCGAGCAGGGCCACGGCGGCAAGATCATCAATATGTCGTCGCAGGCCGGACGGCGCGGCGAGGCGCTGGTGTCGCACTACTGCGCGACCAAGGCGGCCGTGCTCAGCTACACGCAATCGGCCGCGCTGGCGCTCGCGCCACACCGGATCAACGTGAACGGCATCGCGCCAGGCGTGGTCGATACGCCGATGTGGAACGAAGTCGACGCGCTGTTCGCCCGCTACGAAAACCGTCCGCTCGGCGAGAAGAAGCGTCTGGTCGGCGCAGCGGTGCCGCTCGGCCGCATGGGTGTGCCGGACGATCTGACCGGTGCTGCGCTGTTTCTCGCGTCGGCGGACGCCGACTACATCACCGCGCAAACCCTGAACGTCGACGGCGGCAACTGGATGAGCTGATTGGGAGGAACTGACTGAGGGCGCGTCGCCCACGCGTAACCAGCGTCAGTTTCGTAGAACAAACGCAGCATCACATAACGTATGAGAAAGGAGACAAGACATGAAACCAGTTTTCAAATGCGCTCTGAAGGCGGCCAGTGCCGGTGCTGCCGCATGCTTCGCGTTGAGCGCGTCGGCTGCGACGGTGACGATCGCGACATTGAACAATCCGGACATGATCGAGCTGAAGAAGCTCTCGCCCGCGTTTGAAAAGGCGAATCCGGACATCAAGCTGAACTGGGTGATTCTCGAAGAAAACGTGCTGCGTCAGCGCGCCACCACCGATATCACGACCGGCAGCGGCCAGTTCGACGTGATGACGATCGGCGCCTATGAAACGCCGCAATGGGGCAAGCGCGGCTGGCTCCTGCCGCTGACCAACCTGCCCGCCGACTACGACCTGAACGACGTCGTGAAGACGGCCCGCGACGGCCTGTCCGCCAACGGCCAGCTGTACGCGCTGCCGTTCTATGTAGAAAGCTCGATGACCTATTACCGCAAGGATCTGTTCGACAAGGCGGGCCTGAAAATGCCAGATCAGCCGACCTACGACCAGATCGCGCAATTCGCCGACAAGCTCACCAACAAGGCCAACGGCCAGTACGGTATCTGTCTGCGCGGCAAGGCGGGCTGGGGCGAGAACATGGCGTATGCGACGACGGTCGCGAACACGTTCGGCGCACGCTGGTTCGACGAGAAGTGGAACGCGCAGCTGACGTCGCCGGAATGGAAAAAGGCGATGACGTTCTACGTCGATCTGCTGAAGAAAGACGGCCCTCCGGGAGCGAGCTCGAACGGCTTCAATGAAAACCTCACGCTGATGTCCTCGGGCAAGTGCGGCATGTGGATCGACGCGACGGTCGCGGCGGGCATGCTCTACAACAAGCAGCAATCGCAGATCGCCGACAAGGTCGGCTTCGCCGCGGCGCCGGTCGCAGTCACGCCGAAGGGTTCGCATTGGCTGTGGGCCTGGGCGCTGGCGATTCCGAAATCGTCGAAGCAGGCCGACTCGGCGAAAAAGTTCATTGAGTGGGCGACCTCGAAGCAGTACATCGAACTGGTTGCGAAGGATGAAGGCTGGGCCTCGGTGCCGCCCGGCACGCGCCAATCGACATACGCGCGCCCCGAGTACAAGCAGGCGGCACCCTTTGGCGATTTCGTGCTGAAGGCGATCCAGACGGCGGACCCCGATCACCCGACCCTCAAGCCGGTGCCGTACACCGGCGTGCAGTTCGTTGGGATTCCTGAGTTCCAGTCGTTCGGCACGGTGGTCGGTCAGAGCATCTCCGGCGCGGTCGCCGGTCAGATGACGGTCGACCAGGCGCTGGCGGCCGGCAATGCGACCGCGGACCGCGCGGTGAAGCAGGCCGGCTACCAGAAGTAAAGACAGCCACGCGAGTGGCGTGGCACGCGCCGGCCGACGTCTGTCGGCCGGCTCACGCAGCACAGCGGGCCGAGCCCGCCGCGCGCCGCGATATCGGCCGATGTTGCGCAGATGTATGCGGCTGACGCGGACACGCGCCCGCGCATTACCAAACAGGTGGTCAATCATGCGTCCTTTGCGCCTGCCTCTCATGCATGCCCATCCTCAGACAGAAAAAGAACGCGAAATCCGCAAAGCCAATTCCGCCCGCTGGCTGGTCACGCCGTCGGTTGCGGTGCTGGTGCTGTGGATGGCGATCC
>NZ_CYGX02000073.1:28614-28812 GCF_900019265.1 Paraburkholderia ribeironis
TGCAGCCGGTCGACTGGTTTGCCGACTATCCGTTGACGGCCGTGATCATGATCGTCGCGTGGCAGTGGCTGCCGTTCGCGTTCCTGATCCTGTTCACCGCGATCCAGTCGCTCGATCAGGAGCAGAAGGAGGCGGCGCGCATCGACGGCGCGGGTCCGTTCTCGATGTTCTTCTACATCACGCTGCCGCACCTGAGGC
>NZ_CYGX02000196.1 GCF_900019265.1 Paraburkholderia ribeironis
GTATGGCAGACGAGCCACCGATAATCGGCAAGGCGAGCGAGTCCCGCACGTAACGCTCCACGTCGAAATCCTTGACGTATCCATACGCACCGAAGATCGTCTGGCACTCGAGTGCGATCATCTTTCCAGCTTCCGTGGCGAACAGTTTTGCCATTGATGTCTCACCCGTGCAGGGCAGGCGTTTGTCTGCCAGTTGTGCGGCGTGATAAAGCATCAGACGGGCCGCGTGCAGGTGCGTTTTCATCTCCGCGAGCTTATGCTGCACTGACTGATAGTGGCCGACAGGTTTGCCAAACTGTTGCCGTTCTCCGGCGTAGGTCCACGCGTCGTCAAGTGCAGCCTGGCCAATGCCAATCGCCATCGCAGCCACCTCCAGTTTTTCGACGTCAAGTCCGGAGCCAACGACCATTGGCCAGGCGCCGTTCCATTTCTCTTCCCCGCCAACGATGCTGGACAAAGGCAGTTCAACGTTATCGAACGTCACGTCAGTCGTCGGAAATCCTTTCAGACCCAGCCCATTGATGGGTTCAATGGTCACGCCAGCGTGCCCCGGAGGAATCAGCAGTAAAGTCAGATTGCGATAGCGAGCATCTTCCGGACCGGTACGCACCAAGGCGTAAATGTAGTCACTCACACCCGCGCCCGAGCAGAAACGCTTGGCACCGTTGACGATGATGGTGTCTCCCCGTCGCTCCGCGCGGGTCTTCATGCTGGCGAGATCCGAGCCCACGAGACTCCTGAGCATCTCGTATGCCGTCTTCTGCTTGAAAAAAAAAACACACATATTCACATAAA
>NZ_CYGX02000076.1 GCF_900019265.1 Paraburkholderia ribeironis
CATCGTCGCGACGATGCCGTATATCGCGCTGCAGCTGGTCGGCATGCAGGTCGTGATCAAGGGGCTCGGCGTGAGCGGCGAAATGCCGTTGATCGTCGCGTTCGTGGTCCTCGCGCTCTATACGTATTCAAGCGGCCTGCGCGCGCCGGCGATGATCGCGTTCGTGAAGGACATCATGATCTACATCGTAGTGATCGCGGCGGTGTGGCTGATTCCGGCGAAGCTCGGCGGCTACGGGCACGTGTTCGACGCGGCCGATGCGCATTTCAAGGCCAAGGGCGGCGCCACCGGCATCATTCTGAAGCCGTCGCAGTTCACTGCGTTTGCTTCGCTCGCGTTGGGTTCGGCGCTGGCGGCGTTCATGTATCCGCATACGATGACGGCGGTGCTGTCGTCCGCGTCGGCGAAGACGGTACGCAAGAATGCGATTTTCCTGCCGGCCTACACGCTGCTGCTCGGTTTGATCGCGCTGCTCGGCTATATGGCGATTGCCGCCGATGTCAACGTGAAGTCGGCATCGGACGTGGTGCCGGCGTTGTTCGGCACGCTGTTCCCGGCGTGGTTCGTCGGCTTCGCGGCTGCCGCGATCGCGATCAGCGCGCTGGTGCCTGCCGCGATCATGTCGATCGGCGCGGCCAATCTGTTCACGCGCAATCTGTGGCGTCCGCTGGTCTCGCCGACTATCACGCCTGAGAAAGAGGCCTCTACGGCGAAGCTGGTTTCGCTGGTGGTGAAGTTCGGCGCGCTGCTGTTCATCGTGTTCCTGCCGACGCAATACGCGATCGATCTGCAGTTGCTGGGCGGTGTGTGGATTCTGCAGATTTTCCCGGCAATCGTGTTCACGTTGTACACGCGCCGCCTGAACACGCAGGGTCTGTTCGTCGGCTGGCTGATCGGCATCGTGACCGGCACCGGGCTTGCGATCTCGCAAGGGCTCAAGCCGGTCTACGCGCTGCATTTCGGCGACTCGGTCTATCCGCTGTATATCGGGCTGATCGCACTGGTGGTCAATATCGTCGTGAGCTTCGCAGTGTCGGTGCTGTCGCCGCGCAGAGTGGTGGTGACGGCCTGAGCGTCGCCTGATCCGACGAAACGCCGCGGAGCTGTTGGTCCGCGGCGTTTTTTATTGCATTCGCGGTTTGTTCGTGCGGACTCGTCTCACACGTCGGCCTGGCGACGTAGCAGATTGTGATAGATGCCAGCGAGGCTGACTGCCACGGGGTCGTTCGGATGCTTGTCGGCGGCGAGACAGCACTTTCAGTGGCAACGCCGCAAGCAACACCACAAAGAAGAAGCGCGGATCGAGGCCGAGCGCGTTCCGGTTCGCGTCGCCGGCCGCGCGCTGCGGCCGGGCACGGACCGGCGTCAGCTTCAGACCGCGGTTAGAACCGCTCCACACGGAACGGCTGCGGGTTCACCAGAGTCTGCTCACCGGTCATCATCTCGGCGATCAACCGGCCGGTGATCGGACCGAGCGTCAGTCCGTGATGCGCGTGGCCGAAAGCGAACCACAGACCCTGATGCCGGTTCGCGGGCCCGATGATCGGCATCATGTCCGGCGTGCAAGGGCGGCCGCCCATCCAGGGTTCGTTGTCGAGACGCTCGCCCAATGGAAACAGCGTGCGCGCAATCGGCTCGACCGCCGCGAGTTGCGTCGGCGTTTTGGCCGCGTCGCGCCGCGCGATTTCCGCGCCGGTGGTGAGCCGGATGCCGCGCGCCATCGGCGCGAGCAGATAGCCGTTCTCGACATCCAGCACCGGATGATTCAGCTGGGCGCCTCGCTGTGCTGCGTAGTGCATGTGGTATCCACGCTTGACAGCAAGCGGCAGCCGATAGCCGAGCCGCGCGCTCACGCGATCCGACCACGGTCCCAACGCGACGACCGCCGAGCCGGCCGTGATCGTTCCGGCTTCGGTGTCGACCTGCCACGCGTCGCGCAGCGTGTTGGCGTCGCCGATAAAAAACCGTCCGCCCAATGCTTCGAAGTACTTCGCGTACGCGGTCACGAGCGCATTGGGGTCGCTCACGGAATCGGCCTCGGGATAGTGCAGGCCGCCATGCAGGCTCGTATCGAGGTCAGGTTCCATCTGCTGCAAACGCGCTGCGTCGAGCGCCCCGAACGCGACGCCATATTCCTGATGCCACTGTTCGGCGAGCCGGACTTCCGCCTGCTGCGCCGCCTCGGTGCGAAACACCTTGATCCAGCCGATCGGGCGCAATAGTGCGCTTGCGCCGGCATCCGCGGCGAGCGCGCGGTGTTCGCTCACGCAATGTTCAATCAGCGTCGAGTACGACTTCGCGATTGCGGCATGCGTGGCCGGATGAGAGTTGCGCCAGTATCGCCAGAGAAACGGCGCGGTCTTGAGCATGGCGTCGGCGTGGTAGCGAACGTCCGGCGACTGGTTGCGCGCATAGCGCAGCAGGGTGCCGAGTCCGCGCGGAAATGCGTACGGATAGACGCCTTCGCGCTGGATCAGCCCGGCGTTGCCGAACGAGGTTTCATTGCCGGGCAGTTTGCGGTCGATCAGCGCGACCTGCCGGCCACGTTTCTGCAGATGCACGGCTACGCACACGCCTACAATGCCCGCGCCGAGCACGACGGTATCGAATTTCATGCTGCTGGTCCGCCTTGTTTGATTGATTGTGTTCGAAGATCGCCGCGGCCAGTCGACGAGGGTTCGGGCAGCCGGCTGGGAGCGGGTCTTCATCTTACCGGCAACGGCGCATTGATCGCGCAGCGAACGGCGAAAAGCGCATCGCCCATGCTCAAAATGCGCCGCGCGGATCGACTGACACCAGCCTCGATCCCATCAGCGTGTAAACTGCTGACTTTTTTTCGACTCCGGTGGTATGTTGCAAGCCCCCCAGCGTACTGCGCTCAGCGGCCCCGCGCTGATTCGCCTGTTGGCTCGTCTGGCGGATATCGATGTCAGCGAATCAAGGCAATCGTTGTCGGACCGGCTGAGCCAATGGCTTGGCTGGACCGATGCGATTGCGCTGTCGTCGGCGCTGAACGGCGCTCCGCCCGCCGTCGCCGCGGGTGCGCGCGTGTTCGGCAGCGCCGAGGAGGACGAGTGCATGCGCGTGCGCCGCTCGCTGACCGACGCAGTAGTCGGCGACAGCGTGCTCGGCGCGGCGCGTCGTCGTGGGCGCGCGCCAGCACAACGCGTATCGATGGACGCGGCGGTTGCGCCCGACTACGCGGTGTTTCGTCAACGCTACCTCGCGATCCAGCAGTCGATGGAGACAGGCGTCGCCAATCTGCGCGGCCGTCTGCGCGGCATGTTGGCCACGCGCACGCCCGCGATGGCGCGGCTCGCGCTGCTGGATGCGGTGATGGAGCGCGCGCTCGGCGAGCGCGAGCGGACCCTGCTGGCTGCCGTGCCTGGCTTGCTGGCCGGGCACTTCGAGCGTCTGCGCGAAGCCGCGCAACAGGCGCTCGCCGCTGGGACCGACGCAACCTGCGGGCAAGCCGTTGCTGTCACGCCCGATGGGTGGCTGGAGGTTTTCCGTCAGGACATGCAGAGCGTCCTGCTTGCCGAACTGGAGGTTCGTTTTCAACCGGTCGAGGGGCTGCTCGCGGCTCTTCGCGTCCGCTAACTGAGACACTATGTCCAGATATCGTATTGATCTCGTTGTGTTTCTGGCCGGTCTCGCCGCTGTGTGCTGGATCGCCGCCAGTTATGTTGGTTCGAACCCGCTGGCGCTGGCTGTCACGCTGCTGATCGGCGTGTGCTACGTGGCGGGGGCGCTCGAATTGCGCCGCTACAGTCAGGCGACCGCCACGTTGACGCGTGCGCTCGGCGGTTTGTCCGGGCCGCCGCCGAGCCTTGCCGCGTGGCTCGACCCATTGCATCCGAGCCTGCGCAACGCGGCGCGGCTGCGCATCGAAGGCGAGCGCGTGGGCTTGCCGGGGCCGGCGCTGACGCCGTACCTCGTCGGTCTGCTGGTGTTGCTGGGCATGCTGGGCACGCTGCTCGGGATGGTGGTGACGCTGCGCGGCACCGGTATGGCGCTGGAGAGCGCAACCGACCTGCAGGCGATTCGCGCGTCGCTGGCGGCGCCGGTCAAGGGGCTCGGCTTTGCGTTCGGCACCTCGATCGCGGGCGTGGCGAGCTCGGCGATGCTGGGGCTGCTGTCCGCGTTGTACCGGCGCGAGCGGCTCGAAGCCGCGCAGATACTCGACATGAAGATCGCGACGAGCTTGCGCGTCTACTCGCAGACGCATCAGCGCGAGGAAAGCTTCAGGCTCCTGCAGCGCCAGGCCGAGGTGATGCCCACGCTGGTCGAGCGGCTGCAAATGATGATGGCCGCGCTCGAACAACAGAGCGCCGCACTGAGCGAGCGGCAGATCGCGAGCCAGGACGCCTTCCATCGCAAGACCGAGAGCGCGTATCTGCGCCTCGCCGGCGCCGTCGAGCAGTCGTTGAAGGACAGCGTCGCCGACAGCGCGCACGCCGCCGGCGCGGCGCTCCAGCCGGTGATGCAAGCCACGCTGGCTGGCCTTGCACGCGAGAGCGCCGGGTTGCACGAGACGGTGGCGCAGGCGGTGCAACGGCAACTCGACGGACTGTCGAGCGGCTTCGAGACCACCAGCGCGAACGTCGCCGGCATCTGGAACAACGCGCTGGCCGCGCAGCAACGATCGAACGAAGCGCAGGCCGGGCATCTGCGCGCTTCGCTCGAGCGCGTCACCGAGACCTTCGAACAACGCTCGGCCGCGCTGCTCGACGGCATCTCCGCGCGCCTCGACGCGACGGCAGGCGGCGTGTCGCAAGCATGGAACGATGCGCTGGCGCGCCAGCAGAGCGCGGGCGAGACGCTGGCCGCGCACAACCAGCAAGCGCTGGCGCTGGCCGCCGCAAGCTTCGAGCAGCATGCGGCGTCGTTGCTGCGCACGGTGGGTCAGTCACATGCTGATTTGCAGACGCAACTGGCGTCGCGCGACGAACAGCGCCTCGCCGCGTGGACCGACGCGCTCGGCGCGATGGCCGCGACGCTGAGCGCGCAGTGGGAACAGACGGGCGCACGCACCGCGAGCCAGCAGCAGGCGATCTGCGAGACGCTCGCACAGACCGCGCACGATATCTCGGCACAGACGAAGGTACATGCAAGCGAGACGATCGCCGAAATCGACCGACTCGTGCAAGCGGCGTCGGAAGCGCCGAAGGCCGCGGCGAACCTGCAGGCCGAACTGGCCGCACGCGACGAACAGCGCCTCGCCGCATGGACCGACACGCTCGGTTCGATGGCCGCGATGCTGAGCGAGCAGTGGCAGCAGACGGGCGCACGCACCGCGAGCCAGCAGCAGGCCATCTGCGAGACGCTCGCGCAGACAGCGCGCGATATCTCGGCGCAGACGCAGGCGCATGCGAGCGACACGATCGCGGAGATCGGCCGACTCGTGCAGGCCGCGTCGGAAGCGCCGAAGGCCGCGGCCGAAGTGGTCGCCGAATTGCGCCAGAAGCTCTCCGACAGCATGGTCCGCGATACCGCGATGCTGCAGGAGCGCAGCCGTTTGCTGGAGACGCTCGAGACGCTGCTCGATGCGGTGAACCATGCGTCGACCGAGCAGCGCACAGCAGTCGATGCGCTGGTCGCGACGTCGGCGGATCTGCTGGAGCGCGTCGGCACACGCTTCACCGATCACCTCGAACAGGAGACCGGCAAGCTCGGCGCGGTCGCCGCGCAAGTCACCGGCAGCGCGGTCGAAGTGGCGAGTCTCGGCGAAGCGTTCGGTGTGGCCGTGCAGGTGTTCGGCGAATCGAACGACAAGCTGGTCGCGCATCTGCAGCGGATCGAAACCGCGCTGGACCGGTCGCTTGCGCGCAGTGACGAACAGCTGGCCTACTACGTTGCGCAGGCGCGCGAAGTGATCGACCTGAGTGTGATGTCGCAGAAACAGATCGTCGAAGACCTGCAACAGCTCGCGGGCCAGCGTGCGTCCGCCGGAGCCGACGCGGTATGAGTGAGGAAATCGACGGCGGCGTGGAACCGGTCGCGCCGATCTGGCCTGTGTTCGGCGATCTGATGTCAGTGCTGCTGGGCGCCTTCGTACTGATTCTGGTGGGCGTGATCGGCGTGCAGCTCGAGCTATCGAGCAAGCTCGACCAGGAGGTCAAGCAGCGGCAGAGGGAAACGCAGCGCCGCAAGACGCTGGAGCAGGCGCTGGCCGGTCCGTTGGCGGCGGGACGAGTCACGCTCGTCAATGGACGCATCGGCATCAGCGGCAACGTGTTGTTCGCGCTGAATTCCGATCAGTTGCAGCCGCAGGGCCGCGATCTGCTGAAGAGCCTGGCCGGACCGCTGTCCGCCTACCTGCGCGCCAACGACGAAATCCTGATGGTGAGCGGTTTTACCGATGACCAGCGCTTGCGCGAAGGCAACCGGCGTTTCGCCGACAACTGGGAGCTGTCGGCCCAGCGCGCGCTGACGGTGACGCGTGCGTTGATCGAAGTGGGCGTGCCGGCGTCCTCGGTATTCGCGGCTGCGTTCGGTTCGCAGCAACCCGTGAGCTCGAATGCCGACGACCAGGGACGGGCCAAAAACCGTCGCGTGGAAATCGCGCCGGTGCCGAGACCTTCGACTGCGACGGTGAAGCCCGGTGCATAACGGCGAGCGCGACGACAGCAGCGATGGCGCGGTGACGAGCCGCGCCCGCGCGACGCTCGAAGCCTGGCGCGAGCGCGGCGCCGATCGTCTGAATCCGGTCCGCTTTCATTTCATCGCGGCGCTGGAGCGGCGCGCGGCCACTCACGGCGGTGCGACGCGACGTATCCTCGACGACCGGTTGTCAGGACTACTTGACGCCTATACAGAGGAGATTGAGCGCGCCGATGCCGTGAGGGCCGAAATGCATGCCGCACCCGGGTCTGCTTCGAGCGGGGCCAACAACGGGGCGCTCGCGGGTCTGATCGAGCACATCGAGCGTCATGCGCTGATGGCGGATCGCGATGGCGCTGGCGCTGCTTCGTATCCGGAACTGCCGGCGCTCGATTACTTCCGGGAAGTCTGGTCCAAAGTCCGCACCGAGAAACAGTTGCGTCAGTCGCTCGCGCAAGTGCCCGGCAATGCCGGGCCGCTCAATTCGAGCAGCCTCGTGCATCGGTCGCTGTCGTTGATGCGCGAGTTGTCACCGGAGTATCTGAAACAGTTTCTGTCGTACGTCGATACTTTGTCGTGGCTGGAGCAGATGAACGGTGGCGGCGCGCCCGCGGGGAAAGAGGCGCCGCGCGCCGGCGCTGCCAGCAAAGGCGCTCGGGGCAAAGCGCGGTAGCACGACCAGCCGGCCGGCGATTACTGCCCCGCGTCCAGCGTCGTGCGTGAAGACGATCGCCCGACGCACGCGCGATGATGCAAAAGGGCAGCACGCACGCCTGATAGAAAGCGAGGCGTACGTCGCCACCCAAGCTGTACTAAAAGCCCAATCGGAACGCGTGACGCATGCTCACCTTGACGGCATCGCAAACGGCTGGCACGCGAATGCAGTCTTGGCCAATCACCTGGCCTTGCGGTACCCCAGACGGTCGCGCGTCGAGTTGCCGTCGCCGTCGCCGCACACAGCATCGGCTTGCGCGGACGCGCGCCACCAGACCATGCCAGCGATCATCGATAGCATCGCCGCGATCAGCAGGCTTGCCCGCATGCCTTCGATGAACGACGGCCGCGTCGCGATCAACACTCCCGAAATCGCCACGCCCAGCGCCGCGCCAGTCTGGCGCGCCGCGTTCAGCACGCCGGCCGCGAGGCCCGCCCGACTACCGTCGACGCAGGCCATCAGCGCAACGGTGGTCGCCGGCGTGATGAGGCTCGCGGCGAAGCCAATCGCCGGCAACGGCAACGCAAGCAGGCCATCGCGAGCCGATGGACCAATCGCACTCAGCGCGAGATAGCCGCTGGCGGCCAGCAACAGGGCACCCACGATCAACCACCGCGACCCGAGCCACTGCACCGCGCGCCGCGCCAGCAGACTGCCGGCCGGCACGACCACGGTCAACGGCAGAAACGCCAGACCGGCGTGCAGAGGCGTATAGCCGCGTTGCTGCTGAAAGTAGAGGCTGAGGTTGAAGAGGAGTCCATAAACCGTGAAGGCCGACACCATCGACACGATGACGCAACCGGAGAAGACCCGGTCGCGAAACAGAGTCAACGGCAGCATCGGCTGCGCGTGGCGGGATTCGATCGTGACGAACACCGCGCTCGCCACGAGCGTTGCCGCGACGCATCCGATCATCGTCGCGGAACCCCAGCCGTAGACCGGTGCCTCGATGAGCGAGACGTTCAGCAATGCAAGCGCGGCCATGCCCGCAAGCTGTCCCGCCACGTCCAACCTGCGCACGGTCGTTGGGGACGAGCGCCGCGCGACCCGCCACGCCATGAAGATGCCCGCGATACCGATCGGCACGTTGGCCAGAAAGATACTGCGCCAGCCGCTCAGGCCGATCAGCACGCCACCGAGCAAAGGCCCCGAGGCCATCGCCACGCCGCCGAGTCCGGCCCACATGCCGAAGACCGCCGCGCGCTCGCGTGGATTCGACCATGTCTGGTTGATGAGGGTCATCGACGCGGGGACCAGCAGCGCCGCCCCCACGCCTTGCAGCGCACGGGCGGTGATCAGCACGGCGAGGCTGGGTGCGAAGCCGCACAGCGCCGACGCGACGGTGAATGCCGCGAGGCCGCCGATATAGACGCCACGCGCGCCGAACCGGTCGCTGAGCGTCCCGCCGGTCAGCAACAGGCTGGCAAAAACAAGCGTATAGGCGTTCACCACCCACTGCAGTCCTGAGACGCCGCCGGCCAGACCGGTCGCGATCCGCTCCAGCGCCACATTCACGATCGACGTATCGAGAATGACGATCACGTAGCTGAGGCTCGTGGCCAGAAGTACCCGTCGTTGCTGGCGGTCGTGGTCCATCCGCGCCATCCCTTGATTGGTTCGTATCGCGGCAGTATCGAATGCGGGCGAGGGGCGATGCTTCGACGCGTATCGAAACATGCGGGCATCGATGGCGCTATGCTCAATCTGACAACCCGGAGACCGTCATGTCCGCGCAGCCCAATCTGTCCGCTACCGCATTCCTGATTGCAGACGCCGCACGCGCCGCGATGCTGATGGCGCTCGCCGATGGCCGCGCGCTGCCCGCGGGCGAGTTGGCCTATGCCGCTGGCGTGACCGCGCAGACGGCGAGCAGCCATCTCGCGAAGCTGCTGGATGGCGGGCTCGTTGCCGTCGAGCAGCAAGGACGCCATCGCTATTACAGGCTCGCGGACGCGCAAGTGGCATGCGCGCTCGAAAGCCTTGCGTCGATCGGGGCGCGGCAAACCGTGCGGCGCCGGGCGCCTGGCCCGCAAGCGCAGAAGTTGCGCGTGGCGCGTTGTTGCTACGACCATCTCGCGGGCCAGACCGGTGTTGCGATCACGCAGTGTCTGATGCGGCGCGGCTTTCTTCTGCCCGCACATGACAAGACGTTCGAGCTCACCTCGGCAGGCGCGGCATGGTTCCACGGCATGGGGCTCGATGTCGAGGTGTTAAGACCTGGCCGCCACGGCATCGCGCGTCAATGTCTCGACTGGACGGAGCGACGTCATCATCTGGCCGGGCCGCTCGGAGTCGGGTTGCTGGATCTGCTCTGCTCGAAAGGGTGGCTGCGCCGCGCACGCGATTCCCGCGCGGTGCAGGTCACGCCGCAAGGTTGGGTGGGGCTGCGGGAGCAGTTGGGGCTCACCTCGGAGCTGATCGAACGGGTTGGGGAGGGTGAAGACGAGCCTGCGATGCAGCCGGTCTTGCCGTAGCGAAGCGCGGCCGCGCGCCAAGCCGGCTTCGGCGATCCAATACATGGCATATTGACAACACCCGCCATCACCGGAGCCCGCCATGCACATCCAGACATCGTTTCTATTCGATCTCGACGGCACGCTCGTCGATAGCGTCTACCAGCACGTGCTGGCCTGGAAGGAAGCGCTGGACAGCGAAGGCATTGCACTGTCGGTATGGCGGATTCATCGCAAGATCGGCATGAGCGGCGGCCTCTTCACCAATCAGCTTCTGCGCGAGACGCATGGCGAGATCAGCGTCGAACGGGGCGAGCGGCTGCGACATGCGCATGCCGCCGCATATCGGCGTTTGCGCGCGCAGGTGTGCCCGCTGCCGGGCGCCCGCGCATTGCTCGATGCGCTGACGCAAGCCGGCACGCCGTGGGCGGTGGCGACCAGCGGGCGCATGGAGACCGCGGCGCTCAATCTGGAGGCGCTCGGCGTCGACCCAGCGAAGGCAGTGGTCGTGACGCGCGACGATGTCAAATACGCCAAGCCGGATCCGGACCTGTTCATCGCCGCGGCGCAGCGGCTAGGCGTTCCGATCGAGCACACGGTCGTGGTCGGCGACAGCATCTGGGACATGCTCGCCGCGCGCCGTTGCCGGTCGCTGGGCGTCGGTTTGCTGTCGGGCGGATACGGTACGGAGGAACTCGAGCGGGCGGGCGCGCTGCGGGTCTACGACGATCCGGCCGACCTGCTGGCGCATCTGGACGAGGTCGCGTCACGGCCGTGACGCCAGCCGGGACTGGCGATCCGAACGGCTTCGGCACAGGCGCGCAGCGACCGCACCACGCTGCGCGCCGCGCTCGGCCGGTCAGTGCTTGCCGAATTGCTCCGGCGGCGCGGGATTGACTCTGGAAGATTCCCTGACCAACTGATCGGTCATCGCCGCCGCGACCGGGTTCGAGCTTTTGCCAGGCGTGCCCTTGTAGCTGCTGTTGGGCGGCAACGGCAGCGACGGGTCGGGCTTGGAGGATTCCTTGACGAGCTGCGCAGTCATTGCCGCCGATACCTGGTTCGAGCCGCGACGCGGCGGCTCATCATGCTTGCGTCCGCGGACCTGCTCGACATGCTGCACGGGTTGCGGCTTCGGACGGGCGGACGAAGGCGCCTGGGCAGAGGCGACCTTGCCGGTGACAGTGCGGGATGTGTCCCCGGCGGGCTTTGCGCTGTTCACGGAAGCGGGTTTTCCCGCAAGTACCGGCGCCGGCGGCGCAGTCACGGCCGGCGCCGGTACTTGCG
>NZ_CYGX02000112.1 GCF_900019265.1 Paraburkholderia ribeironis
ACCATCGATTTCCTGCTGCCCTTCGAGCGCGGCGAGACTGGCGCCGCTCCTGTCGATTGTCACGGTGTCGGGTTCCCCGTTCTGATCGATCGATTTCTCGAAATACCGGCGGGCTGCGGCCTTGTCGCGATGGGCACCCATCCGTCCGCCGCTGATCAATTCTACGACCTCGCAATATAAGCAGTACTTTGTATAACAATCTCGCTCGCCCCTCGATCCTTACCGCGACAAAGCCGCTTTAACACCGCTCCGCGGCAGCCTGAACTCATCCCGCCTGGGGCAATGCACGAGGTGCTTGATTGGCTGTGCTTCTACAATGCCCATCGACTACACTCGACGCTCGGGTACGTCAGCCCCATGACGTTTGAAAAGAACTGGCTCGCTGAACAGCGAGTTGCCTGATGCCCTCGATTAAGGGATGCGTAAACGAGGGCAGGGTCACTGACGGCGCCATGCTTGACGCGGTCTGAGCAACTCATCAAACACCATCAACGGCTGTGGGTCAAGGCACAAATGGCGATCGCATTGGCATATTGCATTATGGGCACGGACGGATGGTGCCATAACGACAGTGTGTTCAACTTGCATTTGCGGCGTGCCGCGACAGGAGGCGAAAGAGGGTTGATCGGTGAATGCCGAACAAATTTGCAATTCCCCGCATACTCGTATTGCCTTCGTCGACGAGGCGATATATATGTTCTACCTGTGCGGAACCAAGCACCGCTTTGCGGCCGAATTTCGTGCCGCGGGCCATTGCCGCCGCACGCCCCGTGCTAGCGCGCTCAACAATCAGCTTGCGCTCAAACTCGGCGATACCATTAAAAACGGTTAGCACTATGCCGCCTGCAGACGTCGTGGTATCCGCCCACGGCTCGACGAGGCTGCGCAGGCCTGCGCCAGCATCATGAATGCGTGCAACGATCCCAAGCAGATCACGAAAACTGCGAGCCAGCCGGTCAAGACGTGTCACGACGATCGCGTCACCGGCTCGCAAGCGTTCGATCACCTGGTCGAGTTGTGGATGAGCCCGCCTCGTGCCAAAAACTTTCTCAGAAAAAACACGGTTGCATCCAACCGCACGCAATTGCGCTAGCTGTTTGCTGGCATCTTGGTCTTGCGTCGAGACCCGTACGTAGTTCGACCTGAACAATCTTCGAAGCCTTGCAGGGTGAGGCTTTGAAGGCGAAATGGTGTTGTGAGATTTGCAGGAACCTGGCACATTAACGCGTGAATCCTGCATTTTTTGACGAGGTGCAGATGGGTCCGAAGACACCTGTACCGGAACAAGATTTCTTGCGGCATCCGCTGCGCGAACAGATCAACCTGAAGCATCCATTGGTACGCCTGACTGACGTGATCAACTGGGAACGGCTGGGCNNGCGTTTGACCTGTCCGACGAAGAGGTCGTCTGGCAATGGGTTGAGAACCCCAACTGGCAGGTCTTTACGGGCGAGACGTATCTGCAGACGGAGCCGCCAATCGACCCGTCGAGCCTGACGCGCTGGAGGAAGCGCCTGGGCGAAGCCGGCGTTGAAGAGCTGCTGGCCGAGACGATCGAAGCAGCGAAACGTGCCGGTGTTCTCAAGGCCTCGAGCGTGAAGCGCGTGATCGTCGAGACGACAGTCATGGAGAAGGCCATTGCCCATCCAACCGATTCCCGATTGATCGAGCGGTGCGGCGAACATCTGGTGAAGGCGGCCGCACGTCATGGCCTGAAGCTGCGGCAGAACTACAACCGCGAGGCGCCGCGCCTGGGGCTTCAGATTGGCCGCTATGCTCACGCGAAGCAGTACAAGCGCATGAGGAAGGCATTGCGCACGCTGCGTTCGCGCGTTGGCGGCGTCATGCGCGACGTTGAACGGCAGGTCACCCAGGTGGCAGACTCAAGCCGTACTGCGCTGCTGGAGCTGATCGCCAGGACGAAGCGGGTTCTGTCGCAAAAGCCGAAGGACAAGACCAGGCTGTACGCGCTGCATGCGCCGGAAGTCG
>NZ_CYGX02000198.1 GCF_900019265.1 Paraburkholderia ribeironis
TGATCGTACCGTCGTTGTTCACCGTCGAACCGCCCCCGAGCGCATTCGCCGCCGACTGCCGACACGTTGTACAGCTGCGCGCCGTTCACTGCATCGGTGCTCGATGCATTCATGTTGCCGTTGAGCAGCCCTGTCAGCCTGCGCGCCCCCGCCGTGCCCGTGAAGTCCACGACCGTACCGTCCGTGCCCTTCGCGACCGTGATGGTGCGTGTCGATTGATCCTGCTGCACCAGACCGATCGAGCCACTGTTGATCTGCGTCTCGATGTTGCTGATGTCCGTCGTGTTCTGCGTCACGCGGCCGTCGAGGTTCGTGATTGCGCTGCCCACGTTGGTCACGGTCGTGTTGCCGTCGTTCAGCACGTAGGTCGGCGCGGAGATCGTGCCTGTCGTCGTATTGAAGGTCGAACCGCCGCCGAGCGCCGCCGCCGTCGCTGCGCCCTCCGTATTCACCTTGGCGTCTTCCGATTGCAGCTGGCTCACGTTCACCGCATCCGTCGCGGCAGACCCTGCCGCCACGTTCGTCAAGCGGCGTTCCTTGCCTGCCGAGCCCACGAGACCG